>JAPLCQ010000079.1 GCA_026392115.1 Armatimonadota bacterium | reverse complement strand
TACCAGCTCTCGGAGAGCGCAGGCACGGCGACCTACAGCTACGATGCCGACGGCAACGAGACCGGCACGACGCTGCAGATCGGCGCCACCGTGACGAAGGCCTACGACGACGCGGGCCGTCTCACCAGCGTGACCAACAAGAACAGCGGCAACACGACCCTAAGCTCGTTCAGCTATTCGTACAACGACGACAACCAGCGCACCGGCATCACCGAAGCCGACAACTCCACCGTCAGCTACAGCTACAACGGCATCGGTCGCCTGACGGGCGAGACCCGGACCGGCACCAACGCATTCACGGCGAGCTACACCCTGGACGGCGTGGGCAACCGCACGGCGCAGACCGTGGGCGGCAACACCACCAGCTTCACGCTCAACAGCGACGACGAGCTCACGGCCACCTCCGGCGGCTTCACCAACAGCTACTCGTACAACGCCAACGGTGAGCAGACCAGCCGCACGCTGGGCGGCGCCGCCTACACGCTGAGCTACGACTACGACGGGCAGCTCACCCAGATAACCCAGGGGCAGACCACGACCGACTTCGCGTACGACGCGCTGGGCCGCCGCTTCAGCCGCACGGCGGGCGGCACGACACCCGAGTTCCTCTACGGCGCGGGCGGCATGGCGCTGGAGAAGCAGGGCGGCAGCTACACACAGGCGTACACGCCGGCCAACGGTCTGTTGCGGCGCGGTACGGAATACCCGATGTACGACGGCCACGGCTCCGAGCGGACGGTCACTAGCTCCAATCAGACAGTCACCGGCTCGGTAAACTACGAAGCCTTCGGGCAGGTGGCGGGCTCCAGCGGCAGCAGCTCCAACCCCTACATGTACGCGGGCGACTGGGGCTACCGCAACGACGGCGACGCCGGCGTCATGCACGTGGGCGCACGGTACTACGACGCGCAGGTGGGTCGGTTCATCACCCGCGATACGGTGCTGAGCGAGCACGCGTACCTGTACTGCGATGGCAATCCCGTCGACTCGGTGGACCCGACCGGCGCTGGCCCTGAACCAATGGGTGGACAGGGCCGGGGAGGGCGCCTTGTGCTTCCAAGGATCGATGACCCGCTACAGGTCCCCGGCACTCCCGTCTTCATTTGGCCCGGTCCGCCGATGCGCATCGGAATCGGCAACCCTCCGAGATTGCTGATCGATCCCCCCTTCCCGAGCGGCGGCGGTTGGGGCATCACCGTGCCACTGCCATTCAGGCCGGACGACGGCTGGCGCGGCTCAGTGCGCTTTGCGCCTGGGGTTGTCACTGTTAGGGCGGGTTTCCGGAGTCCCTTGTGATGTCCGACAGAATCATTCAGGCCCTGGGCGGCGGAGAACGCAACCCCCGGCGACCCAATGCCGGTGCCCTGGCCGGCAGATGGAGGAACCGTATGATGAGATACATGGTGTGCTGTCTGGCGTTCCTACTGCAGCCTCTGGTAGTACGGGCCGATTCACAGTGGGGTCCATTTGAAATCCCCCTGCTGTACGATGGCCTGGTACATCCGATCCCGTTGGTCACCCTGCGTCTGAACGACGGCCCGGCACTGCGGTTTGCATATTCCACTGATCGCTCGTCAGCTCTCACCATCTTCAAGTGGGCCGCAGTGAAGTCCAAGCTGGAGCCTGACCATCGCGCCTCCAACGTGCCGGTGCCCCTCGTTCCGAGGAGGACTGTGCGCGTGTCGCGGGTCGGCATTACCACACTTGGGCGGCAGCTGCTCGTCGTGCCCGACGTAGTAAGCACCGTCGAAACGCTCGACTCCGCAAGGTGGCAGGCTGAGGGCATCGCGGGCACGATCGGCACGCAGTTCCTGCCGGGCGCGAGCCTCCGACTGGACTTGCGTGCGCGGAAGCTGACCGTCAACAAATCCGGCTCCCAGGACGCCACGTCGAGCAACTCCGTGGCCATAGCGCTGTCCGAAAAGGCCGGGATATTCTTTGCGGCGGCCAGCCCGGGGCGGTCGGCGCCCCAGCAGGACTTCCTGGTGAACACCGGGTCTCCATACGTAGTGGTCACCGCAGATGTCTCAGCTAAGATGGAGGCCCAGCAGTCATGCCAGTTCCCGCAGGCGAACGTCGACCGAGGTGGCATCGTTGCGCCACGGCCGGTGCTCCTCCCTCGTATCGAATGCAGCGGAGCCCAGGCCCTGAGCGTTGCGGCCTGGGTCAAGCGTGGGGCCGACGTGCCTCTGCAGTTAGGCTGCAGTTTCCTGGATCGGTTCGTTGTCACTATTGATTTCCCTAGGAAGGTCATGTTCCTCGAGCCACTGCCCGCCGTCGAACGCAGCAGGATGTACCCGGGCGGCGCGTTCCTGGAGGTTCGGCCCAGTGGGGGCAAGTGGGTGATTGGCCGCGTGCTTGCCAACTCGCCTGCCCGACGCGCAGGACTGCGGCCTGGGCAGGAGGTCCGATCCGTCGATGGGACGCGACTGGCGGGCCTGACGGCGCGGCAGGTGCAGTCGCTGGTGGTCGGCTATGCGGGATCGATCTGCAAGCTGGAGGTAGCCAGACGAGACGGAAAGGCCCATCTGGTCACCTTCTTCAGGGAGTCGCCGTACCTGGACGTAACTCCGGTGTCTGACAAGCGCGCGGCTCTGATCCAAGACTACGACGGCAGATGGTATGTGACCGAGGTTGGACGCCGCTCGCCAGCTGCGACCGCCGGACTGAGATCGGGCGACCAGATACTGGCCATCGACGGAGTGGCGGTGGCAATGATGGATGACGATGATATACCTCGGCGCTTCCGTTCGCGCGCCGGCACGAAGCTCAGGCTGCGCGTGTTGCCGGTTGCGTCCAAGGAGCCACGGGAGGTGACGCTGGTCACGACCGATCCTCCATAGGACTGGCTCTTCCGGTGCCGACCACGAGCCGACTGGCCTGGGAGTGACTGACGCCGGCAAGCGCCCCTTCGGGCATGGCGGGACGGCTTTGATGCCGGCCGTGTCGTTGGGCCGCAGAGGGGCGCTTGCCGGCGTTGCACACTGCCTGCCTTCGGCGGAAGGCACCGGTCCGCCGGACGTGACAAGGCCCTGGGGCCCGGTCTCGCGGACCGGCACGGGCCGGCCACCTGGCCGATTGAGTCGGGGTGCTTCACTCCGTTCAGCACGACGGCCAACGGCGCCGCCCGCGCCGCCCTTGCCGGCGCCTCGGCAGTCCGTGGACGTCCGTGTCCGTCCGTGTGTGTCCGTGGCGAAGTCTGGCTCGCACCGCACACGGCCGCACACGGACCCGCTGGGGCCACCACAGCGGCGGTGACCCGGACCCGCGCCGCGAGGGATCGTCCCGATCGACGCAGCACGAAGCGCCGCTCCGGGCGCCCCCAGTCGCCGAAGGGCGACTTCCCGCCGTTCGTTGCCGCGGTTTCAACCGCCGCGCCGTAGCCGCGCCTGCCGACCTACTCGCCCAGGACCACCACCCAGCAGGAGTTGCTCGTGCCGTCGGGCGACATGGCCACGCCGATGCTCTTGAACGCCGGCCGCGAGAGCATGCGCCGGGCCCTGGTGTCGCGCAGAAGCCATGCGTCGATGATATCGCCCGCGAAGTCGGAGCCGATGGCGCAGATCTGGTAGGTGATGCCACCCTTCCAGCCCGCGGCGGCCACGCGGGCGTCGAGGCTGGAGCCGTCGGAGCCGGTTGCGTCCAGCGAACGCGTCCGCACCATGTCGCGGCAGTGGCGCTCGGCGGCCTTCTTGAGCGCGTCGTCCTGGGCGAACTCGCGAAGCCGTGCCGCGCGGCGGGCCTCGTTGATCAGCTCGACGGCCCGTGCCTCCATCTTCCCGGCGAGGGCGCCGTCGGCTGCCGCGTTCCGAGCGGGCGGCGGCGCGCCGCCTGCGGCCGGCGGGGGCGGCGGGGCGCCGCCTTCGGTCGGGTCTGGGACCGGAGGAGCGCCCTCGAAGCGGCCCGCGGAACCTGCGTCAGCCGCCCGCGCGCCGGCCGCGCCCGGAGCCGACGGATCGCGCAGCATGATCGTGTCGGACGAGGTGACCGTGCGGCCCGCCGCGTCCCGCATCTCAACGGTCACGGTCTTGGTCCCCGCGCCCTCGGGCATCTCCACATCCACTTCGGGCGCGAAGGGCTGCGGCGGCCCGAAGTCGGAGCCGGTCCAGCTCACGCGGTAGCTTCTGGCGGCGCCCGCGCCGTAGAGGTAGAGCTTGACCTTGCGGCTGGAGGTCGCGGGGTTCTCGTTGTCGAGGATGACCGGCAGCACGTCGCGCCCGGCGAACATCTGCACCCAGTAGGCGACGCCCTTGCCGGACCGAGCGAAGCCCGCGCCCATCTCGCGGTAGTCCTTGCCCAGGATGTTGCCCTTGTGGCCGGGGCTGCGCATCCACGAGGCTATCGAATCGGCGGGGCCGCGCTGCCCCATGGCGATGTTTTCGCCGCATCCCTCGGGATAGCCGGCGGCTCTGGCGCGCTCGCTGGGGTCGCGGCCCTGCGGGTCGGTATGCTCGAAGAAGCCGGAGGCCGCCATGTTGCGGGCATGGTCCATGGCCGCCTTCGCGAGGGCCGGGTTGGACTTCAGGGGCGGCAGGCCCGCGCGGCGGCGCTCCAGGTTGGTGAGGTAGACCACCTGGTCGGCCTGCAAGTCCGGGTCGGCCGCCGATCCCGTTCCGGCGTTCGACGCCCCGGCGCCGGCCGGAGTCGCGGCGATGCTGCGCCCGGCCACCACGTCGGCCAGCGGCTTCTCCATGCGCATGGGGTGGCCGATCCAGGCGATGCGGCCCTCCTTGCTGATGATGAAGGCGCACGGGATGCCGTCCTGCCCGGCGGCCTTCATCCACGTGGAAGCCATGGCGCCGGACTGCGTGTCGACCGCCACGTTGTAGCCCATCCGCGCGCCCATCTTGCTGACGAACGCCATCACCTTGCGCAGCGCGTCGCCGGTCTCCCAGACGGCCACGCCCGCGAAGGTGACCTTGCCGGCATACTGCTTCGCGAGCTGGGTCACATGGGGAATGGAGGAGACGCAGGGCCCGCACCAGGTGGCCCAGAACTCCACCACATACGTCTTGCCGGGCTCCAGCGTCTGGATCGGCTTGCCCTTCACCCAGGTGCGCACCGCCATGGGCGGCGCAGGCGAGCCGACGGCCAGCCCCTGCGCGAGGGCGCCAGCGGGCGGCACGCAGGCGAACAGCGCCAGGGCCGCCCGAAGGGGCCGCGAGGGGTTCAGGCGACAGCGATCCATGGAGCGCCTCCCACAAGGCAGTCGGCTTACGAACCGTCAACACCTTACAGAACGTAGCATACCCCGACGGGCGGCGCCGACGGACGGGTTCGGCATATCGGACCGCTATATCCCCGGTTCGGCGGCGGCCCGGGCATTTCGCGCAGAATCGTTGACGCCGCCTTCCGGTTTTGGCGTGGTCGCCATAGTATGGTAATGTGGCGATAGGGCATGGGTTCGCGAGCCTCCATGCCGTTGCCGGATGCCGATACCTACGGAGGGCGCTGAGATGCTTCGAAGGATGCTCTGGGTCGTTGGTCTGGCCTGTGTGGCGGCGGGCGTGGCGGGGGGCCAGGCGGCTCCGGCCCGGGGGCGGGCGCTGTATGGCCGGCTTCCGCTCACGTTCGAGCAGAACACCGGCCGGTACGACAAGCGGGTCCGCTTCCTGGCCCGCACCGGCGGCGGCACGCTCTTCCTCACCGACCGCGAGGCCGTGCTGTCGCTCCCGGTCCGCACACCGCAGGCTCCGGCGCAGGCCAGGCGGCGCCCTGGTCCGCCCATGCCCGGCATGCCCGAACCGCCCGCGCCCGCCCGCCGCTCCGTGCTCCGCATGAAGCTGGCCGGCAGCGCCGGAGCCGCCTCGGCCATGGGGCTGCAGCGGCAGAAGGGCATCGTCAACTACTTCATCGGCAACGACCCGAAGAAGTGGCGCACCCGCGTGCCCACCTTCGCCCGCGTGAAGATGGCCGGCGTCTACCCCGGTATCGACCTCGTCTATTACGGCTCGCCCGACCGCGCGCTGGAGTACGACTTCGTGGTGAAGCCCGGCTCCGACCCCGGCCGCATCCGCCTCGCCTTCAGCGGCGCCCGCAAGCTGGCCCTCGCCGCCAACGGCGACCTCATCGCCACCACCGAAGCCGGCGACGTCCGCCTCAAGCGCCCCTACGCCTACCAGCAGATCGGCGGCAAGCGAGTGCAGGTAGCCTGCAGCTACAGCCTGAAGTCGCAAGAGGCCCGCATGCAGGTCGCGCAATACGACGCGGCAAGGCCGCTGGTGGTGGACCCGGTGCTGGTGTACGGGACGTTTGTGGGCGGATCCATCATATCCAATACCGGCCAGCCAAGCTCCGACAGTGCTTCGGCCATTGCCGTGGACAATGCTGGGTGTGCATACATGACTGGTTCTACCACCTCTGCTGACTTCCCTGTGACTAACAACACATGGGATCAAGGTGATGGTAGCGATACATTTGTCGTAAAAATCAATCAAAGCGGATCGTCTCTACTATACAGTATATATTTTTGCGCCACAGGACAGGAACGTTCGGCGTCATTAGTGTTAACTGGTAATGGAAAAATCTACATATCATTATGGACTGACGCGATGTGGTTTCCAACGTCTACCGGGTCATTTCATTCGGACATATCTGGTCCAAGTGATGCTTATATTGCTCAGCTTAGCGAGTGGGGCACTTGGCAGTACGGTACATACTTGGGTGGTACTGGTTCTGACGGTGCGTCGGGCATCGCAGTGGACGGTGCGGGCAATGTCTACGTCTCTGGGTGGACCAACTCGACCGACTTCCCTGTGACGTCTGGCGCGTTCCAGACTGCTAAGGCGGGTGCATCTGACGACGTTAGCGATGGATATGTGGCTAAATTGTCTGCAACTCCGACATTAATGCAATACGGAACGTATATCGGTGGTTCGAGAAGTGATAGCGCATCTGCCATCGCCGTAGACAGCGGAGGGTACGCGTTCGTGACCGGTTTCACCCAGTCGACGGATTTCCCGACTACGATCGGTGCGTACCAGCTATCGAACGCGGGTGGTCCCAACGATGCCTTCGTGGCCAGGCTGAACGCCGCGGGTAGTGCGCTCGCTTACTGCACGCTGTTGGGAGGTTCAGGGAGCGACATGGCGCGTGATATCGCGATCGATACCACTGGGTGCGGTTATATCGCCGGCACGACGACTTCCAGGAACTACCCTGCAGTAGGCGGAGCGTTCACAACGTATGGCGGGGGCTCCGCCGACGGGTTCGTTGCCAAGCTGGACGCTCAGGGGAGCCGCTTAGTCTATGGCACATACGTGGGTGGCTCGGGCGGTGAATGGTCTCCCAGTATCGCAGTGGACGGCGGTGGTTGCGCCTACGTTGGCGGATGGACGAACTCCACTGACTTTCCAGTGCCGGGCGCGGTCCTCACGGGGATCGCTGGCAGCTCCGACGCCTTTGTTGCCAAGCTGAATGCCGATGGCAGCCGGTGCGTGTTCGGTACGTACTTCGGTGGCTCCGGCGATGAAGGCGCTTCTGACATCGCCATTGATAGTGCGGGCTGCATCTACCTTGCTGGCTACACCGCTTCGGCTGACTTCCCTGCGACCCCAGGGGCGTTCCAGACGAAGATGAACGGCCCTAACGACGCATTTGTGGCCAAGATTGTGCTTGGTGACGTCCTTGGGGCGCAGCTCGTTGTTGAGGGCGCCACAGGCAAGCCCGGCGCCTCGGTGACGTTGCTGGCCCACCTCGCGGCACTTGCGTCGAACGAGCCGATAACCGGTCGCCCCCTCGTTTTCAGAGTGGCAGGGGACAGCGCGGGAACAGCGACAACGGACGCCAGCGGCACGGCTCGGGTCAACTGCGTTGTTCCTGAAGGCGGGCCGCACGTGGTTTCTGCTACGTTCGCAGGCGATGCCGACTACGATGCGTTTCAATCGACAGCCACGCTTGCCGTCGCACCAGCCGACACGTTCACCTACGTTGTAGACCGTAACGGCGTGATCTCGGAGTCGATCCGCCTTAAGGCATGGCTGAAGCGGCTGACCGACAATGCCTGGCTTCCGGACCGATCGCTGGCCTTCTCCATCGCAGGCACGCAGGTCGGCGCCGCCGCGACCGATGCCTCTGGAATGGCGTACCTGGACTGGGTGGTGGCGGAGGCGTCCGGACCGCGGGCCATCACCGCCTCATTTACTGGAAGCGCGGAGTACTTGGCAAGTGCGGGCGAAGCTGTTCTTACCGTTCAGCCGGTGGTCTCCACCACCCTCACCCTCCCGGATCGTGCCGCCGAGCTTGCGGACACCACGCTCCTCAAGGCCTACCTCTACCGCGACGACCAGGCGCCTATCGAGGGCAAGGCCGTGACGTTCCATGTGGACGGGACGGAGGTCGGCTCGGCGACTTCGAACTACCAGGGCAGGGCCATGCTGCTCTTCACCGTTCCGGGCCCGACCGCGCCGGGGCGGCACGACCTGGAGGCGCGCTGGGCGGGCAACGGCGGCTACCTGGCCTCCAGCGGCTCGGCGGCGCTCTGGGTCTCCCGCGCCCCGTCCTACCTCTGGCTCGCCTCGCGCACCATCAAGCAGGGCGGCGCGGCCTACCTGCGCTCCTACCTGCGGCGCCTGCCCGACTACGTCTGGCTGCCCGGCAAGGCCGTCAGCTACAAGCTCGACGGCGTGGCCCTGGGTTCCGCGACCACCGACGGCTCCGGCTGCGCCTCCCTGCTCTACAACGCGCCCGCCGGCATGGCCCTGGGAGGCCACACCATGGTAGCCACCTTCGGGGGCGACGCCACGTACATCGCCAACGGAAGCAGCGGGGTGCTGACCGTGACGCCGTGAGGGGCGCCGAACGGCGCCGAAGGGGAGAGCGGGAGAAGGGGAGAAACGGCTCCGGGTGTCCGTGGTGGTCCGTGTGGGTCCGTGTTCGTCCGTGTCGGTGTAGGGCTCACACGGACGAACACGGACGAACACGGACGGACACGGACCGACCCCAGTCGCGGAGCGCCAGGACACGAGAGGTCCGCACCCCTTTCCCCCCTTCACCTCCTCACCTCCTCACCTCCTCACCTCCTCACCCCTGCGGGTAGACTCAGCCATCCGGGCGGGGCCGCCTGATGACCCGTCCGCTGGGAGGCTGATCGTGGCACGACCCTACCTCTTCTTTTTTGCCGCGGCGCTGGCGGCCGTGGTCGGCGCGGCCGGCGCGGGCGCCGCCCCACGGAGCGTGAAGGTCGCCGATGCCTTCGCGGGGCCGGCCGGCGCGGGCCGCTGGACCGTGGGCGCACGGCAGGTGCAGCTGACCCTCGAGTGCCGCCAGGGCCGCTTCCGCATCGTTCGCCTCTCCAACCGGACCACCGTCCCGCCCCGCGAGCATGTCGGAGAGAAGGGCGCCGTCGATGCGCTGGCCTTCGCCGCGCCCGGCCCGCCCGAGCGCTTCACGGTCCAGACGGCGTGGGAGAAGACCTTCCCCTCCGGCGGCCCCCTGGCGCTGGACGGCGAGAAGCTCTCGTTCAAGGTGGCCAAGGGCGACCGGCTCGGTTTCGCGGTGGGGGCGCACGGCGACTACACCAGCGACCAGATCGACTGGCCCATCGTGCTGACCTACGCCGACGGCTCCGTCATCCGTTCCGCCGACGAGACCCAGCCCGACCCCAACGCCCAGTGGGAGTACTGCGTCCAGGCGCCCGGCGCCGGCTTCGTGGCGGCCATGGACAGCGTGGAGCTGAGCACGAACACGGGCCAGAAGATCCGCATCCCCAGCGAGCAGAGCGGGTACCGGTCGCCGGGGATCACCCCGCACATCGGGCCCAGCGTCATGCACCCCTGCAACGAGTACGACGCGCTCCGGATTTGGACCGCCCCGAAGGAGGGCGTGGTGACGCTGACCGGCACGGTGAGCCATGTGGGCCAGGGGCAGGTCGACCTGCGCGTGCTTCGGCTCTCTGATCGCGCGGCCGGCGCCCAGCCCGCGCAGGCGTCCGGCGAGGCCTGGAGCGTCGAGGGGCAGTCGGCTCGGCAGGTGAACGCCGGCGGGCGTCCCGCGGCCCAGCTCGACCTGACGCTGCGCCGGGGCGCGCTCCGGGTCCGCTACCATGTGCTGGCCTTCCCCGGCACTCCCATCCTCCGCCAGTGGGCCGATGTCGAGAACCCCACCGCCGCGGAGGCGCCGTTGCGGCCCTTCGCCGGCGCGTTCGGCCTCGGCATCGCCGCCGACGGACCCGTGCCCTACCGGGCCACCACGCTGGTGGGCGGCAACAGCCAACGCGACCAGGGCAAGGTCCTCGAGGAGACGATCGGCGCCGCGCACCGCCTGCAGCTGGGCAGCACCGCATCCATCAGCCGGGTCCCGTGGATCGCCCTGAGCCGGACCGGCAAGGGCGGCGACGGCCTCTTCGTGGCGCCCGATACGCTGGGCGCGTGGAAGATCGCCGTAGACCGCGAGGCCGGCGGCCCCATGCGCCTCTCCGTCGCGCTCTCGGACCTGGCGAACCGCAAGCTGGCTCCGCGCAAGGGCGTCAGCCTCTCTCCGGTCACCATCGGCGTCTTCAACGGCGACCTGGACGACATGGCCCGCCGCATCTACGACTGGCAGTACACCTACCTCTGGGACCTGACGCACGACGACTGGTACGGCCTCATGCAGTTCACCACCGCCTGGTGGGCCGACAGCAAGAACCTGCAGGAGCAGTTCGCGGGCCGCCTCGCCTACCTCGACATGGACTGGACCGAGTATATGCGCGAGGCCGGGCTGGACGTGCTCTGGGACGACGCGGGCTGGGCCGCGCACCCCGACATCTGGGTGGGGAACCGCGAGGGGCCGGACTTCGCCGAGACGAACCGCTACGTCGCCAAGACCGGCATGAAGTGGGCGCTCTGGTTCCCCGGCGACCCGTCCTTGGGCATCATGGAGACCAAGCACGGCGCCTGGGGCGACTTCCAGTGGCGCACCGACGGCCTGCCGCTGGGCTACGACCTGGATCAGCCCTTCCGCGCCGAGGTCGAGGCCTGGCTCCTCAAGCATCCCCGCTCGTCGTGGCAGACCTGCAGCGGAGGCAGCACCTATTCGCACACCTTCGGCATCCAACGGCTGGGCGATGCGCACTACGACTCCGACGGACCCGGCAGCGACATCACGAACTACGGCTTCTCGTACCTTGAGACGCCGGACCGCGCCTTCGACAACCTGGCCACCTGGTCGGGCAGCGGCGTCCGCTTCGACCCCTGGACCGGCCGGCGCATGCTCACCATGTCGCCCAAGTGGGGCCTCTACATCGAGCCGAAGGACATCGTCAACCTCCGCTGGATCGCCGACCTCTACCGCTACCTCGTCAGCGTGGGCGTGGCCGGCCGCTGGTCCTATATGCTCCATCCCGTCGTGCAGGGCGACGAGCCGCACTACTACCACCAGCGCACCAGCCGGGACGGCCTCCGCTCGCTGATCGTCGTCAAGCACAAGCCCGCCGCCGACACGCTCGTCTTCCCCAAGGGGTTGCGGGCCGACCAGCCCTACCTGGTACAGTTCGCCACGGGCGCCAGGGAGGTCACGAAGTCGGGGGGCGACCTCATGGCGCGCGGCATCCGCATCCGGGGAGAGGAGCCGGGCGAGCTGGTCTTCCTGAACCTGCCCCGCAGGCCGGGCAGCCGCTCCGACGGAACCGCCCCCGCGCCGCCCGGCCGCGTCCGCTCGCGCCGCGAGGTCAACGTGGGCTTCAACGGCGTGGCCCTCTACTGGTCGCCGGGCGCCGACGACAACTGGGTGAGCGGCTACGAGGTGCGGCGCGGCTCCAAGGCGCTGGGGCGCTGCCACACCGGCACGTTCTACTTCGACCGGAGCGACGGCTACGACCCGGCGGCCGACTACTGGGTGCGCACCCTCGACGGCGACGGCAACGCCTCGGCATGGGCCCGGGCGGAGCCCCTGCCCGACGAGCCCCTGGCCTACGAGGCCCTGGGCGCCCACCGCACCGAGGGCGCGCGCAACGGCTGGAAGGCCGAAGAGAGCGCCGACGGCATCGCCTACGCCGCCGCCAAGTGGGTGGCGCCGGCCAAGCTCCCCTCGGCCGACCTGGGCGGCACGCCGAACCAGGTGGGCGGCGCTGAGGGGTACTGGGAGACGCCGGGCGGCGCCCGCATCGGCCGCGGCTGGCAACTGGCCTCGGCCAAGGTGCAGTGCGTCCGTGCCTGGACAGCGCCGACGGCGGGCACGGTCCGCGTCACCGGTCGGGCGATGAAGGAGTACTTCCACAACGGCCAGGGCGGCCCGCTCAACGTGCGCATCCAGCACGAAGGCGCGCGCGTCTGGCCCGATTGGCGCGGCGAGGCGCGGTGGCATACCGTGGACCCCGGCGACCTCACCGGCCTGGCACACGACCTGACGCTGAAGGTCAAGCCGGGCGACGTGATCCGCTTCGTGCTGGACAAGGCCGCCGGCTCCGAGCACGACCTGCTGGCCTGGATGCCCCGCATCGCCTACGTCGAGGAGCAGCCCGAGGCGCCGAAGCCCGACCCGAAGCGCGTCGTGCGCATCCTCTGCGGCGCGGGCAAGCCCTACCGCGACGGCTCGGGCAACGCCTGGTCCGCGGACCGGCACTACCAGGGCGGCCGGCCCTTCACGACCCGCGCGGCCATCGCCGGCGCCACGCCGGGCCTGGCCGACGGAGCGCTCTACCGCCACGGCCGGGCGGGCTCCGACTTCACCTACGCGATCCCCGCGCCGGAGGGCCTCTACTCCGTGCGCCTGAAGCTGGCCGAGCCGGTGTACGACTGGGCCTTCCAGCGGCCCATGAACGTCTCGATCAACGGGCGGCAGGTGATGACGAACGTCGACGTCTGCCAGGCCGCCCGCGGGCCGCGAACGGCCTACGAGCGCGTCTTCCGCTACATCGTGCCCGACGAGAGCGGCCGCATCCGTATCCGCTTCTCCGCCGGCTCCGACCCCGCCGGCCTCGCGCCTCCTCACCTCCTCACCTCCTCACCTCTTCACGCCGGTAGAGAGGCGCTGGTCCAGGCCATCGAGATCCTGCCCGAAGAGAAGCCGGCCGTCCGCATCGACTGCGGCGCTTCGGCGGCCTTCATCGACTGGGCGGGCCGCGCCTGGGATGCCGACGCCGGGGCCCAGCCGGGCACGACGCCGCTCACCTCCGACAAGCCGGTGGACCAGGCCGCGCCGACCCTCTACGACCAGGGCCTCTACCGCACCGCGCGCGCGGGCAAGACGATCACTGTGGCCACTCCCATGCCGCCGGGCCGCTACGTGGTGCACCTGAAGTTCGCCGAGATGTGGCTGGCCGAGACGGGGAAGCGGCCCATGCACATCGACATCAACGGACGCCGCTACTGGACCTCGTGGGATCCAGCCGCCGCCGCGGGACGCGTGGGGATGGCCATGGACATCCGGGCCGACGACATCACGCCGGACGCATCGGGCAAGATCACCGTGGTGGTCACAGCCGCCGGCGCCCAGGACGCGATCCTGCAGGGGCTGGAGATCGAGTGATGGACGCCGCGCCGCGTATCGGGCTGGCACTGGGCGGCGGCGGCGTGCGGGGGCTGGCGCACGTGCCCATGCTGGAGGCGATGGACGACCTGGGCCTGCGCCCGGCCGCCATCGCCGGCACCAGTATGGGCGCCATCCTGGGCGCGCTCTATGCGTCGGGCATCCCGGCGGCCGCCATTCGCGAGCGGATCGACAAGCACCTGATCCTGAGCAACGACACCTGGCGCGACATCATGGCCAAGCGTAACGAGCTCTTCCGCTGGGTCACCGCCCTGACGCCGCGGTTCCACCGGGGCGGCTTGGTGAGCGCCAAGGGCATCCTCGAGTACCTGGCCGGCGAGATCCAGGTGACGACGTTCGAGGCGTTGCGCATCCCCCTGCTGGTCGTGGCCGCCGACTACTGGACCGCCGAGGAGGTCGTGCTGGAGACCGGCGATCTGCTGCAGGCGATCCAGGCCACCATGGCCGTGCCCGGCGTCTTCGCTCCAGTGGAGGCCAAAGGCCGCGTGCTGGTGGACGGCGGCGTCACCAACGTGGTGCCTTACGACCATCTCATCGGCCGCTGCGACCTGGTCGTCGCCATCGACGTCAACCGCACGCCCGATCCCCAGCGCAAGACGACGCCCCTGCCGCTGGACGCCGTGCTGGGCGCGTTCGACATCATGCAGACGGCGGCGCTCGTGGAGCGCATGAAGCGCCGCCCGCCGGACCTCTACTTCAAGCCCCGCGTCACCGACGTCCGCATGCTCGACTTCGCCAAGGCCGAGCAGGTGCTCGACCAGGCCGAGGCCCAGGTCGGGGAGTTCCGGGAGCAGCTTCAGCGGGCGGTGGACGCCCACATGCATCGCCGGTCCTAATGGACCGTTAACGCCCGGCCCGGGTCCACGTCGCAAGCCTCCGCATCCCCATCCTACGCCCGCGTTGAGCCCGCTTGATCTCCGCAAGGGGCTTGATCGGCGCCCAGCACGCGGTCGCGCCACGCCTTCCTTATGGCCCGCAAACTATTTAGCCATGCTAGGAACGCCATTGGGGAGCGGCTGTCGGCGTGCGTGCCGTATGGACTAGTGGCGACGCCCCTGTCGCTGACCGGCGCCCCGGCGCCATCATCTGGCGCATTTGATGGAACATCTCTAATAGCAGCGATGTCCACTGTATCACCGAGCCTTGCCGGTGTCTCTACACAGTGGGTTCTCGGCCACCAGTCGGCTTCACATGTGTTTGGATGCCGTAGGACTCAGTATCCCACTCAAGTCTACGAAGGAATCCTATGCAGATCAATCGTCGTGACTTCGTTCGTTACTGCTCTGCCTCCGCCGCGGCACTGGGGCTATCCGCCACCGAACTGGGTGCGCTTGAGGAGGCCATGGCCAACCCCGCGGCCCCCACGGTGCTCTGGCTGGAAGGCGCCGGTTGCTCCGGCTGTTCCGTCTCACTGCTCAACAGGATTTCACCCACCGGTCCTACCACGGCGGGCGACCTCCTCATCAACTCGGTCAACCTGGCGTATCACCCCACGCTGATGTCGGCCTCGGGCGAGTTGGCCGTCGCGGCCGCCAACCGGGCCTACACGGCCGGCGGGTATGTGCTCGTCGTGGAGGGCGCCGTCCCCACCAAGTTCGGCGGCGAGACCTGCGTCGCGTGGACCTACACAGACAGCTCGGGCATCGTGCGTGAGGAGACCTTCCAGGCCGCGGTGAAGCGACTGGCATCCCGGGCTGCCGCCGTTGTCTCCGTCGGCAACTGCGCGTCGTTCGGCGGCATGTCCGCGGCCCCGCCGAACCCCACCGGCGCGGTCAGCGTCGCGACGGCCACCGGCAAGCCGACGATCAACGTGGCCGGCTGCCCTCCGCACCCGGACTGGATGATCTGGACCTTCGTGCAGCTCCTGACGGGCAAGCTGGTCTCCACCGATACCAAGGGGCGACCCACGGGCGTCTACAGCCGCACCGTGCACAGCCGTTGCCCCCGGCGCGAGACGGACGAGACCGGCCAGTTCGGGCGCGACGGCTACTGCCTTGAGGAACTGGGGTGCCGCGGCCCGGAGACGGTGGCTCCCTGCCCTGTGACGTTCTGGAACAACGGTGTCAACTGGTGCATCGGCGCCAATGCTCCCTGCATTGGCTGCACGGAGCCCAGCTTCCCGCAGTCGCCGCTCATGGGCGGCGACGACTAACAGACCCCACAGAACGGACGACAGGAGACACCGATGCCAACCATTAGGACCATTGACCCTGTGACCCGCCTGGAGGGTCACCTGAAGATCAACGTAACCATCGACACCGTGAACGGCAAGCAGCAGGTGACCGAGGCCAAGGCCACCGGCACCCTCTTCCGCGGTTTCGAGCAGATCCTCGCCGGACGCGATCCGTCCGATGCGCCGCACATCACGCAGCGCGTCTGCGGCGTCTGTCCCGTCTCGCACGGCATGGCCGCCGTCATGACGCTGGACGCCTGCGCCAAGACGCCGGCGCCCGCCAACGCCCGCATCCTTCGCAACCTGGTGCTCGGATCCAACTACGTGCAGTCGCACATCCTCCACTTCTACCATCTCGCGCTGATGGACTTCGTGGAGGGGCCGGACATGCCGCCGTGGAAGCCCTCGTGGGGCGCCGACAAGCGCATCACCGGCGCCGCGGCCGCCAAGCTCGTGGGCAACTATGTGGCCGCCCTCGACATGCGCCGCAAAGCGCACGAGATGGGCGCCATCTTCGGCGGCAGGCTGCCGCATCCGCCGACGTTCATCCCCGGCGGGATCACGGCCGTCCCGAAGGCGACAGCCATCGCCCAGTTCACCACCTATCTCGCCGAGCTGACGGCCTTCATCAAGAACGTCTACATCCCGGACGTCGAAGCCGTCGCCGCCGCCTACCCGGACTACTCAACCATCGGCCGCGGCACGGGCAACCTGCTCGCGTTCGGCGTCTTCGACCAGGACGCGACCGGCTCCACCAAGCTCCTCCGCTCCGGCGTGGCCCTGGCCGGCTCAACCACCATCAAGGCGCTGAGCGTGCCGGCGATCACCGAGAACGTGACCAGCTCCTGGTACGTCGGCGCCGCCCAGGACCTCCCCCCGGCGCAGGGCGACACCACGCCCGTCTACCCGAAGTCCGGCGCATACTCCTGGCTCAAGGCGCCGCGCTACTCCGGCGCGCCCTACGAGGCCGGCCCGCTGGCCCGCATGTGGATCAACGGCGACTACCGCAAGGGCATCTCGGTGACTGACCGGCATCGCGCCCGGGCGGCCGAAGCGCTCAAGGTGGCGACGGCCATGAAGACCTGGCTGGGGCAGATCAAGGTGGGGCAGCCCGTCTACACCCAGTACCAGATGCCCTCGTCCGCGTCGGGCTACGGTCTCACCGAGGCTCCCCGCGGCGCGCTCGGCCACTGGGCAACGCTCTCGGGCGGCAAGATCTCGCGGTACCAGATCATCACCCCCACCTGCTGGAACGCCTCGCCGCGCGATCTGTCCGGCAAGCGCGGCCCCATGGAGCAGGCGCTGATCGGCACGCCGATCTCCAACATCAACGAGCCTAACGAGGTCCTCCGGGTCATCCACTCCTACGACCCGTGCCTCTCATGTGCGGTGCATGTGATGCGGCCCGACGAGGACAAGAAGCTCTTCGCGGTGGCGCTGCCGCATGCCCTCTGAGGGATCCCCTCGGTTCCTGGTGGTGGGCCTCGGCAATCTGCTGCTCATGGACGACGGCGTCGGCGTCCATGCGGTGCGCAGGCTGGCCGAGGACCCGCCGCCCGGGGCCCTCGTGGTTGAGGTCGGTACGGCCATTCTGGACGCGCTCCACCTGCTGGAAGGGGCGGAGCGCGTTCTGGCCATCGACGCCGTGCAGGCGGGCGGCGAGCCCGGCACGGTCTACCTGAGCGGGCTGGACGAGATGGCCCGGCCCGGCGTGGCGCTCTCCCTGCACGAGCTGGACATCCGCACAGCGGTCCGCATGATGGGCAGCGGCAAGGAGCTCCGGGTGGCGGTCGTGGGCGTGGAGCCCCAGACCATCGACTACGGCATGGAGCTCACCGAACCGGTGGCCGCCGCGCTTCCCGCCGTGGAGCGCGAGGCGCGCCGGATCGTGGCCGAATGGATGGCGGCGGAGTAGGGGGCTGTCCCTACTCCCCTTGCCCGTTGGGTCCCGTCAGAGCCCCCCCGGATTGTCACGCGTACCCCCTCCTAATGCAGGAAACCTCCTGTCGCGCAGCGAAGTATGCGAGAGATCGCATGGTGTTCAGCGTTGCTGCAGGAGGCGTCGGCCGTGGAAGTTGACCTTCGAAGCGAGACGTGCAGGCTCGTGGTCTGCGGCGCCCTTGTCGCCGCCGGCGTCGTTACGGCTGCGGCGCTGGCGCCGGCTGCAGCGGGGGCCGCCGCCGGCGTGGGTGTCTTCACAGGCCTGGTGAATGCGCTCTCAGGCATCGCGGGCAACATCTTCGCCACGGACGGCCACGCCAAGCTGGCGAAGCGGTTGGACGACCCGGAACGGCTCCTCCAGAACCACGACCTGACCCGAGCGGTTGCCGATGCCATCGCGGTGGAACTGCGCGCCGCGGCGAACGGCCTCGATGGCCGTGGGCCGCTTGCCATGGTGGGCCGGTGGGTGCGGGGGACGGCCGAACCGGCGGTTGCGCTGCGACGGATGGCCGATGCCGCGGGCGAATGGTGGCCGGACTTCGTCGCCCGGTTGCCGGCCCGAGGTCAGGGGTCGCCAGCGCGCGGCCGTGGCGTTACCGAAGCCGAGATCACCGGTTACTTCTCCGAGCCGACTGGGGCATCGGCGCCTCCGCCGGCGCTGACGCCGCAGGTCTGGCAGGAGCTCCTCCTCAACCTGGCCGATCACGCAGGCGTCAAGTGCCCAGCGCCCGAGGCCGTCGCCCAACGCCTGCACACGCAGTTCGCCGTTGCGCTGCGCGAGATCATCAAGCACGACGCTGCCGCAGGCGGCAAGGCCTACCCGGCCCTGCACCTCCTGCTTCTCGGCGACATCGTGGGCATGGTGCGCGAACTCGGCGAGGCGATGACGAGCCACGAGGAGGCCGATGTCGATCGGCACCAGGAGGTCATGGAGGCGTTCAGCAAGCTACGGCCCGCGGTCGAGACCGCCATGACGGAGCTTGGTCCGCTCGTGGACGCTGCGGTCAGAACGAACGTGGAGGCCTCGCTTCGTGTGACGCTAAACGCGGTTGCCGACACCGAGCGGCGTCTGGCGGACCTGGTGAAGCAGGAACACGAGACTACCCGTGAGAGCATAGTTGATGCCAAGGACGAGATCATCAATGTGATCCGGGAGGAGCGCGCTCCTGCGCCACTGCCCCCGCCGCCAGCCACGATCCCCAAGCCCCGCGCCCTGGCCATCTACGAGCCGCGCGATGAGGAGAAGGAGGCCGTGGCGACCGCCATGTTCCGGGCGGATGGGACGTTCGGCGTGGCTGCGCTGGTGGGGATGGCGGGCGTCGGGAAGTCATACCTGGCCGAGCTGATCGCGTGGGAACATGACAAGCGCCTGCCGGGCGGGATGCTGCGGCTGGAGCTTGCGCCCGGACAGGACTTCGATCCGAAGGCGATGGCGGCCGACCTGTGCGCGCGCTACGGGGTGACGGTTGGCGCAGGTGTGGACCCCGTACTGGCGCTCCACGGGCGGCTCGCGTCGCCGCTCGCCATGCTGCTCATCGAGAACGTCGACGCCCATGACCAGGTGGCTCCGGTATCGGCCCTGCTCAAGGCGCTGCCGGGCGTGCCCGCGCTGGTGACCGGACGGTGCAGCACACTTGCCGCCATCCAAGGTTGGGTTGTGCAGAAGATCGAGCCCTTCGGTCGGGCCAAGTCCGACAGCCTCCTCGACCGGGAGATGCAGGAGAAGAAGGCCAGGCTGTCCGAAGACGACCGCAAGCGCCTGTTCGAGGAGCTGGGCGGCGTGCCTCTGGCCGTCGCCATCGCGGCGAGCCACATTCGGCGGGCAGGAGGCAGAGCGTCGGCCTTCCTCAAGTCATTCCACGACCGGCGGGCCGACATCGCCCACGCGCCCGGCTCCGAGGAGGAGAAGAACCTCCGCGCCACCGTGGCGGTGAGCGTCGCGGCACTGATGGACGTGGCCGGGCCCGAGGCCGTCGGCGGGCTGGCGCGGATGGCGTGGGGTCCTCCAGCGGGCATGGGCGCCGACCTTGCGCGTACGGTGTCCGGGCTGGACGAGGCGGCCTTCGCCGCGTGTTGCGCGTCGGCGCTGGAGCTTTCGCTCGTGCGCCTGCGCGAGGGCGCCGCGGGCATCGAGCACGTGTCGTTCCATCCGCTGGTTGCCGAGGTACTACGCGTCGAGGGCGACCAGGAGGCCCCGGCGCTGTAAGCCATGACCGACTGGTTTGTGGCGCTCCTGCCGGAGGGCGGCGAGGATCAGGGCGAGCGCTGGAGTAGGATAGGGGCCGAGCTTCCCGCGCTGGAGCGGTGGCTCGGCGCGGTGCCCGACACGCGCCTGCGCGAGGCCGAGCGGGCCGGAAGCAGCTACGCCATGCTCAACGGCCCCTTCCGCTGGTGGGCGCCCCTGTGCGAGCGGCTCATCGCATCGGGCGATACGGACGATCGATCAAACGCCAGATGGACGCTGGGCAATATCCAGTACGGGGCGGGTGAACTCGACGCGGCGCTGTCGACGGCGCAGGCCAAGCGGAAGGAGGACACCGACCGTGGCGCCGAGCGCGAGTCGGCACTCGCCGCCGGGTTGATCGCTGACATCCTCTATGCGCGTGGCGAATTGGATGAGGCTTTGCGCATCCTGCGCGACGAGGCGCTGCCGGACTTTGATCGTCTGGGTTACGTACGCGAGCGCGCGGTGACGATGGGCAAGATCGCCGACATCCTGCAATCGCGTGGCGAATTGGATGAGGCTTTGCGCATCCTGCGCGACGAGGCGCTGCCGGTCTACGACCGTCTGGGTGACGTGCGTGAACGCGCGGTGACGATGGGCAAGATCGCCGACATCCTGCAATCGCGCGGCGATTTCGATGAGGCTTTGCGCATCCGTCGCGAGGAGGAACTGCCGGTCTACGATCGTCTGGGTGACCTGCGCTCGCTGCTGGTTGGCCGCGCCAATCTGGCCATCACGCTGGTACAGCGTGGCCGTCCGGAGGACGGCCACGAAATTGCGACTCTGCTTGCGAGTGCCCACATCGATGCAGTCCGGCTAGGGCTGCCGGAGGCAGGCCAGATCGCCGGTATCTTCGAGAGCGTCTTCGGCGTCGGAATTGAGGCGGCAATGGGGCTGGCGCCTGAATAGGCTGAGGGTGCGTGCGGGCGCAGGGGCTTGCCGCTCGACTATGGGGGGTCCTTCACTTCGTTCAGGATGACGGCAACGGCGGCGAATGGCGAATGGCGAATGGTAAACGGCAACGGCGGCGAATGGTGAATGGTGAATGGCGGCGAGTGGTGAGGGCCGGGTTCTGGCCGTCATCCTGAAGCCCCGAAGGGGCTGAAGGACCCCCCGGAGGCCGCCCGGTGATGCGGCGCGCCGCCGCCCCTACTCCCCTTGCCAGACCACCTTGCCGGTTCGGTTGATGTAGGCCTGCTTGCCTCCCACGACCACCAGCGCCAGCTCGCCCTGGAAGGGGTGCGCGTCCTCGAACCGCGGCGGGATGGCGAACTTGCCGGACCGGTCGATGTAGCCGATCTTCTTGCCGTCGCCCGCCCACGCCAGGCCCTCGGAGAAGGGGCCGATACCGCGAACGCCCGGCGCCGGCGGGTCGGGGAACCGCAGCGGGATCGCCTCGCGGCCCGTGGGATCGATGTAGCCCCACTTGCCGCCCTTGCCGCCCGGCGTCCAGATGCCGGAGCCCACGGCGGCGAGCCCCTCGTGGAAGTCGTCGGCCTGGTCGTACTTCGGCGCGATCACCACCTTGCCCGCGCGGTCCGCGTAGCCCAGGTTGCGCCGACCCCTGGTCCAGACGGCATCGGGCCAAACGGGAATGAGGCCGCTACCGAACTGCTCGCCGCATGCGCCGCGCACATCCGCCAGCTTCCTGGCCTTGGCGTCGATGCTCCAGGAGGCGTTGCCGCGGTAGACGCAGGCGACGCCGTTGCGCATGGGCGTCACGCGGTCTGCCTCCACCGAGGCGAGCGTCCCGCCGGCGCGGTCGATGATCCGCAGCGCTCCCGCCTTGCCGGGCAGGACCGTGGCCACGCCCTCGGAGAAGGGCCACGCGGTGTTGAACTGCGGCTCGATGGCGAACTGGCCGCGCTGGTCGATGTAGCCGAACTTGCCGTACTGCAGCGCGGCTTGCGCCACTCCCTCGGAGAAGTCGCCAGCCATGATGAAGCGGGGGGCGATGACCTCCTTGCCCAAGCTGTCCACGTAGCCGATGCGGTCGCCCTTGCCGGGTACGGTGGCCGTCACGCGGCCCATGCCGTCCGAGAACGGCTCGGCGCGGTCGTACTTCGGCGGCACAACCGCCTGGCCCGAGGCATCGATGTATCCCCACTTGGCGCCGACGCGCACCGGGTAGAGGCGGCCGGCCTCGCCGGATGCGGGCTTCAGCGTGACGGCCAGGACCGCCAGCAGTCCAGCCAGGGCGACGGCCCCGGCCAGGGCCGCGGGCTTGCTCATGTTCGTCCTCCGGTCAACGTGCGGCCGCCGCCCCGGACGCCGCCGGCAGGGGCGGCACGGGGCGGCGGCGCTCCACTGTTCATACGTCGAACGTGGTCCGTCTGCTGCGGGCTCCCGCCTACTGGCCGGAGTAGCGCAGGCCGTCGATATGCACCGCGGCGCCGCCGGAGCGCGGGCCGCGCTCACCCAAGACGGTGACCGTCAGGGTGTGCTTCCCCGCCGGGAGCGACTTGCGGTAGACGCAGACGCCCCAGACGTCGTCGGCGGAATAGGTATCGATGACCTCCTCCGGGCCGTCGTCCATGCGGATCGATGCCTTGCCGCAGGTGGGTCCCAGCTTGCCGTAGAGGCGGACGTCGCTGCCCGTGAAGCCCACCTCGAGCCTGGCGCCCCCGGTATCTGAGGAGGAGATCGTGCCCATATGCGCCGGCGGCAGCCCCTTCTGTCGCTCCCACGCGCCGGTATAGGTGGTGGCCACGCTGGGGGCGTCGTCGATGACGCCGGACCGGTCGCTGGTCCTGCCGGACGCCGGGACGCGGGCCGAGACGTTGCCTGCCCCGTCCACCGTCTGTACCTCATAGAGCGCACCGGGATCGGCCCCGGCCGAGTGGTCGAAGCAGTAGGTCCCGTGGGCCACCTTCTCCAGCGGCTCGCCGTTGCGGTAGACCTGGTAGTAGGAGACCCAGTTGTCGTCGATGCCGGCCTTCCAGCGGATCTCCACTCCGGGGTAGCCCATGTTCGCGGCGGCCGCCTGCGCCACGCGGGACGGGGCCGATGGGCGGGTGCGGTCCAGCTTGCTTCCGGGGTGGAGCGGCAGGTTCAGGTAGATCAGCTCGCCTGCGGGCATCTTGTCAAGCGTGATGCCCTTGGCCATCAGCGAGGCGCCCGTCCGCGTCTCCATGGCGTCGGACTCCTGGAAGCTCACGGTGTATTGTCCGCGGTCCACGAGACCCTTGGGATAGATCGTCACGGCGCCCGGCGCGGTCCGCTTGGGGATGATGATGCCCCGCTTGCGGTCGGCGCTGAGCCGCTGGAAGTACATGGTCGCGTCGTCGCCGGTGACCGCCGGACGATGCACCCGGACGCCGCGGCCGACCACGCCTGCGCGTGGAGGTAGTGATAGATGTCGATCAGCAGCCGTAGCCCCTCGACCTTGGCCGGGTCCCAGGTGTCGCCGGTCATGTCGAAGTTGATGCAGAGGAGGCCCCGCCAGACGGCCTTGTCGTACTGGTCCGGGTTCCAGATGTCCGGGATGTCGCTGGTCTTATCCGGCGGCAGGATGAGCGACGCCCAGTAGTTGCGGATGATGCCCACGGCGCCGTCGCTGAAGGAGACGGACGACGAGAGGCGCGCCATGTCGTACCCGGCATTGTTGCCGCCGCCGTTCACGGCCTGGAACGCGCAATCGGGATGCTTGGCCA
>JAPLCQ010000157.1 GCA_026392115.1 Armatimonadota bacterium | reverse complement strand
TGGCCTCCATGGACGGCGTGCTCCACGCCCACGGGACGCAGTCGCCGCTGGTGGGCCGGAAGATCGCCGAGTACGACCGCGAGCTCCGGTCCGTGATCGCCCAGGCCCAGACGCGCCATGAGCGCGTGCGCGTCTTCGTCTTCTCCGACCACGGCATGGCCGACGTCACCGCCACCTGCGACCTGCAGGCCCGGATGCGCGCCACCGGGCTGCGCTTCGGCAAGGACTACGTGGCGATGTACGACTCGACCATGGCCCGCTTCTGGTTCCTCACGGACGGGGCGCGCGCCGCCACCGAGAGAGCCCTGGGCTCCGAACCGCTGGGGCGCATCCTCTCCGACGCCGACCTGGTGCGCTTCGGGTGCGACTTCCCGGGCCGCAAGTACGGCGAGCTCTTCTTCGTGGCCAACTCAGGCGTGCTGATTTGCCCCAGCTTCATGGGCCTGCGGCCCATCCCCGGCATGCACGGCTATGTGCCGGACCACCCGGATTCGGCGGCCATGTTCGCCACCAACGCCGCGGACGTGGCGCCGCCCTCCCGGCTGGACGGCATCTACCCCATCATGCGCGCAGAGGTCGGCGCATAGGCGGTGAAGTACCTCGTCTTCGGTCTCATGCTCGTAGCCGGCGTGCCCCTGATGGCCTGGCTGGCCATGAACAGCGCCAAGGCGCGCGGCTGGCTCGTCACGCTGCTCATCTTCTCCACCGCGCTGAGCAACAGCACCAAGATCAACTTCGTCTCGATGGAGTGGTACAGAGGGCCGGACCGGGGCTTTGAGTTCAACCTCACCGACCTGGTGGCCTGGGCGCTCATCATCGCGGTGGCGGCCCGCTACCCGGACAAGATTCGCTGGGCGCCCTACAACACCGGTTGGCTGGCGGCGCTCTACTGCTTCGCGCTGATCTCCGCCGCCGGCGCCTCCCAGCCCCTCTATGCGGCCTTCTCGCTCCTCAAGTGGGCGCGCGGGTTCGTGATCTTCTGGTCCGTGGTCCATGTGATGCGGGTGGGGTTCGAGGGGCCGGCCGTCTGGCGCGGGTTCATCATCTCCGCGTTCTACGTCGTCTTCCTGGCGCTGAAGCAGAAGTACCTGTACCATATGTACCGGGTGCCGGGGCCGTTCGACCACTCCAACACGCTGCCCCTCTTCATCAACCAGTTCCTTCCCGTGGTGGTGCTGTTGGGCCTCTGCGACCCCGTGCTGTCGCCGCGCAGCGCCGCGGCGTCCGTGCTGGCGGCGCTGGGCCTGATCGCGGCGTCCCAGGCGACCTTCTCGCGGTTGGGTATGCTCCTCTCCATTGGCACCTTCATGGGGGCCATCGCCTACGCCAACATACGGCTGCCCGGCAAGCGCGTCCGCATCGCCACGACGGCCGCCATCATCCTGGTCTGCATCGGAGGGGCTTTGGCCGCCAAGAGCATCATGGAGAGGGTAAAGAGCGCGCCGGAGAGCAGCGAAGAGGCGCGGGACGAGTTCAATATGGCCGCCAAGCGCATGGCCGACGACCACATGTTCGGTGTGGGCGTCAACAACTTCTCCGAAGCTCTCACCAAGGAGTCGCGGTACAGCGGCTTCGTTTCCGTCATGCAGGACGAGGAGCAGGCCGGCGTCTGCCACCATATCTACAACCTGACGGCGGCGGAGATGGGTACCGGGGCCAAGTACATCTTCGCCGTCATCTTGATCCGGTTCCTGGGCCTGGCCCTGATCCCGGCGTTGCTCAAACGCGGACTGGAGGCGGGATTGCTGTTCGCACTCGCGGCGGGCGCCGTGGCGCTGCACGTCAGCGGCTTCTATGAGTGGGTGTTCCGGATCACTCCGGTCACGTTCATGTACGCCGTCTGCTCGGGGCTCGCGGTGGGTCTGGCGGAGCAACTGAAGGGCCGGTCCGCCGACTGCCCGCCGGCGGCGGCCGGGGCGCCCGCATGACCGAGCGCATCTCGCGCAGCGCGCAGTTCGCCTTGAACGCCGGAGCCAGCTACCTGCGGTTCGGCGTGAACATGGTGATCATGCTGGCGCTGACGCCCTTCATGGTCGGCCGCCTGGGCGCGCAGGACTTCGGCCTCTGGTCGCTGGTCTTCGCCGTTCTGGGCTTCGTGGCGCTGATGGACTGCGGCTTCGCCACTAGCACGGTGAAGTACGTGGCCGAGTGCCGGGGCGCTGGCGACTTCGATCGGCGCAACCGCATGGTCAGCACGCTGGCCATCGTCTACCTGGGCCTCGGCTTGGTCGGCGGGCTCTGCATCGCGCTGCTGGCGGTGTTCTTCAACCGCGTCTTCGCCATCCCGGTCGAGCAGCACGCCCGCGCGCTGGCGATCCTCTGGATCCTGGGCTTCCGCAACGTGATCCTGGCGCTGCCGTTGGGCCTCTTCCAGGGGGTGCTGTTCGGCGACCAGAAGATCTGGGTGGTGAACATCATCCAGATCGTCGGCAACGCGCTCTACGCGGTCCTGACGGTGCTGACGTTGACGGCAGGCGGCGGCGTGGTCGCGCTGGCCTGGGCCAATCTCGCCGCCATGCTGGCCGAGTACGCGGCCTATGTCGTCCTGGCCTTCCTGCTCGTGCCCGGCCTGCGTGTCTCGCCCCGGCTGGCCGACCGCTCGCTGCTGGGCGAGATGACCTCCTTCAGCCTCTCGCAGCTGGTCGTCAATGTGGCCGCGCTGGTCCGCCTGCGAACGGACCCGGTGATCCTGAAGCTCTTCCTGCCCCTCTCCGCCGTGGCCGCCTACACGGTGGCGCTGCGGATCGCCGAGGCGGTCTACCTGCTCACCAAGCAGGGCGTGAACGCCATGTCGCCGGTTGTCGCCATGCTCAAAGGCGAGGGCGACGAGCAGAAGATTCGCTTCGTGCTCCTCAACGCCGCCAAGTTCGCCTTCGTGGGCGCCTGCCTGCCCGCCGCCGCCGCCGCCTCGTTCTCGCGCGACCTGCTCACGCTCTGGGTGGGCCCTGCCTACGCGTGGGCCGCGCCCACCATGGCCCTGCTCGTCACCGCCATGTGGCTTTCGGTGCCGCAGATGGTCGCGGCCATCGTGCTCGTCATGGGCGGCCACCACGCGTTCTCGGCGCGGGCGCAGGTGGTGGGGATGGTCCTGAACGTGGGCTTCAGCCTGCTTCTGGTGCGGCCGCTCGGCATGGCCGGCGTGGCGGCGGGTACTCTCTTGGCAACGATCATCGGCGATCTGCTCTATGCGACGGGTCACGCCTGCCGCGTCCACTCGGTGACGGGCCCGCAGTACCTGCGCCGGGTGATCGTGCCGGGAGCGGCTGCCGCCGCCGCGCAGGTGGGCGTCTCGCTGGCGTTGCGGGCCGCCTTTCCCCCGCATCGGCTCTGGGAGGTGGCGCTGCTCGCCCTGCCCGGCATGGGCGCGGCCCTAGCGGCGCTCTGGCTGGGTTTCACCGACCCATCGGAGAAGCGCCTCATCCTGACCCGTATGCTGCGCCGCCGGGGGGCACAGGCAGAGCCGATAGCCGCCCCCGAGGGCTGAGGACCAGGCGATGTCCGAGACGCAAGAGACCAAACCAGCAGCGGCCGTCCGCGGGCTCCGCATCGACTTGCGGGCCACGCTTCTGAGCGTCGCCGTCAAGCTGCCCATCGTGCTCCTCTGCGCGGCGGTTGCGGGTCTGTTCGCCAAGTCGCTCAGCACGGAGTACGCATCGAGCGTCTATCACGCCGAGACGCTGATCCGCTTCCGGCCCAACGCCGAACTGGGCAAGGACGCCGACGAGAAGACCATCGTCGTCACGCTCAAGGACACGGTGAAGACCCGCAGCAATGTGGATGATGTCCGCTCACGCGTGGGTTTCACCGCGCCGGTCGAGACCGTCGGAAAGGCGATCGAAGTCGAGGTCATCAAGAACACGACCCTCATGCGCATCAGCGCCGATTGGTCCACGGGCAAGGGCGCCGCCGCACTGGCGCGCGCCATGCGCGACGTGTTTCTGGAGCACTACCGCAGTGGAGACCGGCGGGACGCCGACAACCGCATCGCCAGCCTGCAGCGGCAACTCGAGGGCGTTCGAAACCTGCTCAGAGAAAAAGATGCCGATCTTGAAACATTCACGGCTGCAAACAAGATCGTTGATATCGAAAAACAGTCGCGGGCCATGCTGGAGGAGTACAACAACTACGGCGTGCTTCTGGAGCAGGCCCAGGCCGACCGAAAGACCGTCGAGCAGCAGTCCGCCCAACTGGACAAGATCGTCGCCGAGCTGAAGGACCGGGTGGCCAGGGAGAGCAAGTCGATCCGCGACATGGAGACGCTCAGCGACGTGAAGATTCGCATCGAGCAGATAAAGGAGGCCATCGCGGACGACAAGAAGGTGCGGGTCGACGAGGCCGAGCTCCGCCTTCGCGAGCAGGAGATGGCGCGTTACAAGATGCTGATGGAGATCGGCGCCATCTCCGAGGCCGATTACGAGCGGGCCGTAACCGCCCACGAGAAGGCGAAGATCGCCGCCATCGACACCGTCAAGGACCGGGGCTGGCGCGAGGAGCTGGAGCGCCTAAAAGGCACCGTGATCCCGCAGTCCGGCGGCGACGCGCCCAGCATGCCCGTGCTCCGCGAGACGCTCATCCGCAGCCTCGACATCCAGTTGCAGAAGGTGGCCGTGATCGAGCGCGTACGGTCGCTGTCCTCCGCTCGAAGCCGCGTGCAGATTCTGCTGGACCGCATCCCGGCGCAGCAGCGGGAGTTCGACACGCTGTCGCGCGACATCGCCACCCTTGAAGCGGAGCGCAAGGATCTGGAGGAACGGCTCTCGCAGGCTCGACGCGTGCAGGATCTGGTGGGCATGGACTTCGGGACGGTGACCGACGCCGATGTGCCCAAGCGCCCGATGAAGTCCAACAAGATGATGCTGGCCGCCGGCATCCTCATGGGCGGCCTGTTCGTGGGCCTGCTTCTAGTGATCGGCCTGGAGGCGCTGGACCGCACCGTGCGCTGCACCTCCGAGGCGCGGCTGCACACGGGTCTGGAGCCGCTCGGCTCGTTGCCGGCCTGCCGGTTGCCCGCGTCGGAGCCCTGGATGCCGCCGCAGCCGGTGGCCGAGCGCTTCAGCATGGCCGCGCGGCGCCTCCGGCAGGCCGTCCCGCAGGAGGGCGCCCGCATCCTGTTGGCCGGCGTAACCGCCAATGTCGGCGCCGGCGCCGTCGTGCAGAACCTGGCCGTCAGCCTGGCCCGGCAGGACGAGCGCGTCCTCGTCATCGACGCCCGGTCGGAACTGACCCCGGGCATGGCCCTCTGGGCCGGTGACGCGCCGGAAGCGGGCCTGGCCCTGGCGCTGGCGTCCGAAGGCGCGCTCGCGGGCGCCGTCCTTCCCACCGGCATCGACGGCGTCTCGCTCCTTACGCGCGGCGGAGCCGATATGGAGGCCGATTCGCTGGCCTCGGAGCGCATGGCGCGCCTGCTGCGTGAAGCGTCGGCGGCCTACACGGTGGTGCTGGTTCTGGCAAGTCCCGTGCGGGAGGGCGTCGAGGCCGAGCTTCTGGCCCATAATATGGATGCCTCGGCGCTGGTGATCCGCAGCCGTTTCACACGCCGATCCGATGCCCGGCAAGCGGCGGAGCGCCTGGGAGCCGCCGGGAAGCCCGTGGCGGGAGTTCTGCTCAACCGCGTGAGCCGGCTCTTCATAACGCGCGATGCATGACGGGAGATCAGCTAGATGAGAGTGGCCCAGGTCCCGCGCCGGTTCGTGCGGGAGGAGTGGGGCGGCACCGAGACCGTCGTCCTTGAGACCAGCAAGCGCCTGCTGGGGATGGGACACGACACCTTCATCGCCTGCCCCAACGCCCTTGCCGCCACCAACGAGGAAGAGATCGACGGCGTGCAGGTCCACCGCTACCCCTACTTCTACCCCTACCTGGGCCTGCGGGTCGAAGCCCGGCGGCAACTGGACAAGAAGGGCGGCAACCTCTTCTCCTTCCAGCTCATGCGCGCCCTGAAGGAGTGGCCGGGGCTCGACGTCATCCACCTGCACACCCAGAAGCGGCTCGGCGGCATCGGCCGCCACGTGGCCCTGAAGCGGGGCATCCCGTATGTGGTCTCGCTGCACGGCGGCGTCTATGACGTGCCCCGAGGCGAGGCGGCCACCTGGACCGAGCCGAGCCGCGGCGCCTTGGAGTGGGGGCGCGCCCTGGGCATGTGGGTGGGCAGCAACCGCGTGATGGAGGACGCCTCGGCCATCCTCTGCGTCGGCGCGGGCGAACAGAAGGCCGTGCAGGCGCGCTACCCGCACAAGAACGTGCTGCTTCTGCCCAACGGCGTGAACTCCGAGCGATTCGCGACCGGCGACGGCGCGGGCTTTCGCGCCCGGCGGGGCATCCCGGCCGAGGCCACCGTCATCCTCACCGTGGGCCGCATCGACGTGCAGAAGAACCAGATGCTCCTGCTGCGCCTGCTCCCCGAGATTCGCCGCATGGACCCCAAGGCGCACCTGGTGCTCATCGGCCATGTGACCAACGCCTCGTACCGGCAGGAGATCGAGGCCTATGCCCAGCGCCAGGGCCTCACCGGTCACCTGACGCTCATACCCGGCCTGGACACGGCCAGCCACGAGTTGGTGAACGCCTACCACGCGGCCGACCTGTTTGCCCTGCCCTCGGTCCACGAGCCCTTCGGCATCGTGGTGCTGGAGGCATGGGCCGCGGGCCTGCCCGTGGTCGCCAGCCGGGTGGGCGGCATTCCCTCCTTCGTGGTGGAGGGCGCCGACGGGTTGCTCTTCGACCCCGATGACGACGCCCAGGTGTTGGCCGCACTGGCCCGGGCGCTCTCGGATCGGCCCCTGCGCGCCGCCATGGCCGCCCGCGGCAAGGCGAGGGCCGCGGCGGAGTACGGCTGGGACGTTGTGACCCGCAAGCTCGTGGGCATCTACGAAGACGCCATCGCGCAGCGCCCGCAACGCGGAACCTGACGGCAGCGTCGGAACAAGGGAAGCCCCATGCGCCTGCTCTGGGTCAATGAGATCGCCGGTCTGACGGGCGGCTGTGAGCGCTATGTGCGCGACACGGCCGTGCTGTTTCGCGAGTTCGGCGTTCACTCCACGCTGATGTACTCGGTCGCCGGCGACCATGACCCGGCATTCACCAGGGCCTTCGACGCCGCCTTCCCCATGGTGGACATCCCGAGCCAACTCGTCGCCCTGAAGCCCGATGTGGTCTACATCCACCGGCTGAGCGGCATCGCGCCCGTTCGCGCCTTCGAGCAGGGGGCCGCGCCGGTTGCGCGCTTCTTCCACGACCACCGCCTCTTCTGCACCCGCGAGCACAAGTACACGGCTCGCGGGCGCCGCACCTGCACCCGCACCGTGGGACCGGGCTGCCTGGCCTGCCACGGCGGTCTGGTGAAGGACGGCGGCCTGCGCTTCGTGGGGCCCTGGAGCGTGCTCCGCGAACAGGCGGCCAACAAGGGGCTGGAGGCCTTCGTGGTCGGCTCAAGCTACATGGCGGGCCACATCGCCGCGCACGGGTTCGACAAGGCCCGCACGCATGTCCTTCCGCTCTACACGACCGAGCCGCCGGCTCCGGCCGATCGGCCGGTGCGGGAGCCCGACCTGGCCCTCTTCGTGGGCCAGCTGGGCGCCATGGCCAAGGGGTTCGACACGCTGCTGGACGCGCTGGCCCTCTGCCGGAAGCCCGTGCGGTTGCTCGTACACGGCACGGGCAAGTTCGAGGAGGCCTATCGCGCCCAGGCCGCGGCGCTGGGGCTGGGCAGCCGCGTCGACTTCGCCGGGAAGGCGGACGATGCGGGCCTCGCCCGAGCCTACGCCCAGGCCGGGTTCGTCGTCTTTCCCAGCCGCGGACCGGAGACCTTCGGGCTGGTCGGGCCAGAGGCCATGAGCCGATCCACGGCCGTCATCGCCACCATGGTGGGCGGAACGGGCGAGTGGCTCACACCGGAACGGACCGGCCTGGCCGTGCCGGCCAACGACCCGACCGCACTGGCGCGGGCCATGGACAGACTCGCGGGCGAACCCGAACTGGCCGCGCGGCTCGGCGCTGAGGGCCGCAAGGAGTGGGAGGAGCGGTTCCGGCCGGACCGACACGTGCGCGACCTGCTGGCGCTGCTGCGCGGACTGGCGGGCAAAGGAGGCGGGCTATGAACGAGCAATGGGGTCGGTTCACGCGGTACGGCAGCCCCGAGGTCGAGGAGCGTATCACCTCGCTGGTGACCGAAGCGGTTGCGGCCTGCTCGGCGGCGCTGGACCCGGCCACCTACCGCGCGGTCGTGCTCATAGGCGGCTACGGTCGGGGCGAGGGCGGAGTGGAGGCCACGCCCGGCGGCGAGCGGCCGCACAACAACCTCGACTTCCTGCTGATCGCGCGGTCCGGCGCAGGCGACCCGCAGGCGCTGAAGCGCAAGGTGGACGAAGCCCTGAAGCCCCTGTCGGAGGCGCACGGCATTGGTCTGGACGCGGGCGTCGTAACCGACGGCGCCCTTGCCGTGTCTCCATGCCTCGTCATGTGGCACGACATGCGCTTCGGCCACAAGACACTGCTGGGCGACGCCGACTACGTGCCCTCCCTCACGCGGTTCACGCCGGGCGCCATCGCGGCGTACGACGTGCGGAACCTGTTGGTGAACCGGGGAACGCTGCTCGTCATCAACGACTACCTCCTGCAGCGGCGTGCGCCCACCGACGCCGACCGGCGCGTCATGGTGAAGCATGCCGTGAAGGCCGTCATCGGCTACGGAGACGCGCTCCTCTTCTTCCGGCGGGCCTACCACTGGAGCTACGCCGAGAAGCAGCGTCGCATGCAGACCCGGACCGACGTGGCGCCCGACTTCCGCGCCCTCTACGATGAGGCCGTGGAGTTCCGCTTCCGGCCCGACTATGCCGCCTACCTCTCGCGCGACCCGGTGGCGTGGATGCGCGAACTGCGCCAGGCGCTGGCGCCCGTGCATCTGGAGTGCGAGGCGCTGCGGCTGGGAGCCGAGGGGCTGACATGGGCCACGTACCCCCGCCGCGCCATGGCCCACGAGGCGTTCGACCGCGTCGACACCCTCCGCCAGATCGCCCGCAAGCTCGTGAACGTCCTCAAGCGCGAGACACCCGTGCGCGGACTGCCCTTCGACGCGGCCCTGGGGGCGATGACGGCGGGGATGGCGGGCGCCATGCCGATCCTCTTCCCGGTCATCGCCTACGAGCTGGAGGACGAGGCCTACCGGCGCATGGCGCAGAGCATGCTCTCGGCCGCCTCCACCGGCGCCGACGACCTGCGCTCGGCCTACCTTGCGGCGTGGGGGCGCACCGGCGATGTGAACTTCGGGTTGACCTTGGAGCGGTTGGGCCTGGCCATGGATGGCCCAGCGGCATGATCTGCCTGACCGGCGACATCCACCACAGCAGCCTCCGCACCGGCAACCAGCAGCACTGCGACATCACTGAAATCCAGGTCGCATGCCGCTACCTGAAGTTGCTGGAGGAGGCAGGCGTCAAGGCCACCTTCTTCATCTCGGGCAAGTGCTTCGCCGAGGAGTGGGAGGACCTGAAGCCGCTGACGGAGAGCCCCCTCGTGGAGATCGGCGGGCACAACTGGGACTGCTTCCAGAACACGCTCTTCCACCGGGTCTGCAACAAGGCCCTGGGCAGCTACAACGGTCCGCTCTGGTTCCAGCGGTGGGATGCGCGGCGGACGGCCGCCATCATCCAGCAGAAGACGGGCCGCACCGCCTGCGTCTGGCGCAACCACATGTACATGCATGGGCGCCATACCGAGCGCGCGCTGGCCGGCGCGGGCATGCGCGTCTGCTCCGACGGCGTTAAGCGGGACTGCTGCGGCCCGATCGCACACCGCGCGGGCATCTACAACTACCCGCTCAACATCATTCCGGACCACGAGCATCTCTACCACGCGGAGCGCACCCGCGAGTGGGTCGCCTGGTGGCAGAAGCGCTACAACTGGTCAGACGACTTCGGGCCGGACTCCTACGAGGTGGAGGAGTGGACGGACATCGTCCTCGACGGCCTGCGGGAGCACGAGGAGAGGGGCGCGGTCTCGAACATGATCATCCACCCCATCACGCTTTACTTGTGCGACAAGCTGGCCTCGTTCCAGCGGATCCTGGAGTTCCTGCGGAGCCATGAAACCGTGCATATGAGCCGAATCATCGACGACGCGGACCGTGCGCGGTCGGCGGAGGCGCACGCATGAGCGCCCCGCGCGTCACCGTCATCATGCGGGCGAAGAACTCGGATTGGGTGATCGCCCAGGCGCTCTCCGGGCTCTTCTCGCAGGACTACCGCGACTTCGAGCTGCTGGTGGTCGATTCCGGCTCCACCGACCGAACGCTGGAGATCGTGCGGCAGTACCCCTGCCGGCTCGTCGAGATTCCCGCGGGCAACTACTACCCCGGCGCCGTGCTGAACGACGCCATCGGGTCCGTGGCGACCGAGCTGGTGGTCTTGCAGAACTCCGACGTGGTCCCGCTGAACCCGAGCGCGTTGGGAAACCTGGTGGCGGCGTTCGACGATCCCGCCGTGGTCGCCGCATACGCCCGGCAGCTGCCGCGCCCGGAGGCCGACACCTGGGTGCGGCGCGACTACGCCGTCAGCTTCCCGCCGTCGGGGCCCGGGCCGGAGTGGATCACGCTCTCGTTTCCGCTGGCGGGGATGCGCAGGTCGGCCTGGGAGCGGCGCAAGTTCTACACCGACGCCTGGGGCTCCGAGGACACGGAATGGGGCCACTGGGCCGCGGGCGCAGGCCTCGTGGTTCGCTACGTGCCGGAGTCGGTCGTGATGCACTCGCACAACTACACCCTGACGCAGCTCACCGGCCGGCGCTTCATCGAGGGCGAGGCCGACGCCTTCATCTACGGCGGCCGCGACACGTCGGCGACGGCCCTGCGCCGCGCCCTGGCGGCTGCGGTGCGGGATATCGGGCCCCACGTGGCCGCGGGCGACTGGCGCGGCCTCCTGGAGACCCCGGCGCGGCGCTGGGTCTACTCCTGGGCCTACCACCGCGGGCACGTCCACGGCGAGGCGCGCATCGCGTCGGGCAGCAAGGATGTGACCACCGGCCAGCGCATGGTTCTGGACCGGCACGAGTCCGTGCGAGGCCCCAAATGAGGATAGGCATCAGCACCTGCGGCGCCGACGGCGGCAAGTCGGGCATCAGCCGCTACACCATCAGCCTGATCCGCGAGTTCGCGGCCATGGAGACCGGGCACGAGTTCGAGGTGATGGCCTATGCCGATGAACTCGACATCTTCGTGCCGGGAGGTTCGAAGATCGGAGCCGTCTCGCTGGCGCCGGAGCTTCGGGGCATACGGCCCAACCTGCTCTGGCACGTCTCGGCGCTGGGCCGGCTCTGCGCGCGGCGCGGCTACGACGTGCTCTTCTTGCCCGCCGGCAACCGGCGCCTGCCCTGGTACTGCCCCTGCCCCACCGTGGGCACGGTGCACGACTTCAGCATCCTCCATGTGCCCGGCAAGTACGACGCCGTGCGCGACCTCTACATCCGGCGCGCCCTGCCCGCGCTCTGTCGGCGGCTCACACGGGCCATCACCGTCAGCGAGTGCAGCAAGCGCGACGTCGTGGCGCACGCCCGCGTGCCGGAGGACCGGATCGTCGTCATCCCCGAGGCCGCCGATGCCGCCATCTACACGCCCGGCGACCGGGGTGCGGCTCAGACCGCCGTTGCCGGACGCTTCGGGCTCAAGGCCCCCTACCTGCTCTACATCAGCCGCATCGAGCACCCCGGCAAGAACCATGTGCGCCTCATCGAGGCGTTCGCGAGGCTCAAGGCCGCAGGCGCCCTGCCCAGCCACACGCTGGCGCTGGCAGGCAGCGACTGGTCGGGCGCCGAGGCCGTGCACGGCGCCGCCGCGGACTCGGGTTGCGCCGACGACATCCGGTTTCTGGGCTTCGTGGACGACGCCGCGGTGCCGGACCTCTATCGCGGCGCCGATCTCTTCGTCTTTCCGTCGCTCTATGAAGGTTTTGGGCTGCCGCTTCTAGAATCCATGGGATGCGGCACTCCCGTGGCCTGCTCCAGGGCCTCTTCGCTGCCCGAGGTGGGCGGCGACGCCGTGGTGATGTTTGATCCTGATGATGCGGCCGGCATGGCGGAGGCGATCCGCGGCGTGGCCGAGAGCCCCCGGCGGCAGTCCGAGCTCCGCGCCGCGGGGCTTCATCGGGCCGGGCAGTTCAGTTGGAAGCGAGCCGCTACCGCTACGCTCGCTGTGCTGGAGGACGCCGCAGGGCGACGGTAATGCAGCGCTAACGCTGTGCCGCGATACTGCAGCCATTCCGGTAAGCGCAAAGGCGGTGCAGGACATGACCACAATGGCACAAGAGATCAAGAACCTCCCGACGGTGGAGCGATCCCGGTCGGAGATGGTGGACGACCTGAGCCGCCGCTACGACAACCCGGTCTGGCGCCGCAGGCTGCAGGATTATCGGGCCAAGAGCCGGATGGCCGCCTTCCGCAACACGGTGCTCTTCGCCGAGACGTTGAAGCGCGCCATCGACATCGTCGGCTCGGCCCTGGCGCTGCTGCTCCTGTCGCCGATCTTCGGCATCGTTGCCCTCTGCATCTGGCTCACCGACCGCGGTCCGGTGCTCTTCTGGCAGACCCGCGTGGGCCGGCACGGCACGCACTTCCGCTTCCCCAAGTTCCGCTCCATGGTGACCAACGCCGAAGCGCTGAAGGACAAGCTGATCGAGCAGAACGATCACGGCGCCGGCGCCGTCACCTTCAAGATGAAGAACGATCCGCGCATCACCTGGATCGGCCGGATCATCCGCAAGCTGAGCATCGACGAACTGCCCCAGTTCTGGTGCGTCTTCATCGGCCAGATGTCGCTGGTGGGGCCCCGCCCGCCGGTGCCCCGCGAGGTGGCCCTCTACTCGCTGGCCGACCGGCGACGCTTGGAGATCAAGCCGGGACTCACGTGTATCTGGCAGGTCGAGGGGCGCGGCGATATCCCCTTCCCCGAGCAGGTGCAGTTGGACGTGCGCTACATCGAGAGCCAGAACTTCCTCTTGGACCTGAAGCTGCTGGTGATGACGGTCCCGGCCGTTCTCATGGGCAAAGGCGCCTACTGAGATGGGCCAGGAGCCCGGCCAGACCGGAGGAGAGGTCGATCCTCTCCTCCGGTTTGGTGATCCCAAGGACCGTGTCCGACGCTCCGCCCGCAGGGCCTGGAGCGTTTTCGCGCATCGCGTGGCCGCCCAGTGGGAAACGTGGCTGAAGCGGGGCTTCGACATCCTGCTGGCGACCGCGCAACTCCTCGTGCTGTGGCCCCTGCTGCTGCTGCTCCGGCTTGCGTATGGCCCCATGCGGCGATATCCCCAGTTGGGCCGCTGGTGCGAGCCGTTCGAGGAGTTCGCCTTCGCCGTCCCGGAGGTCGGGCCCCACCGCATCATCCGGGCCCTTCGGCTGCATCGCCTTCCCGCCCTGTTCAACATCCTTCGCGGCGATATGTCCTTTGTGGGTCCACGCCCCGTCAATGTCGGTCCCGCGGTGCGGGATCGGCTCTATCGGCGCACCTGCTCGGCCCGGCCCGGTCTGGTCTGCCTCCACTGGATTCGCAGCCGATCGAATGTCGACTTCGAAGGTGAGGCCGTCTCGGACGCCGAGTATGAGGAGCACGCGAGCCTGCGCACCGATGTGGGCATCGCGCTCCGCGCCGTCCCGGCGCTCATCTATGGCTCCGGCGACACCGAGGTTCCCGATGCCGTAAGCCTCCTGGGCATCCGCATCGACAACTACACGATGTCGGATGCCATCGAGCGGCTGATGGCGGACATGGCCGGGCCGAAGCCGACGCAGGTCTGCTTCGTCAATGCCGACTGCGCCAACCTCTCGGTCGTGAACGCGGGCTACCGCGACGTCCTGGCCCGCGCGGCCCTGGTCCTTGCCGATGGCATCGGGATGAAGATCGCCGGTAAACTGAAGCGGCAGCCCATCCGCCAGAACGTGAACGGAACCGACCTCTTCCCCAGGCTCTGCGCCGAGATGGAGGGGACCGGTCGCTCCATCTACCTGCTTGGCGGCAAGCCGGGCGTGGCCGACGGTGTGCGCGATTGGATCGCCGAGCGCCACCCGGGCCTTCCGGTCGCGGGCGTGCAGCACGGCTACTTCCCGCCCGAGCAGGAACCAGAGGTGATCGGCGCGATCCGCCGGGCGCAACCGTCCCTGCTGCTGGTCGCCATGGGCGCGCCGCGGCAGGACGAGTGGGTCGCGCAGCACCTGGCCGGGACCGGCGCCCGCGTGGGCATGGGTGTGGGCGGCCTGTTCGACTTCTTTTCGGGCCGCGTGAGCCGGGCGCCGCAGTGGGTGCGCGACATCGGCTTTGAGTGGGCCTACCGGCTCCTGCAGGAGCCCGGCCGCCTCTGGAAGCGGTACGTGATCGGGAATGTCGTCTTCTTGTGGAGAATCGCGTGGTACCGACCGAACGGCCGCGCCGACAGGGAGTGAACCTTCGATGAGAGCCGTCGTCGTCATACCCAGCCGCCCGTCCCTCTTCCCCGACGCACAGGAGGCGGCCTCGGACCTGCTGCTGCCGCTGGGCGACCGGCCCTTCGCGCAGCACGTTGTCGAGCGTCTGGTAAGCCTCGGCGCCACCCGACTCACGTTCGTGTCGGAGCCGTTGGGCCGGAAGTGGCGGGAGCTGCTGGGCGACGGCGCCCGCTGGGGCTGCACGTTCGAGTTCGTCGGCGCCGCGCCGGACGATACCTACGGCGCCGTGGCGCGCGCCGCCGGCGAACCGGGCGAGACGGTCTGGCTGGCCCATGCCGATGAGGCCCCCGGCGTCGCCGCCGAGGATGTGGCCGGCGAGACGGCGGGCATCCTGCTCCGGGCCGACGGCGACGAGTGGACCGGCTGGGCCATCGTCACCTCGGGCGCGCTGGCGACCCTGACGGGCTGCGCCGACCGCAAGGCCGCCGGCGCAACGCTGGACGCCCGGTGCCGCCGCGTCCGCTGCGAGACGACGCTCTCCATGGCCGACTACACGGCCTTCCTGGCCTCCCAGTTCGCCCTGTTGCAGGGCGAGGCCGCCGCCGCGCCGCTGACCGGGCGCGAGGTGCGGCCGGGCATCCGCATGGGACGCGGCGCCGTGGCGCATCCCAGCGTCGAGTTCATCGCCCCCGTCTTCATCGGTGACAACGTTCGGATCGGCGCCGACAGCCGCATCGGCCCCAACGTCGTCATCGGCCGGGGCTGCGTCGTAGAGAAGAAGTGCACCGTGGCCGATGCCATGGTGGCCGACAATACCTACGCCGGCGAGGGCCTGGAGCTCAACCATGTGCTGGTGGCCGGCTCCACGATCCTCAACGTGGAACTGGGCGCGGCCATGGTGATCCCGGACAAGTTCATCCTCAGCTCCGTGCGATAGCCCGTCCTCCGCCGGGCTGGGACGGGCGCCGCTCGGGCTGGGTATCCTGAGGGCACATCACGCTCGGGTGGGTGGCCCCATGATCCTCGCCTTGGTTGCGCTGGGTGTGGCCGCGCTGGCACGCCCCGTCCCGGTTCGGCGCCTCTTCGTCGATGCCTCGCTGATCGAGCGCTCCTCCGGTATCTCCCTGCGCCTCCACCCGCCGCGCAAGACGGGGGAGAAGGTGCTCCAGGCGGACCGCCCCTGGGAGAACGCCACCCTCAACTGGTTCACGGTGCTGAAGGACAGGGGCGTGGCGGATCGTCGCGCCCGGTTCCGCATGTGGTACGAATGCTACGATGTGCCGGGCTGGCCCACGGCTGATGACACATCGTTTTGCACCGCCGAATCCCGCGACGGCGTCCACTGGACCAAGCCCGAACTGGGCCTCACCGACTACCAGGGCAGCCGCGCCAACAACATCCTCTTCAGGCAGGTGGGCACCGGCGCGTCGCGGTCGCGGGTTCACGGCTCCTGCGTCTGGATCGACCCGGATGCCCCGGCCGCCGAGCGCTACAAGGCCGTCTCGCAGGGCATCTGGCAGGATCGGCAGCCGCCGCATCAGGTGGCGGGCATGGTCTCGCCGGACGGCATCCACTGGACACGCCTGACGGAGCCCATCTGCGCCGCCTTCGCCGACAGCCAGTTCACCGGTTTCCGCGTTGCCGGGCAGGGCGAGTTCATCCTCTACGGTCGCGCGGCGGGCAACGTCGGCAGGTCGGAGAGCGCCGACTTCCGCTCCTTCCCGCCGCTGCAATCCGTGCTGGCCGCCGACGGCTCCGACCCGCCCAACAGCAACCTCTACAACTCGGCCGTCAGCCGCTACGCGGGGCTCTATCTCGCCTTCCCCAGCATCTATGACCGGCGGCCGGGTATCGACGCGCTCGACATCCGCCTGGCGGTCAGCCGCGACGGCGTTCGGTGGGAGCGGCCCGACCGCGACCGTCCTTTCATCCCGCTTGGCCCGTCGGGCGCGTGGGACAGCGGCTCGCTCTACATCGGGCAGGGCCTCGTCGAGGAGGGCGACGAGGTCTGGCTCTACTACTCCGGCTCGCCCCTGAAGCACCAGGAGGCCGAACTGGAGAACCTCGTGGCCTGCAAACAGCCGCGCGCCTACAGCCGCGTGACGCTGAAGCGCGACCGATTCGTCTCGGTCTCGGTCGGCAGGGAAGGGGGCTGGCTGGAGACGCAGGCGCTCACGGCCGGCGGCGGTGCGCTGACCCTCAACGCGGCGATCCGTCCGGGCGGCTCGGTCCGGGTGGCGCTCCTGGACACCGACGGGAAGCCGCTGAAGGGGCGGGGCCTGGCCGACTGCATTCCTTTGACCGGCGACGGCCTGAGCCTCCCCGTGCGGTGGCGAGGCCGGGCGGGCCCGGCGGCGGCCGCCGGAGTAGCGGTGCGATTGAGCATGGAACTGAAAGACGCCGACCTGTTCGCCCTGACGCTGGGCGGTCGGTGACGCGAGCAAGAAAGGAAGACGCATGACGATACGTGGAACGGTGACGGGTGCGCTGGGAGCGGCGGCCGCGCTGGGGCTGTCGGTGGCCTCGGCGGCGCCGCCCGCGCCGATGCTCAAGGTGAGCGAGAACCACCGTTACCTGGTGACGGCGCACGGGGAGCCCTTCTTCTGGCTGGGCGACACGGCGTGGGAGCTCTTCCACCGGCTTAACCGCGAGGAGGCGGCCAGGTACCTGCAAAACCGGGCCGCCCTGCGGTACACGGTGGTGCAGGCCGTTGCGCTGGCGGAGCTTGACGGCGCAGGCGCGCCCAATGCCTACGGCCACCTGCCGCTGGTCGATCGCGACCCGGCGCGGCCGGTGGAGGAGTACTTCGGCAACGTCGACTGGGTCGTCGCCCGGGCCAACGAACTGGGCATCGTCGTGGCGATGCTCCCCACGTGGGGCAGCCTCTGGCACGACGGCACACCCATCTTCAACCGCGCCAACGCCGAGGTCTACGGCGAGTGGCTGGGCCGCCGCTATCGGAACGCATCGCTGGTCTGGATTCTGGGCGGCGACCGGCCGGTGGAGACGCTGGAGCAGTTGGAGATCATCCGAGCCATGGCCCGCGGCCTGCGTAAGGGCGACGGCGGCGCCCACCTGATGACCTTCCACCCGCCGGGGGCCAACAGCTCCTCTACCTGGCTGCACGACGAGCCGTGGCTCGACTTCAATATGCGCCAGAACGGCCACGTCCTGGAGTACACCGGGCGCTACCAGAAGACCCGCGCCGACTACGACCGGCAGCCCGTGAAGCCCGTCATCGACGGCGAGCCGATCTACGAGGATCATCCGGTCGACTTCAATGCCCGGCGGCTGGGCCACTCGGTCTCCGCCGACGTCCGCCGCCCGCTCTACTGGGACCTGTTCGCCGGAGCCTTCGGGCATACCTACGGCCACCACTCGGTCTGGCAGATGGCGGCTCCCGAGCGGCCACCGGTCAACAACCCGCTGATGCCCTGGTATGACGCGATCCTCCAGCCCGGCGCCGCCCAGATGCGGCATGGTCGCGCCCTGATGGAGTCGCGTCCCTTCTTCACCCGGGTTCCGGCCGACGACGTGCTGGTGGAGGGCGCCGTGCCCAGCGCCATGCCCGGGGCGGGGGTCTACCACTTCGCCGCCACGCGGGACACGGAGCGGACCTACGCCATGGTCTACGCGCCGGTGGGCAGGCCCTTCACGGTGCGGCTTGAGGCCCTGAAGGCGGCCCGCATCAAAGCCTGGTGGTTCAACCCGCGCACCGGCAAGGCGACCCCGGCGGGCACGTTCGCGGCCAGGGGCGAGAAGCGCTTCCAAACGCCCACGCCCGGCGAGCTGCTGGACTGGGTGTTGGTGCTGGACGACGCGGCGAGGGGGTACGCCGCACCCGGCATCGTGAGGAAGTGAGGAGGTGGAACTGCGACCGCCCCTAAGCCGAGGGCGGGTGGGCTCGCCCCTTGCGCTCCTGCGCGGCCAGCCTGAGGCATAGGAGCGTGAGGGGCGCCAGCAGCAGGGCGTTGATCCGCAGCGCGGCGGGGAGCCCGACGGCGCTGCCGATGGCGCCGGTCCACCAGGGCGGGATCGACGCGCCGGCCGTCATGGCGACGGAGAGCGTGCCCGTGACCGTTCCCGCCAGGCCGGGGTAGAGGCGCGTGGCGTAGGCGAGGCCCGTGGGGTAGAGGCCCGACTGGAAGAGCCCCGCCAGCAGCACGCCCACCGCGACCCACACCGGGCTGCCGCCGAAGACCGCCAGCGGGTAGGTGAGCGAGGCGCCCACCGCGCAGATGACCAGCGTGCGTCCGTAGGTCCACTGCTCCGCCCAGCGCGCGCAGGCGAAGCGGCCGGTGGCCAGCCCGACATAGAAGATCGAGATCAGCGCCGAGCCGAACTCGGGCCGGGCGCCGGAGCGGTGCAGGCTCTCCTTGATCCAACCCAGCAGCGACCACGAGACGCCGTTGTAGATGAACCCGACCGCGAAGATCATGGCGAACTGCTGGTTTCGGAGCAGGTCCCACTGGAGCCGGCGCGACGCCGAGGGCGCGGGCGCTCGAACCGGGCAACGGACGGAGAGCGTCGCCAGCCCGAAGGCGAGCCAGATCAGGGCCGCGCCCAACACCACGGGGCGCCACTCCATGCCCGGCCCAAGCGCCAGCCTGATCAGGAAGGGCGAGACCATGGCGCCCAGCGAGAAGGTGCCGTGGAGGCCGTTCATGGCGGCTCCGCGTCGGGTGGCGTTCAGGTCCAGCACGAGGGCGTTCACGCTGTTGGAGAGCGCCCCCTGCCCCAGCCCCAGTACGAGGTAGGCCGCCACAAAGAGGGGCCAACTCCGCGTATGCCAGAGCGCCAGCAGCGCCGCGCCGGAGACCAGCGCCCCGGCGCAGAGGAACGGCTTCCGGCCCAGCCGGTCGGAGCCCGCGCCCGCTCCGAGCCCGCCCAGCACGCTGCCGACGGCGTTGGCGGGGAAGATGAGCCCCGCCGTGACGAGGCTCAGGCCGAAGCCGCGGATGATGCCGGGCATGACCGACGGGAAGAGCGTCGCCAGCGTGCCGATGAGGAAGTACGAGCCGAACGTCAGCCAGGCCATGGGCAATCCATGCCGGAAGGATACCTGCGGCCGCGGCTCGGCGCGCTACCTGGCCCGGGCCGGCACGACGGCCACCGCCTCCTCCGGCGCCAGGGCCAGGCGGACCCGCCCGTCGCGCACCGGGACGCCTCTCCGAACGGGGGCCGGTGCCTCCAGCGTGATCGTCTGCACATCGACCGCCGCAACGCCCGCCCAATCGTCGGGAAGCCGCCAGGTGCGCTCGGCGTAGCCCTTGCGGCTGTAGGCGATGATCTCGCGCCGCTTCCAGACGGCCGGCACGAAGAGGTCGTCCTCGTCGCGCAGGATGAAGTCGCCCTTGCGGATGGTCCTGCGCCCGCTCTCCATGCCCGCGGTCACGCCGCCGCTGTAGTGGAGCGTCTCGCCGTCCAACCGCTCCCGCTCCAGACGGCTCAGGTAGGCCCAGGGGAGGGTGGCGCGGCAGAACATGCCCAGAAAGCCGGGCAGCCGCTGCAGGTCCTCTTTGAAGATCTCCTCGCCGTGCATACTGGAGCCGAAGCGGAAGTCGCCGTCCCCGCCCCGGTCGGTGCGGCCGCGCGCCATGAGCCGCTCGGGGATCAGCATCTGGTAGCCCGTGTCGCCGGGGTACCACCAGCTCATCGACTGGAGGCCGGTGAAGCCCTCGCCGGGCGGGTGCGCCCAGAAGATGCCCTCGCCGGTCACGTCGAAGCCCCGCTCGCGCCAGTAGTGGAAGGTCTTGCGTTGCGTCTCCACGTAGCGGTCGGGCGTCAGGCCGCCGTTCTCGGGCCTGGCGTGCCAGGGGCTGATCGGGTCGCCGTTACGGAAGCGGTCGTACTCGGCCCGCTGGGCGATGAAGACGTCCACGTGGATCGTGTGCCCCGCGGCCAGCTCTGGAATCCTCTTGATGAGCAGGTCGATCCGCCGCTGGGCCAGGCCGGCGTCCCACTCGCGGGGGTAGACGACGTTGTACATCTCCTCGCCCCGCATCTGGATGCCGGCCACCAGCAGGCGACCGTCGGCCTCGCGGGCGAAGAGGTCGCGGGCCGCGTACTCCTCGAACAGGGGGCTCTGGCGGTAGGCGTCCAGCATGTTGAGGTGGAGGCTCACGGTGGTGTGGTATCGCCGGGCGGCGCGGATGAGCCAGCGGAGGCTCTCCAGCGCGGTGGCGTCCTCGGCGCGCTTGAGCCCGGGGTTCACCTCGTCCCACGAGGGGTAGCCGTGATCGTGGCCGCCCTTCTGCCATCCGACGAGGTAGACGATCTTGGGCATGCCGCGTGTCAACCTGTCGGTCTTGCGGATCGCCTCCAGCGCCTGCTCGAACGTGCAGAGCACGTCGTGCGGCTTCTGGAACATGGGATCGGACTCCAGGCGCTCGACGGGCTTGCCCTCCATCCCCATGAAGAGCTTCAGGACCAGCGTCTGGTGGTACTCACGGTAGTAGGGGCGCACGACCAGGCGTGCCGATGCGCGGAAGGTCCTGCCGTCGCGGGCGACCTCGGCCTCGACCTCGGCGACGCCGCCCTCCAGCGGCGCCACGCGTCCCCGGACCAGGCGCGCCACTTCCACTCCGCCGCTGGCCGCCGCGGTGCGCACCCGGAGCTTCGCTTCGGCCAGCGGCAGGCGCCGCCATGTGCCGTCGGCATACTGGGCCGTGAGCGTCAGGGCCGCCGTTCGGCCGGGCTCGCGGACCGGGTTCAGCGTGGCCCGGTCGAGGGTCAGGGTGATGCCCGTCATGGTTGGCGCCTCCCGTCCGAGCGCTTGCTGTCGCCCGCCGCCCATCGCAAGGAGCGCCAGCCCGGCGGCCGGCGCCCAGACCCAGATGGCCATGATGCGTTCTCTCCTCGTGTCTTGGCGCGGGCTCAGAAGAGCCAGAGGTGGTCGAGGTCCTCGCCGTGGCGCCCCTCCGTGCGGCGCTCGCGGACGACCTTGGCGGGAACGCCCACGGCCACCATGCCGGCGGGTACGTCGTGCGAGACGATGGAGCCGGAGCCGACGATGGCATCCTCGCCGATGGTCACGCCCGGCAGGATCGTGGCGCCAGCGTAGACCTTGGCTCGGCTGCCGATGGTGACGGGCTGGTAGGTCCGCTCCATGTGCGAGGCCTCGGAGTGCCCGTGGGTGAAGATCCGGACGTCCTCGGCCAGCGCCACGTCGTCGCCGATGGCGATGCCACCCTTGCTGTCCAGGAACACGCCGCGGTTGAAGAAGACGTTTTGCCCCACCGCGATGAACTGGCCGAAGTTGAACCGCACCTGCTCCTCGCAGATGAAGGCCGGGCCGCACTGCCGGAAGAGCCTGGCCGCGATGAGCCTGCGGAACGGGATGGAGAAGTTCACCGTGATCGAGGCCGGGCCGCGGTCGAAGAGGTCCCACAGCGCGTGGAGGTAGCGCTGCTCGTCGGTGAAGCCCGGTTCGCGCCCCTTGGGGAGCGTCTCGCTGTAGAGCCGCAGGTGGTCCAACGCCTCGTCGCTGGGGATCGGCGCCTCGCAGAGCCGGAGGACGCGGCGGATGGAGGCCCCATCCAGGCCATCGCCGATGAGCCGGGCGGCTTCGTCGAGGCGCGCCCGGAACGGATGCATGGAGGTCTCGCTCACGGCTTCACCTCCGGAGCCGCGTCGACGCGGTAGACGGCCAACCGGCGCAGCGAGGGCTCGGCCACGGAGCTGAGGCAGCGCCAGCGAACCCGGCTCACCTCCGTCGGCGCGAACCGGTCGATCTTCTTGTGGCCGATGGCCTCGCCGCGGCACAGCTCGCGCCACTGCCCGCCCACGAGCCCCTCAACGACATATTCGCGGACCCGCTCGCCCTGCGCGATCGCCTCCATGGTGATCACATGATCAATGCGTGCGCGTTTGCGCAGCGGCAGCTCCACCGTGGCGCCGCTGCCCGAGGTCTGGGCGAGGCATCGGCCGAAGCGGCGGCGGATCTCGTCGCCGAACTCCTTGTAGCGGCGCATGTCGGCCTCGGGGATGAGCCCGTCCGGCCCGGGGTTGGCGTTGAGCAGCAGGTTGCAGTTGTGGCCCACGGAGCGGTAGTAGCGATCCATGAGCTGATCCACGCTGAAGAGGCGGCTCTCGGTGTTTGGCTCCCACATCCAGATGCCCGCACGGACCGGCACGTCGCACTCGCCCGGCAGCCAGCGGACGCCGTCGGGGTACCGGCGTAGTCGCGCTCGGCGGGCACGGTGGCCCAGCAGGGGTAGGGCGCCACGCCGTCCTCGTTGCCGATCCAGCGGATCGTGGCCGCCGGTCCCTGGAAGACGGTGGCATTGGGCTGCCGCTTCCGCAGGATGGAGAGCATGTCGGGGCCGCCCTTGTCGGGGTCCAGCACGCCGCCGTCGAACCAGATCTCGGCGAGCTTGCCGTAGCGGCCCCAGAGCTCGTTCAGCATCCCCTCGCAGATGCGGGCGTAGCGCGCCTGCTCGTCGGGCGTGCCGCCGCGGCCCCGGTTCACCAGGCCGGGGTTGTCGACCTCCAGGTAGCCGTTGCAGCCCATGTGCGCGTAGATGCCGGGCTTGATGCCGAACTTGCGGCACGAGCGCACGAAGTCGCGCACGATGTCGCCCTGGCCGTTCTGGAAGGGCGACTGCTTCATGCCGAAGGGGTAGAGGTCGCTCTGCCAGAGCATGAAGCCGCTCCCGTGCTTGGCGGTGAGCACGGCGTACTTGGCGCCCATGGCGCGGGCGGCCTCCAGCCACTGGTCCGTGTTCAGCCTGGCGGGGTTGAAGAGCTCCGGTCCGGGCCGCGTCGCGTACTGCCTGTGGTCCCAACCGGGCTTGAAGACGTTCATATCGTAGTGGATGAACATGCCCAGCTCCATCTCCTGCCAGGCGGCCTGGACGGGCGTGGGCCTGGGCGGGGCCTGTTCGGCGTGGGCGGTCATCGCGGCGATGAGGAGCATGGCTCCGGGCAAAGCAAGGCGCAGCGGCATGGGATGGACCTCCGGCTCGGCATGGGTGGATGTACCTCTCCGGTACTCTATGCATGGAAGCGGCGCCCGGCATGGGCGTCAACCGGGAGATAGATATGACATCCGGCGGCGGAATCCTTCGGGACGCGGCGGCATTGACCGGTTGCGTCCTCTGCATGGCCGGCGCGCATGGGGCCGAGGTCGGCGTCTCGCGGCGCATCTGGCCCATGGGACCGCCGCCCGCGGCCGTGGTGGACGTTGTGGACGTCTCCGCGCAGACGCCGGCCATGCGCCTGACGTTGACCATGCTGCAGGGACTGGCCAACCGCGGCCCACGCGCGACCGTCTATCTACTGCACCCGGGGCCGTCCGACGCGTTCTGGCTCGAGCGCCTGAAGCGCAAGGGCTACGTGCGCGCGTCGAAGGCGCTGGTCCCGGCCGACATGCCCGCGCGCTACGGTCGCTGCTACCGTAAGGTCTTCCTCTACGATCCCGACCTCACGGGGAGCATGAACGCCGCCGTCATGCTCGGATCGCTGGAGAACGGCCTCGCCTGCGCGCCGGACGACGCCCAACGGTTGGCGGGCGGCAGGCCCGTGGTGGACCTGCGCGGCCGCTGGCGCACCAACGCCGAGGCTCTGGAATGGGCTCGCCGGCATCTGCTTCCTCGCATGAGCAAGCGTCTCCTCGCCTCCATGAACCCGCAGGCGGCCGAGATTTCGCACTACGACTACCTGGTGGCCAACCGCGTCTTCACCTTCTGGATCACCGGCGAGGAGATGAGCGACGGCGTCGCCCGCAACCACGGGGCCGAGCGTGCCGTGGTCGAGAAGGTGCTGCGGGCCTCGCGGCCAAACATCCCGGTGGCGGGCTTCTGGTTCACCGGCGCCGACCCGGGCATCAACGAGTACACCGGCGTGGGGATGGCGGGGGAGACGGGTCAGTACACGCTGGTGACGAGCCTCTGCGGCAACATTTCGCTGCTCAGCGGCGTGAAGGTCGATTGGCCCGCCGCGGTGCGACGTTACCAGGCCCGCCTGGACGAGCGGGCGGCCCCGGCGCTGGACCGGTCGAAGATCTACGTCTGCTTCGAGTTCACCGAGTCCGGCGATTCGCCCTTCTACCTGCAGCACGTGCAGTGGAAGCAGTGGCAAGACCCCCAGCGCGGCAAGCTCCCCTTCAACTGGAACGTAGGTCCCGCCGTGCTGGACCTGGCCCCGGCCATCATGGAGCGCTTCTACGACGACGCCACGCCGAACGACTTCTTCTTCGTCGCCCTCTCCGGCGCGGGTTACAACCACCCCTACCGCAACCTCTTCGCGAAGGTGAAGGAGCCCGAGCGCGCATGGAGCGAGTACCTGCGGCAGACGCGCGACTACATGCGGAGGATGGGACTGCGAGACCTGCAGCTCTACACCGACTCGTGGAAGCCCTTCGACCGCAAGAGGCTGGACCCGGTCACGCTACGGTTCATCGAGGGCATCCCGGAGGTCCGCTCGGTTGAACTGGGCATGGGCCGCGACGGCGAGCTGACCGGCGACAACGGCAACTACCGGCTGGGGAGCCGATCCGTGCTGGTCTCACACTGCTTGACGCGGTGGGACACCGGCTTCGGCTCGCGCACCAAGGAGCAGAGCGTCGACTGGCTGGTGAACGATGTCCGGGCCCATGCGCCCACCGCCCGCCCCGGTTTCATGCACGCCATGGCGCTGAGCTGGACGTACAATCCCACTGAGTACGTGGAGGTCATGCGGCGCCTGGGCCCGGAATACGTGCCCGTCACCCTGGCCGAGTACGTCCGCCTCTTCAACGAAGCCAACCCGTAGGGGCGGCCCCCCGTGGCCGCCCTGGCCCCATGGCCGCCCCGCGGCGGCTACAGGGCCTGCGGGGCATGCGGGCCGAAGCGGTGGGCGTCGGTGGCGGCGCAGAGCACGCGCCACTCGTATCGCGCCCGCCGTGCGGACCGGGCGATGGCCTCGGACGAGCGCCGCAGCCCCGCCGCGCTGAGCGCCAGGAGCATGACGAACGGCGGAGCGAAGAGCAGGGCCGCGCAGACCACCGCGCAGACCGCGGAGGCCGCAAGGGCGGCCGCCCATCCCGCGGCGGCCACCGCGGACCGGGCCACGGGGGCGAAGGCCGAGATCGGCGTCACGGCCCAGGCTGCCAGATGGAATCGCTGATGCATCGTACACCTCCTCGGGCGCCGGGCCTGTCCCATGGTCGGGAACAACCGGTCCCTGCACCCTTCACAACCCTACAGACGACCCGGTTATGAAGGAGATGTGAGGGAGGCGAACGGCGAATGGCGAGTGGCGAGTGGCGGAGCCGTGGCCGTGCTCCTTCCCCTTGCGCGACGCAGTCGCGGAGGGGGAATGCCGGGATGGGGGTAGCCGTAAGGCAGGCAAATCGGAAAATGTATGATCTAACGGCCAAACCCCCACCCCGGCCCTCCCCCTGCTTCGCAAGGGGAGGGAGGGAAGCGGCGCCTACACGCTGCTGAGCGGCTCGGGCTTCTCGAAGAGGCTGCCGGAAAGGTAGTCGCGGTTCAGCCTCGCGATGAAGTCGATGCTGATGCCCTTGGGGCAGGCCGCCTCGCACTCGCCGTGGTTGGAGCAGCCGCCGAAGCCGAGCTCGTTCATCTTCGCCACCATGCGGAGCGCGCGCTGGCGCCGCTCGGGCTGGCCCTGGGGCAGGAGGCCGAGGTGGGAGACCTTGGCGGCCGTGAAGAGCATGGCCGAGGCGTTGGGGCACGCGGCGATGCAGGCGCCGCAGCCGATGCAGGCCGCCGCATCCATGGACCGATCCGCCACGGGCTTGGCGATGAGCATGGCGTTGGCTTCGGGTGCGCTGCCCGTGCGCGCCGAGATGAAGCCGCCGGCCTGCACGATGGCATCCAGCGCCGACCGGTCGATGATCAGGTCCTTGAGCACCGGCAGCGCCCGCGCCCGGAAGGGCTCCACCACCACCGTCTCGCCGTCCTTGAAGTGGCGCATGAAGAGCTGGCACGCCGTGGTGAGCTTCTGCGGCCCGTGGGCCACGCCGCTGACCATGAAGCCGCAAGCGCCGCAGATGCCCTCGCGGCAATCGCTGTCGAAGGCCACCGGCCGCTCGCCCTTCAGGGTCAGGCGCTCGTTCAGCACGTCGAGCATCTCGAGGAACGACATATCCTCGGCAACGTCATCCACGGGATAGGCGACGAACTTGCCCTTGTCCCGGGGGCCGTCCTGCCGCCAGATGCGAAGTGTCAGTTTCATAGGGTCCGCTCCGTGGCCGTCACTTGTAGCTGCGCTGTGCGGGATGCACGTACTCGAACTCCAGCGGCTCCTTGTGCAGGATGGGCGCCGTGTCCGCTCCGGTGAACTCCCACGCGGCGGCATGGCTGAAGTTGGCGTCGTCCCGCTGGGCCTCGCCCTCTTCGGTCTGGTGCTCCACCCGGAAGTGGCCGCCGCAGGACTCCTCGCGGGTCAGGGCGTCGCGGCAGAGGAGTTCGGCCAGCTCCATGAAGTCGGCCACGCGACCGGCCTGCTCCAGCGACTGGTTCAGCTCGGAGGCGCCGCCCGGCACCTTCACGTTGGCCCAGAACTCCTCGCGGATCTGCGGGATGCGGGCCAGCGCCTCGGTGAGGCTCTCCTTGCTGCGAGCCATGCCGCAGTTGTCCCAGAGCAGCTTGCCCAGTTCGCGGTGGAACGAGTCGACGGTCCGCTTGCCGTTGATGCCCAGCAGCCGCCGCCCGCGCTCCTTCGCCTCGTCCAGGGCCTCGGTGAAGGCCGGATGGTCGGGCTTCAGCCGGTCGGCCGGCGAGACGCGGGCCAGGGTGTCGCCGATGGTGTAGGGCAGCACGAAATAGCCGTCGGCCAGCCCCTGCATGAGCGCGCTGGCGCCCAGCCGGTTGGCGCCGTGATCGGAGAAGTTGGCCTCGCCGACGACGTGGAGGCCCTCCAGGTTGCTCATCAGGTTGTAGTCGACCCAGAGGCCGCCCATGGCGTAGTGGATGGCCGGGTAGATGCGCATGGGCTGCCGGTAGGGGTCCTCGGCGGTGATCCGGTCGTACATCTCAAAGAGGTTGCCGTAGCGCTCCCGGATGACGTTCTCGCCCAACCGTCCGATGGCTTCGGCGAAGTCGAGGTAGACGCCCAGGCCGCCGGGACCCACGCCGCGGCCGCCGTCGCAAACCTCCTTGGCGTTCCGCGAGGCCACGTCGCGAGGGACGAGGTTGCCGAACGCGGGGTACTTGCGCTCGAGGTAGTAGTCGCGCTCGGCCTCGGGGATCTGGGCGGCGGGGCGCGTGTCGCCCTTCTTCTTCGGCACCCAGATTCGGCCGTCGTTGCGCAGCGACTCGCTCATGAGGGTGAGCTTAGACTGGTGTTCGCCGGCCACCGGGATGCAGGTGGGGTGGATCTGCGTGAAGCAGGGGTTGGCGAAGAGCGCGCCCTTGCGGTGCGCCCGCCAGATCGCGGTGGCGTTGCACCCCTTGGCGTTGGTCGAGAGGTAGAAGACGTTGGAGTAGCCGCCCGTCGCCAGCACCACCGCATCGGCCGAGTGGGCCGTCAACTCGCCGGTCACCAGGTCGCGGACGATGATGCCCCGGGCGCGGCCGCCCTGCACGACCAGGTCGACCATCTCGCTGCGGGTGTTCACCTTCGCGCGGCCCAGCGCCACTTCTCGCGAGAGGGCCGAGTAGGCGCCCAGCAGGAGCTGCTGGCCGGTCTGGCCGCGGGCGTAGAAGGTGCGCGAGACCTGCGTGCCGCCGAAGGAGCGGTTGGCGAGGTAGCCGCTGTACTCGCGGGCGAACGGCACGCCCAGGGCCACGCACTGGTCGATGATGGAGGCGCTGATCTCGGCCAAGCGGTAGACGTTGGCCTCGCGGGCGCGGAAGTCGCCGCCCTTGACCGTGTCGTAGAAGAGCCGGTAGACGCTGTCGCCGTCGTTCTGGTAGTTCTTCGCCGCGTTGATGCCGCCCTGGGCCGCAATGGAGTGGGCCCGGCGGGCGCTGTCCTGGAAGCAGAAGCAGTCGACCTCGTAGCCCATCTGCGCCAGCGAGGCGCCGGCCGACGCACCCGCGAGCCCCGTGCCGACGATGATGACCTTGTACCGCCGTTTGTTGGCGGGGTTCACCAGCTTCATGTCGAAGCGGTGCTTCTCCCACTTGCCCTGGATGGGGCCGCTCGGCACCTTGGAGTTCAGTTGCATGGCGTCATCCTCCCCGTCGCCGCCGTCATCGAACCCATCCCGCAAGCACGGCCACCGGGATCGAGATGTAGCCCGCCACGATGGCCGCGGCCACCGCCGGACCCACCATGCGCCGCCACGGCTTGTAGCCCGGACCGCTGAGTCCCAGCGTGTGCGCCATGCTCCAGGCGCCGTGGAAGAGGTGCGCGCCGAGCAGCAGCATGGCGGCGATGTAGACGGCGGAGATGGCCGGCTGCTGGAACGAGAGGACCACGTTGCGGTAGACGTCGTGCGGGCTGTAGCCCGGTCCCGTCCGCAGGAACGTGAACATCATCAGGTGGTAGATCACGTAGAGCAGGACCATGGACCCCGTGTAGATCATGGTGCGGGCCGCCGCGCTGGTCTCGAGGGAGCGCTTCGCGGCGTAGCCCTGCGGACGCGCCTGCTGGTTGGCCACCGTCACCAGGAGGCTGGAGTAGATGTGCAGCAGGAAGCAGGCCAGCACCCCGGCCCGCAGCAACCAGAGGACCTCGCCCGTGCTCTTCAGGAAGGCGGCGTAGTTGTTGAGGTGTTCCGGACCGAAGAAGATCTGGATGTTGCCCAGCAGGTGGCCGATCAAGAAGAAAAAGAGCGCGGCGCCTGTGATCGCCATGGCGCCCTTCTTGCCCAGCAACGTGCGGTACGACGCGAGCACCGCCAGCATGTCTTCCTCCGTTCCCGACCGGCCGGGCTTCTGCGCCCGTGATTGCCAGACTATAGCACCTGCCACCCGGCCGGCGACAGGCCGTAGTGGGCCATACGGTTCCAAGGGCCCTCCAGATTCCCGGCGGCGGCCGCGCGGGGCTCGCCGTTTGCGCCGCTGCCGCGCGGTTCGTTCGGTACACTACACGCAATCAGAGCGTCCGGCGGCCTGAGTTCGCCGAAGGCGCCCGACGAATACCACGTCAGAGGGGGTGCGACATGCCCGGACTGCAGGATACCGCCATCATTCGGGAACTGGCCCGGCAGGTGGCCGAGATCGCGGCTCTGCCCGTGCAGGAGGAGAAGCGCCGCCTCTGGCGCAAGCTGAACGGCCTCAAGCCCGAGCGGCCCATGGTGATGATCGACCAGGTCTGCTGGAACGAGATCAACGTCGATGACGCGCTCACGCTGCGGTGCGAAGACGCCGAATGCCGCGGCTATGAGTGGGCCCTGCGGAGCACCCTCTTCCAGTGGCGCAACTTCCGTGTGGACATGGTGGTCGAGCCCTTCATCCGGGTCCCCAAAGCGATCGCCAACACCGGGTTCGGCATCCGCGTGCAAGAGGACATCGTCGTTGGCGACCCCACCAACTCGGTGGTGGGACATATGTTCACCAACCAGTTCGAGACCGAGGACGACCTGGAGAAGATCCAGATGCCGAAGGTCTGGCATGTGGCGGAGGAGACCGACCGCCGCCTGGCCGCGGCCCACGAGTTGTTCGACGGGATCATCGATGTCCGCGCCGAAGGCGCCGACCTGAACCTCTCGCTCTGGGATCCCATCAGCACCTGGATGGGCGTACAGGGAGCCCTCTACAAGATCGCCGACGAGCCGGACTACATGCACCGCCTTGTGGGCCGGATGACCGACGGCTACGGCGTCATGCTGGACCAGCTCGAGGAGCAGGGACTCCTCTGCGGGCCGCAGAGCCTCATCCACTGCACCGGCGCCTGGACCGACGACCTGCCGGCGCCCGGCTATGACCCGGCCAAGCCCCGCTGCGCCGACCTCTGGGGCATGGGCCTCGCCCAGATGTTCTCCACCGTCTCGCCGAAGATGTTCAAGGAGTACGAGGTCGACTACGCGAGCAAGCTCTTCAGTCGCTTCGGGCTCACCTACTACGGCTGCTGCGACCCGCTGGACGGCAAGATGCGCGAGGTCGGCATGATCCCGCACGTCCGCAAGGTCTCCATGAGCCCGTGGGCCAACCAGGAGAAGGGCGCCGCGAACATTTCCGGCGACTTCGTCTTCAGCCGCAAGCCCAACCCCGCCTTCCTGGCGTGGGACAACTACGCGCTGGACGCCGTCCGCGAGGACCTGGTGACCACGCGCGAAGTCTGCAAGCGGAACGGTTGCCCGCTGGAGTACATCCTGAAGGACATCAGCACCGTCCGCTACGAGCCGCAGCGCCTGTTCGAGTGGGCCCGCGTGGCCATGGAGGTCGCCGAGGGAGGGTAGTCCGCTACCCTTCTCGGGCGCCGCAACGAGACGGCCTGCGCCGGGTCCGCCCGGCGGTTGGATGCAATCCGGCACATGGCGCAAGTCCTTCCAAGGAGGCGATTCATGTCCAGAGCAGCATGGTGCATTTCACTCGTGTTGGCTGCGGCGCTGGCCGGCTGCAGCAAGCCGAACAAGACCGTTGAGGTGAAAACGCCCGACGGCGCCGTGACGGTAACCGGAGACGGCGGCATGGTGGAGGTCACCGGCAAGGACGGCTCGATCTCCCGCTCCAGCTCGGTGGACGGCAAGACCGTCTTCGAGGGCACTGATGCGTCGGGCAAGGCGGTGAAGGCCGAGGGCGGCAAGAACGTCGACATGTCCGGCCTCGGTGTGCCGCAGTACCCGGGCGCCACGCTGAAGGATGAGGGGAGCCAGCTCAAGGTGGAGACCTCGACCGGCGCCACCCACGGCGTCACCCTTATCACACCCGACCCGCCGCAGAAGGTCGTCGATTGGTACAAGGGGCAGTTGACGGACGCCACCAGCATGAACATGCCCGAGGGGGCCATGGTCATGGGCAAGAGCAAGGGCGGGCAGCAGGTGACCGTCACAGCCTCCTCGGAGGCCGGCAAGACGACCATCGGCATCGTCACCCTGAAGGGCCAGTAGCCTCGGCCCGACGGCTACGCCCAGTAGATCGCCGCAAGGCCGGCGACCGCCACCAGCGCACCCAGTGCGCGCCGTACCACCGTTCCGCGCCGCGCCTGCTGGGCCCAGCCCAGCAGGCGTTCGGCCCTTTCGAACGAGCTGCCGACGGCCACCACCGCGCCGCCGTACCCCAGCCCGAAGGCCGCCACCATGGCCCCGCCCGCCCACGGCCTGCCCGGGGCCGCCTCGGCCGCCGCCGCGAGGACCGGCGCCAGGAAGGCCGCGGAGCAGGGCGCCAGCGCCACACCGTAGAGCAGGCCCAGAGCCAGTGCGCCCGCGGGTCCGCGCAGCTTTCCCGGTGCGCGCCCGGTGGCCAGGCGAACCGGGATCACGTCCAGCAGCACGAGGCCGGCTCCCAGCAACACGATGCCGCCCGCCCATCGGGTCCACGGACCCTCCAGCCGGCCCGCCCAGCTCGCGGCGACGCCCAGGCAGGCTACGGAGATCAGCAGGCCCAGGGCGTACGCGCCGGAGATGAGCAGCGCACGGCGCGGGCCCCGCGCTCCGCCGCCGGCCAGCGCCGCCATGAGCAGCGGCAGCCCGGCCAGGCTGCAGGGGCTCAGCACGATGCTCAGCGCGCCCCACGCCGCCGCGGCAGGCAAGGCGACGGGCAGAGCGCCCCGGCCCAGGCGGCTCAAGGCGTCGAACAGCGCGTCCACGGCTACAGCTCCACGCCCAGCTTGCGGAAGACCTGCACGATGCGGTCGGCGGGCGCGTAGCCCTCCATGCGCCGGAGCTCGCGCCCCTTTGCGTCGTAGAGGAGGATCGTGGGGCTCGTTTTGACGCCGAGGCGTCGGGCCTCCTCCGGGCGGTCCCACGAGTCGATGTGCTCCACAGCCAGCCGCCCGGCGTAGTCGCGCCGGAGCCGGGCCAGCACGCCGACCATGGCCTTGCAGGGCGCGCAGGAGTCGGCGCCCACCTCCACCAGGCGGGGCAGTCCTGCCGGAGCCGGGGCCGGCAACCGATGGCGCGTCGGCCGGAGGCTTCGAGCGGCCAGGGTCAGGACGAGTGCGGCGGCCACCGCGGCGCCGGCCGCCAGGCGGTAGGTGCGCGTGGTCACGCGTTCGCCGCTCCGGGGGCGAGGATGCGCTTGAGCTGCGCCACCGTGAGCAGTGCGCCCATCACTTTGATGTCGCCGTCGATCGCAAGCGCGGGGATGGCGGCCACGCCGCGCTCGGCCAGTTCGCGGAGGCCCTGCACGCGACCGACCTCGGCGCACAGGCCCAGTTCCGCCACGGCGGCGGTCACGCGCTCGTGCAGTGCGTCGCATCGCTCGCATCCAGGACCCAGGATGTCGATCCTCATGGCTTTCCGGATTCCTTTCCCTTGCGCCAGTCTACCCTTGGGCGAAGCGGCCATTCCGGCGGCGTAGAACGCGGAAGGGTGTTCGCGCGTCTATGGAGAGGCGCTTCGCCATTGACACTCAGAGGAAGGGAAGCCCATAATCGGCCATGCCCATGAAGTCAAGAAGTAGGCGTCCGGGCGCGACGTCGGCCATGGCCGCCCGCCACGCGGCATCCCGTCGCCGCGTCAAGACGTTTTTCGGGTTCCTGTTGCTGCTCGTCCTCGCGCCCGTGGCCATTGCCGTCGTCTCGGGGCTCATCGTCTACGTGCGTGAGTCGCGGTCGTTGCCGTCGGTCTCCGAGATCGGCAACCTGGACGTGGCCGGCGCCACCAAGCTCTACTACGCCGATCCCGACGAGCAGGGCAAGCCCCGCGTGCTGGCCGTGCTCGCCGCGGCGAACCGGGCGCCGGTGCGGCTCAGCGCCATCTCGAGGGACCTCCAGAACGGCACCATCGCCATTGAGGACCGCCGCTTCTACGAGCACAGCGGGGTGGACTACTACGGGATCGCCCGCGCCATCTTCCGCAACTTCGCCGGCCGGACGTTGCGAGGCGAGGGCGCCAGCACCATTACGCAGCAGCTTGCGCGAAACGTGGCCGAGCTGGGCCTCACGCGGGAGAAGCGCTTCATGCGCAAGATCCGCGAGGCGATTCTGGCCAAGCGCATCGAGGAGACCTACAGCAAGCCCGAGATTCTCGAACTCTACCTGAACCTCGTCTACTACGGCAACGGAGCCTATGGCGCCGAGGCGGCCGCGCATGCCTACTTCGGCAAGAAGGCCTCCGATCTCACGCTGTCCGAGGCCGCCTTCCTGGCCGGCGCGCCGCAGTGGCCCTCGCGCTACGGCTCCGACCGCGACGCCGGCAAGCGCCGCCGCGACACCGTGCTGGACCACATGGTGTCGGAGGGCAAGATCAGCCTCGCGCAATGCGCGGCGGCCAAGCTCCAGCCGCTGCGCCTCCGCAAAGCCGCCCGCACCGGCAACACCATCAACGGCGCGCCGCACTTCGTGAACTGGGTGGTGGCGGCCCTCCTCCGCAAGTTCGGCCAGGACCGGACCTACAGCGGCCTGCAGGTCTACACAACGCTGGATTCGCGCATGCAGGGCGAGGCCGAGGCCGCGCTGGACGAGACGCTCTCGCACAACCGTTCGCTGGCCAACCAGGGCTGCCTGGTGAGCCTGGACAACCGTACCGGGTACGTCAAGGCCATGGTGGGCGGGGCCAACTTCAGCGAGAACCAGACCAACAATGTGACCCAGGGACGGCGGCAGCCCGGATCCAGCTTCAAACCGATTATCTACGTGGCGGCGTTCAATGAGGGCATCTGCACCCTTCGCAGCACCTACCGCGACGATCCCAACTTCGCGTGGAAGGGCCGCGACAAGTGGATTCCGCGCAACTACACGCGCCGTTACTCCTACAGCAACATGACGGTGGCCGCGGCCATCCGGCGCTCCGTCAACACCGTGGCCGTGAAGGTGCTTGCCGAGCTGACGCCGGAGAAGGCGATCGAGTACGCCCGCCTGCTGGGCATCACGTCTCCGTTGGACCCCTACATGCCGTTGGCGCTGGGCGCCTCGGCCGTGCGGCCGCTGGAGATGTGCTCGGCCTACAGCGTCTTCGCCAACCTGGGCAAGCGCGCCGTTCCCCGCGGCATCGTGCGCGTGCTGGACCGGGGCGGCGACATCATCGAGGAGGAGCCGCCTGTCCTGGAGGACACCAACCTCCGGTCCGACGCCGTCGAGCAGATCGACGAGGGGCTCCGGGGCGTCGTCACCAGCGGCACGGGCCGGCTGGCCGGCGCGGTGCCCGAGGCCCGCGGCAAGACCGGCACCACCAGCGGCAACCGCGACGCCTGGTTCGACGGCTACACCAAGGAGCTGAGCACCGTCGTCTGGGTCGCCAGCGAGCACCGCACGAAGAACGGCTTCCTGTACAAGGAGATGCCGCAGGCCTCCGGCGCTCGCCTCTGCGTGCCGGTCTGGCGCCGGTTCATGCTCCTCGCCTCGCCGCTGCAGCGGCAGATCAACGAGGCCGTCGATCGCGGCGAGGAGCCGAGCGCCGTCAAGGTGGTGGAGCCGCCGCGCAAGCGCCGTACGGCGCCCGAGGCCGCCGAGCCGACCGAAGCCGCGCCGCAGGAGGGCGACACCGTGCCCGCGCCGGGCGCCGATGACCCGCTGGCCGACGGCGCCGTGACCGCGGAACCCCCGGCTCCCGCGCCGCAGCCCGCGGCGCCGACCCCGGTCGCCGAGCCGCCCCCGGTCGTGCAGCCCACGGGCAGGATCGGCGCCGAGACCCGCGCGCCGGAGCCGCCCCGCGAGGTGACCTACCGCGCCTGCGCCGACACGGGCCTCCGGGCCACGCGCTACTGTCCCATCACCGTGGAGCGGCGCGCGCGCGCCTCGGCCGTGCCCCGCTCCTGCACCACCCATACCGGCGAGCCCGATGGCTAGCCCGCGCGGCGCAGGGTAGCGGGCGGACGTGTCCCTCATACGGGAGCCCGGCCCGCCCATGGACCCGCGCCGCGTACGCTTTGCCGCGTACCTGGTGCTGGCGGTCGTGCTGTGCCTGACCGCGAGGCTCTGGTATCTGCAGATCGTCATGGGGCCGGAGCTTCGCGCCCGCTCGGAGCGGAACCGGAGCCGCACCATCCGCCGGCAGCCTCCGCGCGGCGTCATCGAGGATCGCACGGGCGCCGTCCTGGCCACCAACCGAACGCGGGTGATCGTCCATGTGGTGCCGGCCGTGCTGGCGAAGAGCGCGTCGGAGTTCTCGCTGCTCGCCCGCCTACTGGGCGTCACCGACGTCGAACTGCTGAACACCATCGCCGATCGCAAGCGCAACGACCTCGACCCCGTGGCCGTGGGCCGCGACGTCACCATGGACCGCGCCACGGCCATCGAGGAGCGGCTGAGCGAACTGCCGGGCGTCACCATAGGCCCGGAGCCGGTGCGCCACTATCCCGACGGCAAGCTCTTCGGCCACCTGTTGGGCCACCTGGGCCAGGTGGACGACCGCGACGAGAAAGACAAGGCCGCACTCGGCTACCAGCGGGGCGACCTCTGCGGCAAGCTGGGCGTGGAGGGAAGCAGCCTCGACGGAGTCCTCCGCGGCGCCGACGGGGCCACGGTCGTGGAGGTGGACGCCACTGGCCGCGCGCATCGCGTGCTCTCCAGTCACAGCCCCGTGCCCGGCGCCACCGTTCGCCTCACCGTCGACCGGGCGGTGCAACGCGCCGCCTACGAGGGCCTCGCCGCACTGGCGCAGAAGGGCAAGCCCGGCGCGGCGGTGGCGCTGGACCCCAACGACGGCTCGGTGATCGCCCTGGCCTCGGTGCCCGGATACGACCCCAACGACTTCATGCTCGGCATCTCCAGCACGACGTGGAACGGGCTGCAGGAGGACAAGCGCAACCCGCTGATCAACCGCGCCGTGGCGGGGGCGTCGGCTCCGGGCTCCACCTTCAAGCCCATCACCTCCTCGGCAGGGCTGGAGACCGGGCTGATGAACCCCTACGAGCGCGTCGTCTGCACCGGCGCCATTCGCCTGGGCAGGTGGACCAAGCGGTGCCACAAACACGCGGGCCACGGCTCCGTGGACCTGACGGCGGCCATGGCCGAGTCGTGCGATGTCTACTTCTACCGCATGGGCCAGCGCATGGGGCCGGATACCATCGCCCGATTCGCCGTGAAGTACGGCCTCGGCAGCCGCACGGGCGTCGACCTGCCCCGCGTGGAGCAGGCCGGTGTGGTGCCGACCATCGCCTGGAAGGAGAAGAACCCGCGTCGAGGCCCATGGGTGGGCGGCGACACGGTGGACTATGCCATTGGACAGTCTTTCCTGGCGGTGACACCGATCCAGATGGCCTCGATGACGGCGGCGTTGGCCAACGGCGGCACGCTCTATCGGCCCCGGCTGGCCGAGTCGATCACCACCTACGAGGCCAATGGCCAGGTGACCAGCCGCAAGCAGCCCGTCACGGTGAACGGCAAGGTGGGCGTCTCGCAGGCGACGCTGAGCCGGGTGGTCGAGGGCATGCACGCCGCGGCGTCGCCGGGCGGCACGGCCTACCGCTGCTCCGTGCCCGGCATCGAGATGGCGGCCAAGACCGGCACCGCCCAGAAGCGCCGCCACGGGAAGATGATCAACAACGCGTGGTTCATCGCCTTCGCGCCGCTGGAGAACCCGAAGATCGCCGTCTGCGTGACGGTGGACGAGGGCGGCCACGGTGGCGCGGTCGCCGGGCCTATCGCGCGGGCCATGATCGCCGCCTACCTGAAGATCAAGCCGACGGCGCCCGCCCCGGTGGACGCCGGAGACTGACGCCTCCGCATCCATTGAGGAGCCGTGAATGACCGATCCGAGCGCCACGACCGAGATCACGTTTGACGTTACCGACAGCGACCTGCTCTGGTTCAACATGCACCGGATGGAGCAGTCGCCCTTGTTGCGGCGGCAACGCCGGATGTTCACGGTGCAGATTGTCGCGGGGTTGGTGATGGCCGGCGCCGGGGTCTTCCTGGTCACCGAGCGGTCGACCACGGTGCTGATCGGATACGGGGTGGCCATCGTTCTGGCCCTGCTCTTTGCCGACAAGTACTGGCTCTGGGCCTCCGCGGGCCGGGTCCGCAAGCTGCTCCGGGAAGCGCCGAACCCGACGCTGGTGGGAGTGCGGACGTTGCGGCTCACGTCGGACGGTCTCGACACGGAGTACGCCGCAGGCAGCAGCCGAACGAAGTGGTCGGCCGTCGAGCGGGTGGAGACGACGGCCGGCTACGTGTTGATCTACGTGGGCGCCAACATGGCGCACATCGTCCCTCGCGGCGCCTTCGCCGACGATGCCGCCGTCGCGGAGTTCGCCTCCGAGATCGAGCAGCGGCGCGCCGCGGCATAGGCCGGGCCACGGCGAACCCATGGCCCGGCCTTCTATACTTTCCCCTTTCGACTTTCGAC
>JAPLCQ010000027.1 GCA_026392115.1 Armatimonadota bacterium | reverse complement strand
ACCACGAGCGCGAAACGCCGCGGCGCGGCGTGGTCGTGCGGATGCGCTCGTAGAGGTCCGGCCAGAGGTCGGGCGTTGTCGGCTCCGCCCTGAGCGGGGCGAGGCTCTCCAGGAGGGCCTTCTCTTCGCGCAGCAGGAGGGCGCACCGGGCGCACTTCGCGGTGTGCTCGGCGATGGACTCCGCCAGTTCAGGTCGGCGACCCTGCAGCCAGGCCGCCGAGCTCTTCTCCAAATCCCTGCAATTCATGGGACCGTCCTTTTGTAACCGTCTTCCAGCTTCGCCTTGAGCCGCTGCCTGGCGCGGGCCAGGCGTGTCTTGAGCACGGTGTAGGAGACGCCGGTGATGGCCTGCATCTCCTCGTAGTCGCGCTCCTCCAGGTAGTAGAGCACGATGAGCATGCGATCGCTCTCGTTCAGCTGATCGATCGCCTCGCGAATCTGGCGCGCCTGATCTTCCCTTTCCAGGGTGTTCAGGGCGTCGGTCTCCGCGCTGCCCAGGGACCCGCGCTCCAACTGCCGTTCGTCCGGCCATGCCTCTTGCGGCCGGGCCATCTTGCGGCTGTGGGCATCGCGCGCCAGGTTGGCGGCGATGCGGTACAGCCACGTCGAGACCTTGGCCCGGTACTGGAAGCGACCGGCGTGCTGCCAGGCCTTGGTGAACACATCCATCGCGGCCTCTTCGGCATCCTCCCGGGACCCGCTCATGCGGTAGAGGAAGCGGAAGATGGGCGCCTGGTACCTGCGCGTCAGCTCGCGGAGGGCTTGCTGGTCGCCTGAGGCGCAGCAACGCAGCACATCCTCATCGGGGAGGATCTGAAGGTCGCCGACCGACTTGTCGGTACGCCCCAAGCGCATTAAGTCATCCGACGCGTGCGCCGCATTGCCATATCGCCACGCCAATGGTTGGTCTGTCCAGGGTGCCATCACGCTCACCGTCGCGCCCCGCCGCGCGGAGCCCAGTCTATTGGTGTAGACGGACCCTCGCTTCTGCGGAAACACGACACCCAAGGGCGCCCCGAACGGTCTACTATTGTACTGCCTCGAAACCCGAGCCGCTCGAGTACCGTAGTGCGCCCGAGTCCCAATCCATGCGGCAGACGCCGCGCCCCGGGGGTGAGATGAAGCGACTGAAGATCGTCCTTGGCTGTTTGCTGCCGCTGCTGCTCGTCGTTGGGGGAAGCTGGTGGGGCATTCGACGGATGCTGACCAAGGTTCCCAAGCCGCCGGCGACGGCCACCGTGAGCCGAGGGATCGTCGAGATCAAGGTCACAGAGACCGGAACCATCGAGCCGCTGACCAAGGTGGACGTGAAGTCCAAGGTCGCCGGCCGGATCGCCTCCATGCTGGTGGACGAGGGCGACCTGGTTGCCGCGGGCCAGCTCCTTGCCGAGATCGACCCCACGGAGATCAACAGCCAGGTCGACCAGATGCGCGCCCAGCTCCAAGGCTCCCGCGCCCGCCTCTCGTCGGCGTCCACCGGCGTGCGCTACCAGCGCGAGCAGACCTCCACCGGCGTCCAGGTGGCGGAGCAGTCCGTTGCGTCGGCGCAGTCGCAGGTGGAGGTGGCAGAGGAGGAGAGCCGGAGCCAGCCCAGCCTGACCGAAGCCGACATCCGCCAGGCCGAGGCCTCGCTTCGCAGCTCCAGGGCCGCGCTGGACCTGCTTCGCACCGCCACCCAGCCGCAGGCGCTGGTGGCAGCCCAGACGGGCCTCACCGAGGCGCAGACGGCATCCGCCAACGCCCAGCGCCAGTTGGCCCGGCAGAACCAGCTCCTGGCCAGGGGATTTGTGGCCCAGCAGCAGGTCGACGCCGCGGGCACCGAGGCCGTCGCCGCCCGTGCGCGGTTGGACCAGGCACAGAAGCGGATCGACGTGATCAAGGAACAGCAGAGGCTGGAGGTGGCCGACGCCGAGGAGCGCGTGGCGCAGGCCGAGGCCTCGCTGGCCCGGGCGCGCGCGGCGCGAACCATCATCAAGGTGAAGGAGCAGCAGCTCGTGGCGGCCCGCGCCGCACTGCAACAGGCAAAGGCCCAACTGGTCCAGGCCCGGGCCTCGCGCCTGCAGGACAGCATGCGCGGCGACGACGTGGCCCAGGCCCGCTCCGGCGTGGACCAGATTGTGAACCAGCTAACAGAGATTGAGGTCCGTCAGCGCGACACGCGCCTGATCGCCCCCATGGCAGGAGTGATCACCCACCGCTACTTGGAGAAGGGCGAACTGGTCACGTCGGGCGTAAGCACGTTCTCAAGCGGCACGCCCGTCTTCCAGGTGGCCGACCTCTCCACGATGCTGGTGAAAGCGACCGTCAACGAAGTGGACGTACACAAGGTGCGCCTCGGTCTGCCCGTGGAAATCCACATCGACGGCGCCCGCGGCGTCGTCTTCCAGGGCCGCGTCACCAAGGTGGCCCCGGCCGCGTTCGGCGGCACGGACGCCGCCTCCCAGGCGCAGGGCGCCGGCGGCGTGGTCCGCTTCTCCGTGCAGGTGACCGTGACCCGACCCGACCCGCGCTTGCGGCCCGGCATGAGCGCCCGATGCACGATCATCATGTCGCGGCGAAGCGGCGTGCTGCGCCTGCCGTCGGACGCCGTGGAGGGCGCGGGCGACAAGGCCTCGGTGCAGGTCGCCGGCAAGCCCGACCCGGCCAAGCCCGGTCAACTCACCTACACGAAGCGCACGATCCGCGCCGGCCTGCGGGGCGATACCTTCATCGAGGTGGTATCCGGCCTGAAGGAGGGCGAGAAGGTGAAACCGGGCGTCTATACAGGCCCGAAGCGCCAGGGCGTTGACTTCGGACCCAAGCCCGACTAGCGGCGGCAAGATCCAGGAGCCCCCAAACCGTGAACCTGCTTCGCAGCATACAAACCGCCCTGGCCAACCTCCGGGCCAACAAGCTCCGGTCGGCGCTCACCATGCTCGGCGTCATTATCGGCGTCAGCGCGGTGATCGTCATGGTCACCATCGTCGAGGGCGCTCGGTCCAAGATCGTCAGCGAGTTCGAGCGCCTCGGCTCCAAGTTGATCATCATCGCCTACGACCCGGGGAAGGCCAAGCAGGCCAAGGCCACCAACGTGCTCTCCGGCATGCGGATGGACGACGTCCGCGCCATCGCGGAGCAGTGCGACCTGGTCCAGAGCATGTCCGCCGAGCTGCCCACCGGCGAGATGCCCGCTCGTCGGCTGGACAACGAGATTCAGATCAAGCTGACAGGCGTTGAGCCCGATTTCGAGCGGCTTCGGAACCTCGAGATCGCCCAGGGCCGGTTCATCACTCGCGAGGACAACGATACATGGTCCAAGGGTGTGGTCATAGGCAGCAAGGTGAAGGATCGGCTCTTTCCCGGCGAGGACGCGCTGGGGAAGGACTTCGAGATCAAGGGCATTTCGGCTTCCGTGATCGGCATCCTCGCGCCCAAGGGCAGGACGGGCGGCGACGATCCCGACATGATGGTCCTGGCGCCGATTACGTCGATTCAGAAGCGCTTCGCCGGCGTCGAGATCGTAGGCGTGATCTGGGCGCAACCGCGCGACGCCGAGATGGTGGACGCCGCCATGGACCAGGTCTGGTCCTGCCTCATGCGGCGGCACAACAACGCGCCGGGCTTCCAGGTGGACAGCCTGGAGAATATCCAGAACGCCATCAACCGCGTCCTCAGCATCTTCGGGCTCGTCATGGGCGGGATCGCCGGGCTGGCGCTGCTGGTGGGCGGCATCGGCATCATGAACATCATGCTGGTCAGCGTCACCGAGCGGACCCGCGAGATCGGCCTCCGCAAGGCGGTCGGCGCCAAGCGGAAGGACGTGCTGACGCAGTTCCTCATCGAGGCCGCGACGCTCTCCGGCGCGGGTGGCGTGGTGGGCATCGGCGTGGGAGCGGGCGTGGCCTATGCCATCGGCGCCATCAGCAAGCAACTGATGACGGGCGGCATGAACGGCGACCCGGGCATCCCGGTGCACCTGCCGGTCTGGGCCATGGCGGGCGCCTTCGCCTTCTCGGCCTTCGTCGGCGTCTTCTTCGGCCTCTACCCGGCCTATCGCGCGGCCGGCCTGGACCCCATCGAAGCCCTGCGGCACGAGTAGCCCCGCTCGCCCGGGGCTACTGGGTCTCCTCGATGCCGAACCGCCACGGCTCGGGCGCGTCCTCGATGGGCAACCCCAGCAGGAGCCTCCGCGCCATGGCCACGGGCATGCTATTGCCGCGCAGGAACGCGTCATGGAAGGCGCGGTCGGTCCATCCCGCCGCCAGCGCCTCGCGCCGGAGCGCCTGAACCTGCCAGGCGCCCACCAGGTAGGCGCACTGGTAGAGCGGCGGGTAGTCGCCCCGGAAGGAGCGCCGCACCTCGGCCTCGGCCGTGCTCGGCTCGTGGCCAACCCCGTCAACCAGCATGGCGATGCACTCGTCGGCGCTCATGAGGCCCATGTGGAAGCGGAGCGAGAAGGCCACCCGGGCGCAGCGGTGCGAGCGCCAGAAGAGCATGCCCACGCGCTCCTCCGGCGTGGCGGCGAAGCCCCGATCCCAGAGCAGCATCTCCCAGTGGAGCGCCCAGCCCTCGGTCCAGAAGGGGTTGTAGAAGAGACGCCGGTACGGTCGCGTACGCCGGGCGTAGTAGGCCTGCATATGGTGGCCGGGGACCAGCTCGTGGTGGACCGTGGCCCGGGCGAACGGGCGGTTGTTGGCGCGGAGGCTCATGAGCTTCGAGCCGTGGTCCATGTCGCTCGTGGGGTACGAAACGCGGATCGTGTCGCCGCCCAGGAAGAAGGGGTTGGCCTTCTGCTCCTCGGCGGTCATCATCTCCATGAGCCACCCATCGCGGGCCACGGGCGGCACGCTGAGCAGGTCGCCTTGCTCCACCGTCTCGATGGCCTCGAATGCAAGATCGCGGATGAGGCCGGGCTGGCTGCCGGGAGGGCCGTGGATGCCCTTCACGCGCTCCAGCGCGGCGCGGCGGTCGTCGCCGATGCCCATGTCCAAAGCGGCGCGGGCCATCTCCGCCAGGCACCACTCCATCGCCCGATCGGCGGCGGCGATGAGCGCCTCGGGGCTCAGCGGGATCATGGCGTCGTCCAGTTGGCGCACCAACTCGTCCCGCCCCACGGGGTCGCCCACAATGCCATGGCCCGACGCGGGCTCAGCGGCGCGGCGCAACGCGGCGGCGTGGTCGGTCAGCGCGGTCTGGAGCTGCTCGTGCGGCTTGGCGGCCCACCAGACCATTTCGGGGTCGTAGCCCGCGCGGAAGTCGTACCAACTCCGCAGGGCATCGGCGACGGCCTCCGCCGCGCCCGCCGCCCGATGCGCCACATGGGGCGCCGGACGAGGGGCCTCGCCTTGCAGCGCAACCCGGGCGGCGGCCAGGGCGGCCCCGGCGTCGGAGAGCAGGCGGGCGTCTCCTTTGGGATCGGCGGGCTCATGGCGCCGGCGCGCGTCCTGGAGGCCGATGACCGGCGCAAGGCCGGGCAGCAGGGGCGCGATCTCGGTCCACTGCCGGGCCTCCAGCTCCAGGCCGCGCCGGCGAGCCGCCACCGTGCGGGACAGCAGCACCAGGTCGGCGCGGTCGTCCGGCGCCTCGGCCTCGGCGAGCAGGCCAGGCAACCCATCCTGCCAGCGGTCGAGCAGTTCGGTGAGCCGCACCCGTCCCCAGGCCGACCAGCGCCCGCCGCCCTGCCGATCCAGGTCGCGCCAGTCCTGGTCGAACCAGCCCACGGCCTCGCCCACCGACGAGAAGCCCAGCCGCCGCAGTTCCGTTGCCATGCCGCCCTCCCCTACCTCGACGCCTACTGGTAAGCGAACTCGCCGCCTGCCACCGACCAGTCGTTGCCGAAGAACCCCGCGGCCCGCACGCCCGACACGCCCTTCAGGAGGCTCTCGGCGGACCAGAGCAGGAGGTCCGGCAGGCCCGCACCGGAGACGAAGATGGGCGCACGGCCCGTGAGCTTCATGCCTGCCGGCCCGGTGCCGCCCACCACGGCCACCGACGCCACAGCCGAGCCGGGCCGTGGCCGCATGAAGAGACAACCCAGGTCTTCGCCGCTCCAAGTGCGCCCGTCCAGCGTGGCCGATCCGCGGCGCACCTGCACAGGCGAAGCGGAGAGCAGCGCGGACCATGCGGCGTTGGTGTCGGCGTTGCCGTAGAGGACGACGCCCCTGTCGCGGTCGCGGTCAGCATGGAACTCGGTGTCCGGAACCATGTCAACCGCGCCGTTGCCGCGGTACCACCAGGTCTCGGCGTCGAAGCGGGCGCGGGCAAAGGCCCAGGCGTTCTCCTCGGGCGTGCCCCTGGTTCCGTAGACCAGGATGAACCGGTGGTTCCAGGCGTGGCGATAAGGGCCGCAGCGGGCCGGGCCCTTGGCGTCGGCGTGGAGCGGGCCCGCCTGGAACCAGCCGGTGGCGCCCTTCTCCAGCGTCAGCACGGCCGACGCTGCCGCGACCGCGACCTCCTGCTTCCCGCCGTCGAGGTCCAGCGTCACCTTCTCGCCGGGGGACATGCCGCCGAGATCCAGCGTCATTCGCCGCACGTTCTCGGTCGTCCCCACGAAGCGGCGCACGGCCGGGTCGCGCCGGATGCGCGCTCGGGCGGGGAGCATCTGCCGTTGAGCCTGCTCGATGGTGAGCCAGCGCATGCGGCTGGAAGTCTCCGGGTCCATGGTGGTGAAGTCGACCGACCGCACGGTCTCCGGCGCCGGGATGCTCCGGCGGGCGAACAGGTCAAAGACGGCAGGCCAGTCGACGCAACCGGCGCCGGGATCGCTCGCGGCGCCCCACCAGTGGCCCGCGCCGGGCTGCTCGTAGAGGGTGTAGTCCTTGTGGAAGCCCGACAGCTCCTGCGCCATGCGCCGGGCCTCGGTGACCGGCACGTTGTCATCCGCGTCGCCGTGGAGGATGTAGACGCCCAGATCGCGCAGGTTCGGCGCCAGCGTCAGGGTGTCGCCCTCTGCCGCGGCTCGGCGCAGAATCTCCTCCGTCGGCGTGGGGTTGTCATACCGGGAGCCGCCGCCGTAGGAGACGAAGCTGACCCAACCGGCGCTGGGCGCGATAGCCGCGAACCGGTCAGGGAAAGTGACGCCGTTGATCCAGGTTCCGTGGCCGCCCATGCTGTGGCCGGTGAGGTAGATGCGCGACGGGTCGGGCTTCACATCGTTCGTCGCCAGTCGCAGCACCTCCATGGCGTCCAGGCGTCCCCACTCCTCCCAGTCGAAGCCGTAGGGCCGGCGGTTGGTGGGCGCGGCCAGGTGGGTCCAGGTCTTGGCCGCATACGAGTCGGCCTGGCCCAGGCCCTCCACGGAGGCGCCGTGCAGCGAGAGCACCAGCGCGGGCCGACGGGCGCCGAGACCCACGCCCGGCGTGGCCGGATTCAGGGCGTAGTACTGCACGCTCCCGTCGATCTCGCTGATGAAGGTGACCTTGCGCGTCTGTGCAGGCGTTCGGACCCGAAGCCCGAACTCGCACGGTGCGGAGGGCTTGGGGCCGCCCTCCAGCCGGACAGAGACCTTCACCGACCCGGCGCCGGAGCCGTTCCATGCAATATCGAAGGGCACCTTCCGCGCCGAGAATGGCGGCACAGGCGGCACGGCGCGCCGTGTGGATGAGAGGCCCGCCCCGGAGGCACGGAGCGCCGCCCCGCGGAGCCAGTGGCCGTCGGCGTTGATCACCAGCGCCGCGCCCAGATGCTTGCCGCGCTTGCCGGCCACCAGATCGGGAAGGGTCGGGTCGGCTCCGTCGACGTAAGCGGGCGCGGTAGGCTGGCGCAGGGCCACGCGGACCTGCCCTCGGGCGCCCTGGAACAGCAGGTGGTTGTCGCCCTGCTTCAACTGCACAGGCACGCGGAGCCAGCCGAACCCATAGGGATCGCCGCCGCGGGGCTCGCCGTTGACGATGGCCAAGGAGTGCCCCGAGGCCTCCAGGATGGCCACCCGCTCGGCCGGAGACTTGAGGCACACATAGAGGTAGCCGCCGGCCATCTCGTCGCCGCCCACGCTACCGTTGGCGGGCAGCGTGATCTGCTTCCAAGCGCGCTCGCCGCCCGAGGCGCGGGCAACCGTATCCCCCGCGACCGGTGGGCGCCACGTTCCGGTGACGAGTTGGTGCATCAGCGCATCCTGCACGATGGCGTTGCGGCCCGCGCGGCCGATGGGGCCGATGACCCACGCCTTATCGGGCAATGGAAGCGTCTCCTGCGCGACCGCTCCGCACGCCGTGAGCGCGCCCGCCAAAACCGCCAGAAGCCGAAGTCCCCTCATGTGCCACCTCCGCTGTAGTTGCTGTCGCCGCGTCCTGTCGCCGCAAGCCGCGCGCCGCCGACCGGACGGCGTTGGAGCGCCGGCCACTTCGGCGGTACCCTAACGCACCGGCCAATGGCCGCATGGAGGATACCGTGCAGACGCCCGTCTCTCGCACCCTGGGAGGACTCGCCATGCTTGCAGCGCTACGGATGCCCGCGCCCGGACAGGCGCCCTACGTCCGGGCCTACCCCGACCTTCGCCCGCTGGCCGACAAGACGCTGGTGGCGTGGGTCACTCCCGCCAATCTGACGCAACGGGGCGGCAGCGTCCTCACGCTGGAGTGCAGCGAGAGCTTCGACGGGATCGTCTTCGGCGAGATCAAGCCCGGCGCATGGATGTCCGGCAGCGAGATGTTCCACCGCACGCAGTCCGACCAAGCCGCGTACCCGGCGGAGACAACAACCGGCCAGGCGCCTGTCCGCGTGGCCGCCGTCTATAGCGGCGATCAGGTGACGCTCTACCGCAACGAGCGGGTGGTAGCTTCGTACCGCATGGCCGGCCCGCCGTTGAAGCCCGGTTCCGGCTCGCACGTCCTCATCGGGCTGCGGCACCGTGCGCGGCAGGGGCAGCCGAACAGCTACTTCGCCGGCACGGTGGACGAGGCGCGCATCTACGGCGCCGCCCTCTCGCCCGAGGAGTTGGCGCAGGTGGCGCTCGGGAAGGCGGATGGCCCAAAGCCGCTGGCCCGCTGGACCTTCGAGGATGCGAGTTGCCGCGATGCCGAGGGCGCGTTCCCTCCCGGCACGCTCCATGGCGGGGCAAGGGTGAGCGGCGGCAAGCTGATCCTCAACGGGAAGGACGCGTACATGGCCACCCCGGCCGGCCGCGTCTGGCAGACCGCCTTCCACTTCCGACCCAAGACCGGCAACTTCGCCGACCCGATCCCCTTCTTCTGGAAAGGCGAGTACCACGTCTTCTATCTGCAGGGCGATGCAGGACTCGTGCCGTGGCAGCACATCGTCAGCAAGGACCTGGTCCACTGGAAAGAGCTCCCCACCGCCCTGGTGAGCGACGGCGCAGCCGACGGCCCCGACGGCGGCCATATGTTCACCGGCTCCGTCATGGAGCACGCCGGCACGTTCCACATCTTCTATACGGGCCACAACCCCGGCAACCCCGCCGCGCTGGAGGTGGTGCGCCACGCCACGAGCAAGGACCTGATCCACTGGAAGAAGGAGCCGGGCTTCACGGTGGGACCGGACGGCGTCCAGTACGCCAGGAAGCGGTTCCGCAACTGGCGCGACCCGTTCGTCTGCTGGAACCCAGTGGCTCGTAAGTGGTGGATGATCGTCATCGCCACCGATCCCAGGGAGCCCGGAGGCGAGAACGAGTTCGGCCGGGCCGTGCAGGGCCTGTTGAGTTCGGATGACCTGGTCACATGGAAGGCCGAGCCGCCCCTGCCCGGCGGCCTGGGCGAGGAGTGCCCCGACCTCTTCGAGATCGACGGCGTCTGGTACCTCCTGGGCGGCGGCCGCTACGTCTCCGGCCCGGCGCCGGGCGGCCCATTCGCCGCGCCGCCGCACGCCGTCATCGACTTCCCGGGCGTCTACGCCGGCAAGCGGATGTTCGACGGCAAGCGGCACGTCTGGGTCGGCTGGGCATGGGACGGGCCCAACCAGACGGACGAGGCCGTCGCCGGACAGGGCGTGCTGAGCTGGGGCGGCTTCATGTGCCTGCCGCGGGAGCTCTATCCCGGCGGCAGGGGCGAGCTCTTCTGCCGGCCCGCCGCCGAGATCGTGGCGCTCCATTCGCGTCCGGTCGCACAGGCCGCGCCGGCCACGCCCACGGAGGTGGCCCTAACCGCCGACGGCATGATCGAGTGCGTGGCCCGCATCGAACCCGGCGCCGACCTGACGCTGACGCTCCGCGACCAGGGCGACGGCAGAGCCTACCGGCTCACCGTTCAGCCGGACAAGGGCCGCATCGCCCTGGTGACGCCGAGGTCCGAGTGGCATCGCGGCGGGTGCAGGATCGACGCCACGAAGCCGATCTCGCTCCGGGTGTTCCTGGACGGCTCCATGTTGGAGTGCTTCGTGAACGACGCCTATGCCATCAGTCGGCGCGTCTACGACCTGGAGGGCGGAAAGGCTCGGGTGAAGTCGTCCGGCAAGCTGACGGTCGAGACGCTGCGCCTCATGGGCATTGCCGGGGCGCCGCCCATGGCCACACCGTAGCTCACACGCGAAGGAGGCGACCCATGAGACGGTCTCTCGTAGCCCTTACAGCTCTCGTCGCAGCCCTGCAGGCCGGCGCCGACGTGAAGCCCGTGGCGCCGCTCCAGGCCCTGCCCTTCGGGCCCGGCCAGGTGAAGCTGCTGCCCGGCCCGTTCCTGCGCGCCCGCGAGCTTGACCGGAAGTACCTGCGCAGCCTGTCGCCTGACCAGCTCCTGCACACGTTCCGGCTGAACGCGGGCATCCCATCGACCGCGAAGCCGCTGGGCGGCTGGGAGGCGCCGGAGTGCGAGGTGCGCGGCCACTTCGTGGGCCACTATCTGTCTGCTTGCGCCCTCTTCGTGGCCGCCGACGGCGACCCGGTCCTGAGGCGTAACGCCGCCGCGGTGGTCGCGGGCATGGCCGAGTGCCAGGAGCGTATCGGCACGGGTTACCTGAGCGCGTTCCCGGATAGCTTCATCGACCGCGTCGATAACCGGCAGCCGGTCTGGGCGCCCTGGTACACGCTGCACAAGGTGCTGGCGGGTCTCATTGACATGCACCGCCACGCGGGCAGCGCCCCGGCGCTGGCGGTGGCGACGCGGTTCGCGGACTGGATCGATCACCGGTACGCCACGATGCCCGACGATCGCATGCAGGCCATGCTCGGCAATGAGCATGGCGGCATCTCCGAGGCGCTGATCGAGCTCTACGCGGTGACCGGCGAACGCCGCTACCGCACCCTGGCCGGCAGATTCCACCACCTCGCGCTCCTCGACCCGGCCGCCGCGGGCCACGACACGCTGACGGGCCTCCACGCCAACACCCAGATACCCAAGTTCGTCGGCGCGGCCCGGGAGTACGAGCTGACGGCCGATCCGAAGCTCCGCCGGGCGGCGTCCTTCTTCTGGAACAGCGTCGCCAACGAGCGGTCCTACGTCATCGGCGGCCACTCCGACGGCGAGATGTTCACGCCCAAGGAGCGGCTGTCGCAGGCGCTCGGACCGAACACGACCGAGACCTGCAACACTTATAACATGCTCAAGCTCACCGGCCGGCTGTTCGGCTGGCAGCCATCGGCCGCTCTGGGCGACTTCTACGAGCGGGCGCTCTTCAACCACATCCTCGCCTCGCAGAACCCCGAGACGGGCATGATGTGCTACTACGTGCCGCTTCGCAGCGGGTCGCGCAAGGCCTTCAACGGCCCGCTGGACAGCTTCTGGTGCTGCACAGGCACGGGCGTGGAAAACCATGTCCGCAACCACGAGGGCATCTACTACCGGAGCACGACCGACGACGCGCTCTATGTGAACCTATTCATAGCCTCGCAACTCTCCTGGAGCGGTCGCGGCGTGACCGTCACACAGACCACGCGCTTCCCCGACGGGGCGGCCTCCACGCTGACGCTCCGGTGCGCGAAGCCGACGGCCTTCACCCTCCGCGTCAGGCGACCCGCCTGGTGCCCCGGCCTGACTCTGCGGCTGAACGGCAAGCCTGGCGGCGCGATGGTCGGTCCCGACGGCTACGCGGCCATCCGCAGGACGTGGAAGTCGGGCGACACCGTACAGATCTCGCTACCCATGTCGCTCCGGACCGAGGCCTTCCGGGACAACCCGAACCGGCTGGCGTTCCTGTACGGACCCATCGTCCTCTGCGGCGCCGCGCAGGCGAGCGGCATCTTCCCGGCCGTTGTCGCGCCGCCCGCCGAGACCGCCCGTCGCTGGACGCCCGTACCCGGCAAGGCTATGACGTTCCGCTCACCCCCCGGCGCCTTGCGCGTGCCGGGCGCCGAGGCGCCGGTCACGGTGACGCTGGCGCCATTCTTCCGTGAGTACAAGAAGCCGACCATCGTCTACTGGGACCGCTTCACAGCGGATCAGTGGCGTGAGCGCGCAGCCGCCTACCGGGCCCAGCAGGAGCAGCTACGAGCTCTGGAGGCGCGAACGGTGGACGTGGTGCGCCCCGGCGAGGAGCAGAATGAGCGTGACCACAAGCTGGCGGGCCTGAACCACGGCTCCGGCGGCTTCGGCGACCGCAAGTGGCGGCACGCGCCGGATGGCTGGTTCTCCTACGAGGTGAAGGTGCTGCGCGGCGTGGCGCAGGACCTCTCCTGCACCTACTGGGGCAGCGACGTGGGTCCGCGCACCTTCGACATTCTCATTGACGGCAAGCTGCTCGCCACCCAGACGCTCAACCGCAACCGGCCCGAGATCTTCTACGACGAGACCTACCCGCTTCCGCCGGAAATCCTGGCTGGCAAGGAGCGCGTCACAGTGCGTTTCCAGGCCGGGCCGGGCCACACCGCGGGCGGCCTCTTCGGCCTACGCATCCTGAGGCGCTGACGATGCCCGACATGATCCAACCTCTCTTGTGTGTTGTGGCGCTCCTCTACGCCGCGGGTCTGGCGCAGGGACCGACCGCCGGGCGACGCGACGGCATGGTGCGCGTACCGGGCGGGACGTTCACCATGGGCGCGGACGCGGCCGATAGCCCGGACGCTTACCCGCGACATCAGGTGACGCTGCGCCCGTACTGGATCGACGAGTGCGAGGTGACGCAGGCCGAGTACGCGGGGTTCTGCCGGGCGACGGGCCACAAGGCGCCGATCACATGGCGCGGCGGAGCGCCCCGGCCGGGGCGGGAACGGTGGCCGGTGACCAACGTCACCTGGCACGATGCCGCGGCCTACGCCGCCTGGGCCGGCAAGCGGCTGCCCACCGAGGCCGAGTGGGAGTACGCCGCCCGATCGGCCGACGGCAGAACCTACCCGTGGGGCGAATCGGCGCCCACCGGCCTGGCCGCGCTGGAGGACGAGCCGGCGCTGGGCGCCGTGGGGCGGTTCGTGGCTGGCGCCTCGCCGTTCGGTTGCCTCGACATGAGCGGCAACGTCTGGGAGTGGGTCCAGGACTGGTATGGCCCCTATCCGGAGACGGGACCGCGCACCGACCGGGCCACCCTGGCCATGGGCCCCACGGTCTTCTCGCCGCTCTCAGTGCAGTATGGCCGCAAGTACAAGGTGCTGAGGGGCGGCGGGGCCATCGGCTACTACGGCGCGCCCAACCTGGGCCGCACCTTCGACCGGGGCCGTGCCGTCTCGTACGGCTGCTACGATGGGACGGGCTTCCGCTGCGCGGCCGACGACCAGTCGCAAGCGCAGTCGCAGCGACCCGTCGTGACCGCTGAGGACCCGGCCCCTACGCACGCTCCACGGGTCGCCGCCACGCCGCCGCGAGCCGCATCGGCGCCGCTCACGATCACCGAGGAGGCCGGCGTACGGCGCGACGGTGAGATCATCCGTAGCGGCGTGCCCTTCCCGCAGGGCTGCGTGAAGGACGTCGGACGACTGGCGCTGCTCGGGGCGAACGGTCGGCCCGTACCGCTAACCGCGTCCATGACAGATCGATGGCGGGACGGCAGCGTGCGATGGGCCCTGCTTGAGTTCGCCGCAAGCGTGGGCGCGGGCGCGACGGCCACCGTGCGCCTGGTGACCAACGCCCAAGCGAGACGGCGTGCGCCGATGCCGCAACCGGTCGCCGCACTCCGGGCGGCCCTCGACGCGATCCGGTGGCGGGTCGCCGCGGATGGCCGAAACCAGACCGTACAGCCTCGCCCCGGACGCGATGCGGTCGAGCCGATCACGTTCGGAGCAGGCGAGCCCCTCTTCCAGCTTGCCGCCGACCGGCGCCTCTGCTCGGCGGACGGCGCCGCCTCCGACATCACGGCCACGCTGACGCGACGCGGCGCGGTCGCCATGGCTTCGCTGACGGGCTGGCAGTTGGAGACGGAGCTACCGGCCACGCCCGTGGCGACCATGCTCGGAAGCCCGAACGGCGGCATCCGGCTTGCGGGCAGGGCCGCGTCCTCCTTGCTGCTTGAGCAGATCGACTCTGAGACCTGCCGCGTGCGCGTTGCCGGACGTACCGACGCCGCGTGGACCCGAGCGCCGGGCTGGATCGCGCTTCGCTGCGGCGACCGGTGGATCGGCATCGCCATGGAGGAGTTCTGGCAGCAGGCCCCCACCGCAATCAGGGTCGAGGGCCGGCGGCTCAGCATCGGTTTCGACGGGAGTCGCGAGCCCTTCGAGGCCGACCGGGGCATCGCCAAGACGCTCCGCTTCCGCATCGCCGCGACGTCTGGTCTGGAGCCGTGCGTCGAGCGGCTGAAGGCCCTGCAGGCGCCGCTCATGGCAGTGGCAAGCCCCGAATGGTACTGCGGCTCGCGGGCGCTGGGCGACCTGGCCCCCTATGACCTCGATCGCTTCCCCACCTACGAGACGCGCGTGGCCGCCGAGTTCGACCGTTGGATCCGCAAGCGCCCCTACGGCTTCCGGAACTGGGGCGACGCCTACCTCGGCGGGCCCTATAAAGGCAAGAACGCCTACGCCAACCTTGAATACGACATTCCGTATGACTTCGCCATGCAGTTTGCGCGGACCGGCAACCTCCGCGTCCTGCGGGCCGCCATCGCCGCGGCAAGGCACCAGGCCGATATCGACACGAACCATGAGACCGGCCTGCCGTGGAAACACAGCCCGCGGCACACCGAGACCGAGGCCGAACTGGGCCATGTCTTCGTGCGCGGCCTCATCGCCTGGTGGCATCTGACCGGCGACCGGCGCGGCCTCGACGTGGCCCACCAGATCGGACTGCGCATCGCCGACGACCTGGTCCATGACCGCGGCGTGGGCAACGAGCGCCAGATCGGCTGGAGCCTTTACGCGCTGACGGCCGTCTACGCGGCCCATGGCGACGAGCGCTGCCTTGCGGGCATCCGGGCGCTGGTGGACCGCCTCTGGGCGGGTCAGGAGCCCTCCGGCAAGTTCGCCATCCGCTACGACAACCGCATCGCCTTCTTCAACGGCCTGGCCATGGCCGGCCTACGCGAGGCCTACGACGCCACCGGCGACGAACGCGCGGCCACCATGGCGCTGCGCCTGGCCGAGCGCACGCTGGGCTTCCGTCCCGAGTATGCCGGGCGCACGCTGGATAGCCTGGCGTGGGCCTACGACCGCACGGGTGACGCCCGGTTCCTCGACAACGCGGAGCGCACCTGGGAGACGACTCAGGAGTACCTGGGCACGCGCCAATGGGGACCCGACAGCACGCTCTTCGCCACCCGCTTCCTGCCGTTCCTGAAGCGCCTCGGCATGGCGCCGACGGGCCCATCCCCCCTGCGCCTCACACCGGCGCAGTGCGACACCGCCAATGGGCTCTACCTGACGCATCTGGCGCGGCCATCCGCCGGCGTGGCGATCCTGGACAGGACCGGCAGGCCGTTCCGCATCGCCGTCATACGCCACGGCAGTCTCGACCCGGCGACCTGCCTTCTCACGGCCACAGGACGCACCGTGGCCCTCATCGGGTTCGGCGCCTCGGCGGAGGCAGGTATGCGCCGGACCGTGCGAGTGCCCGCAGGCCGGGCGGGGCGCGTGCTGCGGCTGGCCCTGACCTCGAAGCAGTCCCAGGGATGGGATATCGTCACCGACAGGGCCATGCCGCGGGTCGTTGAACTCGCGGACCTGGGGGTTCTCGACCGCCTCGTGCCCCGCGTCTACTGCGCCGCCACGGGGAAGCGCATCCGCCTGACGCTCAGGGCCAAGGGTGAGGGCTTCCACGGAGCGGTAATCAGCCGACCGGACGGATCGATCGCGGCGCTGGGCAGGCGGTTCGTGGACTTCGGCGACAACGCCGCCTACACATTCACGGTGGAGGCGCCCGTCCCCGCCGGTCTGCGCGGCAGGCTGTGGCAGGTGGACCTGCAGGACGCCGAGGTCATCGCCGCCGAGGGCCTCGCCGGCCACGCCGCCTGCAGCCGGGCCGCCTGGTTCGCGGTCCCGGCTGCGCGCGGCTCGCTCTACTCCCGGCAGATCACCCGGAATCCCACGTTGTAGACGGTCTGCCACGGGGCGTAGGACAGGCGGTACGAGGCCGTGCAGCGGGCCGGACGGTCGTACCAACTGCCGCCGCGCACGACACGCTCGGCTGCCGGGTCCGTGGGCGCATCGCCGCCGCCGGGCCGCCGCGTGTAGGCCGAGCGCGTCCATTCCGCCACGTTCCCGTGCATGTCATGCAGGCCCCAGGGGTTGGGCGCGAAGGAGCCGGCATCGGCCGGCAGCAGGGCGCCGTCGCTGAAGCGCATCTCTTTGGGCGACCAGTCGAGAAGCGGATCGGGGTTCGGCACGGGCTTGGGATCGATGCCCGCCACGGCCAGCGCCGTAAGGCTCTGATCCGCCATGTTGGCCGCGCGGCCGAAGTCCGTGTCCAGCCCGCCGAACCAGAAGGGTTCCGCGCTACCGGCCCGGCAGGCGTACTCCCACTGGGTCTCCGTGGGCAGGTCGAACTGCAGCCCCGTCTTCCGGCTGAGCCAACGGGCGAAGCGATCCGCCTCGGCCCAGGTGACCCGGACAGCAGGCTGGTTCGGGCGATCCATGGGATAGCCACGCGAGGTGTGGTCCTTGTTACGCATGCCGATGACGCCGTTGTCGTGCCGCGGGTCGAAGCGGGCGTACTGGGCGTTGGTCGTCTCCGTGACGGCCATCCAGAAGCCCTTCTCCACGCGCCGCGCGGCCATGGGGCGCTCGTCCGGCGCGCCGTTGTTCGACCCCATGACGAAGGCGCCCGGCGGCACGTAGGTGAGCCGCAACTTCACGCCATTCCCCAGGTCCACCACGCGCGGTGCCCTGTGGGACGTCTGCTTGCGCGCGGCGACGTCGGGTCCGAAGGGCCATCCGGCGGGATTGGCGGGGACCGGCGGCGCCGGGGCCTCGGGCAAGGGCGACACTTCGGCCGATGGCGGAGGATCGGACGGCATGGCCTCGTGGTCGATATCCGAGCCGCCATACTTCCGCGCCAGCTCCAACATGCGGCGGTTGCGCTCGGGCGCGGCGCCGTTCTGGGCGGTCCAGGTCCCATGGCACGGCACGTTCAGGTCGATCCAGGTGTAGAGGCGGTTCCAGGCCTCGGGCGCCGGCTTCACGCCGTGGTGGCCCTTCTTGAGCATCTGGATCAGCTCGCTCGTGCCGGCGTCCCACTCGCGAGGGCGCTGCAGGTGGTAGTCGCTCTCGTTGCCGGGGCGGCGGACAAAGCGGTGCAGGGCCTCGTAGGCGGGCGTGAAGGCGCCTCGGTAGTTGACCACCGCGGCGCGGGCGCGGAGGTCCGGTCGACCCGGCGCGCCGTTGTGGCAGCTGACGCAGTAGCGTTGCAGCACCGGAGCCTGCACTTCGCGCTCGAAGCTGAAGCCACGCGCCGGGCCGAACCAGGGCGCGATCTTGGCCGGGACCATCCCCTCGGGCCGGGGCCGCCGCAGGCCGGGCGCGCTGCTCTGCGGCTCGTGGCAACCCTGGCAGGTGGCGAACTCGCCGGGCATGGCCGTGTACCAGGAGCGCATGACCTGAAGAGCCTTGCCCTCGGCGTCCAGCGGCTGCACAACCAGCGGCAGGTTCGCCGGCGCGGTGAAGAGCGCCGAGCCGTGGGCGTTTACCGGCACGGTGCCGAGGATGCGCTTCACGTCCCAGGGGCCGTCGATACCCACGTTCACATGACCGCCCATGCCGCGGTAGGCGTAATGGTTGGCGTAGACGCGCAGCGACTTCACGGTTCCGCGCGGCACGCCCTTGAGCCCCGGACCGCGGTAGACGTCGGCCAGGAAGATCGTGGCCGTCTTCTGGGCGACCTTGGCGCGGTCGGGCGTGGCCGGCGGCATGGGTCGCGCCACCAGAGGCACGGGCTCCAGCAGCGCGTACCCGGGCTCCTCGGCCAGGCAGACGAGGTTGTCGAACACATCCGCCAGGTAGATGCCCCAGGGCCGCCCGGCAGGCTGGCAGGAGACGAGGAAGTACTTGTCGCTGAGCGGGAAGGGATGGAGGAAGCGGGGCGACGATGTCTCCACGAGCTGGTCGCGGATGATCGGCTCCACGCGCTTGTCGAAGCCGGGCACGCGCTGCACTACGCCGGAGGCCTCGTGGCGGCCGCGGTCGGGATCCAGCACCACCAACTCGCCCATGCGCGGCACGCCGTGGTGGCCCGAGACGATGGCCGTGAGCTTGCTCGGATGGCCGGGCACGGGCCGCGCATAGAAGAGCGAGTTGGGCCAGAAGCTGTTCGAGCCATACTCCTCCATCTGGTTCGAGCCGTCCGGGTTCATCTTGAAGAGCAGGCGGGAGAAGTAGTGCGGCGTGTCGCTGTACTCCCAGCGCGTGTAGATGACCTGACCGTTGTTGAGCACGCGCGGGTACCAGCTGTGGTCCTGGTCGTAGGTCAGTTGCCGCGCCGTGCCCAGCTTCGGATCGAGCAGGTAGAGCGAGCCCACGCTGTCGGAGCCGCTCACGCAGGGCACGCCCAGATAGCACGCGGTAGAGCAGTAGACGATCCGTCCGTCGGGCAGGTAGGCGCCGCTGTAGTTGTCCACATCTGGCTCTTCGCCCGGCGTCACCTGCCGGGGCTCGCCGCCCTCGATCGGCATCTCGAAGAGCTGGAAGCGGCCGTGTGTCCCGGGCATGGAGAGGAGCAGCCGGCGCGCATCCCAGTGCGGCTCAAGGTCGCCTACGAATGCGCCGTTCTCGGGCTGGTAGACCACCGACCGGGCGCCCGTCGCGATGGAGAGCCGCTCGATGCGGTTATCGTAGCCGCGGGTGGGGATGGAGGAGTTGCCCTGCCAGTTCTGCGGCAGGCCCATCTGGCGCTCGGAGCGGCGCACGAGGAGCAGCTTGTCGAACCGGAGCAGCGGGTTGGCCAGCAGGGCCTCGCGCCGCAGGGCCGCCAACTCGGCAACGGCGGCGTCGCGGCCTCCTTCGGGCGCCTTGCCGATCACCGCGCAGAGCCTGTCGATCCTGGCCAGGTAGGCGGCGCCCTTCGGGTAGCCCGCGCCATACTGAGCCATCAGGTCGCGAATGGCGCGGCGCAGGGCCGGTACCGGAAAGCCCGCCACAGCCGAGACGGGATCGATGACATCGCCCGCCGACGCGTCGCCGTCGAGGCGGAAGAAGAAGCCCGAGCCGCCCGAGATGTTGTAGACCTTCAGGAGCAATCGGTTCTCGCCGGCCCGGAGCGGCAGGGACAGGCTGTCCTGATCGGGCGCGGTCACACGCGGGACATCGTTGGCCAGCAGGCGCACGCCGTTGAGCCAGACCGCCAGTCCGTCATCGCTGCCGAACCGCGCCATGACCGTGCGCGCCGCAGGCGAGGTGATGGTCCGCATCAGGTAGGCGGAGCCGTTGTCCGGCAGGCCCAGATCGTGCGATTGGCCGTCCGGCATGTCGCGCTTAACCCAGCTGACGCCGGCCACGGGCTCGGCGCACGAGACCGAGCGCTCCGGCCCGAACTCCACGGCGAATCCGCGCCCCTCGGTGGGCGTGAACGGCCCTGCCACGTACCAGGCGCCCATGGTGAGCGTGGGCTTTGGGGCCGCCGGGCGCTTCGCGGGCTTCGGCGCCGCCAGCATGGAAAAGAGGGCGACAGTCGCCGCGATGCAGGCCGAACGAACTAGCATTGGGGGATACTCCAGCGGTCAATGGGTCTGCCGCCTAGTTCGCCGCGGGCGGCTTCGGTTCCTGCCCGATGCGCTGCAAACGCGGCAGAGGTAGAATGCCGCCATGGACCGCGACAAGAACGCACGGCCCTCTTCCATGGCCCGCTACACCCGCCGGCGCGAATCGATGCCCGGCGTGCTGGCGGAACTCATCCGAAAGCTGGACACGGGAGGGAGGATACGCGAGGCCATGGCCATGGCTCACTGGGCCGAGGCCGTGGGCCCGCGCGCCGCCCAGTCGTCGCGAGCCGAGCGGGTCCAGAACGGCGTGCTGCACGTCTGCACCAAGAGCTCCGCCTGGTCGCAGGAGCTGGCGCTGCACAAAGTGCGCATCCTCCGGGCCATGAACGAGCGCGTGGGCAAGGGCGTCCTGACGGACATCCGGTTCCGCGCCTCGGGCTTCAAGGCCCCTCCGCCGGCGCCCGAGCCCGAGCTGATCCCCACCGAGCAGGAGCTGGCCGCCCATCCCCCGACCCCGGAGGAGGCCGCCGGCATCGCCGCAGCCGTAGCCGCCATCGAAGACCCCGCCCGCCGGGCCCGTGTGGCCGACGCCCTGGCGCACCAGATCAGCCTCCGCCGCTGGCGCATCGGCCATGGTTGGAGGGTCTGCCCCGTCTGCAACAGCCTCTACCTAACCGAAGGCCCCCGCTGCCAGCTCTGCACCATCACGAGGCGCAAGGCGGGCAGGTAGGGGCTTCCCAAACGGCCGGGGCGGCTTGCGGCGCCGCAAGTCGGTGGCAACAGTCCGAGCGGCATGCTATGATCCCCGATCGAACGTCCGGCGGCGCTTGCAGGCTACCCGGCGAGGAGGTGGGACGGATGGGGTTCCAGACGACGCGGCGGCGGATCGTTGGGCTGTTCGTCCTCGCCCTGGCCTCCACCACCGCGCAGGCGGGGCCGCTACCGCGCGACGCTCAGGTGGCCGCCAAGGCGCTGGCCATCGTCGGACGCCAGAAGGGCGTCTGGACGGCTCCTCCCCTTGTCATGCCCACTCGCAAGGCGCCGGACGGGCCGTTGCTGGGCAAGGGCGATGTGGGCGTGGCCGTCGGCGGTGTGGTGGAGCGGCGACGCTACTTCGGCCTTGGCGAGGCCGGCGGCGCCAACGTCAACGTGAAGCCGGTTGATGTGAACGCCTCGCCCGAGCGACACCGCTTCTGGATCGCCAAGAACGACTTCTGGAAGTCCAAGTCGGTCTACCCGAACGCGCACCCCTGCCCGATCGGCGGCATCGACGTCAGCATCCCGGCCCTGGTCAACGGCGCGTACCACGCCGAGCAGCTTCTGGCGACCGGCGAGGCGGTCCACACGCTGCGGGCCACCCAGCGCATGGAGGATCCCCCGCCCTTCACCCGTCCCGGCACGACCGTCAGGATGCGCTCATGGGTAGCCGCGACCGAGAACCTGCTGATCATCGAGCTCTCGGTGGACGGCGACCCGGGCGACCTGGACGCCTTCTCGCCCTCGAACCTGGTCGGAGTGGATGTCTCGCTCTGGCCCGCGACGGGCAACGAGGCCGAGACCGCCACCGGCAACCTGCCGGACGGGACGTGGGCGGTGCGCCGCTTCGTCTCCACCGCCTCCTCCATCGCGCTCGAACAGAAGCCCTCGCGCTGGACCAGCGAGGCCGCGGTAGCCATGCGCCTGCTCAACCACCGCAAGCCGGGGTTGCCCTGGAGCCGGGGCGACGGCTGGCCCGCCGACCGCTTCGTCCTCTCGCCCGCGCAGCCCATCACCATCGTTGCGGCCATTGTGACCAGCGAGGAGGCGAGGAACCCGCTGGCCGAGGCCAAGCGCCGGGTGGCCGCCCTCGATCCGGTCCGCATCGCCTCCCTGCGGCAGGCACACGAGCGCTGGTGGCAGGAGTTCTGGTCGAAGTCCTTCGTTGAGATCGGTGACCCGCTAATTGAGCGGTTCTACTACGGCTCGCTCTACCTCATGGCCTCATGCAGCCGGAACAACCGGTTCCCGCCCTCGCTCTTCGGCAACTGGACCACGGCCGACGGGCCATCTTGGCAGGCCGACTACCACCTGAACTACAACCACCAGGCGCCCTGGTGGGGCGTCTTCTCGGCCAACCATGCGGAACTGGCCGATCCCTACGACACGCCCATCCTGGAGTACCTGCCCACAGCCCGCGCCAACGCCCGCAAGTACCTGAAAGCGCCGGGGGTCTACTACGACGTGGGCATCGGGCCCAAGGGGCTCGAGACAGCCTTCATGCCGGACGGGCACTCCATCCCCGGCGAGGGCAACCGCATGTTCCTGGGCCAGAAGAGCAACGCGGCCTTCGCGGCGGCCAACATGCTGATGCGCTTCTACCACACCTATGACCAGGCGTACGCGCGGCGGGTCTACCCGTTCCTCAGCGAGACGGCCGCGTTCTGGGAGACCTACCTGAAGCTGGAGGACGGACGCTACGTTATCACCAACGACGCGTCCGGCGAGGTGGGCGACGGCGGCAGCGACAAGAACAACTGCCTCTCGCTGGGCCTGGTTCGGATGCTCCTGCGCGGCATGCTGGACGTGAGCGCGGAACTGGGCGTGGACGAGGCGCGGAGGCCCCGGTGGCGCCGACTGCTGGCCGGTCTGAGCGACTTCCCCACTGCGGTCGTCGACGGCGTGCGGCGCATCCGAGGGGCCGACGGCGGGCCGTCGGCGTCGCGCATCGGGCCGGGCCGCAACAACACGCGCATCGAGTTCATGGGGATGGTCTGGCCCTCGTGCGTCATCGGCCTGGGCTCCGACCCCGAGATGCTCAAGGTGATGCGCGACGACGTGAAGGGATGGGCGGAGCCCGAGTGGATCGGCCACTTCAACGGCTTCAGCATGACCTACCCCGGTGCGGTCCGCGTGGGCCACGACCCCGAGGACGTCCTGGCCAAGCTGCGCCGGAACCTCACCGAGTGGAGCTTCCCCAACCTGATGATCTTCAGCGGCGGCGGAGGCATCGAGAACTGCTCAGGCGTGCCCGCCACCATCGACGAGATGCTCCTGCAGAGCCACGAGGGGGTCATGCGCCTCTTCCCGGTCTGGCCCAGGAACCGCGACGCCTCCTTCGGCCGCCTGCGAACCGTGGGCGCCCTCCTGGTGAGCGCCGAACTGCGCGAGGGAGAGGTGACCTCACTGGTGATCGAGAGCGAGAAGGGCCGCGAGTGCGTCCTGCAGAACCCCTGGCCGGGCAGGGCGGCTAGGTTGAACCGCAATGGCCGCCCATCCGAGTCGCTCGCCGGTGAGCGCCTACGCATCCGAACCACCGCGGGCGAGCGGATATCCATCGCCCCGGAGGATGGCGCCGGTTGAGGCAGCGGGCGCCATGATCAAGCAGGACTCGCGCCGCCAACGCCGAACCTCCTGGCATCTCGCGCCTTCCCGAGGGACCAGCACATGACCGTCGCGCTTGCACTCCTCGTCAGTTCCGCCCTGCTGCTCGCGGCCGGAACCGGGGCCTCCGCCGCACCCGACGCGGCGTTGAGCCCGCACCAGCTATCCGCCATGCCGGCCGGCCTGCACCTGCAGAGCTACGACGACTGCGGCGTGCCGGGCCGGCAGCCCCACATCCGGGAGGCCGGCATCCACACCTATGCCCCGGGCTCGTGCAATGGCGGCGAGCGCGCCCTGAGCGTCTCCTGGGCGTGGAACGTCATCCATGCCGACTACACAGGACTCAGCGCCGACCGGCCGTATGCGGTCGCCGTGACGTACGCCAACGAGACGTTCAACGGGCGGGTCCAGAGCCTCTGGGCGGGCGGCGCCTGTCTTCACCCGGCGCATCCCCTGCCCAGGGGCGGCGCCGAGCGGCTCATGTTCGCGGTTCCACAAGGAGCGATCCGGGACGGCAAGCTCACGCTGGAGTTCCGGCTGGAGGGCCCGGTTAACGTCGTAGTCTCGGCCGTGGAGCTATGGTCGGACGAGCCGTCGCCTGAAGGCTTCCGGCTGGTCGATCTCTCGGCGCTGGCGGGCCCGCTCACCGGTCGTCTGCTGGACCTCGCCTGGTCGGGTGTTCCGCAGGTGCGCATCGGCCTAGCGACCGAGGCCGGCGAACTGGCCCACGTCACCACCGACGCCAGCGGAGCCTTCCAGGTGGCGCGAGAGAGGTTTGAAGGGGCCGCGCGCACGAACGGGCTCGACGTGGCTGACGAAGCCGCGCCCGGCCTCCGCGTGACGGCGCATGTGGCGCCCAGCGAGATCTACTACGAGCCGATCCGGTACCGCCCGCTACCCGCGTCGGTGCTTGGCGACGTCGCGCCGTGGCGCAGCCTGAACGGGTCCTGGCTCGTCTCGACGGAGGTCGCGGACGCCCGCGCCAGGGCAACCAACGATCCCGGCTGGAAGCCCTTCCGCGTGCCGGGCCAGTGGGTGCAGCAGGGCATCGACGTGGCTGCCGACACGCATGTGGCGATGGCCCGGGAGTTCGAGGTCCCTGCGGCATGGCGGGGCCGAAGGGTGATCCTGCGCTTCGATGCCATCCACGCCGGCGTTCGGTACTGGATGAACGGCAAGGAGCTCGGGTACTCAGAGTGCCTCTATACGCCTGTGGAGTGGGACGTGACCGACACGGTGCGGTTCGGAGCCGCCAACAGGCTGGACCTGGACATGGTGCAGGAGACGGAGTCCGAGGCGCTCTCCTTCTCCAGCGGCTACGCCTTCCACAGCCTGGCCGGCATCGACCGGTCCGTCCGCATCTTCTCGCTGCCTCAGACGCACGTCCGCACGCTCTGGATCGATGCGGGGCTCGACAGCTCGTACCGCGACGGCGAACTCGGCATCAAGCTGAATGTGGCCGGGGGCGCCCTGCTTCCGAACGCGAGGCTGCACGTCTCCCTGGGCGAGGCCTCCGGCGCCCGGCCGATGACCATGCTAGATCGTCCCCTGCGGGAGTGTCTTGCCGCCGCTGGGTCGGGCAGGATTCGGATCCGGGTCGCCTCGCCCAAGCGGTGGACGGCCGAGACGCCCAACCTCTACCGTCTGGACATCGACATCATGGATGGGCGCGCGATAGTGGAGCGCGTCCGGCGATCGATCGGCTTCAGGCGGGTCGAGGTGAAAGGGAGCAAGCTGCTCATCAATGGCGTTCCCGTGAAGCTGGCCGGCGCTTGCCACCACGAGACGCACCCGCTGACCGGACGCGCTGATACCGCCCGGTTCGCCGGGACAGACGTGGCACTCCTCCGCGACGCCGGGTTGAACTACCTGCGCACCTCCCACTACCCGCCAAACGCAGAGCTTCTGGACCAGACCGACAAGCAGGGCGTCTATGTGGAGGTGGAGGCCCCGTTCTGCTGGGTGGGTGAGGAGGGCGGCTTCGGCAAGCTCCGCAAGTACCTGGACCCCACATCGGCCATGGTGGACTACCACGGGCACCATCCAAGCGTCATCGTCTGGTCGGTGGCCAACGAGAGCGCCTTCAACGCATGCTTCGAGCAATCGGCCAGGCTGATCAAGGAACTCGACCCGAGCCGCGCCACGACATTCAACAACCCCGATCCAAAGCGCATCTGCGATATTGCCAACGTCCACTACCCGCTCATGCCCTTCGACGATGTGACCAAGGACGATCCGAGGCCGCTCTTCCTGGGCGAATGGTACTTCCCGGTCTGCCACGAGCAGACCGATGTGCGGCTGAACCCGGGCCTGCGGGAGCTATGGGGCGCCGGTCAGTCCGACCCTGAGAGCCCATACGGCAGGGCCTGCGCCGCCGAGTACGGCAAGCCCTTCATGCAGCCAGGAGAGCCGCCGGGGGCGTGGACCAGCATCGTCCGCTCCGAGCGCGTCCTGGGCGGGGCCATCTGGGCGCAGTTGGACGAGCCCTACTTCCTGCCCGGCGGAAAGCAGGCGGGCTATGCGTGGGTGCACGGGTTCTGGGGCATCACCGATGCGTGGCGCCGGCCCAAGCCCGAGCAGTGGCTCTCCAAGCTCATCTTCAGCCCCGTCTGGTTCCCCAACCGACGGCTGGAGTGGTCGCCGGCGATGCGCGCCGTCGAACTGCCGGTGGAGAACCGGTACTCATTCACCAACCTGAGTGGCTTAACGTTTGAGTGGGCCCTGGGTTCGGCGCACGGCGTGGCGAGGACCGAGGCCGCGCCCGGACGGACCGGGTTGTTGGCCATCGCTGCGCCAGGAGGCATCGCCGAGGGCAGCCGCGTGCAGGTTCGGGCCAAGGACGCACGAGGCAGGTTGGTCAGCGCCTGCGTCGCCACGGTCGGGCGCCGCCGTCCGCCCGCGCTGCCCTCCCTGAGCGGCGCACCGCCCCGCGTGTCCCGTGCCGGCGGCGTCTGGGCAATCGCCGGGCGCGGCTACACGCTGAGCATCGATGCCAGGACCGGGGCGGTGACCGGGTCCGGATCGGCTTTCGCCATCCGGTCGCTGCCGATGCCTCATCTGACGCGGTTCGACTTCGGCGACCTCCGAGGTCCCAACTCGCCGCCCTACGCCGTCTTCCCCACGGCGGGATCACGGGTGATCGAGTCGCTGACGGTCGAGGTGAAGGGCTCCGGCGCCGAAGTCCGCGTACAGGACCGCTGGGACCGGATGCGCGGTGTCACGACATGGCGCCTGAGCTCCGCCGGCCTCGGCGAGGTGGACTGGGACTACGAGGTCACCGGCGACACCATCGATGCGCGCGAGGAGGGCATGCGGATTCTTCTGGCGCCCGAGTGCCGCAAGCTGAGCTGGCGGCGCGAGAGCGAATGGGGCGTCTACCCCAAGGAGAGCATCAGCCGAGAGGCGGGTTCCGCCGTCGCCGCCCGCGGACCCAAGGCGGGTACGTCCCTTCGCGAGCAGCCCACATGGACCTGGGCCAGAGACGAGACGGAGCAGGGCTCCGCCGACTTCCGGTCCGTAAAGCTCAACGTGACCCGCGCCGCCGTCAGCGGCCCCGCAGGCGGGCTTCGTGTAGTCGCTGCAGCCGACCGGCACGTGCGGACGGCCCTGGCGCCCGAGGGCACGTGGCTCCATGTGCTGACCAGGTGCGCCATAGGGCCGAGGACGCTGACGAGCGGAGACCGGCTGCACGGCACGGCTCTGCTGGAGTTGGCCGGGCGCCGGTGAGCCCTAGCCGGTTTCTACGTACCGCCGCCAGACCGCCACGGAGGATGAAATGCCACGTTACACGATCACCTGGATAGTGCGGGCCGGCCTGTGCTCGCTCCTGGCCGTATCGGGCCGCGCGCCGGCTCAGATGGTCACTGGAAGCGGCATGGACGGCTTCGCATCCGCATTCGGCCTGTCGGGCAAGGACGTGGTGGTTCAGGAGACATCGTTCGAGGTGTCAGGTAAGCCTACGGCGAACGTCCTTTGGCCGGGAGAGACCGCAGCCGTTACGTTCCATGTGAAGGTAGCCGGCGGCTACAAGGGGCGAGCACGGTTCGACGTCGTCCAGTACGGCACTCGGGCCATGGCCGGCGATATGTGGAAACCGCAGGTGTTCAGGATCGCCGTTACGAGCTCGACCACGGTCGACGTCAACCTGCCTGAGCAGGGCGGCTTTGTGACGATTCGGCCGAGGATCGGCGATCGCTTCGGCGGCTATGCCATCGTGCTGGACCTGCCCGGCAAGGGCCGGTTCTTCGGCGCTACCTGCTGCCGGACCGTGGCTGCCGAGCCGGGTCGGGTGTTCATGCCCACCTTCGCCATGGACCTCGGCTGGCCGGGGGAGATGTCGCCCCAGGTCTTCAACGCGTTCAAGAAGATGGGCATCAAAGGCGCCCGCGTGGAGGGCGGCTACAACACCATCGCCGACGCCCACACGGACTGGGCGCTGGCGAACGACATCACACTGATGTTCACCGTGGGAGCCGGTGGCACGCCGGCGGAGTGGATGCCCATGGGCCGCGGGCGGCCCTGGCTGAACGCCGACGGCAGCATGCGGAACGGGGAGAAGGAGGACCTGGCCTGGAAGCCCGAGCATGACCCGCAGTTCAAGGCGTACCTGAAGGACGTGCTGATCAAGCACGGTTGGCCCAGGGGACCGGTCAACGCCGTCGAGCTGTGGAACGAGCCGTGGGAGGGCGTCTCCATCTCCGGCTGGGGCGCCGACTGCCTGCGCTTCCGTGAGATATACCGGGTCATGGCCGAGGCGGTCCTCGAGGCGCGCCGCGAGGCCGGGGTCAAGGTGATGGTCGGCGGGGCTTGTTCGTCCACCAACACGCGTGACAAGCTCTTCTGCGACGGGACCGACGAGTTCCTGCCGTTGCTGGACTTCGTCAGCATCCACTATCAGCCGCTCGCCGCCGACCCGGCTCTGGTCCGCAAGTGGATGGACAGGAAGGGCGCGTACGGCCGTGTCCGCGTCTGGGACACCGAGAGTTGGGTCGGCAACAGCGACGACCGGGTGGCCGCCGTGATCGCGTCGATGCGCGCCATGGGGCAGGATCGGACGGCGGGCATCTACTACGGCAACGTGGACACGTCCGAGAAGCCGCGGATCGACTGCAAGGAGTACGCCGTCTGCCAGGTCTGGGCGCCGGGCGCGGCGATCGCGGCGGCCAACCGGTTGATCGGCCAGCGCGAGTTCAAGGAGGTGCTGTTCAAGAACGGCCTTCCGTGGGTCTTCTCGTTCTCGGGACTTCCGCGCAAGGTCGGCGGCGCCCGCACGGGGCCCATCGACCCGGACGACGGAACGCTGGTGGTCGTCGGCGACCTGCGGCAGACCTACGAGCGGAACCGCTGCCAGTTCCGGTCTGTTGCCGTCCGGGCCGATGCGACCATGGTGATCCCCGACGGCGGCGGCTTGTTCGTACTCCATGACTTCTACGGCAACCCGGTCCCCTCGTCGGGCGGCAAGATCACGGTACCGCTGAACGGGCTCGGCGCCTTCCTTCGGTCAAACGGAAGCCCCGGCTCCTTCGCCAAGCTGGTCTCGGCAGTGCGATCCGCCGTCATCAAGGGCATCGATCCCGTCGAGATCGTCGCATGGGATATGACCGCACCGGTGGCCGCTCGCCCCTCGGTTCGGGTGAAGCTGACCAACGTCCTGAATCGCCCCATCACCGGCAGGCTGTCCGGCCGGATGGAGGGCCTGAACCTGGCAGGAGCCCAGCAGGCCGTACGCTTGGCGGCGAACGAGAGCCGGGAGTTCGCCTTCACGGTCACGGGCGGAGCCGCACGCGACGACAACACCTACCCGCTGGTAGCCACGTTTGAGGGGCCGGCAGGCCGGGTCGAGCATGCCGAGAGGATGCACGTAAACCTAATATCGCGGCGCACCATCGCCGTGGACGGCGGGCTGGACGACTGGAAGGGCGCCATACCGCAGACGTGCGCACAGGCCGTGGGCGCCAGTGTCAGCGAGCAGGCCTACCTGCCGTTCCGCGACTGGAGCAAGCAGGTCAGCGCCGCCCCGATCGAAGCCTATGTCGGCTTCGACGACCGGTATCTCTACTTCGCCGCCAGGGCGCCCGCCGTCGCCGAGACCATCCGCTACGCGACGCGTGACGACGACAGCTTTTTCTACCCGGAGAAGGCCACCGATGCCGGCAAGGAGCGGACCTGGCCTTCGGGCGTCCGCCGGTTCTCATACCGCAAGGACCCGGATATCCCCTCCGGGCACAACCTGCAGATTGCGCTCAACGTCATCCCGGAGGATCGGAAGCCCGACATGCTTCCCTACCCGGCAGGCGCCATGCCCCGCTTCTGCGCATACCAGGACACGGACTACGAGTTCGCGCTGAACAAGTGCAAGGACGGCGGCACGGAGGTCTTCTGCCTTGCCCGCGTCGGCGCGCCGCGAAAACACTTCTACCCGCGCCAACCCAGGGCGCCGGTCGACGGCGGGCCCGTTGCGGGAGCCAGGTTGGTGTTCGACGGAACGACGCTGGAGTGCGCCATTCCGCTGGACACCATGCCCGAGGTCGCCGCCAGGCTCAGGTCGGGAGGCACGATCAAGTTCACGTTTCGGAGCAACGAAGGCGGCGCCATGGAGCTTGCGGCGGGCAGGAGCGTCTCGAAGGACAACCCGCTCACCTTCCACAACGACTGGGCGACCCACTGGGCCAACGAGCTTGAGTTCGGCGTCGAAAAGTGACGGCACCGGCCGGCGGGAGATCAGCCGTCGGCCTCGCCGCGCGTCGATCGAGGAGTCATCCGGATGAGTGAGGGAATGACGCGCCGGTGCGCCCTGGCGGGCGCCGCCTGCCTGGCGGCTGCGGTGGTTCTGGAGCCGGAACGAACCGCGGCGGTCACCCGTGACCCGCAGCCCTCGAGTGGGATCGTCCTGCCCGACGCCGCCATCGCTGAGGCATACGAGAAGGCCGCCGCGCAGAACGTCCTCGCGGCTGTAGATGACAGCGTGTTCCCCGGCTACTTCTCCGTGTGCGCCGATCGGGACGGCTTCGGGCGCGGGTTCAGCTACCCCTCGCTGGACGGTCACCAGCTCACCGATGCTCTGCTCATGCTTGGCCGGGCCGAGACCGCGAGGCGCAACTTCGCCTATGTGCGCGGGTTCCAGAAGCCCGATGGTCGTCTTCCGCTGGCAATCCTGCCCGGCGTGAAGGAGGTGTCGGGACAGGCCGTCGACCCGAACGGAGGGCTCTACACACACTGGGTGCCCGGCAACCCGCTGAGAGCGCTGGCCGGACCCACCTATATCCAGAACGCCGACGTGATCTACCGGGCGACGCTGGACCACGCCTGGCTGAAGGCGCAGATCGCCTCCGTGAACCTGGCCGCCGACTACCTGGCATCGCTCGTGACGCCGGAAGGGCTTGTCGCCGGCGCCGGCTACTACGTGGAGTTCCCGACCAGGATCGAGTTCGACGGCGTCGCCCAGTGCCACGCGGCAGACGCATTCCGGCGGGTGTCCTCCCTGAACCGGCTGCTCGGCGACAGCGGCTCGACCAAACGGTACGCCACGCTCGCGGCCCGGGTTACAGCTACCTTCCGCAAGCGATACTGGGTCGGCGACCACTTCGGCGAGTACATCCACCCGCAGAAGGGACTGATCGACAAGCACGGCCTGACCGACACCAACTGGGCGGCCATCGCATGCGGCCTCGCCAACGCCCGGCAAGCTGCGGCCCTCTGGCCGAAGCTGCGCGACGAAGCCGGGCTCGCCTATGGCGGCATGCCCACAGGCATAGCCGCCAGGCCCGACACCTACGAGGAGTGGGAGTTCGCCCTTCCCGGCCATCGGCACGACCTGGCCGCCATGGGCCGCGTCTGGTACCTGGAGTGCTGGGCAAGGGCACGGATGGGCGACGCCGACGGCATCGTCCGCACGCTGCAACGGGTGTGTCGCGCCGGCAAGGCCAACGGCTACTACTGGCGCGAACGCTACCATCCGCCGGAGGGCGCGGGCGCCGGCCCGAACACCTACTGCGAGTACCCGGCGAACCTGATCCGCATCGTGAACCGGTTCCTGCTGGGCATCGACCTCGGCCTCGACGGCTCCGCCACCATCGCGCCCACCGTTCCAAAGGAGTACCGGCAGCAGGGCTTCGGGACCACCGTACTCCGGGAGGGCTTCCGCCTCACCTACCGCATGGATGATGACCTGCTGGAGGGCGCCTACACCGCGCGCCTGCCCGTGCTCCTCAAGGTGCGCTGCTGGAACGGAACCACCAGGTCAACGCAGCTTCGCGCCTCCGACGAGCCGGCGCGGGTGACGGTGCGGATCGGATAGGCTGGTGCGGTTGCTGCGACCGGACCCGCAGCAAGCACTGTCGGGCGGGCGACCGGATCAGTAGAACAAGAACACCCACCAGTTCTTCATGCGCTTGCCTTGATCGTCCCTGGCCTTGTTCTGGTAGCCGGGGACGTTCTGGCGCCAGTAGACGAGCCACTTGCCCATGCAGTCGGGGGCTAGCCTGGCGTAGGGCTCCAGGACCGCGTTGGTCCAGGGCTTGGCGAGGTCCTTGCCGCCGGGACCGGAGCCGATGCGCCAGTCCTCTATGGTGGATAGGACAGGCTGAGTGTTGGCCTGGTCGTAGTGGCTACGGCCGTTGGGCGGGAAGTGGACGTTGCCCGCCGGGGCGGCGTAGGGCTTGAGGGTCCAGCGCTTCTCGCCGTCCTTCACGAGGGCCTCGTCGGGCGCGGGGTACTCGATCCCCTTACCCTGACCCCAGAGGGCGTAGAAGGAGTCGAACGGCAGGCCGTAGCGCTTGTCCAGGTCGAAGCCGCCGAACTCGTGGAAGTACCGCGTGAAGTATGGGATAGCCCGGCTGTGGGCCGTTCCTTCGAAGGAGTGGGCCAGGTTCTCCATGCCGCAGCCGATGCCGCGCTCGTCGTTGAGGCCATTGATGCGGAGTGATCGGCCGGTCCACTTCTGCTGGTCGTCGCCGCCGTTGCCGGCCTGCACCCACTTGCCGGGGACCTTGCGGAAGCGCTCGTCGTAGACCGGCTTCTCCTCGACGCACTCCAGGCAGCGGAAGTCGCCCGACGGGGCGGCGGTGAACCAGACCTCGTGGACGTAGCCCTGATCGACCAGCTCATCGAGGCGCAGGAAGCGCTGCGGCTCCTTCGGGTCGCGCACCCCGATGACGGCGGCGAAGGCCTCGCTGAAGAAGCCGCCGTAGTCGCAGTTGAGCTCGTCCCTGGGCACGTTGGGCTTGCGGGGCGCGGCGACGCAGTTGCCCTTGTCGATGCCGGGGTCGCGGGCGTCGACGTAGCGCCAGACGGTGTAGTCCAGGAAGACCGGGGCCTTCGGGTTCTTGTATCCGTGGTAGCGGCTACCCTCGCGGACGGCGGCGCGGAGCTGCTCGAAGAGCTGCATGGGCTTCTCGGGCTTCACCTGGTTCGAGAGGTTGATGAGGAGCAGGCGCGGGCGCATACGGCGGATGCGGTCGTGGTTGGCCGCGATCCAGTCGTCGGAGTTGGCCCGGCTCCAGCGGTTGGGCCAGAGGGTGCGGTCCGCCGGGTCGCGAAGGGGCGCCGGGGTTCCGTCGGCGCGGAAGTTTACCCGCCACGCATCGGGCGAGGTCTGCGCCGCCGCACCGGGCGACAACGCCGGCACAACCAGAAGCCCCAGCGCCGCCCAAGCCGTTCGTCGCATCGCACGCTCCCCTGCCATGATGGCGGAGTATACCCAGCCGCCGCCGGGCAGCCTGCTCAGGGAGCAGGTACCATGGTTCAGGAGTCGCGGCTTTGCACGTCGGTCGCGCGGGAGGTGTGTAAAGAGTGGCAGAACGCAGCTTGCTGGGCGCCGGACTAGAGATCATCCCGCTGGGTGGGGCCTCGGAAGTGGGCAAGAGCTCCATCTTCGTGCGATACGGGAACGACGCCGTGCTGATCGACGCGGGCGTCATCTTCCCCACTGATGAGCACCCGGGCGTCGATCTCATCATCCCCGACTTTACCTACGTGGCCGCCCACGCCGAGCAACTCCGCGCGATCTGCATCACCCACGCGCATGAGGACCACATCGGCGCGCTGCCCTACCTGCTTCGGCAGGTCTCGGCGCCGGTCTACGCCACGCCGCTGACGATCGGGATCATCCGCGAGAAGCTGGACGAGCATGGTCTGCTCCCGACCGCGCAGCTTCGAACGTGGATACCCGGCGAGGCCCTGGAGCTCGGCGCCCTGACGGTGGAGCCCATCCGGGTCACCCACTCGATCCCGGACACGGTGAGCCTGGCCATCTTCTCGCCCGCCGGCATCGTGGTACACACAGGCGACTTCAAGATCGACCACACGCCGGTGGACGGCAAGCACTTCGACGCCGCCCGCTTTGCGCAGTTGGGCGACGAGGGCGTGATGCTCCTCCTATCGGACAGCGTGAACGCGGAGCGCAAGGGCTGGGTGCCCAGCGAGCGCGTCGTGGGCAACGCGCTGGACGAGCAGTTCCGCAAGGCCGAGGGCCGCGTGCTGGTGACTACGTTCTCATCCAACTTGCACCGCGTGCAGCAGGTCTTCGAGACGGCCGCCCGGTACGGACGCAGGGTCGCGGTGGCGGGCCGGTCCATGGAGCGGAACATCGGCGTCGCCCGCGAACTGGGCTACCTGAAGTACGCCGACACGGACCGCGTGAAGATCGAGGAGATGGAGCAGCTACCGGACCATAAGGTGGCCGTCATAACCACAGGCAGCCAGGGCGAGCCGCTGGCGGCGCTCTCGCGCATGGCCCGCGACGACCACAAGATCAAGATCCGCCCCGGCGACACGGTGGTCCTATCCTCCAAGCCGATCCCCGGCAATGAAGAGGATGTGTGGCGCACCGTCAACCGGCTCATCCGGCGCGGCGCCCACGTGGTCTACGACATGATCACCCCGGTCCACGTCTCCGGCCACGCGAACCAGGAAGAGCTGAAGCTGATGTTCAACCTGACGCGGCCGCTCTACGCAGCGCCCTTCCACGGCGAGCCGCGCATGATGTACGCCTACACCGAGATGGTGGCGGGCATGGGCATGCCGCGCGACCGCGTGCTCTGGCTGGAGAACGGCGACCGCCTCTTCCTCGACGGCACCACCGCCGAACTGCTGGAGCCCATCGGCCCGGCCGCCGGCATCCTGGTGGACGGGCTCAGCGAGGGCGGCGTCAGCGACGTCATCCTCCGCGACCGGCGCCACCTTGGAAGCGAGGGCACCGTGGTCGTCACCGTGGGCCTTGACCGCGCCACGGGCGAGATCGTCTACGGGCCGGACCTCATCTCCCGCGGCTTCCTGCACCCCGAGGACTCCGAGGACATGTTCGACGAGGCCCGCACCAAGGTGACCGAAGCCCTGGAGACGCTGGCCGCCGATGCCGACGACGTAGACCCGGACAACGCCCGCATGGTTATCCGTGACGTGACCGCTCGGTCGTTGAAGAAGCGCACCGGCAGGCGACCGGTCATCGTGCCCGCCGTGATGGAAATCTAGGCTTGACCGGTTTCGAGAGCCCGATTCTGGCGGGCAAGACGGCGCTGGTGACGGGCGGCGGACGAGGCATCGGCGCCGCCACGGCCCTGACCCTGGCGCAAGCCGGCGCCGACGTGGCCGTTGCGGCTCGAACCGAAGCCGAGGTGCAGGACGTGGCCGGCCAGGTACTGGCGCTGGGCCGCCGGTCGGTCGCCATCTGCTGCGACCTGGCCCGCGAGGAGGAGTGCCTCCGGGCGGTCGAGCAAGCCTCGCGGGAGCTCGGCGGCGTGGCGATCCTCGTCAACAACGCCGG
>JAPLCQ010000084.1 GCA_026392115.1 Armatimonadota bacterium | reverse complement strand
CGCGCGCTGATCTACGTGAAACGGCCCGAGGACGCGCAGCTGCCGGAACAGTGGCTCGAGGCCCAGGGCGTGGCTCCGCTGCCGGCGGTGACCATGGAGGCGGATGTTTGCCGCGACGACCTGCTCTTCGAGATCGAACTGGACGCCTGGGCCGCCGTGGATTGCTGATGGGCCGCGCCGAGCGGGGGCCTTTGCCGCATATTGGGCGAACGCCTCCGTTCGGGCGTCCGTAGACTGGGTAAGGGAGCACAAGCGACAGCCGGGCATGCGAGTTCTTCAGGTCATCTCAAGCACCAGGACGTCGGGCGCGGAGAAGCACATTGTGCTCCTCTCCGATGCCCTGCGCCTGCGCGGCCACGAGGTGCTGGCCGTCTGCCCCAGGGGGGGCTGGCTGCCGGCCCGGCTGCGCGAGGCGGGCGTGCCCACCACCGAGGTCCCCATGCACGGCCTCACCGCGCCGCGGACCATCGGCGTGCTCCGGGGGCTTGCCCGCGAGATGTCCGCCGACCTGATCCACACGCACCTGACCCGCGCGACCTATATGGGCTTCTTCACGGGGGCCATGGAGCGCATCCCCGTGGTCTCCACCGTACACGTCGCCACCCGCGACTTCGCGTACCGGTTCCTGCCCATGCGAAACCACTGGTACGTGGCCGTGTCGGACTACCTGCGGCAGAGGCTGGTCGACCGCGGCGTGCCGCCGGACCATGTGGAGACGGTCTATAACGGCACGGACTTCGGCGGCGCCTCGCCCGCTCCCCGCGTCGACGGGCTCTCCGTCCGCGCCGAGTTGGGGCTGCCGGCCGACGCCGCGCTGGTGGGCGAGTTCGGCCGCGTCGACTCCTTCAAAGGCCAGCACATCCTGGTGCAGGCGGCTCCGAGCATCGTCAGCCGATGCCCGCAGGCCTACTTCATCTTCGTCGGCTATGCCGAACCCTCCATCCAGCAGCGTCTCTGGGAGATGGCCTCCAGCGCGGGCGTGGCCGACCGGCTCCGCTTCACGGGCGTGCGCAACGACGTGCCCCGCCTCATGGACGCCATGGACGTGGTGACGCTCCCCTCCATCACCGAGGCCTGCAGCATGGCGATCATCGAATCCATGGCCGTGGGCCGGCCCGTGGTGGCCACCCGCGCCGGAGGCAACCTGGAGCTCATCGTCGAAGGCGAGACCGGGCGGCTCACCGAGCGCACCCCGGACGCCCTGGCGCAGGCCATCGCCGGACTGCTCGAAGACCCCGAAGAGCGGAACCGCATGGGCCAGGCGGCCCGCCTCCGCGCCGACGAGAGGTTCACGGTCGCCGCCATGGCCGCGGCCATGGAGCGGCTCTACTCGCGCGTGACGGGCATCCCGGCGCCGGCGACCGCCTGAGATGGCCGCGCCGAGGCGGGCGCCCGTGCTCATGTACCACAAGGTCGGCGAGCCCGTGGCCACGCGGGCCGACCGCTTCCTCAACGTTCCCACGCCGGCCTTCCGGCGGCAGATGCGCCTGCTGGCGCGGCTGGGCTACCGCGCCGTCACCTTCGGCGACCTGGCCGACGGCCTCGCGGGCCGCGCCGACCTGCCCGCGAAGCCCGTCTGCATCACCTTCGACGACGGCTACGCGGGAGTGGCCGCGCAGGCGGCCCCGGCGCTCCGGGAGCTGGGCTGGCCCGCCACCCTCTTCGCGCCGACCGCCTACGTGGGACGCAGCAACGAGTGGGACGCGGCCAACGGCAAGCCCGTGCTGCCCCTGCTGGGCTGGGACGAGCTCCGCGAGCTGCAGGGCGGGGGCTGGGAGATCGCCGGCCACACCCGCACCCACCCCCGGCTGGCCGACCTGCCGGACGACCGGGCCGTTGACGAGATCCGCGGCGGGCGCGAGGAGCTGGAGCAGCGCCTGTCAACGACCGTGCGCACGTTCTGCTATCCTTATGGGAGCGCCAATCCGCGCACGCCCGGGCTGGCCGGGCAGGCCGGCTTCCTTGCCGCCTGCACCACGCGGAGCGGCTGGGCCGACGCCGCGCAGGACCCCTTCCTGCTGCCGCGCGTCAAGGTGGCGTCGCGCGATGACGCGTGGGGGCTCTGCTACCGGCTCTTCATCCGGCCGATGCTGGGCTGACCGCGCCGCGAAAGGACACAGCTTCGACTATGCCGGCTGGACCGACGGGCATCACGAGTGGAACCGGAGCCAACCGCCACGTGCGCATGGCCGAGAGGCTCTGCGAGAACGGCGACACCGCCGGTGCGCTGGTGAGCCTGAACAAGGCCCTCGAGCAGGGCGCCGACGCGTGCGAGTGCTACATCCGCATCGCCGGCGTCCACATGATGGTGGGCCGCCTGGAGGACGCCGTCGCCGCCGCGCAGCAGGCCGTGGGCCTCGGCCCCCGCCGCCTGGCCGCCCGCGAGACGCTGGCCATCATGCTCACCGCCTCCATGGACTATGCGGCCGTGGTCGAGCAGTGCCGCGCCATGCTCCGCATCTCGCCGCGCAACCTCACCGCGCGCGACCTGATGATGCAGGCCCAGATGGCCCTCGGCAGGCAGTCCGACGCCCTGGGCGTGGCCACCGACATGATCCGCCTCGACCCCGTCTCGGCGCTCCTCCGCCTGAAGCGCGCCGTGATCTACCTCGAGATGCGGCAGACCGCCCAGGCGTTCGCCGACCTGGAGATGGTGGCGACGCAGGCCGACGAGCCCGACCTGCAGGCCGTGGCCGAGAGCTACATGCACACGCTGGACGACTTCCACCTGGAGTGCATCGAGGCGCTGGCCGCCGATGACGCGCTCTTCCGCGCGCAACTGGGCCAGGACCCCGAGAACGCCGCCGACAGCCGTCACATGCCCCTGAGCCCCGTCGGCAAGAGCCGCCTCCGGCACTTCTGCGACAACCACCTGTCCAGCCTGCCGCTGCCCGACCCCATGCGCAGCTACAACTAAGGCCGCCATGCCCGCGCAAGCCGGCCCCTCCGGGCGCCTGACCGACCTCCTGAAGGACGCCCGCGCGGGCCGCGTGTTGGTCATGGGCATCCTCAACGTCACCCCGGACTCCTTCAGCGACGGGGGCCTCCACTTCGACGCGGAAGCCGCCGTGCGGGGCGCCCTGCGCATGGCTGCCGAGGGCGCCCACATCCTGGACGTGGGCGGCGAGTCCACCCGTCCCGGAGCCCGGCAACCCACCGAGGATGAGGAGATGCGCCGCGTCGTGCCCGTGGTCCGAGCCATCGCGGAGGTCGCCGGGACGCCCATCTCCGTGGACACGCGCCGCGCCTCCGTGGCCGCGGCCGCGCTGGAGGCGGGCGCCGTCATGGTGAACGACGTCAGCGGCCTCTGCCACGACCCGGCCATGCTGCCGCTGGCGGCCCGGGCGGGCTGCCCCGTCTGCATCATGCATATGCGCGGCCAACCCGCCGACATGCAGCGCGCCACGGGCTACTCCGATGTCGTGGCCGAAGTGCGCGCATGGCTCCTGTCCCGGGCCATGGCCGCCGAAGCGGCCGGCGTCGCGCCTGAGCGGATCATCCTGGACCCCGGCTTCGGCTTCGCCAAGACGCCCGAGCAGAACCTGGCCCTCGTACGCCGCCTCCGCGAGATCGCCGACCTGGGCTACCCGGTCCTCATGGGCGCCTCGCGCAAGAGCACCCTCGGCCTTCTCCTGGGCGGCAGCCCGCCCGAAGAGCGCCTGGAGGGCACCGCGGCCGTCACCGCCATAGCCATCGCCAACGGGGCCTCCCTGATCCGGGTCCACGACGTGCGCTTCATGGCGCGCGTAGCGGCCGTAGCCCAGGCGGTAGCCACCCACTGATTACCTTATCGTCAATAAGGTCAATAAGGTCAATACGGTCCAAGGCCCTTGACCTCACTGGCTCCACTGACCCTACTGCCCACGGCGGCCTCGGCCGCGGGAGGTGCGCGATGGGCTTCTTCGGGCAGGCGCTTGCGGCGGGACTGCTGCTGGTCTGTGCGGTGGCCGGGGCCGCGCCCGGCGCGGTGGAGCTGAACCGGGCCTGGGCGCTGGAGGCCTTCGGGCTGACGCCGCCGCCGGGGCCGGGCGTCCATCGCGCCGTCGTCGTCTCCGAGGCCGCTCCGGGCGAGACCAAGCTGCGCCGATGCTCGGCGGGCGGGCCCATGCGCCTCGGCGACAAGACCTACGCCCATGGCCTCGGCGTCAACTCGCCCAGCGTCGTCCGCGTGGACCTCGCCCAGCCGGCCGAGCGCTTCGAGGCGCTGGTGGGCCTCGACCGCAACGTGGACGGCGCGCCGGCGTCGGTCCGCTTCCACGTCCGCGTGGGCGGCAAGACGATCCACAGCACAGAGGTGCTGCGGCCCGGCGCCGCGCCGTTGCCCCTCTCCGTGCCGCTGGGAGGCGCCGGCAGCTTCGAGCTGGAGGTCGACGAGGGCGGCGACGGCCGCTCGTTCGACCAGGCCGACTGGGCCGACGCCCGCGTCACGCTGCGCGGCGGAGCCGTGGTCCGCATCGACCAGATGCCCCTCGCGCCCAGCGCCGCCTGGCTCCCCTTCTCGTTCGTCTACGGCGGCAAGCCCTCGTCGGTGTTGACGCAGGGATGGGAGCGAACCGTTACGACCGCGCCGGCCGGGCCCGGCGCCACGCGGCACATCCTGGCCCTGCACGATCCCGAGACCGGCCTGGAGGTCGCCGCCACCCTCACGCTCTACACCGACACGGCAGGCGCCGACTGGACCGTGCGCTTCACCAACCGCGGCGCGGCGACCACGCCGGTGCTGGAGCAGGTCTGCGCGCTGGACACCTGGCAGTGGCTGGGCGCGCTCTCCACGCCCGCCTCGCTGCTGCAACTCAAGGGCAGCACCGCGGGCGCCGAGGACTGGGCGCCCATCCGCACCGCGCTGACGCCCGGCATGCGCAAGGACTTCGCCCCCTCCGCGGGCCGCTCCTCGCTGGGCGCCTCGCCCTTCTACACCGTGCGCTGGCCCGACGGCGGCGTGGTCACGGCCATCGGCTGGACCGGCGCCTGGTCGGCCGCGGTCTCCCGCGTGGAGGGCCCCCTGCGGCTCATCGCGGGCGTCCCCGGCCTCAGGGCGCGGCTGGCGCCCGGCGAGAGCGTCCGTAGCCCCCGCATCCTGCAGGTCCGCTGGTCCGGCGGCGACGAGGCCGTGGGGCATAACCTCTTCCGTCGCACCATGCTGGCCCACATCGTGCCGAAGACCCGCGGCCGCACCATCACGCCGCCCATCGCGCACCTGACCGACGCCTTCTACGAGACCGACCGCTCCACCGAGCAGACCGTCCTATCCCACGTGGCGGCCCTGAAGGGGCTCGGCTTCGAGACCGTCTGGCACGACGCCTACTTCGGCCTGCGCGACTTCCCCAACGTGGGCGACTTCGTGCTGCCGCTGCAGCGCGGCGTCAACTCCACGCGCTTCCCGCGCGGCCTCAAGCCCATCGGCGACGCCGCCCACGCGGCCGGCATGGAGTTCCTGCAGTGGTTCGAACCCGAGCGCGTCTGCCCCGGCTCCATCATGGCGAAGGAGCATCCCGAGTGGGTCGTGCTGCCCGCCGGACAGCCCTGGGGCGGCGTGAACCTGGGCGATCCGGCCGCCCGCGAGTACGTTACCGAGACGCTCATCACTGCCATCCGCGAGTACGGCATCGACCAGCTTCGCATCGACAACGCGGTCGACTACGCGGCCATGTGGCGCGACCTCGACCTCCGCGCCGGCCCCGACCGCGCCGGCATCGCCGAAAACCGCTACGTCGAGGGGCACTACGCGGTCTGGGACCGCCTCCTGGCCCTCTTCCCGGATCTGCTCATCGACAACTGCGCATCCGGCGGCCAGCGCATCGACCTGGAGACCTGCGCCCGCTCCATCCCCCTCTGGCGCACCGACGGCACCATCGGCCCGCTGCTTGAGAAGCGCTTCGAGCAGGCCGCGCTGCAGAACCAGCTGATGAACATCTCCCTCAACCGCTACCTGCCCTACCACGTCAGCGGCCAGATGGGCGCAACCCCCTACCTCTTCCGTAGCGGCCTCAACGGCGGCATCGCCTTCTGCGAGGACGTGCGGCCCGCCGCCTACCCCCGCGAGCAACTCCGCCAGGCCGTCGTCGAGGCGAAGCGCCTCCGCAAGTACTTCGCCGGCGACTTCTACCCCCTCACGGAGGAGACCTCCGACGAGCGAGCCTGGTGCATCCTTCAGTACGACCGGCCCGAGCAAGGCGACGGAACGGTCATGGCCTTCCGCCGCCCGAAGTCGCCCTACCCGGCGTTCGTGCTGGAGGAGCTCCGGGGTATCGACCCCGCCGCCCGCTACAGCGTGACCTGGTCAACAGGCTACACCCCCGGCAAGCCCCAGCTCCTCACCGGCAAACAGCTGCAAGCCGCCCGCGTCACCATCGACCAACGCCCCGGCAGCGTCGTCATGGAGTACCGGAAAGTAGAGTCGAAAGTCGAAAGGGGAAAGTAGAAAGGCACGTCAACGGCGTCCGTGGCGGTCCGTGGAGGTCCGTGCTCGTCCGTGTCAGTCCGTGTTCGTCGGTGCCACCGCCCCTTCGCCCCATCCCGCCGGCCGCAAGCAGGAATCACGCCGCCCCGCGGCCAACGTTGCGCCATGCCATACCGCCCTGGAGGTCCGCCCATGCCGCCGTGCCGCCTGCTCCGTTCCGCCCTGCTCGTCGCCCTGGCCGGCCTTGCCGCCTCGCCGGTCCGCGCGGTCGATCCCTGGGTCGCTCTGGAGGCGGGCTTCCGCCGTCCCTCCATGGCCCAGCGCCGCCTCACCGGCCCGCTCTTCTGGCTCCACGGCGACGACAGCCCGAAACAGATCCGCGACTATGTGGCCAAGGTCGCCGAGGGCGGCAACGGCTCCTTCACCGTGGAATCGCGCCCGCATACCGACTGGCTCGGCCCCGGCTGGTTCCGCGACCTGGCCATCTGCTTGGAGGCCGCCAAGAAGCACAACCTCCGCATGTGGATCTTCGACGAGAAGTGGTGGCCCTCCGGCGAGGTGGCCGGCAAGGTGCCCGAGCGCTACGGCAGCAAGCGCCTCGTCACCCGCGTGACCGACGTGCGCGGCGGCGAGCGCGTGGACCTACCCGTCTTTCAGCCCGACCGCCGCATCGGAGCCGTGGCCGCCCACGTGCTGCCCGACGGCCTCGATCCCGCATCGCTCACCGAGTTGCGCGCCCTGCCCGGCACCCGCCGCATCGTCTGGAACGCCCCCGACGGCGCCTGGCAGGTGATCCAGTTCGCCTGGGAGCCCCGCATCAGCGGCAGCCGCTACCTGGTCGACGGCGCCAGCCGCGACGCCGTGGACTGGTACCTCCGCACCGTCTACCAGCCCCACTTCGACCGATTCGGCGCCGACTTCGGCAAGACCATCGCCGGCTTCTTCTTCGACGAGCCCGAGACCCACGGCGACTGGGGGACCGAGGTCATGCGCGTGCTGGCCGAGCGCAGGATCGACTGGAAGGCCGCCCTGCTCGCCAAAACCCACAAGCTCGCCGGCGCGGCCCAGACCGCCGCGGCCTACCAGTACCAGGACGCCTACGCCGAAGCCTGGGGCCGCACCCTCTACGGCGGCATCTCGAGCTGGTGCAAGCGCCACCGCGTCGTCTCCATCGGCCACTTCCTCGAGCACGGCAACGGCTACCTGAACCCCGACATCTGCGCCGGCAACATGATGCAGCTCATGAAGTACACCGACATGGGCGGCATCGACGCCGTCTTCGACCAGTTCGTCTGGGGCAAGCGCGTCACACGCGACAATCCCATCTGGCAGACGCCCAAGCTGGGCAGCAGCATCAGCCACGCCTACGGCAAGCCCGACGACGTGGCCATGGTGGAGATCTTCGGCGCACGAGGCCAGGACCTGACCTACCCCGAGATGAAGTGGTGGACCGACCACATGTTCGTCTCCGGCCTCAACTTCATGATCCCGCACTCGTTCAACGTCCGCGCCCCGTTCGATACGGACTGCCCGCCCTACTTCTACAACGGCGGCTACGAGCCCCGCTGGCCGCTCTACCGGGTCTACGCCGACTACGCCTCCCGCCTCGGCAGCCTCCTCACCGGCGGCAGGCACGTCTGCCCGGTGGCCCTGCTCTACCTCGGCAACAGCGCCCACGCGGGCAAGTACATCACGCCCGAGCAGGTGAGCGAAGCCCTGCAGGACGCCCTCTACGACTGCGACTGGATCCCCTACGACGTCCTCCAGAGCCCCGCGAAGGTCGTCGGCCGCGAGCTGCGGCTCCGCGCCGAGCGCTACCGCGTCATCGTCGTGCCGGGCGTCGAGACCCTCCCCGCGGCGGTCCTGCGCAAGGTGCGCGACTTCTACCTCGCGGGCGGCATCGTCCTCGGCCATGGCTTCCTGCCCAGCCGATCGGCCGATATGGGCGTGCCCGACGCCGAGGTGAAGGCCCTCGTCGGCCAGGTCTGGGGCGCCTCTGCCCAGCCCGGCCCGAAGGCCGCCGCAACCAACGCCGCCGGAGGCCGCGCCTACCTGCTGCCTGCGGCGCCCACGCCGAAGATGCTTCGCCAGGTTCTCGCCGACGCCGGCGTGAGGCCCACGCTCGACGTCCTCTCCGGCGACACGCGGAACTGGCTCCACGTCGTCCACCGCAACAAGGCCGGCCGCGACCTCTTCTACGTCGCCAACCAGTCGCACAAGGGCAAGGCCACGCGCTTCAAGTTCGCGGTCACCGCCCCCGGCGTGCCCGAGGTCTGGGATCCCATCCGCGCCGAGGTCAACTCGGTCCCCTTCCGGCGCCGGGGCGACCGCGTCATCCTGGAGCTCACCATGGAGCCGCTGGAGAGCCGCCTGCTCCTATTCGCACCGTCGGCCAGGCCCCTGCCGCGGCGGCTGGAGCCGGGCGCGATGCCGCTCCGCACGGTGGCGGTGCCCGGCAAGGTCGTGCGCGAGCCGCAGGCGGCGCCCGCCGGCCCCGCGGGCAGCATCGGCGCGGCGCTGAGGGACTCGCAGTGGATCTGGGCCGCCGGCGGCAATCCCGTCGCCGCGGCGAAGCCGGGACCCTGCACCTTCTACACCATGATGGATGTGCCCGCGGGCCGCATCCGCTCGGCGCTCTTCGTGGGGACGGCCGACAACTCGTTCCGCCTCATCATCAACGGTAAGGACGCGGGCCAGGGCGGCGACGGCGGCGAAGGCTGGCGCAGCCCCGCCCGCCTCGACGTGGCCGCGTGCCTGCAGGCCGGCCCGAACCTCGTGCAGGTGGAGGCCGTCAACGCCACCGACAAGCCCAGCCCGGCGGGCTTCGTGGGGGCGCTGACCGTGGATGTCGAGGGTTCCGGTCCCGTCGTCCTCCGCACCGACTCCTCGTGGCGCGCGGCCGCCGTGGCGCTGGACCCCGAGGCCGGCCCGTCCCAGGCCAACGACTGGTCCCCGGCAGTCGTCGCCGCGCCCTTCGGCGGCGGGCCCTGGGGTACGCTGGGCGGCGGCCTCACGCTCAGCCCGGCCCGCGCGGCGCCCTTCACAGGCGCCTGCACGCTGCCGGCGGCGCCCCGTGGCCCGGTCTACCTGGAGATGACCGGTGTCGCGCCCGAGCAGGCCGCGCGGGTCACCATCAACGGTCGCGACGCCGGCGGCGTCATCGGCGCGCCCCTCCGCCTGGAGGTGGGCCGTCTGCTACGCAAGGGAGTCAACCAGGTGCGCGTCGAGCCCTTCGGCCCAGCGGGCGTGAGGCTGGCGTGGTACTGATCTGAGCGCTTCGGGCGCGCTCGGCCATGCCGGGTGCGCCCGATTGGGGCCACAGGCCGGGTAAGCTCAGGGCGATGTCCAACGTCCTGCTGGTGGACGACGAGTCGGGAATACGTGTCACCCTGTCCCACTTCCTCCGTGGGGCGGGGCACTCCGTCACATCTTGCGATAACCCCGTCGACGGCCTCAGGCTCGCGCTGGAGCTTATGCCCGACATCGTCGTGACGGACGTGGTGATGCCGCAGGGCAGCGGCCTCGACCTGCTGCGCGACGTCCGCCGCGCCCTGCCCGACACCCAGGTGATCGTCATCACGGGCGCGCCCACCCTCGAGACCGCTCAGGAAGCCGTCCAGTACGGCGCCTACGATTTCCTCCTCAAGCCCGTCGACAAGGAGGCCATCGTCCGCGCCGTGGGCGCCGCCTCCTCGCTGGCCGACGTTCTGCGACGGAAGCGGGCGCTGGCCGAGGAGAACGAGCGGCACCGCGCCCATCTTGAAGAGCAGGTCGCCGCGCGGGCGCGGAGCCTCGAAGACCAGATGCGCAGGCTCCGAGCCGTCATGGATGTGGCCGCCGCGATCTACGCCGGTCAGAATCTCCGCACCGCGCTCCGGATCGTCCGTGAGGCGGTAACCACCGTCTGCGGGTTCGACCGGGCCGCCGTCTTCCTCTACGAACCGGCGACCTGCGTGCTGGAGGCGTACTGGGGCACCGACCGATCCGGACGACTCGAAGACATCAGCGGCGGAACCACCAACCTGTCGGTGAACCCCGAGTACCCGCTGGCGGCTCTTATGCGCGGCGAACTGCCCTATGCGTACACTGAGGACTTCGAGCGGGACCACCGCGTCCCCGCGGGCGCCACCATGTCCGACGTGCACCACCACCTCGCCGTGCCGTTGCGGGCCGGCGAGCGCATCGTCGGGGCCATCACGGTGGACAACCTCCTCAGCGACAGGCCCATCACGCCCGCCGACATGGAGGCGCTCCTGCCCTTCGCCGCCGTCGCCGGAGCGGCCATCGACAGCGCCGCCGCCACCGAGCGTCTCGCGGCGGAGCTGGCCGAGCGCACAGAGACCGAGGCCCGGCTGGCCGCGCGCAGCCGCGAGCTGGAGGCCCTGCACCAGGTCACGGCCGAGCTCGCGGTCACCAACGACCCCGAGCGCATATTCGCGTTGCTCCACGGCGCCATCACTCAGATGCTGCCCGGCTTCATGTTCCTCGTGTCGCGTTTCACGCCCGAAGACGACCTTATCCGCTGCCTCTACGGCTGGTCCACCGAGGGCCGCATGGACGTATCGGACCTGCCGCCCATCGCGCTCCAGCCCGAGGGCATGGGCGCCCAGAGCCGGGTGCTCCGCTCGGGCAAGACCATGATCTTCGACGACTTTCAGGCGGCCACCGCCACCTCGACCGTGAACCTGGTGGTCGAGGAGGACGGCACGGTCTATGAGGACGAATCCGAAGTGGAGTCCACGGCGACCCGGGCCGTCATCTCTCCCATGAAACTCCACGGAAAAGTGGTCGGAGCCATCCAGGTTTTGGCCGAAGAGCACGAAATGTTTTCGCAGGACCACGCGCGCATCCTGGACGCCCTCGCGGCCCAGGCGGCGGTCGCTCTGGCCGGTTAGGGGCCATAATCGGGCCTCCGGACGCGATTTTGGGGCGATTTTGGGGCCGCTTGTTGATATTGGGCCTCCGCCACGGGCTATATATTGGAGGGGTCTCGTTGGACGACACACCAGACGGGTCCACGGAGGGCGATGTGGAGTTTGAGGATATGGACGAAACCCCGGAGTTCTACGCAGACTCCGTGAACTTTATGACAAATGTCTACGGATTTACGCTGGACTTCGGTGTCATGCAGGCGCAGGACCGGCCGCCGCAAACCACCGTGCGGGTCCGCATGAGCCCGCAGCACGCCAAGATCATGGCCCTGCTGCTCCGCAAGAACGTGCAGGAGTATGAGCGCCGCATCGGCACCATCATTCTGCCCGAGGGGCTCTACAAGGACCTGGGCGTGCAGGACGACATGGCCGGCGAGGTGTAGGCGCCGGGGCCTGAACCGACAACACGGACGACCCATCACAGGGGGCCGCTTCCCAACCGGGAGGCGGCCCCCTTTTGCACGCCTGCCCGGAAAGGAGGGGCAACTTGAGCAAGCAGCTGTGGGACCCGGGCGCCCCGCCCGGCTGGGAGGAGTTGGCCCGCAGGTCGGCCATGGACCGCGCCTGGGACGCCTACTACGGCCGCGCCGACCGGCCGCTGGCCATCGACCGCTGGGGTCACGACGACAACGTGCGCCTCAGCTTCGCCCGCCTCGTCGTGGACGCCGGCGTGGGCTTCCTCGTGGGCCGCGGCCTGGGCATCGAGGCCGCCATGGCGCCCGGCGAGCCCGAGGACGCCGCCGCCGTCGCCGAGGCCCAGGCGCTGCTCGACCGCATCTGGCTGGCCAACCACAAGGACCTCTTCCTGCACCGGCTCGCCGTGGCGGGCGCGGTCTGCGGCCAGGCATTCGCCCGCATCAGCCGCGACGCGCCCCAGGGCGCCGAGGAGGGCCTTCCGCGCATCATCGCGCCCGACCCGAGGGCCGTCTGGGTCCGCTCCGCCGCCGACGATGTGGAGCGCGTCGACGCCTATCGGGTCTGCTGGACCGAGGGAGAGGCCCCGCGCGCCGACCGCGCCTGGTGCCTCGATCCCGCCGGGGCGCGCTGGGTCGAGCGCGACATGGAGCGGCCCGGCGGCGGCGGGGGATGGGCCTCCCGGTCGGTGCGGGCGTGGCCCTACCCGTGGCCGCCCCTCGTCGCCTGCCAGAACCTGCCCGCGCCCAACGCCTACTGGGGCGTCAGCGACCTGGAGCCCGACGTCCTCCAGCTCTGCGGCGACCTGGAGAAGGTCATGGGGAGCATGGCCCGCATCCTGCGGCTCCACGCCTTCCCGAGGCTCTGGATCACCGGCGCGCGCCGCACCGACCTGGACCTGGAGCAGGACGGCATCCTCTTCCTGCCCTCGCCCGACTGCTCCGTGGGCAGCCTGGAGATGCGCGGAGACCTGTCGGCCTCGCTCTCCATGTTCACCCGGCTCAAGGAGGCCCTGCACGAGATCACCCGCGTGCCCGAGGCCACCGGGAGCCGCATGGACGGGATGGGACGCCTCTCGGGCTCGGCCCTGAGGATCCTCTACCGCCCGCTGCTGGACAAGACCATGACCAAGCGCCTGCTCTACGGCGACCTGGTCCGCCGGGTCTCCCTGGCCGCCCTCACCGTGGCCGCCGAAACGCTCGCTCCCGGCCTGCGGACGCGGCGCCTGGGAGTTCGGCTCCACTGGCCCGACCCGCTGCCCGAGGACCAGATCGCGGACGGCGCCGACACCTGACAAGGAGGAGAGATGAGAAGCATCCTGCGCAAGCTCGGCCTCGTGGCCCGGCTCATGATCGACTGGGACCTCTTCAAGCGCGCCCTGGACGCCGCCGTCGCCGACCCGGTCCTCCGCGCCCGCGGCGAGGCCGCCATGCAGATGGACCCCGCCCTCGCCGCCCAGGTCCAGACCCTCAAGGCCCTCTGGGCCCCCGTCGAGGCCGACCTCCGCGCCCTTCGCGGCGCTTAGAAAGGAGCGAACCGTATGGTCTCCAAGCTCGTGCTCTTCCCGGCCACCATCGCCTCGGGCCAGAGCGTCAGCGCCGATGTCGACACGGCCGGCGCCACCGTCCTGATGATCGGCCTGCCGTCGGCCTGGACCGCCGCCGACCTCACCTTCCAGGTGGGCGACGGCCTCGGCGGCTGGATGAACCTCCACGCGGCCGACGGCACGGAGTACACCGTCAAGGCCGCCGCCGGCCGCTGCGTCCTGCTCCCGCCCGCCGACTTCGCACGCGTCCGCTACCTCCGCGTCCGCAGCGGCACGTCCGCCACCCCCGTGGCCCAGGCCGCCGAGCGCGTGGTGCAACTCCACGGGAGGCAGTTGTGAGCGCCGCGCTCCTCACGCTGCTCTGCGGCCGCGGCTCCTGGACCCCGCGCAGCCTCCCAGGCGTGGCGCTCTGGCTCGATGCCGCGGCGCTGGATGGCACGGCCGACGGCGCCTCGGTGGATAGCTGGGCCGACTGGAGCGGCGCCGGGGTGGTCTCCGCCGCCACGCAAAGCTCGCCGGCCGCCCGGCCCACCTACAAGACGCAGGTCACCGGCGGAGGAGCCATCTCGCCCAGCGGCCGACCGGGCGTCTTCTTCGCGGTGGACGACTGCCTCCGCGTCGACGCCCTGGCCGCCCGCCTCACCGGGACCGACACGCCGTTCACCGTCGGCGCGCTCTTCCGCCCCGCGGCCACCGGCTCGTTCGGCGCGGCCCTCGGCGTGGGCCGGAGCCAGTCGGCCTCCGACCTGTACGCCTTCACCGGGTTCACCGACCTGGGCCGCGCCTTCCAGCTCCGCGTCTGCGGCACGTCAAAGCAGTGCGCCGGGCCGGATGTCGGCATCGGCTCGGCGCACGCGCTCGTCTGGGTGCAGGGCGAGACGCCGGGCTACCTGGGCCGCAACACGCTGGAGGGCTCCGAGCCGGGCGTCACCGCCGACCTCGATGTGACGGCGGCCTCGTTCAACACCTGCTGCGTCGGAATGCTCGACCGCGGCGGCACGCTCTTCTACCCGCTCAACGGCTACCTGCAGTCGCTCGTCGTCTGCCAGGGCGCCCTCGGGCTGCTCGACCGCGCCCGGCTGGCGGCCTGGCTCCGCGCCAGGGGAGGCATCTGATGCACCGTGTCACCGTGCTCGTGCCCGAGGAGGACGCGCCGGCCGCCAACGCCCTCGCCGAGGCGTGCGCCGGACCCGAAGCCGCCGCGACCTTCCGCGTCCGCGTGCTGGACGCCCGGGACCGGCCCTGGCGCGTCGCCGACCTCGTCGCCGACGAGCCCCTGCGGCTGGCCATGCTGACGGCCCTGGCCGCCGTCCAGACGCCCATCCGCTGGGCCATCGCCGACGAAGCCTCCGGCCGCCACATGAGCGACAGCGAGCCCGGAGCCGAGGCCCGCGTCGGCCGACCATGGAGCTGGGCCCACACCCGGGCCCTCATGGCCCTCCGCGAAGAGGGCCCCTAAGGCCCCGTCCGTACCCGCCCGACGCCGTCCGTCCGTGTCCGTCCGTGTCCGTCCGTGCCCGTCCGTGTGTCCGTGTTCTCTCTCCCCGCCCCCAGAAAGGAGCCTTCCGCCATGCCCGATGCCGCACCCCCGCCCGCCGCCGACGAGGCCCTCGCCGCGGCCCTCGCCCGCGAGGCCGCCCTGCGGGACCAGCTCCGCGAGGCGTTCTTCGCCGCCGAGGCCGCCCGCGCCGCCCGCGAGCTGGGCCTGGTCGACGAGGACGCCGCCGTCCGCCTGCTGGACCGCGCCGCCGTGCAGACCGGCGACGACGGCCGGCCCGTCAACCTGCCCGCGCTCCTGGCCGACATGGTCCGAAAGCGCCCCTGGCTGGCCGGCCGGAACGCCGAGCCCGCCACCGCCGCCAACCCCGCCGCGCCCCGCCGCCGCCTCACCCGCGACGACGTGCGCCGCATGACCGCCGATGAGATCAACGCCGACTGGGACGCCGTGCAGCAAGCCCTCCGCGGCTAACCCCGTCATCCATCCACAGAGAGGAGAAGCAACTTGGCACTCGACAACTTCATCCCCGAGGTCTGGGCCGCCCGACTGCTCCAGAGCCTCCACCGCGTGCAGGTCTACACGCAGCCCGGCGTCATGAACCGCGACTTCCAGGGCGACATCCGCGAGAAGGGCGACACCGTCCGCATCAACTGGATCGGCGCCGTCACCGTCAGCGACTACACCCGGAACACCGACCTCTCCGCGCCCCAGGCCCTGAGCGACAGCCAGACCACGCTCCTCATCAGCCGCGCCCGGAGGTTCAACTTCCAGGTGGACGACCTCGACGCCGCCCAACAGCATCCCAAGGTCATGGACGCCGCCATGGACGAGGCCGCCTACGCGCTCAACGACGACGCCGACAGCTTCGCCGCCGCGCTCTACACCGACGTCTCGTCGGCCACCAGCATCGGCTCCGACGCGTCGCCCGTCACGCCCACGGCCTCGAGCCTCTACGAGCGCCTCGTCGACCTCTGCGTGCTGCTGGACGAGAACAACGTGCCGCGCACCGGCCGCTGGGTGGTCCTTCCGCCCTGGGCCCACGGCCTCCTGCAGAAGGATGACCGCTTCGTCAAGCAGGTGACGCCCATGGGGACCGCCGTCCTCATGAACGGCGTCGTCGGCCAGGCCGCCGGCTTCCAGGTGCTGGTCAGCAACAGCGTGCCCAACACCTCCGGCGCCAAGTATAAGATCCTCGCCGGCGTCCCGCAGGCCTGGACCTTCGCAGGGCAGCTCCGCAAGCTGGAGGCCTACCGCGTCGAGCGCCGCTTCGCCGACGCGGTGAAGGGCCTCCACCTCTACGGCGCCAAGGTCGTGCGCCCCACGGCCCTGGCCCTGCTCACGGCCAACAAGCCCTCCTCGTAGGCCGCGCCGTCGCTCCCTCCCCTTGCCGCGGCCGCGCCGTCCCGGCTCCCTCCCCTTGCCGCGAAGCGGGAGGGGGAGGGCTGGGGTGGGGGTTACTGCCGTTTGATAATATTTGCCAGCATATACTGATCATACTGCAACCCGCCTTGCCTGCCTCACGACACAGCCACCGCACCAAGGAGACCGACCATGCCCAGACCCACCATGCAGTCGATCATCGCCCGCCTTCGCGCCCTCATCGGCGACCCGGCCGGCGCCGACCAGACCTGGACCGACGACGAGCTGCAGGACCTCCTCGACCACTCCCGCACCGACGTGCGCTACCTCCGCGCCGTGTCCATGGAGACCGTTCTCTCCGGCGGCGCCACCGTCGTGCTGGATGCCTACGCGCCCAGCGGCCTCACCGACTGGGAGGCGGACGCACAGCTCTGCGGTCCAGACTACCAGCCGCTGACGCCCGCCGCGGCCGACTACGCCGTGGGCCACTGGACCTTCGCGTCCTCGCAGGCCGAGCCGATTCACATCATCGGCAAGACCTACGACATCCACCTCGCCGCCTCCACCGCTCTGGAGGCCTGGGCCGCCCGCCTGGCCCGCGAGTACGACTTCAAGTCCGGCGACCAGACCTTCGCCCGCGGCGCAGCGGCCGACCGGCTCTTCGCGGCCGCGCGCACCATGCGACGCCGGGCGCGGGTCGCCATCAGCGCCTGACGGGAGGCAACCATGCTCAGCACGCGAGAACTCGCCCGCATGCGCGCCGAGGTCCTCCGCTGGATGCCCGAGACCGCCCAGGTGCTCCGGTGGGAGCCGCTCACGGTAACCTGGGTGGCCGTCGGCTCCCACCCCTGCGGCCTCGGCCCCAAACGCTCCGTCACCCGCGGCGCGTCCGGCGACCTCGAGGGCGTCACGCTCTGGCAGTTCCACTTCCCGCACGACGCCGACATCCGAGTGGGCGACCGCCTCACCACCGGCGGCCACACCTACAACGTGACAGGCATGGACCAGGGCCGCAGCGACGCCCTGCTGCTCACCGTCCAGGCGGGGAGGACGGCTTGAGGAGGTGAGGGGGTGAGGTGGTGAAGGGGAGAAGGGGAGAAGGGGGAAACCCTGTCTGGTGGCTCGGGCCTCCGTGCCCGAGTCCGGCGCCTGTCACCTCCTCACCCCCTCACCCCCTCACCCCCTCGCCTCCTCATGCTCCCACTCCCAGCCACTTCGTTAGCAGGAACCAGATCCGCTCGATGAAGACGCTCATGCGGGTCATGACCGTGTTGCCGAAGAAGACCCCGAACGTGAGCATCAGGAAGAGCCGTCCGGCCCCGGATGCGCCCCGGGCCACCCGGCTCTCCATGCGGAACGAGAAGAAGAAGTAGGAGAGGACGCACAGGACGATCACGAGGAAGACCGTGTTGTTCACCGACGTGTTGAACAGGGTCACGTCGGCCGGGGCCACGTAGGGCGACTTGAACGAGGCGATGATCTGCGGCAGCTTGTCGTTGACCTCCGCCTTGAAGGCCAGCCCCGCCCCGGCCCCGATGGTGAGCCCCATGACGACCCGGCTGAGCCAGACCGTGCGGCGGTGGTAGAGCCCGTACCAGAGGAGCCCCAGGAGCCCCTCCAGCACGCAGACAGCCACCACGCCGGTCTGGTGCTGCCGTATCCCGTCCACCATGGGCGTCCACCACTTGGGGATCAGGATGTCCGTGATGGTCGTCGCGATGCCGAACCCGATGCCCAGACCCAGCAGGATATGCTCGGCGAACCGGTACGCCCGGTTCTCCTTGAACAGGAATGAGAAGACCGCCAGCGTGCCCAGTGCGCCCAGCCAGACGATGAGCCCGGCCCAGGTCAGCGGATTGGTTGGGTGCATCAGGCCACAGCCCGGGCGGCCCGTCGCCGGCCCATCTGGTAGCCGATATTGCCCAGGATCACCACAAGGATGATGAGCACATGCCCGAAGCTCTGCGCCACGATGATATCGACACCGATGCCCGGCTCGCGCAGCAGAACCTCGTATTCGGCGCCGCCCCGCGCGCCCACCAGCATGCCCACGATCTGTTTCGAATCGAGGTAGCTGTAGGTGGTCGTGGAGTTGATCGCAGCGATGCCGAAGACGATCCGCGTGCCGTAGACCGCCTGCACGAACTGGATCAGCTCGCCCATGGGGTTGTAGCCGATGCTCACCGCCAGCCCGAACCCGGAGGCGTCGCGCAACCCGTCGAGTAGCTTCAGCCGAGCCACCGGCGTGCCGTGCGCGTCCGCCTTCATGTACCCCGGGAAGTCCCGCGCCATGGCCTGCACCGCGAAGCCCAGCGAGCCGCCCGGCGCCTTGTACCCGAAGTCCAGCCAGTCGCGCCCATACACGCGGCCGTACCGCCGGGCCGCGCGGGCGATGACGCGGTTGTAGAAGGGCGGCGACGCCGGGTTGGAGGTCCAGATGACGAAGGGCTGCCCCTTGCGCATCAGGTGCTCCATCACGGCGTGGCACTGCCCCTCGCACTCGCCGATGGTCCCCGCGTCCCACGCGCTGTGGACCATCACCAGCCGCCGCGGCTCCAGCTCCTCGATGGCGCGGTAGGCCGCCAGCGTCTCAACGGTCGGCGGGATGGGGGGCCGCACCCGCACGAAGGCCGGTATGGCCACCGCCACGGCCAGCGCCACATAGAGCGCACGCCGGTCAAACCGCTGCAGCACTTCCACCAGGTCCATGCGCCTAGGTTAGCCGAACCGCCGGCGAACTCCTGCCCCCGGGGCCATTGACAGAACCCCGTCTATACACTACATTGGGGGCGCCGTTACCACATCATCAGGAGGTGCGCCGTGCTTTACTGTCCCAGATGCCGAACCGAGTACGAACCGACCGTGGCGTCGTGCGTGGACTGCGACGCTCCGCTGGTCGCGAGCCTCCCGCCCGAGGACCTGGGCAAGGACCCCGTGGTGGCCTTCCGCGCCGCCAGCGACGGCGAGGCCCGCACCGTGGCCGCAACCCTCCAGGCCGAGGGCATCCCAGCCTACGTCATGCCGCAGGACGTCTACCTGCCGCTGAACGTTTTGGCCGAGAGCGACCCGCACCGCATCGTCCTGGTCCCGGCCGACGCCGCCGAGCAGGCCGCCGCGGTCCTGGCCGAGCCGCCCATCGACCTGGCCACCCTCGAGGAGGCCGAGATCGCCGGCGCCGAAGTCCCCGGCGAAATCGCCGAATACGACCGCGACCTGACGGACGAGGAGACGGCAAGCGAGGCGTGAAGGGACGAAGGGGCGCGAGGCCATACTGAGGGCATGATATCCCGCATGTGCATCCGTCGATACGTGTTTGCCGCGCTGGCCTGCGCCCTGGCCGCGCCGGCCGTAGCCCAGCAACGCCTCACCTACGACCTGGCGCCCTACGACCTCTGCAAGGCCAACTGGAGCTCCGCCAACTACCTGCAGGCCCTCTACAGCCCGCGCTGGAAAGCGGTCGCGTTCGCTCAGGACTGCTTCGGCGACCGGGACGGCCTCGGTGCGATCTACTTCGTCGATGACATGGGCCGGGTGATCCGCTCCTTCGTCGAGGAGGCCGAGTACGGTCCCGTCGCCCGCGTCGAGGCGGTGGCGGCCATGGCCCGCGGGCTCCTCGCCGCCGCCGTGCCCGGCTGCCCCGGCAGGTCCTTCTTCGTCATCGACGGCCGCAAGGCGGTCTACCTCGCTCCAGAGAAGGGCGAGCTCGGCCTCTTCTGGCTGCAGGATACGTCGACGCCCATGTGCAAGCTCCGGGTGGAGCTGCGCCGAGCCGGTGGGGACTGGACCCCCGTCCGCTTCGAGGACGCGCCCCGCCCGCCCGAGGCATCGACCGCCGAGTCCGTGCTGACCGCCCTCGCGTCCGGCGTCGAGGTCACGGTTCACAGCTTCTCCGGCGTGCTGGACCGGGCGCCCTTCGTCCGCGTCCGGTCAGCCGATCCCTTCGATGTCCGCATGGTCGCCACCGACCTGGGCGGACCCCGGACCCTCCGCATCGGAGCCCGGCCTCCGCTGGAGGCCCGCCCGTCCGGCCTGGCCGACGCGCCCGTGGCCGAGGGCTACGCGCTGCTGCATGTCGACTCCAAGCGCGACAACGCGGCCTCCGACAAGAAGGGCTGTGAGCGGGCCGACCTCTGGAACGCCCTGGACAGCATGCTGATGCTCGCCTGCAAGCCGCGAACCGCCCGCCTCTCCGGTGACGCCGACGACCGAGCGTGGCGTCGGGTGAGCATGGCCTGGACCGGCGTCCGCGAGGCCGAGCTGTTTGTCTCGCCCTTCCTGGAGGTCGATCCGGCCCACGCGGGCTACGTCGTCGCCGCGGCGAAGTCCGTGGCCGCATCCGGGCGATATGGGCTGAAGCCCTACCTGCCGGTCCGCACCAGTAACGGCTTCTACGGCGGCGTGGTGGGGCTGGCTTCGGCCGCCGACCTGCTGGTGCGACACAAGCATCCGCTCGCATCGCGCGTCAAGGCCGCCGCGCTGGAGGCCTTCGGCGCCGTGCTGGACGCCGAGGAGCGCGGCTACCACGGCGTCTACGAGTACAACCTCATCGACGCGGCCCGCTACCTGCGCCGCATCGCCCCGAAGGCGTTCGACACCAGCGCCTGGGTCCGCAAGTGGGCCGATCGCGACCTGGCCCGCTGCCCCGAGGGCTGGGCCGCGCCGCCCTGGTCCGACACGGCGCTCCGCGCGGTGCGGGGCTGGCACACGGCCTGGCGCATCACCGGAGATCCGCGCTACCGCGACGCGGTGAGCCGCGCCATGGCGCAGTTCGACCTGCCTGCCGGCAAGCCCTACGACGCGTTCGTCTGGAAGGAGGGCCGAAACGCCTGGAACGGCTACGGATGCACGGGCGCCGCCATGCTCCTGGGCCAGTGGGCGCAGATGCGCGATCCGCGCGCCGAGCAGATGGTAGCCGGCGCGGGTAACGGCTACATGAGCGACTTCGGCTTCGTGCCCTACCTCACCTGGACCTGCGACGACCTGCTGCCCCACTACGTCGGCCAATCGCTGCCTGCGGTCTTCGGCGAGAAGGGCTATCGCGGCCCCAGAAAGCTACTGGGCCTGCAGGACTTCGTGGCGTACGACGCGGCGGGCAACATCGCCAAGGCCCCTCGCCCGCCCTTCGCCCCAGGCCCTTGACGTCATCCTGAGTGAAACGAAGGATCCCCCGTAGTCGAGGCACAGGGGTCGTGCAGTGCGCCGGGCCGGTCGCTCGCGTACGGGGGATGCTTCGGCTTCGCCTCAGCATGACGGTAAAGGAGGGGCGCGATGATCTGGGCCGTTGTTGCAGCTGTGGCGCTGGGGCTCGCCGCACTCGTTGCAGTGTGGGTTCGCCGGTCATACAAGGTGGTGTACCTGCAGACGCCCAGCATGGAGCCCACCATTATAGGCCACGCCGCAGGGCAGATGGACACCCTGCACGATCGCGCCTTCGATGCCACCGCGCGCGACCATGTGCTGGTGGACCTTCGCGCGTACCGACGCGGGGAGCCGGAGATCGGCCACATTGTCGCATTCCGGTCGCCGCCTGAGCTCAGCGCCCAGTTCGGGGGCGCTCAGTTTGTCTGGCTGAAGCGAGTCGTCGGTCGCCCGGGTGACAGCGTCCGGTTTGTGGGTGGGATGCTGCTGCGGAACGGTGCGCGCATCACTGAGCCCTACATCGCGGAGCCGATGCAGCCCGACCGCGAGTTCCACAATAGGTACGGTGGGGAGGCTCCGGTGCTGCTCGCGGCGTCGGAGTACTTCGTGGTGGGCGACCACCGCAACAACAGCAACGACAGCAGGTTCTGGGGCCCGGTCCATCGCCGGTACATCGTCGGGCGCGCGATCCGGATCACAGCCCCGCGCGCACGCCGAAGGCTCCTTGCCTGACGGACGCCCGATCGCACCCGCCGCCGTCGTAGGGGCGGCCCCCCGTGGCCGCCCTGGGCCCTTGACGTCATCCTGAGTGAAACGAAGGATCCCCCGAAGTCGAGGCACAGGGGTCGTGCAGTGCGCCGGGCCGGTCGCTCGCGTACGGGGGATGCTTCGGCTTCGCCTCAGCATGACGGCAAAGGCGGGGCGCGGGGCGCTGGGCTCGTCGGCAGGCCCGCCGGCCCCTACTCCACCGTCCGCATCACGGCCCGGTCCATGCTGAGCCAGATGCGCAGGGCCGTGGCCATGGCGCCCACGAAGATGCCGAAGTTCACGGCGCGGACCACCGCGTTGTTGGAGACGAAGAGCACCCAGGCCATGATTGTGGGGATCTGCAACCCGTGCGGCAGGTGCTGGGTGAGCCAGTTGCCCACCGGCACCTGCCCGAGCATGATCAGCATCGCCGACGCCGCCATGAGGCCGCCCTCCAGGTTGCGGACCTTGAAGGCGCGGTAGGCCGCCGAGACCAGGTAGCAGGCCAGCAGCGAGAACATGGCCGCGCCCAGGGGCTGGAAGAGTCCGGTGAAGAGCAGTTCGTAGCCGCGTTTGCCCCACGTGCCCTGCAGGTCCGGGTGCATCCGGTCGTAGACCGTGAAGGCCGCCATGGCGCCCGCCGCCACGAAGAAGGCCAGGCTCTCGGGCCAGCCCCGCTTCAGCCTGGCCACGCGCTTGCCGTGGAGCTGCCCCAGGCCGATGAGCCCCAGCCCGATGGCGAAGGAGCCCACCACCACCAGCAGGTCGTCCACCTGCGTTCGCGCGTCGGAGAGATACGTGCTGCGCGGCGCCGGGCCCGGCGCGACCAGAGGTTTCGGCCGCAGTTCCAGCCGCGCGGCGTCGAGGCCCCGGCGCAGGTCCATGGCCGCCTCGGCGATGTAGGGTGCGGCGCCGGGAGACCCGGGCACGGAGGCCCGAGCCACCATGCCGTTGCCCGGCGACGCATCGGTCTGCAGCGTCAGGAAGAGGCGCGTGGCCTCGGCGGGCAGGCCCAGGTGCGCCCGGGCGTCGAGCAGCCGCAGCCCCGCCGGCCACGGCTCGGCCCAGGCCACGTCGACGGGCTCGGCTACGGGCGCGCCGCTGCCGGGGTCCAACATGGCGGTCACCAGCTTGCGCTCGCCGCCGGCCCGGAAGAGCGTCATCCAGCCCCGGAAACCCTCGGGCCAGCGGGCGACGGTGACGCTCTCGACGCTCCAGCCGGGCGGCGCGGTGTAGACCGGCCCGGGCGACTTGCGCCAGATCTCGCCGGTCTTCGACGTGGCGTAGCCGAGGCGGCCGAGGTCGCCCTGCCGCCCCACGGTCCACATGCGCCAGTAGCGATCCTTGACGTATGGGTCCTGCACCTCCACGCGGTCGATGCCGGAGCTGTCCCACTCGCCGGTCTTCCCGCGGTCCAGCACGGCTCGCGGCGCGGGGACCCAGCGGCCGTCCATGTCCCTCTCGGCCATGCAGACGCGCGGCGTCTTGTCGTCCCACCCCAGCCCGATGTAGAAGAGGCGTGCGTCGCGGACCACGCAGGGCGCCGTGCACCCGCGGTAGTCGTCGCGGCGGAGGCGCGAGGGCGCCAGGAGGACGCGCGGGCCGGGCATCTCCGGCGTCGGGGCGAGGGGCGCCTCCATGAGCAGCGGCGGCTCGCCCTCGCGCAGGCCGGTGTAGCAGAGCGTGCGCGGCATCCAGGCGTTGAGGCGGCAGACGGCCGGCTGCGCGGCGCCGCTCCAGTCCGGCGATCCGCCGATGCGCGGGGGCAGCAGGAACTCCAGCACGTAGTAGAGGCCCGCCAGGAAGGTGACGGCGACGATGGCCTTGCGCTTCATCCCTGGCCCCCGAGCAGGCCCACGAAGGGCGTGAAGCCGGCCCCGCCGCCCCCGTGCAGCGATGCCCAGAGCGCCACGCCCACGCCGACGAGGAGCAGCCCCACGATGGCCAGCTTGCCCAGGTCCTGCCCCGTGAGGCTGCCCAGCATGGTGGGCTCGCGGGAGAGGTAGGCGCCGGCGGCATAGAGCTCCTCGCCGATGATGGTGTAGTCGCAGGCCGTGAGGAAGAAGGGGACCTGGAAGAAGCTGTCGGTGGCGGCCACCTGGATGGCGCCCACGCGCTGCCCGGTCTCCGCCAGCAGGAGCGACTCGAAACCGTAGGAGCCGAAGTAGAAGGCCGCGCCCACGTGCTCCCGCTCCATGATGCCCGTGACGGCGGCGGCGAAGGCGTTCTGATCGCCGGAGAGGTAGAGCACGTCGTCGGCGTTGTATAGCTCCGGCCGCCCTTTGGCCTCGTAGGTGTCGCGGACGGTGTCCTGGGCCACGGTGAAGAGCGGCGCGGCCGAGGTGGGCACGATGACGCGGATGCCGAACGAGGCGCACCGCTCCACGGCGTACTCCAGCACGGCCAGGCCCGCGTAGGTCGACATGGCGCCCAGGTCGCCGAAACCGGGGCTGAAGAGGATGGGCCGGCCCATTTCCGTGGCGCGCCCCAGGGCGTCGTCCAGATGGTCAAGCCCCGCGATGCGCCGGACATAGATCGGCCGCCCCCGCCGCGCGGCGGCGATGCGGGCCAGGATGGCCCCGCAAAGGAACAGAAGCAGCACGGCGGCAGGCAGGGTGGCGTGTTCCATGGTGGCGGCGATAGGTTCGGCAACGGCGGGGTGAAATCCTCTTGCGGCGGGAGGGCGACGCGCGGCCGTCGGTCGCCGCCAGGCGGACAGGCGTACTGGAACCACGGTAGCCGTCCAGTCGCCGAAGGGCGACTTTCCTCCGTTCGTTGCGGCGGTTTCAACCGCCCGCACTCCGCGCAAGCCACCTTGCCGATTGAGTCGGGGTCCTTCGTTTCACTCCCGACGACGGCGAAAGGCGCGCCGGCCTTCGCCGCGCCATATCTCCCGAAAGGAGCCTCACTTCATGCGCCAGACCAGCCGCTCCCGCGCCTTCGAACCCGATCCGGTGGCCGCCGTTCGCCGCGACCCCGGTGTCCGGGAGATCGCCGTGCTGCTCCTCACCGATTGCGCGCGCCGCCTGCGCGACGAGGGCATCGAGGTGAAGGGCATCGCCGACCTGGAGCGGCTCCTCAAGCTCCATGAGGCCATCACGCCGGCCGCCGCGCCGGAGGAGGGCGACTTGATGGGCCTGACCGCCCTGCCGGATGCCGAGCTGGCCGACCTGCTGCGGGCCTGCGCCGCCGACGCCCGCCGCCGGGCCGAAGGGGGCGCCGAATGAGCCGCGCCGCGCTCGCCGCCGCCGAGGCCATGCGGCGGAACCCCGGCCTCTACGCCGCCCACGTGCTGCGCGTCCGCTGGTGGGAGAAGCAGGCGCAGATCGCCGAGGCGCTGGTGCGACACAAGCGCGTCTTCGTCAAGGCGGCCCACGCAGTGGGCAAGACCCACCTGGCCGCCGGGCTGGTGAACTGGCATTTCGACCTCTACGACCCCGGCATCGCCCTCACCACCGGGCCCACGCAGAGCCAGGTGGCCGACGTGCTGTGGCAGGAGGTGCGCGTGCAGCGTCCCGCCGGCCCGGCCTCCTCCCGCGGGCCACGCGCATGGAGACCGGGCCGGCGCACTTCGCCGTGGGCTACACCAGCCGCGACGATGCCGCCTTCCAGGGCCGCCACGCCGAGCGGGTGCTCATCGTCTTCGACGAGTGCACGGGCATCGACGCGCCGATCTGGGAGGCCGCCGAGGGCATGGCCGTGGGGCCGGGATGCCTCTGGCTCGCCATCTGCAACCCCACCGACACCAGCTCGCACGCCTACGAGGAGGAGCAGTCGGGCCGGTTCCACACGCTGACCGTGAGTGCGCTGGAGCACCCGAACATCGCCGCCGAGCTGGCCGGGCTGCCCGCGCCCTACCCCGGGGCCGTGAGCCTGCGGTGGGTGCGCGACCGGCTCCGCGACTGGTGCGACGAGGTGACGCCCGGCGACGCCGCGGCCACCGACGTGGAGTTCCCGCCCGGCAGCGGCAGGTTCTACCGCCCCGGTCCGCTCTTCGAGGGCCGCGTGCTGGGCCGCTGGCCGCATCAGGGCTCGCGGGCGGTCTGGAGCGAGGCGGCCTGGCAAGCATGATTCCGCGAGAAGCCGCTGGAGCCCGGCGACGGCCCCACCTGCATCGGGTGCGATGTGGCCAGGTTCGGCGAGGACAGCACCGTCATGGTGGTCCGGCGCGGCCCGGCGGCGCTGCACCACGAGAGCCACAACGGATGGGACACGGCCCGCACGGCCCAGCGGCTGAAGGAGCTGGCGGCCCGCTTCGCCCAGCCCGACGAGAACACGCGCCGCGTGGCCGTTTTCGTCGATGACGACGGCGTGGGCGGCGGCGTGGTGGACCAGCGGGGCCGGTACGCCTTCGCCGGATGCAGCGCGGCGGCTCGGGCCAGGGCGCCGCGGGAGTACCCCAACCGGCGCAGCGAGCTATGGTTCAGCCTGGCCGCCCGCGCCGCGTCCGGCGAGCTGGACCTGACGCGCCTGTCGAAGCGAACCGCGGTAGAGCTGCGCCGCCAGGCCATGGCGCCCCGCTGGCACGTCGATGACCGCGGCCGCCGATCCATGGAGGGCAAGGAGGAGCTGCGCCGCCGCCTGGGCCGCTCCCCGGACGACATGGACGCGCTGAACCTCGCGTACGCGGGCGAGACGGCGGCCGACGTGGAGAAGTCGGGCGATACGTGGGTGTGAGGGGGTGAGGGGGAGAACGGGAGAAGGGGTGAAGGGGCGCTGTGGGGCCCGCACGGACGGCGCGAAGGCGCGGCGGCGGAGCGTACTGATGGCCGTGGCGGGGCGGTCAGTGGTGGTAGGCGCCGCCGTGCTCCTTCCCCTTGCGCGACGCAGTCGCGGAGGGGGAAGGCCGGGATGGGGGTTGGCGTAAGACATGGAAAGCTGAAAATGATTGATCTAACGGCTAAACCCCCACCCCAGCCCTCCCCCTCCCGCTTCGCGGCAAGGGGAGGGAAGACGACTGCCGACCTCGACCGACGGCCTTGACCTCCACGGGCCGAGGCGCTCCCGCGCCGGCTCTGGGTATCCTATTCCATCCGCGAAAGGGCTCACCCACCCATGGACATGCGCCAGATGCTGCAGCAGATACTCCAGCGCTACGGGACCTCGGTCATCGATGAGCCGGGCCGCTTTGCCGCGCTGCTGAACGACCTGCGCAGGGACGAGGGCAAGCGCGAGGCCAACCTGCTGCTGCTGGCGCTGCGAGAGGGCGTGCCGGACCGCCTGCTCGCCGCCGGGGATGGCGTGCCCATGGCGCCGCTCGTGGGGCAGCTCGCCAGGCGCCTGGTCGATGACGTGGGCCTGACGGACGAGCTGGCCCTCTGGGCCGTGGAGAGCTGGGCGCTGGCGTTCGGGCTGAGTTTCGAGCGCCAGCGCACAGCTCCCCAGCCTCGGCCCGCCCTTCCCCCTGCCGCCGGCATGGCAAGGGGAAGGGGCAGGGCGCTGCCGCTACTCCTACGTCTTACCGCATCTCCTGGCCGCCGGTGACGTTGAGGGCCTGGCCCGTCATGTAGGACGAGTCGTCGGAGCAGAGGAAGACGACCACGTTGCTCACGTCCTCGTAGGTGCAGCCGCGGCCCAGCGGCACCTGGCTCTCGTACTTCTTGCGCACCTCGTCCGGGGTCAGGCCCTGCGTCTTGGCGTACTGCTCGTAGAGGCTCTGCTGCCAGAGCGTGCCGTCGAGCAGGTTGCCGGGGCAGATGGCGTTGACCCGGACGCCGTGCGGGGCCAGGTCCAGCGCCAGCGACTGGGTCAGGCCTATGCCGCCGAACTTGCTGGCCGCATAGGCGCTGTTGCGGAACGAGCCCTTCTTGCCCGACTTGCTGTTGATCTGGACGATGGTCCCCTTGCCGTTGGGCGCCATGACCCGGGCGGCGGCCTGGGCGCAGACGAAGTAGCCGTTCAGGTTGACGTCGATCACCTTCTTCCAAGCGCCGGCGTCGAACTCCAGCACGTCCTTGGCGATCAGGATGCCCGCGTTGGCCACGAGGATATCCAGTCCGCCGAAGGCGTCCACCGTGGCCTTCACCATGGCCTCGGCGCCGACCGGGTCGGTCACGTCCACCGTCACGCCGATGGCGCCGCAGCCGGTCTCCGCCGCGATGGCCGCTGCGGTCTCGGCGGCCTTGGGGCCGTTCATGTCCGCGATGGTGACGCCCTTGCAGCCCTCGGCCGCCAGACGCCGGGCGATGCCCTCGCCCAATCCTTGCGCGGCGCCTGTAACGATGGCGACGCGCCCCTCAAGACGCTTGCTCAATGCCTCTCCTCCTCCGGGTCCTACTCAGCCGCCACCGTGAGCGCGAACAGCTCTTCCTCCGCCGCCTTGGTCCAGAACTTGCCGTCCTGCAACCTGGCGTAGACGGTGGGGTACGCCTCCTTCAGCTCGGCCAGGGAGATGAGCGGCATCTCCTCGATGAGCGGGAAGACCAGCGTCTTGCCGGGGAAGCGCCCGTTCTTGACACCCAGCAGGCCCTCCTGCGCCGTCTTCATGCCGCCGATGGCCGCCAGCGAGGCGTTGGTGTTCAGCTCCTTCGCCTCGACCATCGCCAGGGTCTGGCGCATGTCGGCGATGGACGAGCCGCTGCTGCCGATGAAGCGCACGCCGCGGTTGCGGATGGCGTCGGCGTCGAGCTGGGCCATGGTGCCGCGGGCGACGCCGGCGAAGACGTTGCACCAGGCGTTGTCGCCCAGGAAGTCGATGCTGTGCTCGATGAGCGCGGGCACGGGCACCAGCGAGACGATGTCATCGAAGCCCTTGCCGCCGGTGAGCCGCTTCAGCTCGAGGTTGAACTCCTCGGGGCTCATGCCCTTGGGGTTGATGGTGACGAGGCGCACGCCGCGCTTCTGGGCCTCGCCGGAGAGCCGATCGACGAGGGTGGCCAGGCGGCCGTCGTCGATGTCCGTGCCCACGATGAGCGACGGCGGGTTGGCGTGCATGACGGCGCGCTGCACGTGCATCTGGCCCATGGGACCGGCGGCCCCGATGAACCAGGCCATGCCGCCCGCCAGCAGGTCGGCGCCGCGTGGCTCGGCGTAGGCCGCGGCGGCCTCGAGGCTTGCGGTGCCCATGTAGTGGTGCCAGTTGTAGTGGATGCGGCCGATGTCGATGGTGAGCTTGCGGGACACGGCGTGCGGGCCCACGAAGCTCAGCATGCCGTGGTTGGCCAGCGTGGATGCGGCGCCCTCGATGGCCTCCGGCTCGGGCGCGCCCAGCACGAGGATGTCGTCGAAGCCCGCGTCGCCGGTCTCGGCGGTCTTCAGCGCGGCCCAGTCGTCCACCGAGGCGACGGCCTTGCAGGGCGCTCCGTCGGCCAACGGCAGGGCCGCCGCGTAGCCGCCGACCACCACGGCACAACGGGCGGGGCCTTCGGGAGCGGCGCCGTCCCAGACCTCGCCGCCCGCGCCCGGCCCGGCCAGCACGAGCAGGCGCCCGCCGGCCTTGATCCCTGCCCGGTGGCCCTGGTTGTAGGCGCCGACGACGCAGGCCCACGGCTCCACCAGGGCGGTCTCGGCGTAGCAGGTCTCGTCGCTGATGGGCAGGAGGTAGCAGCCCTCGTCGCCGTCGATCATCGACTGCGGGATAATACTGTACTGGCTCAGGCCGCCGCTGATGGCGTAGCCGTAGGCCATGGAGACGCCCTTGTAGAAGACGTCGGCCTGCACGATGAACCGCTGCCCCACGCTGAACTTGCCGGCGAGGTCGGCGCCCACCCGCACCACGGTGATGGCTACCTCGTGGCCCAGCGTGGCCGGATCGACGCTCAGGTCGCGGCCCACCATGCGCGGGTGGCCCGCGCCCAGGGCGATGACCTTGGTGTCGGAGAAGCAGAGGCCGTTGGCGTCCTGCCGCACCAGCAACTCGTACGGACCGGGCTGCGGCACATCGACTTCCTCGACCTTCAGGCTGTCATACCCGTCGCCGTAGAAGTGCCACTTCAGCATGCGCTGGGGCACGGGCTGCGTTCCGGCGCGGTAGGCATCGAGCTTGCTCATCACTGGCTCCCTTATCGTTGGATGCGCCCGCACCGGTGCGGGCGCAGGTGGTCACTTGTTGCCGATCAGGTTCTGGCGGTAGGCCTCATCCGGGCGGGTATGGATGCGCGCCACGTTCTCCGGGGTGAAGAAGCGCGGGCCGCCCAGGGCGTAGGTCCCCAGCAGCACGCGGGCCGTCTTCACGTACATGGCGGTGGCGGTCTGCACGTCGCGGGCGGTCTTGCCCGTGGCGATGAGGCCGTGGTTCTCCATGAGGATCACCTTGGGCGCCATGTTGTAGGTGTCGATGAACGCCTCCACGCGGTCGCGCACGGTCTTGGCCAGCACCACGCCGGGGTCGACGTACTCGACATAGCATACGGCGGGGCCGCAGCAGACGATCTCGTCAGGGAAGAGCCTGCCCGAGACGGCCTCGCGCGAGTTGGCCGAGCAGAGGATCGAGTTCACGGCGGTGGGGTGCGTATGGCCCACGAAGCCGATGCCCGGCAGCGAGAGCAGGTACGCATGAAGGAAGGTCTCCACGGAGGGGCGGGGCCGCTCGCCGGTGCAGCCGATGCGCGCGTCGAGCAGTACGCGCCCGACCTCGGCGTCGTCGATATCGGGGCCCTCCAGCGTCGCCAGGATCTTCTGGGTGGAGACCAGGACGAAGCTCTCCTCGTCGGCCGCGCCCATCTCCTTGCCGGACTGCTTCACCAGGAAGCACGTCTCATCGACGCGGGCGGACGTGTTGCCCTCGCCCAGGATGGCGAGGTCGCGCGCCGGGTCGCCCAGATGGCGCGACAGGGCGACGAGTTCGGGCATGACGAAAGAGAGGTCGGGCATAGAGGGCCTCCGGGTTGCTGGGGTTGTGCCCTGATTCTGGCACACACCCGCAACCCGGAGGTCCAAGCGCCAGAGGCGCGGCCTATGTTTGCCCGCGCGTCAGCCCGGGGGGCCAGGGTGCGAACCCCGGCGGCCTGTCGGCCCGGCGGCGTCACCCCGGCGGTGTCGGCCCGGCGGTGTCGGCCCGGCGATGTCGGCCCGGCGGTGTCGGCCCGGCGGTGTCGGCCCAGGATGTTGCCCCGGCGGCGGGTCAGCCCGGCGGCGTCACCCCGGGGCGTTGCCCCGGGCTCGTGTTTGGACCGCGCCTTTGGCGCTGGTGTGGTGCGCCCAAGCGCCAACGGCGCGGTCCGTGTTTGCCCGGGGCAACGCCCCGGGGACCAGGATGCCGCCGATCAGTCCCACATGTACCGTTCGTCGAACGCGACTCCGTGATACTCCAGCGAGGATCGGTACTCGTCCTGGAACGAGCCCTGCTGGTGATGCTCGCGCTGTCGGGCTATGTAGTCGCGGACGGATGCCACGTTGGTCTCGCTGACGGCGAACGCCCCGTAACCTGCCTGCCAGGCGAAGCCGACGAGGCCGCTCCCCTGTGTCTTTATCCACTTGGACGAGGACTTCTTCACGTCCTCCACCACCTGGCTCACCGACACCGTCCGCGCAAGCTCGAAGAGGATGTGGACATGGTCTTCCACGGAGTTGATCTCTACGGGCGCGCAGCCGAGGTTCCGCAGCACGGTGGCCATGTAGGCGTGCAGCGAGCCGCGCACACCGTCGGTGATGAGGGGCTCGCGGTGTTTGGTGCTGAAGACGAGGTGGATGTGCAGACGAGCGAAGGATTGAGGCATGGGTCGGAGCGCCTATGAAGACCCAGGGCGCGGTTTGGGTCCGTACCGGCCAAAGGTAACGGTGCGTACCGACCCAGGGCGTTGCCCCGGGCTCGACTTGGGCCGCGCCGTTGGCACTGCGGCGTGCGCCTTTTCAGGCATAGAGGGCCTCCGGGTTGCTGGGGTTGTGCCCTGATTCTGGCACACACCCGCAACCCGGAGG
>JAPLCQ010000174.1 GCA_026392115.1 Armatimonadota bacterium | reverse complement strand
CCGGAGCCGGGCGCGGTGCTCCTACGGACAGTGGCCGCCGAGGTGTGCGGCACCGATGTCCACCTCTGGCACGGTCGCCTGGCGGGCGTTCCCTACCCGCTCATCCCCGGCCACGTCAGCGTGGGGACCGTGGAGGCCACCGGCGGCGACGTGACAACGCTGGACGGCGAAGTCCTGCGCCCGGGCCGCCTGGTGACGTTCCTTGACGTCCACGGAACCTGCCACAACTGCTGGCACTGCCTCGTAGCCAAGTCCTCAACGCGTTGCCCGAACCGCAGAGTCTACGGCATCACGTACGGCGCCGACGAGGGCCTGCTGGGAGGCTGGAGCGAGGTGATCTACCTGAAGCCCGGCGTCCACATCGTGCCCCTGCGAGGCGGCGTGACACCCGAGCTCTGGATAGCCGCCGGATGCGGCATGCCCACCGCCCTCCACGCCGTCGACACTGCGGCGATCCGCCTGGCGGACCGCGTCGTCGTCCTGGGCGCCGGTCCCGTGGGCCTGTGCGCCACGGCCCTGGCGCGGGCTTCCGGCGCGTCGTGGGTCGGGATGGTGGAGCCGGCCTCCATCCGTGCCGAAGCGGCCCTACGCATGGGAGCCGACGCCGTGGCGCCGCCCTGGGAGGCCGAACCGATGGTGCGGGGAGCCACGGGCGGGCGCGGCGCGGATGTGGTCGTCGAGGCCTCCGGCGCGCCTCAGGCCGTGGGTCAGGCGCTGGACCTCGCCCGCGACTGCGGCCGCGTGATCATCGTGGGCCAGTACACGGACCACGGCTCGGTGGCGTTGAACCCGCACACGCAGCTAAACCGCAAGCACCTGGAGGTCCGCGGCGTCTGGGGCAGCGACGTGAGCCACATATGGCGCGGCATGGACCTCCTCGATCGGTTCGGCGGCGACTACCCGTGGACCGGGATCGTCTCGCGCCGATACCGGCTGGACGAGGCCCAGCAGGCGCTGCAGGATGTTGAAGCGCGCCGCGTCGTCAAGGCCGTCATCGAGCCGGGAGCGCGCAAGGAGGGTCGGTAGGAAGCATGGATTTGGGCATCGACGGTCGCGTGGCCATGGTGGCCGCCGCGAGCAAGGGCATCGGCAAAGCCTGCGCGCTGGCGCTGGCGCGCGAGGGTTGCCGCGTCTCGATCTGTGCCCGGGGCGCCGAGGCCCTGGAGGCGGCCCGCGAGGAGATCGCCGCGGCCGCGGGCGAGGATATGGTGATGGACTTCATCGCCGACGTCTCCGTGCCCAATGACCTGGAGGAGTGGCTCCGCGCCACCGAGGAGACGCTGGGTTCGGTGGACATCGTGGTGACCAACACCGGCGGTCCGCCTGCCGCGCGCTTCATGGACCTGACCGACGAGCAGTGGGGCGCCGGCGTGGACTCGACGCTGATGAACGTCGTGCGGTTGAGTCGCCTTGTGATCCCCGGAATGGCCGAAAGGGGCTGGGGCCGGCTCGTGCACATCACGTCGTTGGTGGCCAAGCAGCCCAGCGACCTGCTCACGATCTCGACGACCCTGCGGGCGGGCCTGTCGGCGCTGACGAGGCTGCAATCCAACCAGCACGCGGGACAGGGCATAACAGCCAATGCCGTCCTGCCCGGCAACACGCTGACGGACCGGCAGTTCCATCTGGCCAGCGTCAAGGCGGCCGAACTGGGGATCGGTGAGGCCGAAGCGCTGGCCCGCGCGGCCGCGGCGTCGCCGATGGGCCGCATGGCCGACCCGTCGGAGATCGCCGACGCGGTGGCGTTCCTGGCATCGGAGCGCGCGTCGTACATCAGCGGTATTTCGCTGCTCGTGGACGGCGGAGCGGTTCAGGCGATAAGCTAAGGGGTGGCGCTAAGGGTGGCCCGCCCGTGGGCCGCTACCGCGACGGAGGGGGAGCCGTGGGTAACGCGTTGATGTGGTCGGTCTTTACGATAGGCGTGCTGGCAGTGCTGGCTCTGGACCTCGGCGTCCTGAACCGCAAGGCCCACGCACCGTCGCTGCGCGAGGCGGCGACATGGTCTGCCGTCTGGGTGGGGCTGTCGGCCATCTTCGGGTTCTGGGTCTTCATGGTCAAGGGCCCGAACTCCGGCATGCAGTTCACGACGGCCTACCTCATCGAGCTGTCCCTCAGCGTCGACAACGTCTTCCTCTTCGCGATCCTGTTCGGCCACTTCAAGGTGCCGCGGCGGTACCAGCACCGGGTCCTCTTCTGGGGCATCGTTGGCGCGGTCATCATGCGAGGCATCATGATCGCCGTGGGCACTTCGCTGATCACCCGGCTGGAGTGGATCATCTACGTCTTCGGCGTCTTCCTGATCATCACCGGCGTGCGCATGTTCCTGCACCGCAACCGGGATGTCGATGTCTCCGAGATGTGGGTCTACCGTGTGATGAGCGGGCGCCTCCGGCTGTCGCCTGATTTCGACGGCCAGAAGTTCGTCACCACCAAGGACGGGATCCGGTTCGCCACCCCTCTGTTGCTGGTGCTGGTGTTGGTCGAGCTGACCGACGTTATGTTCGCTGTAGACAGCATCCCGGCGGTGTTGGCCATCTCACGGGATCCGTTCATCGTCTTCACGTCCAACATCTTCGCCATCCTGGGCTTGCGGTCGTTTTACTTCATGCTCGCCGGGGTGATGGGCATGTTCGAGTACCTGACCGTGGGGCTCTCCGGGGTCCTGATCTTCGTGGGGTTCAAGATGCTCCGGATCGTCCACTTCGATGTGGGCGCCTCTTTGGGGATCGTGGCCGCCATGCTTGGAACGGCCATCGTATGCTCGCTGCTGAAGGCGCAGCGCACGCGCCGCCACGCCAAGCACGGCGCGCACCATCAGATCGACGCAGAGGAGTAGCGGCGCCGCCTATCTGGCGGGTTGGGGCTTGATGGCCGTCAGGGCGATGATCCACGCCACAACCAGCAGGAGGCCGCACGCCACAAAGGGCGCGTAGTGGCCGTTGACCCAGGGCGCGAAGCTGATCCGCAGGTGTGAGTGCTCGTACAGGAAGCCGCCCATGGGCGCGCCCAGCATGGCGCCGACGCCCTGGGCGGTGCCCACCGCCCCCATCACGGCCCCGCGCTGCGAGGGCTCGCATGCTCCGCTGACGTAGGCCATCCACGCGGGGAACGCGATCACGAAGCCGATCCCGATGAGCGAACCGCCCAGAACCAGGGCCCAGTGGCTCCGGATGAAGATCAGCGACAACACCGAGAACGCGCAGAGCCCCAACCCAAACCGAATCGCGCGCTCCTTGCCCACCCGATCGCCCATCGTGCCCAGCGGCACCGAAACCGCGGCAATGAGCAGGCAGGGCAGGAGCAACAGCGCGCCGAAGCCCGTTTCCGTCACCCCGAACTCGGCGAGCGCGAAGAGCTTCACGATTAACATGATCTGCCCGACGCCGAAGAAGGTGACGAAGGCCATCAGCATCGTGGAGGGGACCTGCCGCAGGCTCACGACGAGCATCCGCAGGCTTTCGGACGCCGTGTGGCGGTCGGCCTCCGGCAGGGCGTGATGCGCAGGCTGCACGCTCGGAATCCGCAGCCAGGCCGCCGCGGCCGTGATCACGAACAGCACGGAGATCAGGTAGAAGCTCGCCTGCCGGGGATCGGCTGTGGCATGCTCGAGGCCGTAGGTGACGAACTGCGGGGCCTTGCCGGAGACGGCATGCGCCACGCGGCCCATGGCCATGCCCGTGAGGTCGTTGGCCGCGCCTCCCAGTACGGGCCCCAGCGAGATTCCCACGAGGTAGGTCACGTTGAAGAGGCTCATGGCCCGGGAGCGCTGGTCCTCATGCACCACGTCGGCGATCATGGCCAGCGCCGCCGGCCAGAGCGCTGCGGCGCCTAGCCCATCGACGGCGCGAAGGAGCACGAAGAAGTACCACTGGTGCGGCTTCACGAGGAGCGTTAAGAGGGCGGTGCACGCGGAGAGCAACGGACCGGCCATCATCAGGCGCTTCCGACCGACGCGGTCGCCGATGATGCCGAATGGGCCCTTCATCACGCCTTCGCAGAATAGGAACGCGGTGGCGATGGCGGTGATGCCCGCCTCGCCGTAGTGCATGCTCCACTTCAGATAGACCGGCATGGCCGAGACGTTCATGACCGCGTACGCAAGCTCCGCGAAGCCTGCCACGATGGCGATGGCGATGACCACCGCTCCGGTGCCTCCCGTTCCAGGCGAACGGGCGCCGTCTGGCGTCTGGGTCATTTTTATCGGCGCTCCAAGCGGACGGAGAGGCCGCTATGAGAGAACGGCCCCTCCCAGAACCGCTCAGGCGATGGCTACTTCCCTGCCGGTCTCGGAGGAGGTGTAGATGGCCTCCATGATCTGTGCCACGGCTAGGCCGTGCTCACCGGTGGTCAGCACCTCGGTATCGTTGAGGATGGCCTCCACGAAGTGCTTCATCTCGGCGGCGTGGGTGTTGATGTTCGGGTTGGCGAGTTCCGGCTTGAAGGTCTGAAGCGACCGGTGCTGCTCACGAATGATCGTCAGCGGGTTGGTGAGGGCGCCGCCCTCGGTGCCGCAGAGCGTGCTGTTGAAGATGTCCTCGGGGATGTTGGCCACGAAGCTCGACTCAAGCACGATCGACGCGCCGTTGTCGAACCGGATGATGGCCGCGGCGAAGTCCTCAACGGTGAAATTGTTGTAGTCCCACTGCCCCAGGAAGCCCATGATGTCCGACCGCGTGCCGAACTTGGCGTACGTTACGCCGCTGGCCGCCACGGGCTTGGGATGTCCCATCAGCCAGAGGGTCAGGTCCAGGATGTGGACGCCGATGTCGATGAGCGGGCCGCCGCCCTGCTTCGCTTTGTCGATGAAGACGCCCCAGCCGGGGATGCCGCGGCGCCGCAGGGCCTGCGCGCGGGCGTAGTAGATATCGCCCAGTTCGCTGGCCTGGATCATGCCCTTCAGCAACTGGTTGGACGGCGCGAAGCGGGTGTTGTAGCCCACCATGAGCTTCTTGCCGTTGGCCCGGGCCGTCTGCGCCATCAGCGTGGCCTGTGCGGAGTTCATGGCGATGGGCTTCTCGCAGAGGACGTGCTTGCCTGCCTTGAGGGCCGCCACCGTGGGATCGCAATGGACATAGTTCGGCGTGCAGACGGAGACCGCGTCGATCTCGTCCATTTCGAGCAGCTTGGTGTAGTCGTTGAAGACGTGTTTCACGCCGAACTTCTCGGCGGCGATCCTGCCCGTCTCTTCGTTGATGTCCGCCAGCGCTACGATCTCGCAGAGATCCGGGATGGCCGCATAGCCGGGCATATGGGCGGTCTGGGCGATGTTGCCGGAACCGATGAGGCCGATGCGGACCTTGTTGTGCTTGTTCGCCACGAGCTGGACCCTCCTGCGGGCAGTGTTGCCCAAATCTGTTGCACCCGGCGGCGTCGCCGGGCCGGAGCTTGCATTGTATCACACGGGCCAAAGGCCGCGCCCGCGCGGCTACTCGCCCGAGAGCCGGCGGACCATCGCCACCCACTTGGCCAGACGCTCCCGGTCGCCGATGCGGTAGACGTCGCGGAAGACGAACTCCAGGTTGCAGCCCGACGCGGCGGCAAGCGTGGCGCGGGCGTCGGCCTCGAGCACCTCCCAGTCCGGCGACGGGCCGCTGATGGGCGCGGGCGTCGGCTTGCGCGAGAAGACGACCTCCTTGCCGATCTTGCTCGCCAACAGCGGCATGTCGCACCAGGGCGAGACCGATACGGCGCGCACCTGCGGGATCGCCGCCCGAATCGCGTCCCAACGGTCGTGTACGGGCTCGCAGCAGCCGTAGTAGACCAGGCCGAAGGGCTCGGCGGCCGCGGCCATGTGCGGCAGGAAGCGCGAGGCGAACATTCGCGGCGAGATGGCCGTCGTCTCCTGCGACTCCATCCAAATCCACATATCCTTGCGGCGTGCCCGGCCGGCGTAGTCGGCGGCCGGCAGGACCGAGGTGTAGCCGGGGCTGCCCGAGCCGACGTGGGTCGTGTTGTTGTTCAGCGCCAACAGGCCCTCCTGCTCCAGGAATGCATGGTGGCGTATTCGGTCGTCGGCCAAGTAGGCCATCACCCGCTCCACGGCCTCCGGGGCGTCGTAGACCCATGTGAGCAGGTTGTCATTGCCGATGAGCCGGAAGCAGTCACCCGTGAGCCCGGCGTGGATGCTAGTGGCGCCGGAGAGCGACACCGGCAGGATGTCGCCGAAGAGGTCCTCGGCCCGGGCGGCGTCGCGCTCGGAGGCGTCGCGATCGACGGTCCACGTCTGCGGCACGAGCTTGGCGACGTCGTCGGGCGTGGCGATCGGGTGTTTGTAGCGGTAGCCCACGCAGCCGCCCTGGCTGTCGGTGGCGTGCTCGGAGTGGATCTCGACGCCGTACCCCGTCCCGCGCACATGCCAACCGATGCGCCAGACCGGCTCCACGACGATGTCGTCACCGATCTCGTCGGCGTGGCGGATGACATGGCGCATATGCCACTCGATGCTGCGCCACTGGGGGTCGGCGCACTCCAGTTCGCCGCCGTCGACGTAGCGCTCCAGGGACCAGGTCTCGAACAGCACCATGGGCCGTTCACCGCGCAGGTCCTTCAGGGCGCCCCAGAGCCTGGCGCGCTCGGGCATCTCAGGCCGGGCCGCGATCTCCATCCACCTCGATGCCAGGCCGCGCAGAATCTCTCGATCCGATGCCATCGCAATCCCTCCCGGCGGCCCGTTTCCGCCGCCCCTCACAGTGTGGCACGGGAGTCGCCCGGACCCGCCCGCCTGTGCGTGTGATATAATCGGGCGTCAGCAGTCCAGAGCAACCAGGCGAAGGAGGCGCAACCCGTGTCCGGACATTCCAAATGGCACAACATTCGACTCAAGAAGGGCAAGATGGATGCGGAGCGCGGGGCGAAGTTCACCAAGCTGGCCCGCGAGATCATTGTAGCGGCCAAGGCCGGTGGCGCCAATCCCGACGCCAACCTTCGGCTCCGCCTCGCGATCCAGAAGGCTCGCGAGAACTCCATGCCGGCGGACAAGATCAAGAACGCCGTCCAGCGTGGCACCGGAGAGATCGATGGAGCGGCGTTCGAGGAGCTGATCTACGAGGGGTACGGCCCAGGCGGCGTGGCCCTGCTTGTAGAGTGCGCCACGGACAACAAGAACCGCACCGTAGCCGACGTCCGCTCCATCTTCACGAAGCATGGCGGGCGGCTGGGCGAGACCGGCTCGGTGAGCTATCTCTTCGGCCCGCAGGTGGGGCTCATCGAGATCGCTGCGAGCGCCACCGATGAGGACACGCTCCTCGGCGTGGCGCTTGAGGCAGGCGCCGAAGACGTGAAGACCGTTGACGGAGGCTTCGAGGTGCTCGTGAGCCCCGGCGATATGGCCGCAGTCACCGAGGCCCTGGCCACCGCGAAGATTCACACCGAGGCGGCTGAGATCACCATGATCCCGCTCAACTCCGTCCACGTGGCCGGCAAGGAGGCCCAGCAGGTCATCAAGATGATCGACCTCCTTGAGGAGCACGACGACGTGCAGCGCGTCCATACCAACGTCGACATCTCCGAAGAGGACTTCGAGGCCGCCTAGCCCGGTATCCGGCCGGCTCGTGGCGCCGCAACCGTCGCGAGCCGGCCCACCCCACGCCATGAGCCATCCCTCCGGTCGAGAACGGCAGCCTGTGGCAACGGCATGCCTGGTGCTGGCGCAGTACGCCTGTTTCCTCGCGGTCTACGCCATGGCGTCGCGCGGTTCCGGCGCGGCGGTGCGCGTGGTGGCGCTGGGCGCGCTCTCGGTCGACTCCCCTGCGCCGCTCGCCCTGCTCACCTACGCCTTCCTGCACTCGGACATTCTTCACCTCTCGTCCAACATGCTGCTCGTCTGGCTGTTCGGCTCCGCGGTTGAGACAGCCGTGGGCCCCTGGCGCCTGCTGGCGCTCTTCGCGGCGTCAGCCGCCTTGGCAGGCGCGGCCGAGGTGGCGATGGTCCGCCTGACCCAGCCCGGCGGCGGCGCCATGATC
>JAPLCQ010000057.1 GCA_026392115.1 Armatimonadota bacterium | reverse complement strand
GATGCCCTCGGTGGCGCCGTGGGACGCGTTGCCGCCGCCGATCTTCACCAGCATGTCGAGGTTGCTGGGCGTGTTCTTCTCGTCGGTGGCGTAGTAGGTGTGGCTCTGTAGCTTCGCGCTATAGAACTGCTTGGGCCAGTGGCACTTCTCGCAGGTCTCGCGGGCGGGCCGAAGGTTGGAGATGGGCGTCTCGATCGGCCTGTGGTACTTGTTGAAGAGCACCGAGTAGACCTGATAGCTGCCGGAAATCTTGGACTTCACGAACCACTCGGCGCCGTCGCCGATGTGGCACTGGACGCAGCCGACGCGGGCGTGCGGCGACGACTTGTAGGCCACATACTCGGGCTTCATGACGTTGTGGCAGACTCGACCGCAGAAGTCCTCGGTCTCGGTGTACTGGTAGGCCTGGTAGCTGCCGAAAGCCGTCAGCAAGAGGAACGCACCCGCCGCCGCGACGCCTGCGAATAGGCGCTTCCAGTGGCTTCGGTCCGCCGTGTTGAACGTGAAGGTGGCCGGAGTCGTCTCCATGCCCGCCCGCAGGCGCCGTCGATGCCGTATGTAGCCGAAGATGGCCAGGACGATCCCGCCGTTCAGGACGGCAGGCAGGGCGGCGAACGTGATAATGCCCAGGTAGGGGTTCGCCCCATGGGTGACCATGCCGACAACGAGGAAGAACAGGATCAGGACCAGTGCCAGTGATGCGATGGCGCTGCCAACCAGCGTGATGCGGTTGTTGGCGGCGGCAGGAATTCGGGACTTCATAGCTGACCTCTTCGGACAGACGTATTGGTCGGACGGACTCATCCGGCGCCGGTGGCGACTACGCGGCGCCAGAGCCCGCGTACGCAACACAAGGAGCGCCGGTGGGCTACACGCCCTCGGCGCTCAAACCGGCAGGTAACGGCTTTGACCTGCTGGAGCACACTGCCGGCCCCACGACGCTGATGCCGCCGCGGGGCCGGATAGATCAAGAACAGACTGCCTACTTGCTCTTGGGATCGCCGGGCAGCGTGCCCTTGGCGCACTCGACGCCGTTCTTCACGCCATCCTTGTCCGAGTCGAGGTTCTCGATCTTGGCGAAGACCGCAGCCGTAGGCTTGGTCAAGCCGGCGGCCTTCAGCGCCTTCTCAAGATCGGCGCCGTAGGGGTTGCGCTTGAGCGTGTTGCCCACATGGCAGAGGGCGCAACCTGCCTTCACCTGGGCTCCGGCGGGCGCCGACTTGTAGTGCTTCGTAAACTCCGATCGGATCGCCGGCAGAGCCGGAGCCGAGGAGGCAACCACAAGGAAGCCAGCCCATGCCGCCATGCGAGTGAAGTGCATATCACAACCTCCTCGGCGATACCGGCCGAAGCCGGCGGCCCACCTACTTGTCCTTGGCGTCGCCCGGGTTGGTGCCCTTCTTGATCTCGTCCAGGTTCTTCACGCCGTCCTTGTCGGAGTCGAGGGCCTCGACCTTCTTCAGGACGTCGGCGGTGAGCTTCTTGGACTTGGCGGCATCAAGAACCTTCTTCAGGTCGGCGCCGTACGGGTTCATCTTCACGCCGGCCATGTGGCAGGTCGTGCAGGCATCCAGCTTGGTGCCCTTGGCGGTCTTGTACGTGTCCGTCAGTACGGGCTTGAACGTCGGCAAGGCCAGCGCGGCGCAGCCGGCAACGGTCAGAGCCGCAGAGGCGATCAGTCGTCCCTTCATAGAATCCTCCCAAGGATCGTGGTTACGTCCCGGTGGTGTGGTGTACCGGGAACAGCATGCCCGCCCCGCGGACGCGGCATGGCCGCATCGCCGCGGGGCGGTTCAGGCGCCGGAGCGCCGTCTCATCTTGTCGAACAGCACTGCAGCCAGAAGGATACCGCCCCGGGCCACATATTGGTAGAACGCAGGCACGCCGGCCAGGTTCATGGCATTCTGAACCGTGCCCATGATCAGCACACCTACCACTACGCCCGGAAGCGTGCCAATGCCTCCCGACAAGGAGACTCCGCCCAACACACAGGCGGAGATCACCTCCAGCGAGAAGCCGGCGGACGTGTTGGGCTGCCCGCTTGCCAGCCGCGCCGCCAGCACCACGCCTGCGAGCCCGGCCATGAGGCCCTGGACCGCGAAGATGGTGATGCGGGTCCGCACCACGGGTACGCCCGCCAGCCGGGCAGCCTCGCGGTTGCCGCCGATGGCCAGCGCTTTGCGGCCATAGCGGGTCCGGTGGAGCAGGATGCCGAAGACGACGCAGCACACGGCCGTAAGCCAGACCGGCGCCGGAACGCCCAGGAAGGTGGCGTTGCCCATCTCGATGAACTCGGCGCTCATGGCCCCAACCGCCACGCCGCGGCAGGAGATGAGCGCCAGCCCATGGACGATCTGCATGGTTCCCAGGGTCGTGATCAGCGCGTTGATGCCCAGCCGCGCGATCACGAAGCCGTTGACGAGGCCCACCACGCCGCCCGCTGCCACTCCGCATAGGATGCCCACCGGCACGCTTCCCGTGGCGTTGATGGCCATGACCGCCAGGACGCCGGACATGGCCACTACCGCCTCCACGGACAGGTCGAAGTCGCCCGAGACCATGCAGAAGAGCATCGTGCAGGCGACCATGCCGACCATGCTGACGGAGAGCATCAGCCCGACCATGTTCACCCAGCTTCGGAAGTGCGGCAGGAAGAGCGACAGGGCGGTGAACAGGACCACGAACACCACGAACATCCCGGCGTTGTCGCGCAGGGACGCGGGCAGGCCGGCTGTCGCGCGCGGCGTGGCAGTATGCGCTTCAGGCAACTCGGCGCCTCAGTCCAGGAGGCCCTGCTCGCCGGCGACGCGGCGATAGCTGGTTCGGTCCACGAAGATGCCGGCGGTGCGCGTGTCCTTGGGCGGCTCCACGCCGTCCACGATCCACTTGAACATCAGCTCCGCGGTCTCGTAGCCGTGGCGGTAGGGGCTCAGCATCACGGTGCCGAAGAAGGGCGTCTGTTTGGGGTTGGCCAGTTCGCCGAAGGACGACGGCCCGCCGATGCCGACGCCGATGCAGGTCGCAGGCGTGAAGCCCCGGCTCTCCATGGCTCGAACGGCGCCCAGCACGCCTTCATCGTTAACCGAGTAGACCAGCCACCGCTTAACCTCAGGGTGCTGGGTCAGCAGGACGCTCGCGGCGTCGTGGGCGCCCGGCACGTCGGTGGTGCGCTCGGGTGCGGCGAAGACCTGGCTGCTTGGGAGGCCCGCCTTCACGAGCACGTCGGTGGCGCCGCTGGTGCGCTCCTTGGATGTGTTCAGCTCGTCGAACGTCACGGCGCAGGCCCCCGTCTCGGCCAGGTTCCAGCCCAGCCTCTTCGCCTGGGCCACCAGGGCCTCGCCCACGGTCTCACCGATCTTCCGCGCGCTGATCCCCATGTACGGCGTGTCCATGAACTTGCCGTCGGGGCCGACGAACTGGTCGTCCACGGAGTAGACCTTCATCCCGTGCGACTTGGCCTTGGCCATGATGGCGGGCCCGAGCTTCACGTCGGGGGTGCAGATGACGAAGCCCTGCGCGCCGTTGACGGCCAGGTTGTCGATGGCGCTGATCACCTTCTCGCCGTCGGTGGCGCCGATGGTGAGGAGCTTGAAGCCGTTCTTGTCGGCGCATTTGCGGGCGAACTTCCACTCGTCCTGGAACCACTTCTCGTCGGGCATCTTGACGATGAAGCCGATCCGCACGTCCTTGGCCGCGGGCAGCGCGGCGGGTTTCTCGCCGGTCGGCTCCAAGCCCTTGCCGCATCCCCACGCGCACAGTAGAGCCGCCGCGCCAAGGCCCAGCGCGGTTCGGCGCACGAAGTCCCTCATGGGCGCCCTCCTTGTTTGCTCATGCCCCTACGGGCAGCAGTTGCGTGATCACGACGGCCACCGACAGGATGATCAGAACGGCGGTGACCGTCCAGGCGATCGTGTTGAACAGCCTCCCATTGACGTAGTCGCCCATGAGCCGCCGCGTGTTCGCCAAGCGCAGCATCAGCACGAGGATCACGGGCAGCAGCATCGCTCCGACCAGGTTGGGCAGGACGATGAGCGTGGCCAGATGGTTCGGGAAGAGCATCACGATCACCGCCGAGACCACGATCAGCGCCGTGAATACGCCGATGAACAGCGGCGCCTCGCGGATGCGCCGGCCAACGCCGCTCTCCCATCCCAGGGCCTCGGTGACGGCGTAGGCGGTGGAGAGCGGCACGATGATGGCCCCGAAGCACGAGGCGTTGAACAGCCCGAAGGCGAAGAGCCCCGCCGCCAGCGGACCGGCGATGGGAGCCAGCGCCTGCGCCGCCAGTCCGGCGTCTGTGATGTTGCGGACGCCTGATGTGTAGAGCGTTGCGCCGCAGGCCACGATGATGAAAAACGCGATGCCGGTGGTGAAGCAAGCCCCGAAATAGACGTCCAGGCGCGTCAGCCCATATTCCTCGACGGTGATACCCTTGTCTCGGACCGATGACTGCACGTAGAACTGCCCCCACGGCGTGATGGTGGTGCCGATGACGCCGATCGCCACGAGGATATAGGAGGCGATGGGGACCATCTTGTGCATATCCGGGGCCAGGACCTGCCGGAGTACGGTGGCCCAGTTGGGATGCGCCATCCACGCGCTGACGATGTAGAGCAGGTAGATCGTAGAGGCCGCCAGCAGGACGCGCTCGACGCGCCGATAGGTCCCGCGCGTGACGAGGAGCCAGATCAGCGCTGCCGCCGTGGGGAGCACAATGAACCGGGCGCTCGGTCCCGCGAAGATGGTTACCGCGGCCAGCATCCCGGCGAACTCGGCTACGGTGGTGGCGAAGTTGGCCGTGATGAGGGCGGCCATGGCGACGAGGGTGATCTTGACGCCGAACTCCTCGCGAATGAGGTCAGCGAGGCCCTTGCCGGTCACCGCGCCCATCCGGGCGCAAATCTCCTGGCAGACGCCGAGCGCGACCGTACACAGCGCCAGAATCCATAGCATGGAATACTGGAACTGTGCTCCCGCGATCGAATAGCCGAGGATGCCCGTCGCGTCGTTGTCGGCCGTGGCAGCGATGATGCCCGGCCCGACCACCGCGAACAGCATCCTCAGCCGGCTGTGGGCGAGTGATCGCCGCACGCTCGGCCGGGTCATGGTCTGCGTCAGGTTCCTCTGTGTCCATTGCCAATCACGACGCACTGGCCGTCTGAGCCGTCCATCAGGAAGACTGCTGTCAGGTCCGGCCGCGTCAGTAGGTGGTCTCGGGCCGCATCCGGTCCGAGAACGTTGAAGGCGGTTGATAGGGCGTCGGTCTCGGCCGCGCAGGGCCCCGCCACCCACACCGCTCGTACCCCGTGCGCCGGCCACCCGGTGCGCGGGTCCATGATATGCCCGTAGCGCCAGCCGTCGGCTACGAAGCGTTGCTCCGTATCGGCCGAGGTCGACACCGTCTCATCGGTCAGTCGCATCGTATGCAGGATGCGGTCCGGCGCATCCACGTCGCGCAGGTCGAAGCTCCAGCCTCCGCCGCCCGGTTGTTCGCCGACGGCGACGATGGTGCTCGTGCCGCCGTGCAGTACCGCGGACCGAACTCCGGTCCGGCGCAGCGTATCCGCCGCCACATCCAGCGCGTAGCCCTTGCCGACGGCCCCGAGGTTGACCTCGATCGCCGGGTCGGGCATAGTCACAGTCCGTGCAGGATCGTCCCAGACGAGCCGTGCCGCGCCGCACTGTAAGAGTACCAGACGCACCTGCTCGTCAGTCGGCTTGCAGTGCTCCCCGTCGTGGAAGCCCCAGAGCCGCAACAGCCTGCCCATGCCCGCATCGAAGGCCCCATGCGTGGCAATCCGCCACTCGTCGCATCGGCGGAGCAGGGCGTAGAGGGCCGGCTCCAGGGTGGCCGACGCATGCGGTGGCGTGGCGTTCAGGCGGGATATGTCGCTCTGGGGTCGATAGACGCTGAGCTGGGCGTCGAGTTCGCTCACTACATCCAGAGCCGCTTCGCCCGCGCCGATCAGCGCCTCGCGGTCGACGCCGGACAGGTAGACCTCGAAGCGGCATCCCATGGCCGGCCGCCAGACGACCGGGCAGACCGTGGCGGCCCCGCGCTTGGCCATTGGGCGCGCGGCTAGAGCGGGTCGGCCATGAACCGGCGGATCGAGATCTCGTCGGTGGCGATGTGCGGCGGCAGGGCGAGCAGGTGCAGGATCGTGGCAGCCACGTCCTCGGGCTGGATCCAGCCCTCCCGTTGGCGCTCCGGGTGTACCTGGTCCGACATCCGCGTGTCCACGGCGCCGGGGCATACGGCATGGACCCGGATGCCGTGGTCGCGCAGCTCCAGCGCCATGCACTTGCTGAGCATGATCAACGCGGCCTTCGAGGCGCAGTAGAGGCCCTGCGTGGGGTAGGGCTTCTTGCCGGAGCTGCTGGCCACGTTGACGATCCAGCCCGACCGTGCGGCCATCATGGCCGGGAGCGCCGCCCGGGTGCAGTGGAAGGCCGCGGCCAGGTTCAGGTTCATGTGGAGCCCGAAATCGGCGCCCGTGGCCTCCCAGATCGGCGCGAACC
>JAPLCQ010000041.1 GCA_026392115.1 Armatimonadota bacterium | reverse complement strand
GCGCGCCTACTCCGACCTGGCGGCCATCGGCACGGTTACGGATGTGATGCCCCTGCTCGGCGACAACCGCGTCATCGTCCACCAGGGATTGCAGGCGTTGCGGGCCACCCAGAAGGTCGGCCTCCAGGCGCTGATGGCGGCAAGCAGTATCCCGCCGTCGCGTCCATTGGTCTCGGATGACATCGGCTTCGGCATCGGGCCTCGCATTAACGCCGTCGGCCGGATCGGCGACGCCCGCACGGCGCTGGACCTGATGCTCACCCGCGATATGCCCGAGGCCGAGGCGCTCGCCGCGGAGCTGAACCACGCCAACTCCAGTCGTCGGTCCACCGAGCTCCACATCATGGAGGAGGCGATCGAGAAGATCGAGGCCGCGGGGTACCACGAGCAGCCCTTCATCGTGGTCGCGTCAACCGACTGGCACCGCGGGATCGTGGGCATCGTGGCGAGCCGCATCGCCGAGCGCTACTGGCGCCCCACCGCCATGATCGCCATCGACAAGGGCGCGAACTCCGCCCGGGGCTCGGCGCGGAGCATAGCCGGATTCGACCTGCACCAGGCCATCTCCACCGGCGCCGAGCACCTGCGCGACTTCGGAGGCCACAGCGCGGCGGCGGGCTTCTCGCTGGATGCCGACCGCATCGGTCGGTTCCGCGCCGCCATGGTGGAGACGGCGGGCAAGGCGCTTCGGGCCGACGACCTGGTTCCGTCGCTGCAGGCCGACCTCGACGTCGACGCCGACGAGCTCACCGTGCCCGGCGTTGCGGAACTCGGAAGGATGCAGCCATGGGGCGCCGGCAACGAGGATCCCCTCTGCGTGGTGCGCGGTCTGGAGATCACCGACTGCTTCCGCATCGGCAAAGAGCGCAACCACCTGAAGCTGAGGTTCCGCACCGCCAAGCACATGGTCCGCGAGGGCGTCTGGTGGAACATGGGCGAGCACGCCGCGAGCCTCAAGCCCGGCGATATGGTGGATGCCTGCTGCCGCCTTCAGGTGAACCGCTATGAAGAGCGCGAGAGCGTGCAGTTCGTACTGCGGGACATCCGGCCGCAAGCCGCCGGTGCATCGGGTACGCGTCCATGACGATGGACACCGTGCTCGCCCCGTCCGCTCCCGGTGAGGCCGACCCGGCCCAGCAGTTCGAGGAGCTGCTCCGCGCACTCCAGCACCACCGCCCCGACGACGACCTGGAGCCCGTCCGCAAGGCCTACGCCTACGCCGTGGAGCAACATGGCGACCAGGCTCGCGCCTCCGGCGACCCCTATATAGCCCATCCGTTGGCGGTGAGTCGCATCCTTGCCGACCTTGAGGTGGATATCCCGACCATCACGGCGGGCCTCCTGCACGATGTGGTGGAGGACACCCCGGCCAAGATCGAGGACATCTCCCAGCGGTTCGGCGCCGAGGTGGCCGGCCTGGTCGACGGCCTCACCAACCTGAAGAAGGTTGAAACAGAGCCCGGAGACGACGGCAAGGCCTCATCAAGGCCGGCGGACGAGGGGCCCGCGGCGGCCACGCACGCCGACATCGCCAAGCGCGCGGCGAACCTGCGCCGCATCCTCCTGGCCATGGCCAAGGACCTGCGCGTGGTCGTGATCAAGCTGGCGGACCGGCTCCACAATATGCGGACGCTGCAGCATATGTCCGCCGCATCCCAACGGCGCATCGCACGCGAGACGCTGGAGATTTTCGCCCCTCTGGCGCATCGCGTGGGCATATGGCAGATCAAGTGGGAGCTTGAGGACCTTGCCTTCAAGTTCTCCGAGCCCGAGGCGTACGAGCAGCTCGCCCGGCGCGTGGCCCAAACGCGGGCGGATCGGGTCGGAGAGGTCCAGGAGGCGGTTCGCATCCTCAAGGAGAGGCTGGCGCAGGAGGGCATCCCCGACGCGCACATCACCGGCCGCCCCAAGCACCTCTACAGCATCTACCAGAAGATGCTGAAGCAAGAGCTCGACTTCACCGACATCTACGACCTTGTGGCCCTGCGCGTCCTGGTCCACACGCGGAACGAGTGCTACCACGCCCTGGGCATCATCTCCAACCTGTGGACGCCCATGCACGGTATGTACGCCGACTACGTGGCGCGCGCCAAGAGCAACAACTACCAGTCGCTGCACCTCAAGGTCCTGGGCCCCCACGACAAGCCGCTGGAAATCCAGATTCGCACGTGGGACATGCACCGCACCGCCGAGTTCGGCGTCGCCGCGCACTGGGCCTACAAGGAGAAGGGCGAGGGCGGTCGCGCCGAGGACCAGTTCGAGCGCAAGCTCTCCTTCCTCCGGCAACAGCTCTTCGACTGGCAGGACAACCCCGGCGACCACCGTGAGTTCCTCAGCGCCGTAATCCAGCAGCTCTTCTCCGACCAGGTCTTCGTCTTCACCCCGCAGGGCGACGTGTTGGACCTGCCCAGCGGCGCCACCCCCATCGACTTCGCCTACAGGATTCACTCCAGCGTCGGCAACCACGCCGTGGGCGCCAAGGTCAATGGCCGCATCGTGCAGCTCGCCTACACGCTGAGCAACGGCGACGTCGTGGAGATCATGACGCGCTCCAACAGCGCACCCAGCCGCGACTGGCTGGCCCTCGCCAAGACGGGGCACGCCCGCAGCAAGATCAAGGCCTACTTCAAGCACCTGCTGCGGGACGAGCACATCCAGACCGGCCGCGACATGCTCCTGCGCGAGGCCGTGCGCCAGGGCGTGGAAGAGCGCACCATCCGCGACGAGGCCCTCCGGCCCATCGCACTCCAGATGAACCTGCCGGACGAAACGGAACTGCTCGCCGCCATCGGCATGCGCAACGTGGCTGTCGGCACCGTGCTCAACCGCCTGGCGCCCGAGCCGGTTCACGCGGCGCCCACCAACCTGGCCACCGGAAAGGCCCGAGCGGATGAAAGCCGCCTGGCCGTCAGCGCCGGAGACATCGACAACGTCGCCTTCCGCCGCGCCAACTGCTGCCTGCCCATTCCCGGCGACTCGGTGCTCGGCTACGTCACCCGGGGCAAGGGCATCACGCTGCACCGCCGCGAGTGCGCCAACGCCGTGCGCTACCTTGAGACCGAGCCCGAACGCATCCAACGGGTTGAGTACGGCGCGCAGAGCGAGACCTCCGCGGTCTTCGCCGTGAACCTGCGCATCGACACGGCGGACCGCACGGGCCTCCTGGGCGACGTGGGCACCATCTTCGCCGAGCACAAGTCCAACATCACGGCATCCCGGACCCAGAGCGACCTCGTCGGCCGAGTGGCCACCATGTGGATCACAGTCGAAGTACGCGACGTGGCGCATCTGGCCAAGCTGGTGACGGCTCTCAACCGCCTGACCGATATCTTCGCCGTGGAGCGCCTCCTCAGCGGCACGGTGCGGCCCCGATGAGGGCGGTGGTTCAGCGGGTCACGGAGGCCTCCGTCACCGTGGACGGCGCCGTCGTGGGCCGCATCCAGCGGGGCCTGCTGGTCCTCCTCGGCGTCCGGACCGACGACACCGCCGCCGACCTGGAGTACACCGTCGCAAAATGCGCCCACCTGCGCGTCTTCGAGGCCGATGCTGGCAAGATGAACCGCTCCGTGCTGGACGTGGGCGGCGCCGTCCTGGCCGTTTCGCAGTTCACGCTCTACGGCGACGTCAGCCACGGACGGCGCCCCAGCTTCATCGACGCGGCGCGGCCCGAGCAGGCCGAGCCCATGTATGAAGCCTTCTGCTCGAGCCTGAGCCGCCTGGGCCTGCACGTCGAGCGCGGCGTCTTCGGCGCGGACATGAAGGTGGCGCTGGTGAATGACGGTCCCGTCACCATCCTTGTGGACAGCCGCGCGCCGAAGCGGTAGAATCACCGGCGGCGCCCGCTCAGGCGGTCTGCCCAGCAACCATGAGCAACCCCGATCCCTCCCCACACCATCCGCACGGCGGCGCGCCGAACCGGGCCCGTAGCCGGCCGAAAGGCCCGACGCCGCGTCCCCGGCGGGGCGCTGGGCACTTCAACGCCGCCGAGATGAGCCGCAAGCGCGGCAACCTGTCCGACGCCGTAGAGGCCTACCGCAAGGCCGTGGGGCTTGCGCCCACGAACGCCTACTACCGCTTCAGGCTGGCGGAGACGCTGGAACTGACCGGCGACCTGGCCACCGCCGTCGGCGAGTTGTCCACCGCGTGCGAGGTCGAACCCGCGAGTCACTTCTACAGGTTCCGGCTCGCCGATCTCTATGACCGCGCCGCGTTGCCGTACGACGCCGCGCGCGAGCTGGAGTCCGCCGCCCAGTTGGCCCCGGTGGATCACTACTACTGCCTGCGGCTGGGCATGCTCTACCTGCGTCTCAGGTGCCTGCTGGACGCCGTCCGCTGGCTACGGCAGGCCGTGGCCGGCGCGCCCGACAACGCGGCCTATCACCTCCTCCTCGGTGACGCTTACGTCCGCCTGGGCTCCGAGCGGCCCGCACTGGAGCACTACCGCCTCGGACGCACCCTCACCGGCGGCGACGCCATCCAGACGGCAGCCCTCCGGCTTCGCGCAGCGGGCTGACATCGACCGCGCGTCCGGCGTATGGCGCTATCGGCGACAAGTCGGGTCCAATGCATCAAATACAGGCTTGCGCCACTCGTGCTTACGTCGTACAATGACGGTGCAGGAGGGCAGCAGTCATGTTCAGCAAGCTACTGGTCGCCACCGACGGGTCCAACCAGGCCCTCAAGGCGGCGGCCACCGCAGGAGATATCGCCCGCAAGTATGGCTCCGCAGTTACGATCTTGCACGTCTTCACGAACCCCGCCGCCCGGATGCCATCGGCCGAGACGCCGGGCATTGAACTCGACCGGGCCACCGTGGACGGCATGGCACGAGACGTGCACGACTGCGTCGCACGCAAGACCGGACAGGCGCTTGAGGCCTGCGGCGTGCCCTACGAGAGCCTTCTGGGGATGGGCCATCCCGCCGATGAGATTCTGCGGGTTGCCTCGCAGGGCGGGTACGACCTGATCGTCCTCGGCAGCCGGGGCGCTGGCAGCCTTCGATCGTTCCTCCTCGGGAGCGTGGCCGACAAGGTGAGGCACCATGCACAGTGCCCCGTACTGCTCGTGAGGTAGCCGGAGCGCATCGCGAACGGC
>JAPLCQ010000116.1 GCA_026392115.1 Armatimonadota bacterium | reverse complement strand
GGGCCTCGACAAGCAGGCCGGCATCGTCAACTACTTCATCGGCAACGACCCCGGCAAGTGGCGCGCCAACGTTCCAACATACTCGCGGGTCAAGCTGGCCGGCGTCTACCCCGGCATCGATCTGGTCTACTACGGCGCAGGCAAGGGCCGCACGCTGGAGTATGACTTCGTCGTGAAGCCCGGCGCGGACGCATCGCTCATCCGCATGGCGGTCAGCGGCGCGAAGTCGCTTCGCACCGTGGGCGGCAAGCTCATCGCCTCCACAGCCTGCGGCGACGTGACGCTGAACCGGCCTTACGCGTACCAGACCGTCGACGGGGTCCGCCGCCAGGTCGCCTGCGCCTTCGCGCTGCAGCAAGACACCGTGGCCTTCCGGGTCGCGCGTTACGATGCAAGCCGCCCGCTGGTGGTGGACCCGACCCTGGAGTTCAGCACCTACGTCGGCGGCACAACGCTCGATTCCTCCTACGGCGTCGCCGTTGACGGCGCGGGCGCCTGCTATATCAGCGGCTACACCGACTCAGAGGACTACCGGACCACATCCGGCGCGTACTCAACCGTCTACAACGGTGGCGGTTCGGACGCGTTCATCACGAAGCTGAACGCCGACGGCAAGGCCCTTGCCTACTGCACCTACATAGGCGGGTCCAAGGATGACCTCGGGTACGGCATCGCCGTCGACGGCCTGGGCGCGGCCTACGTAACAGGCTCCACGTATTCCAAGGACTTCCCAGCCAACGGGTTCCAGAACGCCCGCGGCGCCGACGTCGATGCCTTCGTGACGAAGGTGAGTCCCTCGGGCAACCTCCTGGAATACAGCACGTATCTCGGTGGTAACCGCGAGGACTACGGCTACGGCATCGCCCTTGACGGCTCCGGCCAGGCCACCATTGCGGGATATACCCGTTCCGGGACGTTCCCGACCACCGCCGGCGCCTACCAGACCGGTATCACCGGTGATCCGGATGATCCGGACGTGTGCTCCGACGGGTTTGTGACTCGGCTCAGCGCCGACGGTAAGAGCCTGATCTACAGCACCTATCTGGGCGGCTCCGACAATGACATGGCCTTCTCCATCGCACTGGACGGCGCGGGCAAGGCGTATGTGTGCGGCGACACCGACTCCACGGACTTCCCGACCATGCCGGGCGCGTACCAGGCGGCCAGCGCGGGCGGCGGCGACGTCTTCGTCGCCAAGCTGACGGCCGACGGCGGCGACATGGATTACTGCACCTATCTCGGCGGCAGCGCCAACGACTACTCGGGCGGCATCGCCGTCGACGGCGCCGGCGCAGCCACGATAGGCGGCAGGGCCTGGTCGAGCGACTTCCCGACCACCGCCGGCGCATACCGGACGTTCCACAGTGGCAACGTTGACGGGTTCGTCACCAGGCTGAACGCCTCCGGCGGCGGGCTTGTCTACAGCACATTCCTCGGCGGGAAGCAGGCGGACGCTGTGCGCGCCGTCGCGGTCGCCGCCGACGGAAGCGCCTACGTGACCGGATACACCTGCTCAACCGATCCATTGCTCCCATTTCCCACGACACTCGATGCGTACCAGGGAATCCACGCCATCGACGGCGACTGGAGCGATGCGTTTCTGACAAAGCTGCTGCCCGACGGCAGCGGCCTGACCTACAGCACCCATCTGGGCGGAGACAATGGCGAGGAGGGCGAAGCGATCGCGTTGGACAACGCCGGCGTCGCCACCATCTGCGGTTGGACTGGGTCCAGCCAGTTCCCCACCACGTCGGGAGCCCACCGAACGACCTTGGCGGGCGCCAACGACGGCTTCGTGGCCAGGTTCAGCTTCACGTCGGGCGATCCCACGACCGTCACGTTGGCCAACCTGAGCGCGACGGTGGGTAGCCGGGTCTCCATCCGGGGCCGGCTGACCGACGCGGCCGGCGCGGGCATCGGCGGCAAGCGCCTCCAGTTCAGCATCGACTCCGGCGCCTGGACCGACTCCGAGGTCCTCACCTCCGCCTTGGGCTACGGAACGCTCACCATCACCGCTCCGGCAGCGGGCGTCCACACGCTGCAGTGTCGGTTCGAGGCCTCCGGAACCTACCTGGCGGGCTCGGCCACCGGCACGCTCACCACCACGGCGCTGATCGCCACCGCAATCAGCGTCAGCGCGACCACGGCCGGCCCCGGCGACGGCGTGAACCTGGCCGCCTACCTCGTCACACCCAACGGGACCACCGGCGGCGCCGGTGTCGCGGGCAAGCAGGTGGAGTTCCAGCTCAATGGCAGCGCATGGACCCCGGCTCAGGCCGCGACCACGGCGTCCGGCAAGGCCGCGGTCGCCGTCACCGCGCCTGCGGCGCCGGGCACGTACGTCATCAATGCGCGGTTCGCCGCAGACGCCGCGTACGCCGCCTCCACCGGCACGGCGAACCTCACCGTGGCGGCCAAGCGGAACGTCTACGTCTACACCATCAACCGATCCGGCAAGGTGGGCGCGACGGGCACGCTGATCGCCGTCTTCTACTGGTACCAGAAGAACGGAACGCTGACGCCGGTCAGCGGCAAGTCGCTTCGGTTCCAGTGCGCCGGCGTGAGCCTTGACACCACGGCCACCACCGATGCGTCGGGCAAGGCCACCGTCTCGGTCACCCCAGCCGCGGCGGGCGCGCTCCCGTTCACCGTGGACTTCACGGCGGACGCCGACTACCTCGCGGGCTCGGCCACCGGCACGCTGACCGTCGCACCGTAGCCCGGCGGCACGCCGCCAGGCAGACCAGCGCCCCCGGAGGCTTCGGCCAACGGGGGCGCTGGGTCATGTCAGCGCACCACGTTGAACGCCGCCGTGGCCGCGGCGGGCGCGTACCAGGCGTCACCCGCGAACGCCGCGGCCGCGGTGTGCGAACCTGCCGGTGTGCGAACCTGCGGGCTGGTCGGCGGGGATGGCCCACGCCGAAGCCGCCCAGCCGTCGGCGGCCACCGCGCCCGAGCCCACTGCCGTGCCGTCCACGCTGAAGTCGACCTGCTTGCCCGGCTGCACGGCGTAGTCCGGCAGGCTCCGCACATAGGCCCGCAGCGGATGGCTCGCGCCCGCCTTGCCGGTACGGACGTAGGGCCAGATGTAGAGGGCGCCTCGGGTCACCGTTAGCACGCCTTGGCCGGCCGAGGCGCGGTAGCCCGCGTCCCCGGCGAACCCGGCGCGTATGGTCCGGGCGCCCGCGCCGGCGCCTTCGGCCACCGTGATGCCGAACTGCGCGCAGCCCTGCGTGTTTGTGGCCATGGAGCCGACGGACGTGCCGTCGAGCGTGATGCTCACGGGCTTGCCGACGACCAGGGCGTTGTTGGCGAGGAACAGGTAGGCCTTGAGCACGACGTAGGTCTTGATCCTGGCGGTTCGATCGACCACGTAGAGCTTGGTCGAGACCGTCTGTGCGGTGAGCGTGGCCGACCCCGCCGAACCCTGGTAGGAGTCATCCCCGGCGAAAGCCGCCCCCAACGCCCGGGCGGCCGGGCCGGCGCCGATGGTCCAGTTGAGCGCGGCCATCCCCGCGGCGTCGGTGGCAGCGTCGCCCACGGTCACGCCGTCCACCGAGAAGCGCAGCGTGCGCCCCGCGACCCAGGCGTTGTCGGTGGTCCGCTTCAGGTAGCCCTTCAGCGCCACGGGCGTGGTGATGACGCCGGCGCGATCGGGCATGTATACCGAAGTAGCCGCCCGGCTCACCGTGAGCGTCCCCTGCCCCTCCGAGGCCAGCGCGTCGGCGTCGCCGGCGAAGGCGGCGCGGTACGTGAGTTGCCCCACGCCGCCGGCCTCGGCGGGTGTGAAGGCCAGCGCGGCCACTCCCTGCGCGTCAGTGGTTGCCGTCGACTGCGCCGAACCGATGTCGAACCTGACCGGCTTCCCAGCCAGCCCCGCGCCGGACGAGGCACGGCGAAGGGTAGCCGTCAACTGCACGGTCTGCCCCAGGGCCGCCGAAGCTTGTGCGCCGGTGACCGAGGTCACCATGGGGAGCTGCACTCGGGTCAGGTACGCCTCGCTCCGGCCCATGGCGGTGCGCTGGAACGCGCCGGCCGTCGTGGGCCAGTTCGTGGAGAGCGTCTGGCCGGCCACGCAGGCGCACTCGGAGGCGTCCAGAGCCAGCGCGTTCAGCCAGTCCGTGCTCGAGCCGCCCAGATAGGTGGAGTAGAGAATCTTGTCCGCCGAGGGCGACAGGAGGGTCACCGCGCAGTCGGCGCCCACGCCGCCCGCATGGGCCGCCGCGAAGGCGTTGGACGTGACGGGATACGAGGCCGAGTAGGTCTCAACGCCGATGCACGTCCTGCCCGTCGCGTCTACGGCAACCGCCCGGCCCATGGTCCCGCCCATGCAGACGATCATGGTGGACCAGACCAGGCCGGTCCCGTCGGCCGTGAAGCGGGTGATGAACGCCCCAGACCCCTCCGAATAGGCGGGGCGCACGACGCCGGCTGTAATCGGGAAGCCCAGCATGTCGCCGCGCCCGGTGAGGGTGGCCCGACCCGCGGCGTCCAGCGCCACGGCATCGCCCCATTCGCCGTGCGGGCCGCCCAGGTACGTGGCGTAGACCAATCCAGAGCCGTCGGCGCGCAACTTGGCGAGGAAAATGTCGCCGGCGCCGCCGTAAGCCCGCTGGTAGGCGCCGGGCGTCGTCGGGAAGTCGGCGTTGTAGGAGCGGCCCGTGAGCACCGGGCAGCCATCGGCGCCCATGGCCATGGCGCGTATGGTGTCCTCCTGCTGTGTGCCGGCCAGGTAGGTGGAATAGACCAGGCCATTGCCCTCATGGTTCAGCTTGGTGACGAAGCCGCACTGCGAGCCGGAGGCGCTCGGGTACGCCGGCTGGAAGGCGCCGGCCGTGGTGGGGTAGTTGGTGGAGTAGGTATTGCCGCAGAGGGTCAGACAGCCGTCCGCGCCCAGCGCGAGGCCGGTTGCCGCCTCGGCTTGCGTCCCGCCGAGGTAGGTGGAGAAGGCCAGGCCATCGCCGGCGGGAGTGAGCTTGGCCACGAAGCAGTCATAGGCGCCCTTGAACACGCGTTGGTACGCACCCGGCGTGGCGGCGAAGTTGCCGTCGGAAGTGCTGCCGCAAACGCAGGCCTCGCCGGCGGGACTCACGGCCAGACCGCCCGCGCCGCCCGCGCCCAGGTAGGTGCTGTAGACCAGCGTCTTGCCGTCGGCGCTGAACTTGGTGATCACGACGCTGCTGTTGTAGTCGCCGGGCGGCGCGGGGTTCACCGTCTTGTACGCGCCGGGCGTCACCGGGAAGTCGCGGGAGCAGGCGAAGCCCAGCGCGTAGATGCACCCCGAGGCATCGACCGATATGGCTCCGATGCCGTCATCCAGCGTGCCGCCGAGGTAGGTCGAGGCGGCCAGGCCGGGATCGATCACCAGCGGGAGCGAGCGGTCATACCGGCCCAATTCGAAGCGGACCCGGTTGGAGCGGGCCTCCTGCCGGAACGCGGCCGCCACCCGGAGGCGCTTGCCCGCCCGCACCTGGTAGGCATAGGGACGCAACCAGCGCACCGGACCGGCGGCCGTCTCGGCCACGAGGGAGCCCTCGCCGTCCACGCGCACCGATGCGGCGCCGGTGACCTCCAGTCCTATGCGTCCGGGCTGCGCACCCGGTGCGGCGGTGAAGTCGACCCGCGGCAGGCCCGCTCGGTCCTGATAGTAGAGCAGGTCAACGCCGGGATAGGCCCGGCGCACGCGCACACGCGAGTAGCCCGGCACGTGCGTGCGCCACAGCGAAGCAGACGCGCCGACGAGGTAGTTGCTGTCGCCGGGCAAGCGCCCCTCGGCGACGGGCTCGGCGTCCGGCGAGGAGTCCAGCAGGCGAAAGGACACCTCACCGACTGATCGAGCATCGCCCACGCGCACTCGCGCCTCGCGGCCGGAGATCATGACCCCGAAGCCGCGTCCCCGCGCCGCATAGGCCGCAACCCGCCCGGCAACCGGCTCAAACCGGAGCGGAGGCGCGACCGGTCGTCCGGCGAGACCCACGGCCGCCACAACCACCGAGGCCAACCCAAGCAAGACCATATCGCACCCCCCGGTCGGCCTGATTCACCGCCGGGCGCCGTGTTCCCTGCCCCGGCGCTACTTCAACAGCAAGGCGGCGCCGCCCGCGGCCTCGACGCCGGATCGAGTGGCGACGGGGTCGCCGTCCAAGAGCGCCAGGTAGAGCCAGCCGCCGCGCCCCTCGCGGATGCCGAAGGTGCGCTGAACGCTCTGCGTCTCGCCGAGGCCGATGGAGCCCTGTGTGCCGCGAGCCACGAGAGCGCCTGCGGAGTTGCCCGAGGCCGAGGCCACGCGGCCGTTGGCGTCGCCGCCCGCAACGGCGTCTCCGCGAAGCCAGTCGGAGGCATCGTCGACGAAGAGGCGAAGCGCCAGGAATGCCTTTGTCTCAGGGTTGTCCTGCGACGGCGTGACGCCAACGCCCACGGTGATCCGCCCGGTCGCGTCCATGGTGTAGGTAAGCCGGTAGGCGGTGCGCGGGCCGGCGATGCCGCAGGTCTGCACTCCGTTCCAGGAGCGCTCACGGAGCAGGCCTCGGAAGGTGACCGTGACACCCGCGGCGGTGCGCTCGACGCTCAGGCGCGGGTTGGTCTCGCCGTCGGCCGCCACGAGGCGCTTCTCGGGGAGGAGGCCCCAGTCGGTGTATAGCTCGCCCGGGCGGGAGGAGAGGACCCGGCCGGCGCGGCGGATCTCCACGGGCACGCCGCCGTGCCGACGCGCCAGCGTCAGCCTGACGCCGGCGGCGGAGAGGCGCACGAACTGCGGGTTGGCAGTCACCGCCGGCACTCCGGCGGCGGGCCAGGCGGCAGACGGCGGGGCCGCATCGGGCTCGATGCGCGGCGAGCCGCCCTTGGCCCACGTGATGCGGGCGCCCTGGGCCGCACCGGGCGTGATCTCGGCGGCGCCGGCTCCGGGCAATCCGGCCAGGCTGAGCCGCGTGGGGCCGGGGCCGTCGGCCAACCCACCCTCCACGGGCCGCCACGCGCGGCGCAGCACGGGCAGGCGGTCCTCCACGGCCTCGCCATCACCCGGCTTGGCGTCGTCGTCGCGGACGGCATCCTCCAGCGTGCCCTCAGGCATGCGCACCGACCAGCGCGCTCCTGCGGGGGCCGGGACGCGCCACTCCGGCGCGGCGCCTCTGCGCTTCTGCAGCACGATGGCCATGGGGCGCCAGGGATCGATCACCACGCCGGCGCCGCCCGGCTTCCGGCTGAGGATGCGCCCCTGGAGCGACGCGTGGAGAGCTGCGGCGGGGAGGCTTCGAGGCCACTCCAACGTGCACCGGGCGGGCAGGCCGGTGAGGTTCACGGCCACCACCACGGCTTCACCCGCGCCCGTTCGGAGGAAGGCGAAGACGCCGGGATCGGAGCAAAGGACGGCCTGGTAGTCGGCCCCGCCGCCGCTCAGGGCTGCCACGTTGCGGCGAAGCTTGAGCCAGCTGCTCAGGTCGCGGCTGAAGCCGGTCTCCTGCTCCTGCTGCAGGAGGGGTGTCCCCTCCATGAGGCAGAGGATCGCCGCGAGCGCCTGCGACGGGCCCACTCCGAAGTAGTCCTGCGCGGCCACGGTGTCGTGAAGCTCAAGGAAGCGAACGAGTCCCTTGAGGCCGGCGGCGGGATACGCCAGCCGCTCCCACTGGAGCCACTCACGGGTCCGCTCGATCCACGCGCCCAGATCGGGCGTGGTGGTCATGTCGCGCATGGCCAGGTAGAGCGGATAGTCGAAGACCATGTCGCTCTCTTTGAGCACCAGCGGCTTGCCGCCCTCGGGCAGGAGGAACGCGCCGGGGTTACCCGCGCGGAAGGCGTCGCGGATCACCTTGTTCAGCGCGATGCCGCCGTAGGCCACCGCATCGTTGGCGCGCGGCGCACCCCAGTTGGCGGTCTGCCCCCAGCCGACGCAGTCGAGGCGGGCGCCGTCGAACCCGTAATCGCGCGCCCAGAACCCGGCGGCTCGGGCCATGCGCTCCTGCCATGCCGGCTTGGAGGTGTCGGCCGGGAGGATGGAGCCGCCCCAGACGGTGCGCCGCTGGCGGCTCTCATCCACCGCCCAGACATCGCTCGGGAGCTTGGGCACGTCCTCGCTGGAGGGAAGCACGCCGTAGACCACCAGGTCCACGATGGCCTTGGCGCCGGTGCGGTGCGCGGCCGCCACGAACTCCTTGAGCTGCTCCGGCGTGCCGTTGCCGGGGTTCACTGCCTCCCATATGGGCGTGGTGTAGACCCACGGCGGCTGCCACGGAGGCGGCAGCACCCAGAAGGCGTTGGCGCCCAGCGCGCGCCACTGCGGGAGGCATGCCGTGAGCCGGTCGTACCGGTGGCCCCGGTCGGGTCCCCAGCTCTCCAGCCGACCCCAGGGATGCACCTCGTAGAGCACGGTCTTGCCCAGGTCGGCGGGCTGGTCACGCGGCGGGCCGTTGCCCACGGAGTTGGCCAGGGCCTCAACCAAGCCCGCCACGACGCCCGAGCCGCCCAGGGCGAAGCGAAGCACCTGCGTCCCCACCTCGTAGGAGCCGCCCGGCGGCAGGTCGCCACAGACATCGAAGCCGTGGGTCACCACCACGCCGCCGCCCTCGGCCGACACGGTGATGCGCGCCTGGTCGTGCTCGAAGGAGTATCCCGCAACGCAGGCGAGCCCCGCCGATCCAAAGCTGAGGGCCGCCGTGGCGTAGTCACCCCGCGTCCAGCCCACCTCCGACTGCGGCCCGGCCTGCGCCAACCCCGCGAGCGGCATGCGCCGCACGGGGAAGTTGCCGGGCAGCATCACCCAGTCGCCGCGGGAGGGCAACACGGTCAGCGGCGGCGTTCGCAGCTGCGCGCCGCGCACACGGACGGCCTTCTCGCCGCGCCAGGTAAAGATCACCCGCCGCCGCAACTCGGGCCCGCTCACGGCCATCTCCGTGCGGACATCCCACAGGCCGGCCCGCCGCGTGACCACGGTGCGTCCGGGCTTCTGATCCACGGAGAGCAGCTTCCATTCTGAAGCCGGCGACATGGCGCCGCCGTCCCAGAAGATGGCGGCCTCCAGCCGCGGCCCTGCCAGCACCTGGCGGCCCGCCACGGCAAGCCGGGTCCATACGCCGGACGACGGGTCAACGCTGACGGCCAGTGCGGGTGGGGGCGGCGCGGCATGAAGCATGGCAGATCTCCGTTGGGCGGTGATGCCGGTGCGGGTCCAGCACCTCAGTGTAGCCGAAGCAAGGCGCAGAGGCGGTTACCGTGTGATGGCTATGAAAAACGCCCGCGTGCGTGAAGGATTACCGACCGCGACGCCGAATCCTTACATATACGCGGGTCGGCCCGCTGCCCGACCCGTCTGTACTCAGGAGGCGACCTGAAGATGGGACTGGAGTTCCAACGGAGCAAACAGGCTGTCAGCGGACGCACCATACTGGTGACATCCTGGTACGACGAGCATACGCTGAGCTATAAGGCCAGCGCGCCGGAGTACGCTCGACTGCTGAACCGCGACGGGCTACCCGGCGACGGCTGCCTATCACGCTCCGCCGCCGTCGGGCTGGTTGTCAACGCACTGGACGAGTACTTCACCGCCGACTGAGCGGCGCCGCAACCGCCGGACCGCAGGGCCCGCGAGCGGTCGGCCCCAACGGACCGCGACGTCCCGGGCGCGCCCCTTGGCGCACGGGACTATGCGTGTGTGCCTGACCGCGCCGTACGAGGAGCCTCCCCGATGCCCAGAAGCCTGAGAACACGGCGGATCAAGGGGCTATGCCTCGCCGCCGTAGCCCTGCTAGCCGCCGCCGCGCTGGCCCGGCAGAGCCGCGTCGAGACCCGCAAGCTACCCATGACCGACGGCACGTTGCTGGGCACGGATGTCCACCTGCCTCAGGGCACAGGCCCCTTCCCCGTCATCGTCATGCGCACGCCGTACAGCAAGGATGCCTCGTCGGGAGCGGGCAAGGCCGCCGCCGCGCGCGGCTACGCCGTGGTGATCCAGGACACGCGCGGACGCTTCGGCTCGCAGGGGGCCAACCTGCCCTTCGAGGCCGACGGCTGGTGGGAGGGACGCACAGACGGCGCGGACACGCTGGCCTGGGTCGCGAAGCAGCCCTGGTGCAACGGCAAGATCGGAACCATGGGCGGTTCGGCCGTGGGCATCACTCAGCTCCTGGCGGCCGGCACGGGCAGCCCGTACATCACCTCGCAGTACATCCAGGTCGCCACGCCGCGCATCTTCAACGACGCCGCATTCCCCGGGGGCATCCTGCGCAAGAACCTCGTCGAGGGATGGCTGACCTCCGCGCTCTTCTCGCCGGAGTCGCACGCGCTCTGGAAGGGTCACCCGATCTACTCGGACTTCTGGCGCAAGCGCGACCTGACGCTCCGCTTCGGCAAGACGCGGGCGCCGG
>JAPLCQ010000038.1 GCA_026392115.1 Armatimonadota bacterium | reverse complement strand
TGGGCGGCGGCATGGGTGGCGCGGGGATTTTTGAATTAACCCGGTGACTTGAGGAGGAATGCCTGAAAATCCTGGTAAGCCATGCTCTTCCCTGTGTGCGCCGGGCTCGGATCGAGGCGCCTGCCGAGTATACCTGCGGGGAGCTGCTCCAGCCCGTTGGGGGCCGGACCGGGGCCGAGGCTCCATGCCGTATAATATGCCGTTCGAGCGATCGGAGTTGCCGTTCCGCCACAGCGCGAAGGGGGAGGTGCCGTATGCCGCTCTATGCCAGCGTCTGCGAAACCAACATCACGCCGCCCGTTGGGGTCTGGATGGGCGGATACGCCTTCAGATCGACGCCCTGCGTGGCCGTCCACGATGAGCTCCACGCCCGCGCCATCGTCTTCCACGACGGCGGCACGCCCGTGGGCATCGTGTCGGCCGACCTCATCGGCTTCAGCGACGGCATGGTGCAGCGCATTCGGCAGTCGGTGTGGGAGGCCGTCGGCATTCCGCCCGAGGCCCTCCTGCTGAACGCGTCGCACACCCACGGTGGGCCGAACGTTAAAGAGTTCAACGCCATGGGTCCCATCGACGAGGCCTATGTCGACATCCTGACGCGGAAGATCGTCGGCGCCGTGCGGCAGGCCGCAGAGACCCTGAAACCCGCGCAGCTCTCCTACGGCAGGTCGCCGGTCCAGGTCGGGGTGAACCGCCGGGCCGCCGTCGCCGGCGGCGGGACCACGATCGGCCACGACTACGCCGGGCCTGTTGCGCCCTACGTCGACGTCATCAGCGTGGCGGAGCCCTCGGGCGACCTGTTCGCGCTGCTCCTCACACACGCCTGCCACGGCACGACACTGGGCGGCGACAACCTGCGGATCACGGCGGACTACTGCGGCTACGCGGCCGATACCGTACGGCGGCAGACCGACTACAAGGCCACGCCGCTCTTCCTGCAGGGCTGCTCGGGCAACATCAACCCCATGCGGCGCGCTACCTTCTCGGCCGCCGCACATAATGGGCGGATGCTCGGAGCGGCCGCGATCCAGGCATGGCAGGAGGCGGGTCCACTGATGGACGACGAACCCGTCTCGCACGCCGTGCGCACGGTGCAACTGCCCCTGGTTGGGCCGCCGCCCGTCGAGGCCTGCCGCGAAACGGTGGCGCGTTGCGAGGCGCAGTTGGCCGCCGACCGCGCCGCCGGGGGCGTCGGGGCAATCCTCAACTCCGAGGGCCTGCTGGCGTACGCCAGGCTAGAGTTGCAGATAGCCGAGGCCGGCGGCCCCGGCGGTTCCGCCGAGATGGAGATTCAGCGTATCACGGTGCAGGGCGCAAGCTTCGTGGGCCTTCCTGCCGAGCCCTTCGTGCAGTACGCACTCGACCTCGATGCCCAGGCGCTGGGTCCGGTCCTTACGCTGGGCTGCACCAACGGCGCCCACAACTACCTGCCCACCGCGGCAGCCTACGGACTGGGGGGCTACGAGACCAACCACGCCCACCGCTACTACCACAGCCTGATGTACTCGGCCGAATCGGAGCGCATCGTCCGGGAGGCGCTGTACGACCTGCTGGGCGTCGCCGAGCCGGACTGGACCCCATACTCCGCGTGAGCAACCCCGCTGGATCACCCTTCGAGGGCGTACGGGCCGTCCTGTTCGACCTGGACGGCACGCTCGTCCACTCCTCCATCGATTTCGCCGCCATGCTCGACGAGCTGAAGGTCTGGGCGACCGTCCGCGGACTTGCCGCGCCGGAGGGTTCGTTCGACCTTCTGGGCTATGTCGCCGCGGCCACGGACCACCTGGGCCTGACGGCCGGCGTCCACACCGCGCGTGAGTGTCGGCGCGGCGCCCTGACGCTGTTGGAGAGGATGGAGGAGGAGTACTGCGGTCACGCCGAGGCCATGCCCGGCGCCGTGGATCTCATCATGGGCCTACGTCGGCGACGCGTTGCTTGCGCCATCGTCACGCGGAACTGCCGGCCGGTCGCGCAGAGGCTCGTGGGCGCGGTCGGCTTGGCAGCACTGCCGCTCGTGACCCGGGACGACACGCCCTACTGGAATCCCGATCCGCGGCACCTGTGGGCAGGGCTCGCCGCCGCCGGCGCTTATGGGGTCCCCTTCGTGTCCATCGGTGACCACTGGATGGACGCCCGCGCCGGCCGAGCCGCGGGCGCTACAACGATCGGGCTGCTGCATGGGCGCACGCCGGCGGCTAACGCCGAGTGCCCGCCCGACTGGTTTGCGGAGGACCTGTCGACCGTTGCGGCGTGGACGGCGTAGAGCGGCATGCAACCCGATCTCAGCATCGTCATCGTCAACTGGAACACGCGGGACATGCTCCGCGATGCGCTCAACTCGCTGCTGCAGCCGGGCTCTGATCTGCGACTGCAGGTCATCGTCGTGGACAACGCCTCGGTCGACGGCAGCGCGGCGATGGTCCGGTCCGAGTTTCCTATGGTGAAGCTGGTGGCCAACACCGGCAACGCCGGGTATGCCGAGGGTAACAATCAGGGAATGCGAGTGGCTGAGGGCCGCCACACGCTGCTCCTGAACCCCGACGTGGTAGTTCCGCCCGGCACGCTGGAAGGGGCAGTGCACGCGCTCGAGACGGACCCGAAGATCGGCGCGCTGGGATGCCGGCTGATCGGCACGGACGGTGAGACGCAGCGTTCCGTGCGTGGCTTCCCGACCCCGGGGTCGATCCTATGGGAGGCGTTGGGCCTGTCGCGCCTCTGCCCGAGCAGCCCCGTCTTCGGCGCCTACCGGATGACCACGTTCGACTACTCCTCCCAAGCCGATGTCGACCAACCCATGGGCACCTTCCTGCTGCTGCGCGGCGAGGCTGTGCGCCAGGTGGGCCTGCTGGACGAGCGCTTCCCGATCTTCTTCAACGAGGTCGACTGGTGCTACCGGGCCAAGCGGGGCGGCTGGCGGATCGTCTACACGCCTACCGTGCAGATCAAGCACTACGGCGGCGCCAGCACGGGCCAGGTCGCGCCAGCTATGGCGTGGGAGTCACGGCGCGGGTTGCTTGCGTATTACCGAAAGCACTACGGAGGGCTACGGTACGCGCCGATCAGGGCGCTGGCGACCGCGGCGTCGTGGGTGCAGGCGTGGCGACTTGCCGCGCGGAGGGGAGCCCAACGCAACCATGCCGCATGACCTCTCCGTGGTGATCCTGAACTGGAATACCTGCGCCGACCTTCGGAAGTGCCTCGGTTCCATCTTCGGGCAGAAGTGGCGCTCGGCTGTGCAGGTGGTGGTGGCCGACAACGCTTCCGAAGACGAGAGCAGAGCCATGGTCGCCGCCGAGTACCCCGACGCGACGCTCTGCGTGCATCCCTCAAACCTGGGCTTTGCCACCGGCAACAACCGGGCCCTGCCGCACGCGGACGGCCGCTACGTGCTCTTCCTGAACCCGGACACCGTCGTCACGGAAGGCGCGTTCGATGCCCTGGTCGCCTACGCCGACGCCCGCCCGGAAGCCGGCATCGTGGGCCCCAAGCTGCTGAACGGCGACGGTTCTCTCCAGTTCAGCTGCAGGGCGTTCCCGGACCTCGGCGCGGGCTTCTTCCGGAACACGCCGCTGGGCCGCCTCTTTCCTAAGAACCGTTTCACGTCCGACTACCTCATGAGCGACTGGGACCACGATGAGCCGCGTACCGTGGACTGGGTCTCGGGCGCGGCTCTGATGATCCGCCGCGACGCCCTGGAGCGCACACAGGGATTCGACGAGGGCTTCTTCATGTACTGCGAGGATGTGGACCTGTGCTACCGCGTCCACAGCTTGGGCCATCTGGTGCAATATGTGCCCGACGCCGTGATCTACCACCTCATCGGCCGCTCCAGCGACCGGGTCCCCACACGTATGACCTACGAGTTCCACAGGAGCATGTACCGCTTCTATCGCAAGCATTACGCGGCCCAGACGCCGATCTGGCTCCGACCGCTGATCGTACCGGGGCTGGTGGCCCGGGCGTCCGGTCGGCTGATCCGCTACAAGGTCAAGAACGTCCTCAAGGGGAGACGCAGGTGAGGGCCCGCACCCCGTCGCGCAGGCGCACGCCGGTCGTCCACGAGAGGGCGGCGGCCGTGCGGACGCCCGTATCGGCGTGGCCGGCCGGCCTCGCGATACTACTGCTCACGGTCTGGGGCGGGTACCTCGGCGACCGGCGCGTGCCCGACCCGGCCGTGTCGGAGTGGATCGAGCTGGTGGCCACGCCGATCGCCTGGGTTGCCGCGGGCCTCGCCGCGCTGGCGGCGTTGTGGCGCGACGCAGGAGAAACGCGCACCGTTCCGATGGCCCAGCGGGCTGCCGCCGTGCTGTTTGCGGCGGTCGCTGCTCTGGCGGCGCTCTCCGCGTTCTGGGCGCCGGCCATGCAGGACGGCCTGCCGATGGTCGCCGGTGTGGCGGGTTCGCTGGCGCTTGGCCTAGCGGTCTACCGCTCCGGGCGCTCCAAGGGGCTACTGCTGGGGCTGGCGCTCGTGTTCGTCGCGGGAAGCTCACTGGTCTCCCTGCGCGGCGTGGGCGAGTTCGTGGTCCACTTCCTCTCCGGCGACCGTACTTGGCGCGTCTTCGCAACCTTCACGATGCCGAACTTCCTGGCCGGGCTACTTGTCGCATCCATCCCGCTGACGCTGGCCGTTGGACTGACCGCTCGGGGACGCCGACTGGCGGCCTCGGCGGCACTCGGCCTGTTGCTGCAGTTTGGATGCCTCTTGCTGACGCAGTCGCGAATGGGTATCGCCTCACTGCTCGTTGCGGTCGGCGTGCTGGGCGTTGCGTGCTGGGCCTCGGGCGCGCTGGTGGGTCATTGCCGCCGCAGGGCCCTCGGTCTGCTGGGCGTCATGCTCGTGGTCGCGCTACTGGCGGCCGGCCCGGCCGTGGCCAGGCTGAAGGCCTCCGGCGACCAAGCCTACTCCGCTCGGTTCCGGGCGCTGACCTGGCAGGGCGCCGCGCGTATGGTGGCCGCGCGGCCGCTCCAGGGCTTCGGCGCGGGCTCGTTCGCCACCGCGTACCCGCCGTATGCCGTGGTCGGCTTCACTCAGCATGCGCACAATACCTACCTGCAACTTGGGTGCGACTCAGGCGCGCCGGCCGCGCTCTGTCTGCTTGCGGCCCTCTGCTGCGCGTGGTTCGCGGGTTGGCGCGCGCTGGTTGCGTCGAGGGGCGCCAAGGCCCCGACCGATGCCGCCCACGGCCCCGCGATCGACGTCCGCGTGGTAGCCGCAGGCGCTCTGGCGGGCAGCATCGGGCTGGCGCTCCACAGCGGTTTCGATTCGGACCTCTATGTGCCCGCGCTGGCCTCGGCCATGGCCGTGGAACTGGCGATCCTGCTGGCGGCCTCTCGGATGCTCCAACCGGGGGCGGTTCTGGCACATCAGGCTCCGATCCGTCGGTGGCGCCGACTCGCGATCGGCGCCGTGGCGCTGGGTCTCGCGGCCTATGCCGCACCCACGTTCGCGGGCCGCACACTGGCATACCAGGGCCTCGGGGCCATTGCCGAGAGCGGCGCATCTGTCGCGTACGACAAACTCGTCGAGGCCGCCGCGTCCGAGCCGTGGAACGCCGAGACGCGCCTCAACGCCGCGATGCTGGCCTCATCAGCAGACCATGGGTCTGAGGCGTGGCGGCTGCTGCTGGAGGCGACCCGCCTCTCGCCGACGGGCAAGTCGTTCTACCGGGCCGGCAAGCACCTCCAGAGGCAGGGCAAGATGGCGGAAGCGGCGACGTGGTTCGACCGCGCCCGCCGGGTGGACCCGCACTTCATACCGAACCTGGTCGCCCTTGCCGCGGCGTGGGACGCGTCGGGCCGGGGTGATGCGGCGCAACGGGTCTACTCTGACATCGCGCATCTCTACGAGGGCCCCATCGGGACGATCAGGGCCATCCCGGAGCGCATCGAGTGGGAGTTCGCCGAGGGCTACCTTGGTCTTGCGGCTGCGGCGGTCAAGGCTGCGCGACCGGGCGAAGCCGTGCCGCTGTTGCAGTCGGGCATCAAGGTGCTTCGGGCCTTCTGGGATGCCCGCCAGTCGCAGGCCCTGTACGGCGCCGACGCCGCCGCCGTGGATCGCGCCGCCGAGAGGTACGAGTGGGCGCTCACCACGCTGGAGGCATCGGCTCGGGCAACGGGCAACGCCGCCGCAGCGAGTGACGCCTCCGCGGAACTGGGCAGGCTACGGGAAGCCCGGGCTCAGCCATCGCGTTCGAGTTAAGGGGCTGCGGCTCCGGTCAGCAGCTCGGCGGCCCTGTCCCAGCGCTCAAGCGCGGCCTTGCGAACGGTGGCGTAGACAGCCTCGTGCAACCACGCGCGCGTCCCTGACGTCGGTCGCGGTCCGAAGGCCTTCATGTCCGATGCACCGGAAATGTCCACAACGTACCGGCCGTACCGTGCCACCGTCCGGATGGCGCTGAACTGGGTGGCGCCGGTCGCGTCAGTGTTGGCCTGCCGGACCTCCACAGCCTCGGAACCCAGCTTCACCACCTTCACGGTAGTCTGCGTGCGGTCCGTCTCGTGAGCCGTAGGCCTCACAGCCGCGAACGCCTTGGATGCGACCGCGGCGCTCGGGTGGGCTGTGACGCGATAGGTGACCTGGGCGCCGTGGTTCCTAACCAACGACCCACCCACAGATACGATGCCCTGCTGCTCCGCGACGTAGTGCCCGGGCCGATGGGTGCTCGGGCCCTTGTACTGCCACCAGTGGTCGGGCGCGAACAGCTTCTGGTCGAGGATCATGGCCGAGAGCTTGGCGTTGCCGGCCGGCAGATTGCGGGTGGCGGCATCCTCCGGATCGGGCTTGGCGGAGGCGCCCTGAGCGCGGACAACGCCGCTGACCAGCGGGGTGCATCCGACGGCGATGATCGCTGAGGCTATACGGACGAAACGTCTCATGGTGCTTGTCTCCAGTGGGTTGGCGCCGGTTCTATACGGATCACAGCAGGCGCGTCGATGGCCGCGCAGTCCCACGCGGGCGCCCCATAGTGGTAGAATACGCGCACGTAAGCAGAGGTACGCCAATGAGCAGGGCAATCGGCACAGACTGTGAGGCTTCGCCCGCGTCGGTTAGCACTACCGGCGGCGGCGCCCTGCTGCGTCCCGGCATCCTCTGCTAGCCGGTCCCCACAGCCACCGCGCCGCCGAATCGGTATGACGGGCGCAGGTTCGCAGTTTCCGCCCGCGCATCATCAGCCCCGGGGTCCTTTCCAATGGTAGAGCCGTGCTGCGTCGGGACGGCCGGGGACTTGCATCATGGAGCAGATCATTATGGAACCTAACCGCGAAGATTCGCTGTACGCATTGCGGCATTCAGCCGCGCACCTGATGGCCCAGGCCGTAGGTGACCTCTTCCCGGGCGCCAAGTACGCCATTGGGCCTCCTATCGAGGACGGCTTCTACTACGACTTTGACCTACCCGCGCCGATCAAGGAGGAGGACCTCCCGCGCATCGAGGAGCGCATGCGCCAGATTGCGGGAAGCAACCTTCCCATCGTTCGCCGCGAGCTGACGCGGGAAGAGGCTCTGGACCTCTGCAGCAAGGGCGAGCAGGCGTACAAGGTGGAGCTCGTCAGCGAACTGCCCGAAGGCGAGGCCATCACGTTCTACTCCCAGGGCGACTGGGAGGACCTTTGCCGCGGGCCGCACGTGCCCTCCACCTCGGCCATCGAGCACTTCAAGCTGCTGAACGTGGCCGGGGCCTACTGGCGCGGCAGCGAGAAGAACAAGATGCTCACGCGCCTCTATGGCACCGCGTGGCTGACCGCAGAAGGCCTCCAGACCTACCTCGACCGCCTCGAGGAGGCCAAGAAGCGCGACCACCGCAAGATCGGTCGCGACCTGGGCTGGTTCGTCTTCGCGGGAGAGGACATCGGACCCGGCATCCCGCTCTTTCTGCCCAAGGGCGAGATCATCCGCCATGAGATGGAGAAGTACGTCCGCGAAACGCAGACCCGCTACGGCTACCAGCACGTCTGGACGGGCCATATCGTCCGCGAGGACCTATACATCAAGAGCGGCCACTACGCCAACTACCGCGACGCCATGTTCCCGCCCATGGTCGACCAGGATGCCGGTATCAGCTACCGGCTGAAGCCCATGAACTGCCCGTCGCACATGACGCTCTTCAACCTGAGCGGCCTCAAGTCGTACCGCGACCTGCCCGTGCGCTACGCGGAGTTCGCCACGCTGCACCGCTACGAGAAGTCGGGTGAGCTTTCGGGCCTGACCCGCGTCCGCTCGCTGACGCAGGACGACTGCCACATCTTCTGCACCGAGGAGCAGATCGAGCAGGAGTTCGGCCTGGCGCTCAAACTGATCCGCGAGGTCCTTGGGCGCTATGGCTTCCACCACTACCGCGTGCGGCTGTCGCTGCGCGGCGAGGAGCCCGGCGGCAAGTTCGTGGCGGACGACGACAAGTGGGGCAAGGCGACGACCGCGCTTAGGTCGGCACTCGTTGCCAACAACGTGGAGTTCTACGAGGCCGCCGGCGAGGCCGCGTTCTATGGCCCCAAGGCCGACTTCATGACCAAGGACGTCCTTGGACGCGAGTGGCAGCTCTCCACGATCCAGGTCGACTTCATCCAGCCCGCGCGGCTGGGGTGCGAATACGTCGACGCCAACGGAGAGCGCAAGACGCCCGTCGTGCTGCACAGGGCGGTGACGGGCGCCACAGAGCGCTTCCTGGCCGTACTCATTGAGGACTACGCCGGTGACCTGCCGCTCTGGCTGGCGCCGGTTCAAGTGATGGCGCTGCCGATCACCGACGGCCAGTTCGCCCCGGCCGAGGCAACGGCCTCGTTGCTGACCGAGGCGGGCTTCAGGGTCGAGATCGACACCCGAAGCGAGCGCATCGGCAACAAGATTCGGGCGGCCGAGATGCAGAAGGTCCCCTACATGCTGGTCATTGGCCGGCGCGATGTGGAGGCCGGTGTCGTCTCCGTCCGCAAGCGCGGTGAGGGCGATCTGGGCGCCATGGCTCCCGAGGCGCTGTTGGCCATGCTGACCGCCGAACGGGACAAGAAGCTGTGACACGGGGAAGAGGGGATATGGGCAAGCCAGAAGGGATGACGCGACGCGAAATGATGACAGCGGCGGCGGTGACGGGTCTCGCCGCGGGTCTTCCCGCGGTGGCAGGGGCGCAGGAGCAGAAGCCTGCTCTGAAGGGACGCATCAAGCAATCGGTCTCGCGCTGGTGCTACGGGGGGATGTCTCTGGACGAGCTCTGCGTCGCCGCTAAGGGCATGGGCCTGGTTGGCATCGACCTGCTGGGCTAAAACGAGTGGGACCAGGTGAAGAAGCACGTCCTGGCATGCACCATGTGCTCGGGCATCGGCAGCATTCCCGACGGATGGAACCGCGTGGAGAACCATGACCGGCTCGTGCGCGAGGCCGAGCGGATCATCCCACTCGTGGCCAGGTCCGGCTGGCGGAACGTGGTGACTTTCTCGGGCAACCGCAAGGGCCTGCCCGACGCCGAGGGGTTGGCGAACTGCGCCAAGGGGCTGAAGCGCATCTCGGCGTTGGCCGAGTCCGCGGGCGTCACCGTCTGCATGGAGCTGCTCAACAGCAAGCGGAGCCACAAGGACTACCAGTGCGACCATACGCTCTGGGGCGTCGAACTGGCCAAGCAGGTGGGTTCACCGCGGTTCAAGCTGCTGTACGACATCTTCCACATGCAGATCATGGAAGGCGATATCTGCGATACGATCAAAGAGAACATCCAGTATATCGGCCACATCCACACCGGCGGCGTGCCCGGGCGCAATGAGATCGACGCCGGGCAGGAGATCAACTACCCTCGGGTCTGCCGAACCATCGCCGACCTCAAGTTCGACGGGTTCGTGGCTCATGAGTTCGTGCCGACGCGCACGCCGCTGCAGTCGCTCCGCGAGGCGGTCGCGATCTGCGACGTCTGACCCGGGCCTCGTGCCGACGATAGGGGATCGGCTCCGGAATGTAACGCCGGGGCCGATCTCGCGTCTATAGCTGTGTTCTGCGGGCGCGCGAGGCGGATCTCTCGCGTGGCCGGACCCGCCTCGGAGGGTGTAAGTGCTCGCTGCCCGGCGTACCCCATTTGGGCCCTTGCTCGTTGAGCGTGGACTGATCACTCAAGCCCAGTTGGACCAGGCCGTGGCGGAGCAGCGGAGGCACACGCCGCAGCGTCGCATCGGCGAGGTCCTGGTGGGTATGCGCCTCGTCACCGAGGGTGAGATGCTCCGCGCCCTGGCCGAGCAGTTGGGTTGCCCGCTGGTCGACCTCAAGTCCGAGCCGCCCGAGGCAGGGGTCCTGAGCATCGTCCCCAGTGAGTTCGCGCTCAGGCATCACCTGCTACCCCTACACCAGACGGACCACGCCCTGGTCGTGGCCATGGCCGACCCGCTGGACATCCAGTCCATCGACGATCTACGGCTTCTCACCGGCCTCAGCATCCGGCCCGTGCTCGCCAGCGCTTCGGACATCAGCCGTGCCGTTGAGCAGTTCTACATGAGCCGCATGCTGCAGGACGTGGAGGCACAGGAGCAGTCCACCGCCGAGGAGGAGAGCCTCGACGTCGCCGACCTGCAGAAGATGGCGCGCGAAGAGCTGGTGATCCAGATGGTGAACCTGCTCATCAACCAGGCCATCCAGGATCGGGCGTCGGACATCCACATTGAGCCGTTTGAGCGCGAACTCCGGGTGAGGTATCGCATCGACGGCGTGTTGCACGAGGTGAACGCGCCGCCCAAGCGGTTCCACCCGGCCGTCATCAGCCGCATCAAGATTCTGTCGGACATGAACATCGCCGAGCGACGCCTGCCGCAGGACGGCCGCATGCGGATTCGAGCCGCGGGGCGCCAGATCGACCTGCGCGTTTCGACGGTGCCCACGCTCTACGGCGAGAGCGCCGTGCTCCGCATCCTGGACAAGCAGACGGCCATGCTGGGCCTGCCGGAGCTCGGCCTTCACGGCGCCATGTTCGAGCGTTTCCGCCGCCTGATCCTGGAGCCGCACGGCATCATCCTGGTCACGGGGCCCACGGGCTCGGGCAAGACCACCACGCTCTATGCCGCGCTGAATGAGATCTACTCCACGGAGAAGAAGATCATCACCATCGAGGACCCGGTGGAGTACCAGCTCAACGGCATCAACCAGATTCAGGTCCACCCGCAGATCGACCTGACCTTCGCCAACGGACTTCGCCACATCGTGCGGCAAGACCCCGACATCATAATGGTGGGCGAGATCCGCGACCATGAAACCGCCGAGATCGCCATCCACGCCGCCCTCACAGGGCACCTGGTCTTCAGCACGCTCCATACCAACGACGCGGCCGGCGCCATCAGCCGGATGCTCGACATGGGCGCGGAGCCCTACCTGGTCGCCTCCAGCCTCATCGGCAGCATGGCGCAGCGGCTGGTGCGCATCAACTGCGCCAAGTGCCGGCGCGCATCCGAAGAGCGCGAGGTGGACCTTCGCGAGGTGGGGATCAGCACGGCGGACATGGACCTGTGCGGCGTCATGCGAGGCGAGGGATGCGCCGAGTGCCGGGGCGTCGGGTTCCGCGGCCGCGGCGGCGTGTTTGAGATGCTGACCGTCGACGACACGATCCGCAACATGATCGTTGGGCGCGCGCCCTCCATGGAGATCAAGCAGCACGCCGTGCGAAGCCAAGGCATGGTCACCCTGATGCAAGACGGTCGGCGGCGCGTCCTGGCCGGCGACACGACCGTGCGCGAGGTGCTCCGCGTCTGCCAGCGTGAGGACTTCTAGGGCCATGCCCGACTTCAGGTACCTCGCCATGGACCGCTCCGGCAACCAGGTTACCGGCTCCGTCGCCGCTCGCGACACTGCCGACGCGGTGGCTCGCATGCGTGGCCAGGGACTCTACCCGGTAGAGGTCACCGAGGGAGCGGCGGGCCGCCTGACCCGTACGGAGCAAGCGCGGCCCCAAGCGTCGCCCGTTCCGGGCGCGTCGCGCAAGGTCGGTCGCATGCACATACTCCTTTTCACCCGGGAGATGGCCGACCTCATCGACGCCGGGTTGCCCATCGACCGTGGGCTCTCGGTCCTGATCGAGCAGAGCGACGACGACGCGTTGCGGGCCATGGTCACCGCCATGCGCGAGGATGTGCGGGCCGGCAAGCCCCTCTCGGAGGCCCTGCAGCGCTTCCCCAGGGAGTTCCCGCCGCTCTATGCGAACATGATCCGGGCTGGCGAGGTGGCTGGCCAGCTGCCGCAGGTCATGTCGCGGCTGGCGGACTTCCTGGAGAAGGAGCATGTGCGCCGCGCACAGGTGATGGCCGCACTTACGTACCCATCGGTACTGATCAGCGTGGCCGTTCTGGCGGTGACCTTCCTGCTGACGTTTGTGATCCCGCGGCTGCAGGACGTGTTCCGCGACCTCGGCGCCGACCTTCCGTTGCCCACCCAAATGCTCCTGGCTCTTTCGGCGGGCCTGATGCGCTACTGGTGGGCCATCGGCGGAGCCATCGCCGGCGGCGTCCTGCTGTTCCGCGCCTGGGTGCGCACCGACGGCGGACGGCGCCTCTACGACGGGTTTCGGCTCTCGGCGCCGCTGTTCGGCGTCCTCGCCACCAAGCTCGTCATGGCGCGGTTTGTGCGCACTCTGGGCACCCTCTTGGCGGGTGGCGTGCCGATCCTGGAGGCGCTGGCGATTGCGGCGACGGCCGTGGGAAACGCCGTGGCATCGGACCGGATCGGTTCGGTGCGCGACGCGGTTCGGCAGGGAGAGACCCTCGCGGCGGCGCTTGAGACGACAGGCGGCTTCCTGCCGTTGGTCGTGCACATGACGGCGGTAGGCGAGGAGACGGGCCGCCTGCCGAAGATGCTGATCCGGACTTCAGACACGCTGGATATGGAGGTCGACAACGCGATGCGACGCCTCACCAGCCTCGTGGAGCCTCTGGTGGTCCTCCTGATGGGGGGCTTTGTGGGGTTCGTGGTGCTGTCGATCCTGCTGCCGATCTTCCAGGCCAACACGATAGTCAAGTAGATCGGGCCGGAAGGCCCATACGCCGCCGGCGCTGACGGCTTATCCAAGCGCCCAAGGAGCTTAGGTATGAACAGACGATTGTCCGTTGCCCGGAGCCGAGAGCAGGCGTTCACGCTCATTGAGCTGCTGGTCGTGATCATCATCCTGGCGATCCTCGCGGCCGTGGTGATCCCGCGTGTCATCAACCGGACCGAGGATGCCCGCATCGCCAAGGCTACCTCGGACATCAGCACGCTGGACAACACGATGGAGACCTACAAACTGGACACGGGCGAGTACCCCACTGCCGACGAGGGACTGAACGCCTTCCAGACCAACGTGAGCAACAACCCCAAGTGGGGCGGCCCCTACCTCAAGAACGGCATTCCGCAAGATCCGTGGGGCAACCCGTACATCTATGCCAACCCGGGCGACCACGGCAACGACTACGACATCTACTCGGCCGGCCCGGACAAGCAGCCCGGCACGAACGATGACATGGGCAACTGGAACGTCCATCAGCAGCAGTAGCGTCTCGGTCGGGCACGGCGGCGCGGCCTCCAGCGCCCGTATATGCCGCAGACGCGGCGTGACGCTGATCGAGATGATCGTCATTGTCATCATCATCGCCGTCGTCTCCAGCGCCGCCGTACCCGCCTACTCGCGCGTGGTGCGGCGCGTCGCGTTCCGCCAGGCCGTCACCGAGGTGGCCGACCTGTTGGCGTGGTCACGCCATCAGGCGGCCACGCAGGGCATTCCGGTGACGGTACGCATGGATGCCCAACGCGACGAGCTAAGCACCGACGCCGCTGCTCCGCCCGGCGACCAGGACGTTCCCGTGGAGATGGCTGATAAGTCCGTGGATGCGCGGCCGCCCTCCGCGCGACGCGTGAGCCTGCCCGAAGACGTGCGCATCGCCGAAGTGCGCAGGCTCACCGAGGCAACCGGGGCGGGCGACGCGGCCACCGATGCCGACACCTTGGTCACGTTTGAGGACGACGGCTCCTGTGGCGGAGCCGGCATCCAGATCGTGTCGCGCCACGGCTACACGGCCGACCTCGAAGTGGCCGCCGCCACCGGCCGGGTCTTCGTCTCGATGGATGGGGCTCAACCGGATGCGCTCTGACCGACGCCGCCGGGCCGGTTTCACGCTGGTGGAGATGACGGTCGCCACGGTGCTCCTGTTCGTAGGGGTCGTGGCGGCCATCGTCTGCATCACATCGGCTGTCCGAAGCCAGTCCATGGCAGCTCAGAGGGCCAACGCCGCCATGCTCGCGGAACGCCGCATGGCGCAGTTGGAGGCCACGCCGGACGAGATCGGCCCGGGTGAGCAGCAGGGCGAGTTCGGCGAGGAGTATCCGGGCTACGCCTATACGCAGTCCGTGGAGGCCACTGAATGGCAGGATTTGTACCATGTGACCGTGACTGTAACGTGGCCAGGCGCCGGGGCCAGGCGGTCGCTGGTGTTCGACACCTTCCTCTCGGCCGCCCAACCTGACACCACGTCAGCATCCGCCGCCGGAACCGCTTCTTGATGATCCATCACGGACATGGCCGACGGGCCCGCGGATACACGCTGCTGGAGGTGATGGTGGCGCTGGTGGTCTTCGCCATCATCTCGGTAGCCACGGGCTTCGCCATGTCCATGGCTCTGCGAAACGATGCCCGGGTCCGGTCACGAACTGATGCCGCCGAGGAGGCGCGTTCGGTGCTGTCAGTCCTGATCAAGGACCTTCGCAACGCCTATGCCTCTGCCGGCAACTCGAACTCCTGCTTCTTGGCAACGGGAGGGGACGACGGCGAAGTGTTGCGCCTGACCACATCCAACGTTAGATTGCGTCGGCCGCCCACAAGCGATGCCGCGCCGGAGGCGCCACCGCCGCCACAGTCCGATGTGGGCATAGTGACCTACTATCTGAACCACTCCGAGCAGACGCTCTACCGTACCGTGACGTCCGAACCCAGCGACGACATGGCGACCGAGCCACCCGGCGCCGACCTCCTGAGCCGCCGCGTTATGGGTCTCACCTTGCGCCTGGTCTCGTCCGACGGGTCGGATCGGTCGGAATGGTCGTACGAGCCCGCTACGGCCGCCACAGGCGCCGCGGATACGGCGACTGCCCAGGGCGACACCGAACTGCCGGTCATGGCGGAGGTCATGGTTGAGCTTGCCGGACGCGCCGGCGCGACGAACACGGCATCGGCCATGGTGAAGATCATCACCCCGAGCCCTCAGGAGCGCGGCCAGGCGCCCGCAACGGCTGCAACACCATCCACCGGAACGCGCAAGGCTGCAATCGGCGCTCGAGCCGCGAAGGGTCTGCCGGCCCATCCCGGCGCGCCTGGATGGCGGCCATGATCTCCAGGCGCCGTGGTCAGGCTCTTGTGCCCGTGCTGTTCGTGATGGTCATTCTAGTCTCGGTGGCCGTGACGCTAACCCTACGCGTGCGGGGAGACAACCGGACGTCTGCCGCTGCCGTCGCAGAGGCCCAGGCGCACTGGATTGCCCGAGGGGCCGTCACCAGCATGGCGGCGGAACTCGCCCAGGCCTCCAACGGCGGCGCCGTGGCGCCCGAGATCGCGCCGCCCGCAGATACGGACGCCAATGGATGGACGCGCGCCGGCGACGGCTGGTACCGCGTTGAGGTCGTCGACACGGCCTCGCGCCTCAATGTGAACCTGGCGACAGCCGCTTCGCTCGCGGCCCTGCCTGTTCTCAAGGATGATCCGTCACTTGCCTGCGCCATCGTGGACTGGCGCGACGCCGACGAGACCCCCGTGACATACAACGGCGGCCAGGGCGCCGAGTCGGATGCCTACCAGGCGCTGCCACGCCCCTACAGCGCCAAGAACGCGCCATTCGACACACTGGGGGAGCTCCTACTCCTGCGTGGCTTCACGGTAGAGATGCTCTACGGCGCTGCGGAAGGCGCCGCTGGCGCTCCCGACCTCGCCTCAGGGACGCGCCAGGAAGCCGTGGAGACCACCGAGGCTACGCCTCCGCTCTGCGAGTTGCTGACGACCAACTCGCGCGAACGGAACGTAGACGCCACGGGAACCCAGAGGACCAACATCCTGACCGCCACCGCCGAGGCTCTGGTCTCGCGCCTCGGCATCTCCCGCACACTGGCCGACCGGCTCGTGCAACGCCGCTCGCAGTCCGGCGCCGAGGGAGTGAAGAACGTTTCCGATCTCCTGAACGTGCCGGGCTTCACCCGTACGGTGATGCAGAGCATCGGAGACAAGGTGACTGCGACGGACGATCAGTTCAGGGCCGGCGTGGTGAACGTGAACCAGGCGCCCGGAGAGGTCCTGGCCGCGCTACCCGGTGTAGACCAGGCGGTACTCTCAGCCCTGATGACCGCGCGTCAGGGCGGCACGGTCTTCGCCGGCCTCAACGATGTGTTTCAGCTCACCGCGCTGAACCGTCAGCAACTACAGGTGCTGATCGACAACCTGTGCACCAAGTCCTCCGTCTATCTAGTGCGGGTGCGCGTCCGTATGCCCGGGCTTGCGATGCCTTACGTCGTGGAGGCGTTGGTCGACCTGCCGGCGCCTGCGACTAGCGCTGTCGAGGCAGCCGCTGATGCACAGAGCGCCCCCGCACCGGGCCGCGTGCTCCAGTGGCGCGAGGTTGCGCGCAACCCGGGTTGGTCCAGTTGGCGTCCGCCAAGCCGACCGACTACAGGAGGTCCCTAGCAACGTGGCGATGACCGGAGGCAGTCCCGGACGATCCAACCGGGTGGCCGTGGTGATAGGACGCAGCTCCGTCTGGGCTGTGGAGGCTGAAGTGCGCGCGGGCGTCTGCCGGTTGGTTCGGCGCGGCGCGGCGCGGCTGTCGCACGACGTTTGGGACGACCTCGCCCTGCACGCGGTCCAGGTCGCCGCGGCGATCCGTGAAGCGCTCACCGCAGCCGGCATCAAGGCGACCTCGGCGGACACCTGCGTGCCGCGCCGCCTGGTGACCGCCAAGGTCGCCTCGTTGCCGCGCGCGTCGGCCGACATGGTCGAGGGTATGGTGCGTTTTGAGGCGCAGCAGTACGTGCCATGGCCGCTAGATGATGCGGTCCTCGGCCACCAGGTGCTGTCCGACGATCCCGCGGATGAGCTCATGAGCGTCCTGGTCGTCGGCGTCCGCAAGCGGCTCATCTCAGACCTGCTCGCGATCTTTGACGGCGCCGGCCTGGAAGTTGGGCGCATCGGCGTATCGGCGTTGGCCCTGGCGGAGCACACGGTGGGACGCGCCGCGCCTCACATGCTGGTCTCGTGCGACCACGGAGACCTCGACGTGGTTGTCGCCGAGAACGGCCGGGCGCTCTTCTCGCGTGGAGCCGCCATCGAGGCCGACGAGGCCGACGAAGTCGCGCGCACCCTGATGGCCTATGCCGCGGAGCGGCTACCGTCTCCGGCCTCGGTGGAGCTCGCCGGACCGGACGCCGCGGGCGCGGACCTGGCAGCCGCGATCAGCGCCCAGACGGGTCTCGCTTGCCTGCCCATGGCGGGGGCGCTGATGCCCGACGGCCCGGACGGGTTGCCCTTTGCGACCGCTGCAGGGCTTGCCGCCCAGCCTGCGCCCGGTGCGGGCTCCCGGGTCAATCTCGTGCCGCTGGAGCGGTCTGAGCGTCGGGCCGTGCAGCGGAAGCGGATGCTCGGATTATCCGCCGTGGCCCTGGCCACCGTCGTTCTCGTCGGCGCGGTGGGATGGGCGTTCCGGGCCACCCGCGCTCAGGCCGCCGCGAGAACGCTCGACGCTCGGGATAACGCACGGCTTGCGACGGCCAACCAGGCGCTCAAGAAGGCGAAGACGGCCCATGAAGCGCTACTCCGTTCCTGGACCACGGCCACTGACGGCCTCGCGCGCAGCGAGCCAATGGTCGACGTCCTCCACGCCGTAAGCCAGGCGGCGCCTCGCGAAGGCGGTACCTACCTGACGCAGCTTGCCATCGACCGGGGCGGCCGCGTGGCCCTGCATGGCATGACCAACAAGCCCGAGGCCCCGACCATGCTGGTCGTCAACCTGCAGAAGACGGGCCGTTTCGCCGAGGTGCGCCTTGGTTACCTTGGGGATTCCCAGACTTCCGGCCCCATGGCCGCGGCGCGGGTACCGGGGGCGACCTCTGGTACCGTGGGCTTCCTTGTCATCGCCACTCTGAGGCAAGAGGCCAAGCCGGCTCCGGGCCGGACCGACCGGCGCAGGGCGTCAGCCGGCGGAGGGGCCTGACCTATGACGATGAACAGCAGGCCCGTGCGCGAGAGGGTTGTCATCGGGATCGGTGCCGTGGTGATCATCGCGGCCCTCTGGTTGAGCCTCGCGCCGACCTCCGGCAACAGGAACCAGCTCCCAGCCGCCGAGGCCCGGAGGCAAACGCGCAGAACCGCCACCGAACTGGACCAGATTCGCGCCGAGACGGATCGCATGACGCCCGCGCTCAAAGGCATGGTCTACGACGGGGCCGCGGAGAAGGTGATGCCGCAAGTCGTGAACGACGTGCAGGCGCTGGCCTCCCGGTCCGGCCTCCACCTGCGCGAACTGAAGCCTCTTCGCCAGAAGAAGCAGGGGGACATCGCTCGCCAGACGCTCACGGTCCGCTTCAGCAGCGACTTCGGCCAGACCATCCCGTTCCTCTACAAGCTGGAGGACCCCACGGGCAAACTGGTGATCGACAAGCTCAATGTAGCGTCCGCCGACCCCAAGTCGAGGTCCGTGGACGTAGAGGTCCAGTTGGCCTTCTTCACGCGAGAGACGCAGAAGATCGGCGGCAGGGACGAGAGGCAGTAGGGTCCTATGTACAAGAACACGCAATGGAAGGGCTCAAGGCCCGTATGGGTGGCCGGAGCAGCGACGACCGTCGTCTTGGCCGCCGTGATGGTTGTGGCGCAAACCCGGCGCGAGACCGTGACGAGCACGCCCAGGAGGGCGGGAGCCCAGCCGCAGGCTACCGTGCGCTTACCGGCGGCCAAGCCGGGCCGCAGCCCTCTGGAGTTCTACGTTGGCGCGGTACGAGGCGACCTCTTCACTTCGCCGCAGGCCTCGGCCCCGCTTCCGGCTCCCGTTCCCGTCGTGAAGCCGCTGCCCCCGCCGCCTGCACCAGTAGTGGTCGACCCGTTCGCCGACATGGCCTATACGGGCACTGTGACCATCGGCGGGCAGACGCTGGCCGTAGTGGAGAACACCAAGACCAAGGAAGGCCAGTTTGCGCGCAAGGGTGATAGCGTGGTCGGCGGCACCGTGACCGATATCACGGACCGAACCCTCACCGTCTCAGTGTCCGGCGTGCCGCGGACGCTGACCAAGACCGAGGACTACAAGCTCGTCTCGCTGGACAAGAACGCGGCGTTCCTATCTGCGCAACCCGGGCAACCCGGTGCGCCGCCGCCGCTTGGCGCGCCGGGAGCGATGCCCGCGCCCGCGGCGGCGCCGGGCATCTCAGGCCTTCCGGCCGATCTACAAGAGCGCATCCGACGCCGCATGCAAGGCATGACGCCCGAGCAGATGCAGGAGATGCGCAACCGCTGGATGAACCGGCAGTTTGACGGGCAGGGCAGGGGCGGCCGCGGCCGCGGCTAAGGAGTGGATCCGGCATGAACCGAATGGCAGGCCGCAACGGCCTCGTGATGGCGTCGCTCATCGTGGCGCTGAGTATGGGGCCCGCGCCCTGCGAGGCGCAGTCCAGACAGACCACCACCGGAGCCAGGAGCGGCAAGGCCGCCAAGCCGAAGGTGCGACAGGGACGCTCTGGCCGTTCCGGCGGCGGCCCTAAGCCCGCGCCTCGGCCTGTGGAACAGGGCGTCACGGCCATCAAGCCGGTACCCACTCCGCCTGCGCCGGGTCCGGGCGCCCCGCCTCCGGGACCGCCGAACCCACCCGCGCCTGATCTGGCTGCCCTGCTGCGCGGCTCCGAAGGCGACCCGGGCTTGGTGACCATGGACTTCCGCGGCACCGATGTCGCCAACGTGCTCAAGTTCTTCGCCCTCGCGACGAACTGGCAGATCGTGCCCGACGCCGGACTAACCGGACCCGTCACCATCATCAGCCCCAAACAACTCACGATTGACCAAGCGTTCACCGTGCTTCAATCGACGCTGGAGGTGCGCGGCTTCGTGGGGCAGCTTGAGAAGCGCTCCAACACGACCATTCTCAAGATCGTGCCGCTGGACCGCGCCGTTCAGAGCACGGGCATACTGCGCGGACCTGGCAGCGCCTCAACGACAACCTCCGCTGACGACCTGCGCAACCAGGTGATCACGCAGGTCATGCCCATAGAAAACGTGGACGCCGCCAGCCTGGCGCGGGAGCTGCAGCCCCTGATCAGCAAGGGCGCCAACATTGTCGGGAGCGCCGGTACCAACGCACTCGTCGTGACGGACACAGCCGGCAACGTGCGACGCATCTCAGACCTGGTGCAGATGCTGGACCGGGCGGCCAGCAACAACAAGATCACCCGCTTCCCGCTCAAGCGCGCTGATGCCACCGAGGTCGCCGCCTCGCTGAACAACCTGTTCCGCCAGGTCTTCAACCGGGGCCGAGGCGGCGGCGGTCAGCCCAACCAGCCAGGCATGCCTCCCGGCATGGTGATGGGTCCCAACGGCCAGCCGATGCCCGCCGGCAGCGGCCAGGAGCGCGGCGCCATCGTCACGGTGGCCGACGTGCGCACCAACAGCGTCATCGTGGCGGCCTCGGAGGAGAACACAAAGCGCGTCGAGGAGTTCATCCTGGAGTTGGACGGTACCGAGTCTGCCGCGCTCAAGACACGCATCGTCAAGATGAAGGCGGCCGACGCGGCAGAGGTGGCCGACACCATCAACACGGTGCTTTCGGGAGCCAGCGGCGCATCGGCGACCCGCGGCGGGGCGTCGTTCTCGCAGCGCGTGTTCGGCGGCTTTGGCGGGTTCGGCGGCGGAGGGGGAGGCCAGCCCGGCTCCGTACAGAGCACCGATCCCTTCGCCAAGGTGGTGGCGGACCAGCGCACCAACTCCATCATCATCACCGCCACCGACGAGCGCATGAAGAAGATCGACGAACTCATCGAGGTCCTGGATGTACAGGTTCCGCAGGAGACCACGACCTTTGTCATGCCGCTGAAGAACGCCCAGGCGCCGGAGATGGCCGCGATACTGGGGCAGGCGTTCGGCACCTCGTCGGGAAACATGGGCGGCTTCAACCAGGGCTTCGGCGGCTTCAACATCTTCGGACAGCAGGCGCGCACCAGCCAGCGGCGAACCTCGACCCAGCGGAGGCAGACGGGTCGGGCAGCGCCGCTCGAAGCTGATGGCGCGGGACGCTCCGGCGTGCGCGGCACTCTCACCGCCACCGGCTTCGTGCCCGACCCCGGCGCCCCGGTCGACGGGACTGCCGAGGAGACGCCCGATTCGCGCCAGTTCATCTTCGGCGGCGGCTTCGGCGGCTTCGGTGGCCGAGGCAACTTCCAGACGCCGCAGTTCGGCCGCGGGCGCACCGGCTCGTTCGTCAACCTGCTGCAGCTTCGCAACAACGTTGGTGTGGTGGCGGACCCGGCCAGCAACAGCCTCATCCTGACCACAACGCCCGATAATCTGGAGGAGCTGAAGAAGATCATCGAGACCCTGGACGTCGTGCCGAGCCAGGTGATGATCGAGGTCATCATCGCGGAGGCCAACGTCGAGGACACGCAGAAGCTGGGCTTCCAGTTTGACGTGAAGGGCGTGGGCAAGCTGTTCGGCTCGCTCATCAACCAGACGGGTTCGAACAACTTCCCGATCAACAACACCGGCACGACGTCCACCAACATCGATAGCGCCGTCGTCCCCGGTGCGCAGTACGGCATCCAGAGCTCCAACTACTCGGCGCTGGTGCAGGCGCTACAGACCGACAGCCGCATCCGAATCCTCTCGACACCGAAGGTCTTCACGTCGAACAACCAGCAGGGGACCATCGACATCACGACCCGGGTGCCCTACGTCACCAGCGCCTACTCCGGCGGGCTGAACCTGGGGCAGAGCGTGAACTATGACTACCTCGACCTCGGTATCACGCTAGATGTGACGCCGCGCATCACGGCCGACGGCATGGTGACCATCGACGTCGTGGCCACGTCCAGCGAGTTGCTGGGCTTCGACACAATGCAGTCAAGCGTCGACAGCAATGGCAGGTCGACCAGCATCCAAGCTCCCCGCTACTCGAACCGCGAGACCAACACCTCGGTGACTACCCGCGACGGCGAGATCGTGGCGATCGGTGGCCTCATGCGCGAGAGCGGGGGTATGTCCACCCATAAGGTGCCCCTGCTCGGCGATATTCCACTGCTGGGCCACCTCTTCCGGTCTACCACGAAGACGACCAGCAAGACCGAGTTGATGCTCTTCCTCGTGCCTCGTGTGGTGACCGGCGAGTCTTCGGCCAGGGCAGTCACGCAGCGAGCGGCGGCCGCGGTGGGCAAGGACGTCCCGCAGCTGCTGAAGAACGAGCCCGGCCTTCGCCAAGGAGCCGGCCCGCAGAGCGAGAAGCCCGGCAGCAAGCCGGCGATCGCGCCGCCCGCCAAGCCGTGAGTGAGGTCCTATACGTATAGGTCCGCAAGCGCCGCACCTAGCAATGGGCCTCGCCATCCAGCAATGGAGGCAAGGCCCTTGTGCTTGAGTGCGTCGGAAACGGCTACTGGCTACCGGTCGTCGGACGCCTGCTGCGCGACCTTGAGGCGGTTCATCGCCCGGTCCAGCGCGGCCCGCGCCGTGTCGTAGTCCACGGCTTCCCCGCTCTCCAACTGCGCACGGGCACGACCGATGGCCTGCTCGGCCCGTGTCACGTCGATGTCCTTGCCACGCTCAGCGGCGTCAGCAAGGACCGTGACGCCGCTCCGGGAGACCTCAACGAAGCCACCGGACGAGGCGATCAGCTCCGTGTCGCCGTTCTCGTGCGTGACCACGACGGACCCGACCGTGAGTGCAGTCATCAGGGGTGCATGGCCGGCGCGCACGCCGAACGAGCCCATGACGCCGGGCAGGCGCACGGATACGACGGGGCCGCCGAACAGCTCAGCGTCCGGAGTGACCAAGCGCAACTGAAAGGTCGCCATGTGTCCGGGCTCAGGCCGACATCGACTTGGCCTTCTCTACGGCCTCATCGATGTTGCCCACCATGTAGAACGCCTGCTCCGGAAGGTCGTCGTGCTTGCCCTCGACGACTTCCTTGAAGGACCGGATCGTCTCCTTCAGGGGTACGTACTTGCCCTCGATGCCTGTGAACTGCTGCGCCACGCGGAACGGCTGCGAAAGGAACCGCTCGATGCGCCGCGCCCGGGCGACGATCATCTTGTCCTCGTCCGCCAGTTCGTCGATACCCAGGATGGCGATGATGTCCTGCAGCTCCTTGTAACGCTGCAGAATCTGCTGCACGGCCCTGGCCACCTGATAGTGCTCGTCGCCGACGATGCGCGGGTCAAGAATGCGCGAGCTCGATACCAGCGGATCGACGGCCGGGTAGATTCCCTTCTCCACAATGCGGCGCTCAAGGTAGGTGTACGCGTCGAGATGGGCGAAGGTCGTAGCCGGCGCCGGGTCCGTCGGGTCGTCTGCGGGCACGTAGATCGCCTGCACCGAAGTGACCGAACCCTTGGAGGTCGAGGTAATACGCTCCTGAAGCTCGCCCATCTCGGTCGCCAGCGTGGGCTGGTAGCCTACGGCCGACGGGATGCGGCCCAGCAACGCGGAAACTTCGGAGCCCGCCTGCACGAAGCGGAAGATGTTGTCGATGAAGAGCAGGACGTCCTGACCCTCAACGTCGCGGAAGTACTCTGCGATCGTCAAGGCTCCCAGCGCCACTCGGAGACGGGCGCCGGGCGGCTCGTTCATCTGTCCGAATACCATGGCGGTCTTGGAGATGACGCCGGACTCGTTCATCTCGAGCCAGAGGTCGTTCCCCTCACGGGTTCGCTCGCCGACCCCTCCGAACACCGAGAAGCCGCCGTGTTCCGTGGCGATGTTGGTGATCAGTTCCTGGATCAGAACCGTCTTGCCTAGCCCGGCGCCGCCGAACAGGCCGATCTTGCCACCCTTGAGATACGGGGTCAGCAGGTCGATGACCTTGAGGCCGGTCTCCAGGATGTCGGTCTTGCCGGAAAGATCCTCGAAGGCGGGGGCGGGACGGTGGATGGGCCACCGCTCGTCCGTTGCCACTGGGCCACGCTCGTCCACGGCCTCACCGAGAAGGTTGAAGACGCGCCCGAGTGTCCCGCGGCCGACCGGCACGGTGATGGGTCCACCGGTATCCTCGGCGGCCATTCCACGCACCAGGCCATCGGTGGATGACATGGCGATCGTTCGCACCACGTCGTCTCCCAGATGCTGCGCCACCTCCACCGTGAGCCGGATACCCCGACTGTCGTCATTGATTTGCACTGCATTCAGAATGGCAGGCAAATGCCCGGCCGGGAATGCCAGGTCCACAACCGGGCCCTGAACCTGGACAACCTTGCCCATCGTCATGGTGAGTTGGCTCCTTCGCAGCTTCTAGGGTGCGCGACCGAGCGCGCGGACGTGCGCAAACGCCGGCCGGAATCCGGTTAGTTTAGCCGTTTTGCGACCGGCGGCGCAAGCTCGGCAGCCTACGGCGCAGTCGCGGCTCGACGCTCCGCGGCCTCGGTCGTGTTGCGCAGCAACATGGCGATGGTCATTGGACCGACGCCGCCGGGCACCGGCGTGATGTAAGCGGCAACCTCGCTGGTCGGCTCAAAGTCCACGTCGCCCACATCGGCCTTGCGGCCCTCCACGCGGTTGTAGCCCGCATCCACCACCACGGCGCCGGGCTTGATCATGGAAGCCTTGATCATCTCGGGCTTCCCGATGGCGGCGAAGAGCAAGTCGGCCTCACGGGTACGGTCGGCCAGGTCCCGGGTACGCGAGTGGCAGATCGTCACGGTGGCATTCCTCGCCAGGAGGAGCAACGCCAGCGGCTTGCCCAGAATCACGCTGCGTCCGATGACCACCGCCCGCTTGCCCTCGACGGGGATGTCGTAGCGGCTCAGCAGTTCCATGATCCCCAGCGGGGTGCAGGCCGCGAAGGCGCGGTCGTCTCCGGCCAACAAGGCGCCCATGCTTGCGGGTGTTACGCCGTCTACGTCCTTGGCCGGGTCAAGCAGGCGCAGGACGGCAGCCTCGTCGATATGCTTCGGAAGCGGGTGCTGCACCAGCACGCCATCGACTGAAGCGTCGGCGTTCAGGCGGCGGATCACTGCCTCGGCCTCTTCCTGGGAAGTTGCGCCGGACATGCGGAGGGTCTCAGACTCGATCCCGACCCAGGCGCAGGCCCGCTGCTTCATGCCGACGTAGGTCTCAGATGCCGGATCGTCACCGGCGAGGACGGCAACCAGCTTAGGCGCCCGGTGTCCCGCCGCGACCAGCGCGGATACGCGGTCCTTCACCTCGTTTCGAACCGTTCGGGAGAGGGCGGTTCCGTCCAGTAGCGTTGCGCTCATGATGGCTCCATTTCGGGCGCATCGGCCGGTACACCCGGCGAGATTCGACCCAGGTGACTTGCAATGGCCGCGAGGACCCCGTTCACAAAGCGGCTGGAGTCCTCGCTGCCGTACTTCTTGGCGAGCTCCACCGCCTCGTTCAGGGTCACCGCGGCCGGGATGTCATTCATTGCCAGAAGCTCATACGAACCCAGGCGCAGGATGTTCCGGTCCACAGCCGACTGCCGGCGCATGTCCCAACCGCGGGCGAAGCGTGTGATCAGGGCGTCCGGCATGGCGGAGTCGGCGGCGATGCCGTTGACGATCTGCCCGAGGAGCAAGCCCACCTCGGCAGCCGGCGGCAGGTAACGGCCAAACAGCGCGCCGGCTTGTTCGACACCGGTCACCGCCGCCGCACGCAGGCAGTCGCTGCCCACCATGCCGTAGCCGGACGCCGCGTGCAAGCGTAAGTCAATACGCGAAAGGGCCTCGGTAAGGATATCCTGACCGTGCGACACGCCAGCCTCGGCATTCATGGTGGGCCTCGAGGCAACGGTGGCCTCGCATACCGCGCCGAGCGCGTTGCGACACCTGTCCACCTCTGCGTCGATCTGCTTCAACACGCTGCGGAACCTTGGAGTGGCCTCCTTGCCGAGGGCGGCACGGCACTTCTGGAGGTCCCCTGAAGCAGATCGGAGGGCCTGCTCAGCCGGGTTCATCCCCACGCGGCGCGCCTGCTCCATCATCGTGACGAGGACGTCAGGCAAGCGAGTCGCCGAAACATCGGCCTGGTAAAGGGTCTTCAGGGCCAGTTCGCGGGCGTAACGTCGAGGGAGGAGTGGCATGGGGCCTCACGGTTCGTCGGTTTCGTCACCATAGGATACTCCGTGCGCGGCCCGTTTGCCGCGCCGCGGCCCGGCGGCTCGGGACCGTTACGGTATACTGGATGTCGGCTGGACCAAGAGCAGGAGAGGGCTCGCTACCATGGCAACCATGCGGCAGATTCGATCGCGGATTCGAGTCGCCAAGAACATACAACAGATCACCAAGGCGATGAAGATGGTCGCCGCCGCACGCCTGCGGCGGGCCCAGGACCGGGTCCAAGCCGCCCGCCCCTATGCCCAGAATATGCGGGACGTCGTGGGCAGGCTCTCGGCGTCAAGCAGCGATGACATCGCGGATGTGCTGTTGCAGCGGCGGGACGTGGCCCGAGTAGGCATCCTCGTCATCAGCGGAGACCGGGGCCTGTGCGGCAGCTACAACACGGCGGTCCTCCGTCTGGCCCAGGAAGTGGTCGTCGAGTACGGCGCCGACCGCGTGCAGCTCTACGTTGTAGGCAACCGGGGCATGGCGTTTCTGCGCCGCCGCATGTCCTGCCCGACGGAGCAACTCGCGCTTAACCCGAACGACATCCGGTACGGCGATGCGGCGCAGATCGCCAACCGCCTGAGGCGCGACTTCGCCGAGGGCCGTGTCGACGCGGTGGAGATCGTCTACACCGAGTTCGGCTCTGCGATCGCCCAGCGGCCTCGGCGGCTGCAACTGCTGCCCATCGCGCCGGATGCGGCAGGAGACGGGGCGTCGGATCATCCCATCTTCGAGCCAAATCCGCAGGTCCTGGCCTCCGAGCTACTCCCGCGCTACCTGGTCACGCAGGTCTACAGCGCGCTGCTGGAATCGATCGCCAGCGAACAGGGCGCAAGAATGACGTCCATGACCTCGGCGACGGACAACGCGGGCAAGATGATCAGCAGCCTCACGCTGTCCCTCAACCGGGCTCGCCAGGCCGCGATCACCAAGGAGCTGGCGGAGATCGTAGGCGGTGCGGAGGCCTTGAAGGGCTAGCGGCCACTCCAGCGCGCTGCAATGTGAGAAGGAGGGGCAGCCAGACGGCGACCCCTCCTTCGATGCGTCTGGACGTTGACGCTACTTGCCGATGACGCCCTTGGCCACCGCCGCCACATTGGCCGGCGTGAAGCCGAACTCCTCCAACAGGAGCTCCGCGGGGGCCGAGGCGCCGAAGCGGTCCAAGCCGATCACCGCGCCGCAGCAACCGGCGTACTTGTGCCAGCCCAACGTGGCGGCCGCCTCGATGGTGACGCGCTTGACGCCCTTCGGCAGGACGCTCAGACGATAGGCCTCATCCTGCGCGTCGAAGAGCTCGCACGAGGGCATACTCACCACGCGGGCCTGCACGCCGTCCTTGGCCAGCAGCGCCGCCGCCGAGGCCGCCAGCGCGACCTCAGAGCCCGTGGCCACCAGAATGACATCCGGATTGGCGCCCTCTGCCTCCAGGAGGATATAGCCGCCCTTCTCGGTGCGGTCGGCCGGCCCCGAGACGGTCCGGTCGAAGTTCGGCACCTTCTGGCGGCTCAGGACCAGCGCCGTGGGACCGGTCTTGCGCCGCATGGCGATCTTCCACGCCTCGGCGGTCTCATTGGCATCGGCCGGCCGCAGCGTGACCACATTGGGTGTGGCGCGCAGCGCGGCGAGCTGCTCGATGGGCTGATGCGTCGGCCCGTCCTCGCCCAGCGCGATGCTGTCGTGGGTGAAGACGTATGTGACGGGCAGGTCCATCAGGGCCGACAGGCGAAGTGCCGGCTTCAGGTAGTCGTAGAAGTTGAAGAACGTCGCCACGAAGGGTCTGATGCCACCGTGGAGGGCCATGCCGTTGGCCGCGGCGGCCATGGCGAACTCGCGCACGCCGAAGTGCTGGTTGCGACCGGCGAACGACCAGGTCGGCCCTACGGCGCCTTCCACCGGCGTGGTGCACACGGAGCCCTCGAAGTCGCCCATGCCCTTCAGGGCCGTATTGGTTGAGGGGTTGAGGTCCGCCGAACCGCCGGCGAGGTAGGGGAGCCGCTTGGCGATGGCGTTGAGCACCTTGCCGGACGACGCGCGGGTGGCCATGGCCTCGGCAACGCCGAACACGGGCACTTCGGCATCCCAACCGGCGGGGAGTTCCATCTCGATGCCCTGCATGAAGCTCCGGGCCGCAGAGGCATCGGTCGCCTGCCATCCGGCGAAGGCCGCGCTCCAGGCCGTGTGCGCGGCGCGTCCGGCGTCGGCGGTTGCGGCGAAATGCACTGCCACGTCGGCGGGGACCACGAAGTCGGTATCATCGGCCCAGCCCAGGTTCCGCTTGGTGGCCGCAACCTCGTCCTTGCCCAGCGGGCTGCCGTGCGATTCGCAGCTGTTCGCCTTGTTCGGCGAGCCGAAGCCGATGATCGTTTTCACGATGACCAGCGAGGGCTTATCTGAGACCTTCTTGGCGGCGGAGATTGCGGCGTCGATGGCATCGATGTCGTTGCCGTCTGTGACCGTGGCCACGTCCCAGCCGTACGCCTCGAAGCGCTTGCCCACGTCTTCCGTGAAGCAGAGGCCCGAAGCGCCCGCCAGCGAGATGTCGTTGCTGTCGTACACGCAGATGAGCTTGCCCAGGCAGAGATGACCAGCCAAGGAGGCGGCCTCGGACGCCACTCCTTCCATCATGTCGCCGTCCGAAGCCAGCACATAGGTGAAATGGTCGACGATGGTCCGGCCGGGGGCGTTGTTGGTCGCGGCAAGGTGCGCCTCTGCCATGGCCATGCCGACGGCCGTGGCGAAGCCCTGGCCCAGCGGACCCGTGGTGGTCTCGACGCCCGGCGTGATGCCGTACTCAGGATGGCCCGGCGTCTTGCTGCCGCGCTGGCGGAATGCCCTTAGGTCGTCCAGCGAGAGATCGTAGCCGGCCAGATGCAGCAGGCTGTAGAGCAGCATGGAGCCATGGCCGCCCGACAGCACGAAGCGGTCGCGGTCCGGCCAGGTGGGATCCGACGGGTCGTGCTTCAGGTGGCGCGCCCAGAGCGCGTAGGCCATGGGGGCCGCGCCCAAGGGCAGGCCCGGATGACCGGAGTTGGCCTTCTGGATCGCGTCGATGGAGAGCACGCGAATCGCATCCACGCAACGTTGGTCCAACGACATCTATGTCCTCCTAGGGGCTTCGGCCCCGAAGGGCTCCCGCCGCAGTTTGTAGCGCAGCCCATATATTCGCCGCCTGCCCCTCGCGAACCTGCCCGACGGACACGGCGCATCGAAACCCGGCGCTGAAAAGTAGTCCGTACGACCCACTCGCCCGGCCCGCGGACGGCGTATCATGAAGCAGACACTGAACGGAGGGAGCCGAGTGGTCAAGTGGCTGGTGAATGCCGTCGTGCTGGGCGGCATCAGGCTGATCCTGAAGGCGCTGGGCGGCTATCGGCGCATCCTTGAGCACGACCCGCCGCGGACAGGGGCCCTGATCGTGGCGCCCAACCACGTCAGCCACGCCGACCCGGCGCTGGTGGCCGTCACCATTCCCCGGCGTTGCAGGTACCTCGCAACCGACGAACTCTTCGCTATCCCGTTCCTCGGACGGCTCTGCACCGCCATGGGCGCCTTCCCGATCAAGCAGGACTCTGCCGACCTGGGCGCCATGCGGCGCGCGCTGGCGGTGCTGAAAGCTGGTGAGGCGCTGGTCGCGTTCCCAGAGGGCCACGAAAGCGTGGATGGAACGCTTCAGGTCCTGCAAGGGGGCGTGCTCATGCTGGCCCAGCGCTCCGGCTGCGCGATACTGCCGGTGGGCATAGCCGGAACCGACAGCGTTGTACCGCCTCGTACATTCCGCTTCGTGCGCACATCGGCCAAGCTGGTGATCGTCTACGGCGAGGCGATCCCGTGGGATCAGCTATCGGGCGGCCAGAGCGGTCGCCCGGGCCTGGAGGCGGCGCGCAGGAGGCTGACCGATGAGATCGTGCGCCTCACAACTCGGGCGCGCGAACTCCGGGCGCACTCCAAGGGGTTCCACTTGGGCGGCTGAACGGGTATGCTTCGGAGAAGCAGGGGGTCTCTGAACCCCGGTGATCCAAGAGCGTCTGAACAAGGAGAATNATGGCCTACGTGGTGTGTGAGCCCTGTATCGGCGTGAAGGACAAGGCGTGCGTCGGAGTCTGTCCCGTAGACTGCTTCGCCGACAAAGTGTACACGGATGCCGACGGCAATTCGTTCGATATGCTTTTCATCAATCCGGACGAGTGCATCGATTGTGGGTTGTGTGAGCCGGAGTGCCCTGTGAACGCGATCTATGCCGACAGCGACGTGCCGGCGCAGTGGGAAGCGTTCATCCAGCGCAACGCGGCGGCTCACGGCTAGTAGGACTCGCTGGCGGCGTCGAATCCGATCGGGCGCAACCCATCGAGGTTGCGCCCTCTGCTTTCCAGACAGGCGAAGACACCCATGGCGGACCGCATCTACACTCGATCAGGCGATACAGGGGCCACCGGCCTCTACTCGGGTGAGCGCGTCTTCAAGGATGACCCGAGGGTTGCCGCGTGCGGCGACGTTGACGAACTGAACGCCGTGCTGGCGCTGGCCCGCTACGCGGAAGGAGGAGGACCGCTCGCCGACGCCATCCTCGCCATCCAGCACCAGCTCTTTGTGGTCGGCTCAGACGTCGCCACGACCAACTCCGCGCCGCATTCCGCCTGCCGGGTGCCGGATGGATGGGTTTCGGACCTGGAAGCGCAGATCGACCAGTCCTGGAGCGCGTTGCCGCCCCTGACGGCCTTCATCGTTCCGGGCGGCACGCCGACGGCATGCCACCTGCACATGGCTCGAACGGTATGCCGCCGCGCCGAGCGCTCCCTCGCCGGGCTGATCCGGGCCGGGGAGCTGAGCCCCGCCGCGGCGCAGTACCTGAACCGGCTCTCCGACCTGCTCTTTGCCTGGGCACGACAGGCCAACCACGAGGCCTCCGTCGTCGACACAACCGTCAGCCCCAACGCGATCATCTAGCGGATACCGATCACGCAGGCTGTTCCGCCCGCTCCTTGATGGCCTGCATCTGGGCCGCCAAGTTCCCCTCCATCTTCTTGCGTATGAGCGCCTTGATCATGGGGCCGATCAGCGGCACGTTGTACTCGTACTCCAAGACTGAGACGAACCGCGTGCCGGTGCCGACAGGCTCGAAACGCCACTCGCCCGACATGGCGTCCATGTCGCCGCGGACCATGCGGAACGTGTCGATCAGCTGCTGAGCGTCCCAGGCATCTTCCTGCACCCACTTGATCGTCATCCTGAAGTCGCGGATCAGACCCACCCACTCGCTGAGCGTCGTCTGCCCGTCGGCGCTCGTCTCCAGGATGGTGATGGATTGCAGGTCTTCCATGAAAGTGGGGAAGTCCTCAACCTTGCGGGCGATCTCATACACCCGCTGCGGCGGCGCGGCTACGTCGCGAACCAGCTCGATCCTCGGCATGCTGTTCACCTGAAGGAACAGCCCCTCCCGTTGCCGGGAAGGGCTGTCTCCTAGTACGGAGAATGGAGGCGGAACCGAAGCGCCGCCTCCGAGTGGGCCAGTCCTACGGGATCATCTTCAGGATACCGGTCGAGGCCGACGGATCGTAGGAGATGTCCCCTGCGAACGAGGTCCCGATGGTATGGTTGGCGATGGACAGAGTCGCCGGGATGGCGTAGGTCAGGTTGGCGATACCGTCTGCGCCGGTGACTGCGCTGCCGATGGCCGAACCGTCGAGCGTGTAGTCGATGGTCTTGCCGCCCAGCTTGGCGTAGTCGGGAAGCCGCCGCAGGTAGCTCATCAGGGTTACGGTTGCGCCCTGGCGGCCCGTGCGCGGGTAAGCGTACAGGTACGACGGGGCCTTCTGGACCGTGAGCTTGCCGGTGTTGTTGGCAGCGTTGTAGCCACCGTCGCCAGCCCACACGCCGTGGATGACGCGGATACCGGGGCCGGCGCCCTCAGGAACCGTGTAGCCCAACTGGACGTAGCCCGAGGGCCGCGTCACGTCGGTGCCGATCAGGGTGCTGTCGATCGAGATACTCATGGTTTTGCCCGCTACCGGTGAGTTATCCATGCGGTAGAGGTAGGCCTTGAGCACCGTGTACGTGGCGATCTTGGCAGTGCGGTCGACCACGAACACCTTGGTGGCGGTGCCGCCTGTCACGGTCAGCTTGCCGGAGCCGGTGCTCGCGTTGTAGCCGACGTCGCCCGCGAACTCCGCGGTGATCGTGCGAGTGCCTGCAACACCGGGAATGGTCCAGGTGTAGCCGGCGCCCGAAGCCCCAGCCATGACGCCGGTACCGGCCACCGTGCCGTCCACCTTGAAGGTGAGCGTCTTGCCGGTAAGCCAGGCGTTGTCGGTGGTCCGCTTCAGGTAACCGCGCAGGAGCACGGTCTCCGTCGCGTGGCCGGTGCGATCCGGTACGTAGACCGACGTGGCGGCCTTGACGGTCGTCAGGGTGCCGGAACCGGAGCTGGCCAGGTAGTCGGCGTCGCCGGCGAACGAAGCATCGATGGTGCTGGACGCCTTGGTGTCGTCGACGGTCTTCGTGACGCTGGCCTTGCCGGTGGCATCGGTGGTAGCGGAGCCGACGGCGGTGCCGTCAACCTTGAACGCGACCGACTTGCCGGCCAAGCCCGCGCCGTCGTTGTTGCGGGTGAGCGTGGCCGAAACCGAAGCCGCCGCGCCGCCGGGGGTGCCGGAGGCGGGAGCCACGGTGACCGTGGTGTGGACGCTGACCGTGAGCGTACCGGTGGCCGTGGCGGCCTCGTAGCTCACGTCGCCCGCGAACGCCGCGCCGATGGCGTGGGCGCCGACGGCGTCCGACGCCGGGATGGCATAGGACAGCGTGTAGGCGCCGCTACCGTTGGTAACGGCGGAGCCGGCGGCAGTGCCGTCGACCGTGATGTCGATCGACTTGCAGGCGAGCGCCGCGGAGCCGAGCGTCCGAGTGAGGCTACCGGTGATGTCCACCGACGTGCCGGCCACGCCGGCGGGGCTGTTGACCGTGAGGGCGGTCGGGGCCTTGTTGATGGTCAGGGTACCGGTGCCGGACTTGGCATTGTTCTCGCCGTCGCCGGCGAAAGCGGCCGTGATGGTCGCCGCGCCAGCGGGCTCAGGCAGGACGTAGTCGACGCCGGCAACGCCGGATGCGTTGGTGGCGCCCGAGCCGACTCCGGTGCCGTTAAGGTCGAACGCCACGCTCAGACCGGCGAGGGCGGCGCTGTCGCTGTTGCGCTTGACCGTGGCCGTCAGTGCCACGGTCTCGGCGATCTTGCCCGCAACGTCGGGCACGGTGACCGTTACGTCTGCCTTCTCGCTGGTGAGGACGCCTGCGCCGTTGGAGGCGCCGTAGACCACGTCACCGGCGAAGGCGCCGGTGATGGGCTTGTCGCCCACGAAGCCGGCGGGAATGACGTACGACGCGGTGGCGATGCCGGCGGCATCGGTCACGCCCGTACCAGCCGCGGCGCCGTCAACCTTGAAGGAGACGGTCTTGCCGGCCAGAACGGTCGAATCGTAGTTCCGGGTCAGCGTTGCTGCCAAGGTAACCGTAGAACCGATCTGGCCGGAGGCGTTCGCCACGACCAGGGCGGTCGTACCTGTCACAGTCAGGGTGTTCGCGCCGGTGCCGGCGTTGTACGCGCCGTCGCCGCCGAAGTCGTACCTGGCCTCATACTGGCCCGGTCCCTGGGTGACGGTGTAGATATAGGAGGCCAGGCCGGCGCCGTTGGTGACCGCCGAACCCACCGCGGTGCCGTCGACCTTGTAGTTGACGGTCCGGCCGGCGAGGTAGGCGAGGTCGGTGGTGCGGCGGAGGAAGGCCTTCAGGTCCGCGATGCCGCCGGTGGTCGTCGTGCGGTCGAAGCCGAACAGGGTGGTGTTCGCCTTGCCGACGGTGAGCTTTGCCGTGCCGGCGCTGCTGTTGTAGCTCGCGTCACCCGCGAAGGCGACGCCGATGGGACGAACGCCGGCGCCGACGCCCTCGGGCACGGCGTAGTTGGCGGTTGCCTCACCGGTTGCGATGGTCGTACCAGAACCGGCTGCGGTACCGTCCACCGTGAAGGTGATCGTGCGGCCGGTGATCGGTCCGCTGTCCGTGGTCCTGAAGAGGTAGCCCTTCAGAGCCGTGGTGGCGCCGATGATGCCGGTGCGATCCGGCGCGTAGAGCTTGGTCGGTGTCTGGACAACGGTCAACGTGCCGGAACCCGCGCTGGCGGCGTTGGTGCCGTCGAACAGGAAAGCAACGTCGATCACCCGGTCGCCGATGCCGGTCAACTCGGGCACGGTGTAGTTCACCGTGGCGATGCCGGAGGCGTCGGTGGCGCCGGAGCCGACCGCAGTGCCGCCGACCTTGAAGCTGAGCGTCTTCCCCGCGATGCCGGCCGAGGTGTCCTCGTTGACCAGCTTTGCGGTAAGCGCCGCGACAGCACCGATCTGCGAGGTCTTGTTATCGACCTCAACGCGGGTCGGGATGGCGCGGATGACGGTGAAGCCGCCCACCGCGGTTGCGGTCTGACCATCCACGGCGGTGAAGGTGACGTCGCGCGGGCCGATGGTGGCCGTGGTCGCGAGGTCGAACTTCACGGTGGCGGTGGTGGTGTTCACGTAGGTGACGGTCTTGTTGCTGATCCCGTCGCCGGAGATGGTGATGTTGATGGTGTTGCGGTATGCCGCGCCACCATAGTAGAAGTTGGCGCCGGTGACGTTGAACGTCACGCCGACCACGCCCTGCACCGCGCTTGCGGCCGGGTTGTTGATCGTCGGAGCCGGAGCCAGAAGGGCGGCGATCCAGGTGCCCCAGATGTTGACGGGGTTGGCCGCCGACTTCGCGGCATACTCCTGGACGGTCCAGAGGGTGATGTTGTCGTTCGGGTCAAGGCTGGTGGCGCTGGAACCGCCCCAGCGGTTCTTGCCGCTGACGAGGAGGTTGTAGTCGGCCTCGCCGGCCTTGATCTGGGTAACCGCCTGCATGGTGTTGGCCGCATCGCTGCTCCAACGTCCGCAGGTGTACGCGCCTACCCACTCGCCGGCCTTGCTGCCGGAGAAGCCCATGGCGACATGGAGCTGACCGTTGACGCTGATGCCGGGGTAGTAGTAGCTGCGCGGGGTCTGGGCGGCGTTGTCATAGACGCGACCGCGCTGGGTGATGCCGGGAACGATGCCGCTGATATCGACGGCGATCCACTCGATGCCGGTTCGGTCGGCGCCGGTTGCGCCGCCCGTCGCGTTCACGCCGACGTTGTGCGCCATCCACGCCACGCTGCTGCGAGCGTGCACGGCGGAGAGGCGATCATCACCGGTATCGATGTTGGTCGTGCTGCCCAACGCGGGCGCCGAGACCGGCGTCGCGTAGGCGGCGGTGGCCAGGTTGGCGGTGACCGGGAGCGTCGGAATGGCGGGCGCGTCCGGCCAGATCATGTATCGATAGTAGAGGCCGGTAAGGGCCGTCGGGTGCGTGGCAAAGAAGTAGATCGGGACGGTGGCGCCGATGCCGCTCATGTTGAAGACCGGCTGCGGCGCGAACATGTCCGTGATGCCCGACCACCGGTACAGGGGGCCCAGGCTCGGCGTTGCCGCGACGAGGGTCGCCTTGCGGGTGGCCGCGATCGTGGCGGTGGTAGAACCGCCGACCACGTTGTGCGCGAAGTAGACGCCGTTGTCGTCAACGCCGAGGGCGTTGGCATCGGTGCGGGCGCCGACCGTCGCGGTGTTCAGGACATACTTGTCCCACGTGCCGAACGGGTTGGTGGTGCGGGAGACGGCCAGAATGATCTGGTTCTCCGTGGCGACGCCTTCGATGACGGAGGCGAACCACTTGCCTGAGCGGCGATCATAGATGATCCTGGGCTGCTTGGCTCCGCCGCGAGGGTAAGCCCCGGTGGCGAAGAATGAGGCCAGGCTGACGTGCGCCAACGGGGTGCCGGCGCGGTCGAAGACCACCGCGGAGCCGTTGGTCGCCTGTACGAAATGGTCCGGGCCGATGGCGCCGGCGGTGTCCGGCGGATAGTTCGGCCAACCTGCGTCGATCTGGTTCTGCAGGTTCACGCCGGCGAAGTTGGCGCCGAGGCCCTGCGGGCTCAGCGGGCCGGCGATCTTGCCTGCCTTGCCGGCATACGAAGGCGTGATGTAGTACTCAGCGCTGTCGCTGATCGCGGCCCGGCTCATGGCGCTTTGGCCAGACGGCATGAGCTGAACCGGCGTTGGCGCGGACATATTGCCCGCCTGAATCTCGCGCCCCATCTGCTTGTCGCGGAGAATCATCCTCTCCCAGGTGTCGGTGAACGGCCTGGATCCGGGCGAAACGACCTCGCCCTTTCGGCCCTGTCCCGCCAACGCTGTGGTCGGGATCAATGAGGCCGCGAGGAGAACAGCTCCGGACAGCAGGATGCCCGGCGCTCGTACGTGCCTGCGCATCGTGCAGTCCTTTCTACCCACCATCAGTGAGACACCCCCTTGCATGGGTAATGGAGAAGCCAGTGCCCATTATAGAGGAAAGACCGCCCGACTGCAAGTGGATGGACGCCCTTTCGGCGGCGAATGGCACCGATTAGGTGTTCAGACCGCCTCCCCAGGGCGCCGGAGCGGCAGTCCGCCATCGGTGCAATGCCCCGTCGTCGCATCGAGACCAAGGAATCTGGGCCGTTCGGGTCGAAATAGGGGCGCCGGAAGAGGGATATGCAAACACACTGGGCCGTAGACCTTGGGACAACCAATACGCTGGTCGCGCGGTGGGCGGGCACGCACGCCGAGACCGTCGCGATCGAACCGCTCTGCGAGTACGAGCCCGCGTGGCACACGCCCCTCATTCCCACGGTCGTCTGCTTCGAGGACGCCAACCGCGGGTTTATCGGCATGGAGGCAAGGGCTGCGCAGGAGCTTCTCGCGGCAGCCTTTTCCGGGCGGTTCACGCCGCTCGCGCGATCCTTCAAACGTGTGCTCGCTCGAGACAGCCGCCGCCAGGTCGCCGAGGCATCCGGGGAAGCCATCACGGCTCGACAGTGCGCTCAGGTCTTCATGCGGGAGCTGCTCGCCAGGGCTTCAGAGCAGGAGCGCTCCCTGACGGCGCACTCCATCCCGGCATGGAACCTGCCTCGACGGCTGATCTCATGGATTCGGCGCGAAGGCCTTGTGAACGACCTCACGGTTACCGTGCCCGTCGAGAGCTTCGAGCCGTACCGCATGGAGCTGAGCAGCATAGCGCGGAAGCTGGGAGTGCAGCGCTTCCGAACGCTCGACGAACCGGTGGCCGCCGCGCTGGGCTATGGCGTCGACCTCAGCGAAGAGCGGTTCCTAATGGTCGTCGACTTCGGCGGCGGAACACTGGACATCGCCATCGTTCGGACCGCCCTGGCGCAGTCCGCCGGGCACCGCAAGGCCGAGGTCGTGGCGGCCCGGGGTATGGACCTGGGCGGCGAGACGGTGGACGGCTGGGTCACCGAGATGGTGACCGCGCGTCTGGGATCGGCCGCGGAGCGCCTGCGCCCCACCGTTATGACCATGTCCGAGCTGATGAAGAAGGAGCTTTCGGGCAAGGTGCTCACTACGGATGAGACGGTGGCCCGCCTTCCCGGCATCGATCCCATCTCCATCTCCCGGCGCGACTTCCTCGCGGTGCTGGAGGAGCGGGGGCTCTACCGCTCCATCGAGCAGCTTGTGACTGCCACGCTGGAGGATGCACGGCATCGCATCTCGGTGGCCGATCTGGAGGCCGTGCTGCTCGTGGGCGGCTCCACGCTCCTGCCCGGCGTCCGCGAGACGATGGAGCGGCTGATGGGCGCCTCGAGGGTCCACTACTGGGAGCCCTTCGAGGCGGTGGCCAAGGGCGCGGCCATCTACGGCGCCGGCTTCTACGTCGACCAGATCATCCACCACGACTACGCCATCCGCGTCTTCTCGGACACCGAGCAGAAGGCGGAGTACGAGCTCCTCATTCGGCGCGGCACACCGTATCCAACGCCCGTCGGATACCAGACGCGATACTACTCGGTGGCGCCGCGGCAGCAGCTGTTCAGCCTTCCCGTCTGCGAGGTAGGGTACGCCGGGCGGCTGGGCATCGCATGGCGGCGCAGGACCAACGGCGCCGACTACTGGCTGCCCACGGCCGATGAAGAGGCCGAGTGCGTCTACACCCTGAACGAGGGCGATGCGCTGCGTCTGGCTCCGCCGGGACAGGGCCCGCAGGCGCGCCTGCGCGTCGATTTCACGGTGGACAAGGAACGGTGGCTGTGTGCTACGGTGCACGACCTGCTCAAGGACCGGCAGCTCCGGACCGAGGAGCGCGTGATCCGCCTCCGATAGCGCCGACCGCCGCCACGCCGCAGAGCAGGCCGATGCCCAGCAGCCCCAGATAGAGCGTCACTTGGAAGAGCTCCGGTGCGAACCGGAAGGTCACGCGATGTGATCCGGCGGGGAGCGCCACGGTGCGGGAGAGGCCGGCCGGCTTCCAGGCCGCCGGCGCCCCGTCAACCGTGCATTGCCATCCGGGGTAGGGCGTATCGCGGAGGGTGAGCGTCGCGGGGCCCGCGGGCCGTACACCGAGGGTCACAACGGAGGGTGTGTCCGCCAGCCACGTGACGGCGCCGGAGGCACCCGTCACCACGCACCGACGTCCCCCAGCCACAGAGGCTCCGATCAGCGCGCCAAGGGCAGCGGTCGGTGCCTCCGGCGCGGCCGGCGAGGGGGCGTCGGTGCGGGTCAACAGCAAGCCGACTCCCAGGTTCGCGGCGCGCGAGGCCGCCTCGGGCCGCAGGAAGACCATGTTGCCGACCTCGGGCGGGCTTGGATCGGCGCCTGTCGCCTCGGTCAGCGTGCGCTTCACAGCGGCAGGCATCAGCGAGTCGTAGCCCTGAACGTCGCGGTATCCGTAGACCATGGCTGCGTTGGGCGGCAAGGCGGCTCTGGGGCCGGCAAAGGACCATGAGGCGTTGAGGGCGGCCGCCCTGTCGTGCCCCGCCCCCGCCTTGACGGCCTCGACCGTATGGGAGGCCGGATAGACCGCCTCCTCGCGAGCCGTGTGGTAGAGCGGCACACCGGCGACGAACAGGTCGGCTGCCAGTACGGCACACACGACTCCGTGGCGTAGCCCCAAGGATAGGCGTTCGCCGGCGAGTAGTGCGCCGAGCCCGACTGCCGCAAGCGCGGCCATGGCAGGCGCCTGCCCCCAGTTGACGGATGTCTGCAGCTCGCCGGCCAGGCGCCACGCCGAGGCGTACGCAAGAACGGCCACCACCAACGATCCAGCCAGTCCCGCGGCCAGCCGTTTGGGTGAGATACCGCGAACAGCGGCGTCGATGCCGGCGGCGACGAGGCCGGCCGCGGCCAGCGACCAGATGACGAGGATGCGCCCCGGCGAGCCGGATCCGGAGAAGCCCGGCACGCCAAAGTAGAGCGCGGCGGCCACAGGCGTGCCGAGCGCCACAGCCCACGCCAGCCCGCCCAGCAGCCCCAGGAACCTGCCGCGTCCGGCCGCGATCCCGACGCCGCCCAGCAGAAACGCCAACAGGCCGACATAGCATGCGCCCTCGGCGTAGTTGAAGAGCATCCCGCCCCGCGTGACGCCTGAGTAGGGGCTCTGCGGGTCGGTGGGCACTCCCGCATGGCCCGGTGAGACGAGGCCCATCAACCCGGCCGGCGCCACGGCGTAGGCGGTATAGGAGGCGTAGCCGGCCGCGGTCGCGCCGCCTGACCGGTGGGAGCGGCGCGCCAGGTCCAGCGTGGCCGAGATCTGCGGCGACGCGACCAGCGCGGCCGGCAACATGGCCGTGACGGCGAGCACACATCCACCCAGGGCCCGCCGCGGGACCATCCCTCGGGCAGCATAGAGCGCCGCGGCTGCGGCGGCCATCGCCACGTACACAGCTACCTGCAGATGGCCGGCCAACATCGCCATGGCCATCGCCAAGGTCAGTCCGAGCCACGCGGCGCGCGAGCGGTCGCGAACCAGGCTGACCGATGCCCACATCGCCGCGGGCATCCACGCCGAAGTGCAGAGGAACGTGGGCAGGTGCAGCCAAGCCGCCTGCCAGTTCGAGAAGGCGAAGACGATCCCGGCGGCCACCGATGCTCCGACAGACGCACCCAGCCTGCGGAGTAACCCAAAGGCGAACAGGCCCGCCAGAGCCAGATGGAGCCAAGCCGTCGCGGCGAAGGCCTTTCCCGTCGGCATGAACCAGAAGGCGGCGTTGCCGGGATAAAGAAGCGCCGACTGCCCGTTGGCAAGAAACGGCTGCCCACACATCTGGTAGGGGTTCCAGAGCGCGATCCGGCCCTGCCGCATCTGCCCGAAACCATAGGCGCGCCACGGGTAGAACTGGCCGATGCCGTCATAGACCAGCGGGTCCCAGGGCTCCGGCTTCACGTCGGGGCGCTCCGACGCCCAGGGCTCAAAGCGGGCGGCAAGGCCCCACGGCAACAGGACGCGCCCGCCCGCCACGGCAGGCGCCAGGTAGAGGAAGGCCAGCGCCGCATATAGGGCGCCCGCAGCCAGAAGAGCCCGGCTCAGTCGTCGATGGGGTGGCGTGTCAATCAAAGAAGGCGAGGTTCTTGGTGGCCGTGTCATTGCCCGGGTCGAGCAGCAACACGCCGTTGAACTCCTGCTTGGCCTCATCCACCATGCCGAGCATGCTGTACGACAGCGCGAGGTCGAGCCGGTACTTTACGCTTCGGGGATCGGCCTGGACGGCCTGGGCCAGCGTTGCGATTGACTCATCGAACTCGCCGGTGAAGCCCTGGATGAGGCCCATCTGGTGGAGGGCCTCCGGGCAGTCGGGCGAATCCTGCAGAGCAAGCCTGATCTCGTCCATGGCAGGCTCGTACTGCCCATCTTGCTTGAGCTGTATGGCGCGAAGCAAGTGCGGGTTCGGGTCTGGCATGCCGCCGATTCTCCTTAGCGTGGTGCGTTGGCCCAGCCACTCGTGGCTCGGGCACGCAACCGCCGACCGGCGCGCGCCGCTCCACGCCTAGTCAATCATAGCACGGGCGGGGCCGGACCGCAAGAGGCGATTTCCCTGGTGGGTCCGGCGGTTACCCTATGCCATAATGGGCGCATGAAAGCACTAGGTGTGAGTGCGCCCGGCCGTATTTGCCTCTTCGGCGAGCATCAGGACTATCTCGGCCTCCCTGTCATGGCGGCTGCGGTGAACCTCCGAATCGGTATCAAGGGCGAGTTGACGGCCGGCTCCACGCTGCGGCTCAGGATGCCGGACATCGACCAGAGCTTGGAACTCGACCTCGGCGGCGATCAGAGCTACGTGGTGGGCCGGGACTATCTCCGATCATCCGTCAACGTTCTGCGCCGCATGGGCCTCCGCTGGGAACTAGGCGGCGACCTCGAGATGCGCAGCACGATCCCCATCAATGCGGGGGTCAGCAGCTCATCGGCCATGGTCGTGATGTGGCTCGGCTTCCTTCTGGGCATGGCAGGCCGCTTCGGCGAGTACAACGGCGAGGACTTGGCGCGACTGGGCCATCAAGCCGAGGTGACCGAGTTTGGCGAGCCCGGCGGCATGATGGACCACTATTGCGCGGGCATGGGCGGCATCCTGAGCATCGACACGGTGGCGCCCTACGGGGCCAAGCAGTGGGACGTGCCTCTGGACGGCCTCGTGCTTGGCCATTCGCAGCAGCCCAAGGCCACCGTTGAGATGCTCCGCTCACGGCGGGCTGACGTTGCCGAGGGCGTCCGGCGCATCCAGCGGGATATGCCCAGCTTCAGCTTGCGCGAAACGCCCCTGGCGGAAGCAGAGCCGCATCTTGCAGCCTTGGAACCGCTCCTGGCCCGGCGGGTTCGGGCCAACCTGGTGAACCGCGAACTGACTCGCACAGCCGAGGCTTCCATGGAAGCCGGCGACCTGACCGAGCTGGGTCCGCTCCTCTATGCCCACCACGAGCAACTCCGCGATGGTCTCAATCTCTCGACCGACAAGCTGGAGCGGATGCTCGACGCCTCCATGGAGGCCGGAGCTCTCGGCGGCAAGGTGAACGGATCGGGCGGCGGCGGATGCATGTTCGCTTATGCGCCGGGTTGCCAGGACGAGGTGGCCGAGGCCATTCGTCGGCAGGGCGGAATTCCATTCACCGTTTCGGTCGACAGCGGCGTTCGCATCGACACGTAAGGGCGGGCGCCCCTGCGGCGCCGCTCGGCTGACCACAGACCACTCGAAAGGCACCGCAATGCAGAAACACCCCGGCCTGACCATCGCACGGATCGACCGTTTCCTCCGCAACGAGCTGACGCCCCTGCTCTGGCAGAATCCCGTGCCCCTCCGCGCCGAAGTGGCCCGCCCACCCAAGGGAATCCCGCCTGCTGATGCCGCCGGGCTCGAGTACGCCCCGGTGAGCCCCGGATTCGCCTGGGGCCCCATCTGGTCGGACGCATGGTTCCGCCTCAGCGGCTCCGTTCCCGCCGCGTGGGCCGGCGGCACGGTGCTCGCACGCATCGACTGCGGAGCCGAGTCGATCCTATGGGACGGCGATGATCCCCTGCAGGGCATCGACGGCAACCACGCCGACTTCATGATCTCAGCCGCGGCGGACGCCGGCGCCGAGGTATCGCTGACCATCCAGGCCACGGGCATGAACCCCAACGTGAGCTGCGACAGCGCCCCTGTGGAGCCTTCAACAACGCCGTTCACGTTCCGGTGCGCCGAGCTCGCGCGAATCGACCCCGAAGTCTGGGGCCTCCACCGCGACGTGAAGGTCTGCCTGGGCCTGCTGCACGAGACGCCTGAGACCAGCCCGCGCCGGGGCGCCCTGCTCTACGGCCTCAACGAGGTCGTGAACCAGTTTGTGACGGGCGACGCCGAGTCGGTGTCCCGATGCCGCGCAGGCCTTGCGGCCCTGCTGGCGGCTCCCGCGACCGCCACGGCGCACGATATCAGCGCCATCGGACATGCCCACATCGACACCGCCTGGCTCTGGCCGCTGGAGCGCACGAGGCAGAAGTGCATCCACACTTTCGCCACCGCCACGCGCCTGATGGACGCCTATCCGGACTACAAGTTTGTCTGCTCGCAGGCCCAGCAGTATGAGTGGATCCAGGAGATGGCGCCGAAGCTCTTCGAGCGCATCAAGGCCAAGATCGCCACGGGCCAGTGGGAAGTGGCCGGATCCATGTGGGTCGAGGCCGACTGCAACATCACCGGCGGCGAGTCGCTGGTACGCCAGGTGCTCTACGGCAAGCGCTTCTTCATGCAGGAGCTCGGTGTCGAGACCCGCGACCTCTGGCTGCCCGATGTCTTCGGGTATGCCGCCAGCCTGCCGCAGATCCTGCAGACTGCCGGTGTCGACCGCTTCCTGACCCAGAAGATCAGCTGGAACCAGACCAACAAGTTCCCGCACCACACCTTCTACTGGCAGGGAATCGACGGCACGCGCATCTTCACGCACTTCCCGCCGGCCGACACCTACAACGGCGACATGAGCCCGAGGGAACTCGCGTTCAACGTGCGCAACTTCCGCGACCACGACCGCTCGTCTCGCTCGCTCTACGTGTTCGGGTACGGCGACGGCGGCGGCGGCCCAACGGTCGAGATGCTGGAGAACGCCGCCCGGCTGGGCAACACCGAGGGGCTGCCGCGGGTCCAGTTGGAGAGGGCCTGCGACTTCTTCGAGAAGGCCATGGCCGAGGCCAAGGACGTGCCGGTCTGGGTAGGGGAGCTCTACCTCGAACTGCACCGCGGCACCTACACCACCCAGGCGCGCAACAAGTGGTGGAACCGCAAGTGCGAGTTCCTGCTCCGCGACGCGGAGTTCCTGGCGGCGGTGGACCCGCGCGGGCTGTCGGCCTACCCGGCGCACGCCCTGGAGCGCGCCTGGAAGACCGTGCTGACCAACCAGTTCCACGACATTATCCCCGGCTCCTCGGTTCGAGAAGTCTACGAGGACTCGGACCGCGATTACCAAGCCGTGCATGACACGGTGGCGCCCATTGCGGATGCCGCGCTTCAGTCGCTGGCCGCATCGGTCGACACTACCGGCGAAGGCGCGCCGGCGCTCGTGGTGCGCAACTACGGACACCGCGCAATGGGCGAGGTCGTCACCGTGCCCGTGCCGGGGGAATGGAATGCCGCCACGGCCTGGCGCGGCGACGTCTGCGTCGGCCCCGTGCAGCAGAGCGTCGAGGACGGCGCACCCGTGGCCCTCTTCTCCGACCATTCGGCCGAGGAGGGTCAGGGCTACACCGTCTACCATCTGCGCGCCGATGCGTATGATGAGGTCAACACCATCACGGCCACGCCGGAGACCTTGGACAACGGCTTCATCCGCGTGGAGTTCGGCGCAGACGGGCTGATCACCCGCATCTACGACCGCCTGCAAGACCGCGAGGTAATGGAGCCGGGCGCAACGGGCAACCAGCTCCAACTCTTCGATGATCGCCCGCTCTTCTGGGACGCTTGGGACATCGACCCGTTCTACCAGGAGAAGGGGCGCGTCATCACGGAGCTTGACAGCGTGGAGGTGGTCGAGGCCGGCCCGGTGCGCGGTGCATTGCGGTTCAGGCGGAGCTTCGGGCAGTCGGTCATCACGCAGACCGTGCGCTTGGCCCGCGACCGAAACCGCATCGAGTTTGTCACCGAGGTCGACTGGCACGAGAGCCACAAGCTCCTCAAGGCCGCGTTCCCGGTTGCGGTCAATAGCCATCGGGCCACCTTCGAGGTCCAGTACGGCCACGTGGAGCGTCCGACGCACGCCAACACGAGCTGGGATACCGCGCGGTTCGAGGTCGCCGCCCAGAAGTGGGTGGACCTGAGCGAAGGCGACTACGGCGTGGCGCTGGTGAACGACAGCAAGTACGGCCACGACGTCAGCGGCAACACGCTACGCCTGACACTGCTCCGCTCGCCCAAGGCGCCGGATCCTGAAGCCGACATGGGCCGCCACACGTTCACGTACGCCCTCGTACCGCACTACAGCGACTTCCGCCGCGGCGGCGTGGTCGAGGAAGCCTACCGGCTCAACAGCCCGCCGCGGGCGTGCCTGGCTCCCGTAAGCCAGGGCCCCTTGCCTGCGGAGCAGACGTTCTTCGCGGTCAGCCGAGAGGGCGTCATCATTGAAGCCATCAAGAAGGCTGAGGACGAGGACGCGATCCTGGTGCGGCTCTACGAGGCCTACAATACCCGCGGCCCGGTGACCATATCGACGACGCTTCCGGTGGCGCAGGCCCATCTCGTGGACCTGCTGGAGCGCGAGGGCGCCGAGCTCACGGTGGAGGACGGCGACATTCAGTTCGATATCAAGCCATTCCAGATTGTAACGATCCGGCTGCGCTTGAGCGACTAGGAGTTCGGACGCGGCCCGGCTCATGCCCGGGCTGGGCCGCGTTTGACCGCTGATTGGCCCCTCTGCTATACTCTGCCTCCCCGGCGGAGCCCCTCTCGCGGGCATGTCCGGGCACCACAGGAGGTCCTGCCGGCACATGGACATCGCCCAGCAACTCGCGCTCCTCAAGCGTGGCGCCACCGACATCAAGCCCGAGGACGGCCTGCTCGAAAAGCTGAAAAAGGCGGAGAAGACCGGTAAGCCCCTGCGCATCAAGCTGGGCCTCGATCCCACGGCGCCGGACATCCACCTCGGCAGCGCCGTCGTGTTGCGCAAGCTGCGCCAGTTTCAGGACCTGGGCCATGAGGTCACCGTGGTGATCGGCGATTTCACGGCCATGATCGGCGACCCCTCAGGCCGGAGCGAGACGCGCAAGCAGCTGAGCCGGGCAGATGTCGATGCCAACGCCCGCACCTACGCCGACCAGTACTGCCGAATCCTCGACGCCTCCAGGACGTCGGTGCGGTTCAACAGCGAGTGGCTCGGCTCCCTCAACTTCCACGAGGTGATCATGCTCGCCGGCCGCACCACCGTGGCGCAGATCATGGAGCGGGACGACTTCGCCCGGCGGTTCCGGGAGAACCAGACCATCGGCCTCCACGAGCTCATGTATCCGCTCTGCCAGGCCTACGACTCCGTGGTGCTCGAGAGCGACGTGGAGATGGGCGGCAGCGACCAGATGTTCAACATCATGACCGGCCGCGCGCTGCAAGGGCAGTACGGCCAGGACACGCAGATCGGCCTCTTCATGCCGCTGCTGGTGGGCCTCGACGGCGTCCAGAAAATGTCCAAGTCCTTGGGGAACTACATCGGCATCACCGAGCCGGCCAACACCATGTTCGGCAAGGTCATGTCGATCCCTGACCGCCTGCTGCGAGACTACTTCATCCTGACGACCGACGTGCCCGATTCCGAGGTCGAGGCGCTGGTGACCGGCGCCGAGCAGGGAACCGCGAACCCGCGCGACGTGAAGCGGCGCCTGGCCCGCGAGATCGTGACGATCTACCACGATGCCATGGCCGCCGAGGCCGCCGACGAGGAGTTCCGGCGCGTCTACTCGGAGAAGCAGAGGCCGCAGGAAATCCCCACCAAGCCGCTCCCCGCCGAGGCCCTGGAGCAGGGCGCCATCTGGGTCTGCCGCCTGCTTGTCGCGCTGGGCGTGGCCTCGGGCACGGGCGAGGCCAGGCGGCTGGTGCAGCAGGGCGGCGTGCAGATTGAAGACCGCAAGGTGACCGACGCAGCCGAGGAGATCGCGGTGGCCGACCTGCTCGGAGCCGTGGTCCGAGTGGGCAGCCGCCGGTTCGTCAAGGTCGATGGCGGATAGCCGCCTCGCCACAGGCGGAACACGCAGTGAACGCACCGACAGACGGACGGCTCATCGACGTTGAAGACCTGTCAGCGGGCTATGGGCCACATCCCGTAGTCGCCGGGGTCACCTTTGCAGCATCCGCCGGCGAGGTTGTGGGCCTCATCGGCCCCAACGGCGCCGGCAAGTCCACGCTGCTGCGCGCCCTCACGCGGGCGCTGCCGCTTCGGTCCGGCTCCGTGACGCTGGCGGGCAAGCCGCTGCGCTCCTACTCGTCTCTCCAGCTTGCCACGCTACTTGCGTTCGTGCCCCAGTCCGAACCAGCGCTCTTCGACTTCACGGTCGAGGAGGTTGTCTGGATGGGACGGCACGCGCTGCGCAGCCTGAAGCGCTCCGATGCGAACGGTGATGCCCGGGCCGTCCGGCGCGCCCTGGCCGCGATGGATATCCTGCACCTGGCGGATCGGCGGGCCAACGCCCTTTCCGGTGGTGAGCATCGGCGCGTGCTCATCGCGCGGGCGCTGGCTCAGGAGGCGCCCATCCTGATGCTGGACGAGCCGACGGCCAACCTCGACATCAGCCATGAGCGCGAGGTGCTGGAGACCCTGAGCGGGGTGTCGCGGTCGGCCAACGCCCTCGTCATCGCGGCCATGCACGACCTCAACAGCGCCGCCGCCGCCTGCAGCCGGTTGCTGCTGATGGTCCGGGGCGCACTGGCAGCCGACGGGCCGCCGGAGCAGGTCCTGACGCCCGAGACGCTTGGGACCGCCTATGGGGCCTCCATGCTCGTCGCTCGAAGCCCCTTCTACGGCACGCCGCTCGTATCGGCGCAGTCTCGTTCGCGCGGGCAGAGCGACCGGAGCAGGCGGGTCCACGTCATCTGCGGCGGCGGTAGCGGCGCGGCCACATTGTCGGCGTTGTGGCGGCAGGGCGCGGAGGTGACGGCGGGCGTCCTCAACCTGCTGGACGGCGACCAGGCGACCGCCGCGGCGCTGGGCATCGAGCATGTCACCGAGCAGCCCTTCTCTGCCATTGGCCCCGACGCCGAGGCGGCGGGCAGGTTGCTCGCACTCAAGGCCGACGCGCTGATCGTCACCGATGTTGCAATCGGGCACGGCAACGTGGCGAACCTGCGCATCGCCCTGGCTGCGGCAAAGGCAGGGACGCGGGTGGTGCTGGTGAACCCCGATGGATTCGCCGAGCGGAACTTCGCCGACGAGGTAGCCGGAGCGCTGTGGCGCGAACTCGTCGCGACGTCGGAGACCGCCGACGACGCCACGGCGGCCTGCCTCCTGGCGATCGGCTAGATCATGCCCTTCTGCTTCACATGGCTACGCGCCATGGCCTCCGCGATGTCGGCGTAGTCCCATTGTACGTTGACCGGGAGGTCCAGCTCCAACCGTTGCAGTACGGGCAGGCACAGGCGCATAGCCACATGCGCCTGAACTACAATGGCAAGTTCAGATCGCCTCTCGGTGAACCGGAGAAGGCCCAGGAACTCATCATGCCGGAGGTCCAGCGGCTCCGGCAGCGCCTCCATGTACACGGCCACTGCCGGGCCCGCGGGCTGCAGTCGACCGCCCAGTGCATCGCCGAGGCCACGCTCCTTGATCACGAGGGTGCCTGCCGCCAGATCGCCCAGCCGTTGGTAGCGCTTGGTCCAGAGCAGGGAGAGCGCCCCGATGCCGTACAACGGCGGCATAAGGTCGACCATGCGAACGAGGTTGCGGATCGTGGCCGTCAAGACATCGGGCGGGCGCCCGCCCATGCGGATCACACGCAACCCCAACCGTCGCTTGCCCGGTGACTGGCCCGCCCAGGCCACTTCGTAGAACGCATGGTATCCAAAGAAGACGAGGAACGACCAGACGACAACCACCGCGGAAGCCCAGATCGGTGCGTCGGAGAGACGGCCGGCCGCGAGCCCATTCAACGCGCCGGCTATGGCAAGGACCCCGATGGAGGGTACAACAAGCAGGCCCAACTGGATCAGGTGGTCCAGCGCCGCTGCCGCCGAGCGGGACCCGAGTCCCGCAAGCTCATAGTCCACTTCCACGCCTTCGGGGGTTGTCAGCCTGATGGTCCTGCTCATGGGTTCCTTCTCGGCTTGGTATGCTGCTCAGGTTACCCCACGCCATGGATGAGCGCGCATTCGTCGAGAACCGCAGAGCCACATGGGAGCGGCTACAGCAACTGCTCACGGAGGCGGAGCGCGCCGGTCGATCTCTTCGAGGGCTGCCGCGAGGCTCTGTCCGCGAGATTGGGCCGCTCTATCGCCGCGCCGCCGCCGACCTGGCCTACGCCCGTGCCCAGGACGCCAACACCAGCCTGATCGCGCACCTCAACCTGCTGGTATCGCGGGCGTTCGCGTTGTTGTACGCCCCTGCCACGCGCGAGTGGGGAGGGGTCGGGACGCTGGTGCTGCGCGACTTCCCGGCCACCGTGCGCCGGCGGGTGGGCTTCATCCTGGCGGCCTTCGCGGCAACTGCGGCCGGCGCCCTGGCGGCCTACGCGCTCGTTAGCTCCGCGAGGGGCAACATTGATCTGTTCGTGCCTCCAGGCAGCCCCATGCGTGCGTCGCTGGACCAGTGGATGGCCGGCCAGGTGAGCAAGCCTACGCCACACGCCCTCTCGGGCCTCTTTGCGGGCACGTTGATGACGAACAATATCCGCGTCTCGTTCCTGGCTTTCGCGTCAGGGGTGCTGCTCGGGGCGCCCACTGTGATCGTCCTGTTCCAGAACGGCCTGATCCTGGGAGCCTTCTCCGGCATGATGAACCACGTCCATGGCCACGCCACCTTCTGGCCGGGCATCCTGCCGCACGGCATCACGGAGCTGACCGCTATCTTCATCGCCGGAGGGGCTGGATTGGGTTTGGGATGGGCCGTACTGGCGCCTGGGGGCCACCGCCGCCGCGACGCCGTGGTGTGCGCCGCGCGCGACTCGGCCGTGCTGGTGCTGGGAACCATCACGCTGCTCATCTTCGCCGGCTTCGTCGAGGCCTTCATATCGCACTCGGCTATGCCGGCGGCTTGGAAGTACCTTTTCGCCGCCGGCTCGGCCGTTGCGCTCTTCTCCTACCTCGGGCTGTCGGGACGGGAGCGGGGCTAGCGCGCCGCACCCACGCGGACGGTGCGGAACCGTGCCGGGGCCGCTCCGTGGGTCATCTGCGAAATCTGCATGGGGTCGCCCTTGCCGCAGTTCAGTACGCCATCGGGGACCCAGTACCGCGAGTCGCAGATGGCGTCGCAGCTGTTCCAAAACTGCGGCGTGATGCTCTGGTAGGTGACATTGCGCAGCATGCCGGCCAGCTTGCCGTCGCGGATGCGCCAGAAGGCGTCGCCGCCGAACTGGAAGTTGCAGCGCATCTGGTCGATCGAGAAGCTGCCGCGCCCCTCGATGTAGATGCCGTCCTTGGTATCGGCGATCAGCTCCTCAAGGGAGAGGGGTTCGCGGCCGGGCATGAGAGAGAGGTTCGGGATGCGGACGATGGGTATGCTGGCCCAGCTGTCTGCTCGGCAGCCGCCGACGCTGCGCTCCCAGCCGATGACCGGGGCCACTTCGCGGCCGGTGCTGTATCCGACGAAGAGGCCATCTTCTACGATGTGCCACCGCTGCCCGACCACGCCGTCGTCGTCGAAGCCATGGGTCGCCAGACCGCCGGTCAAGGTGTTGTCGGCGACGAAGTTGATCAGGTCCGACCCGTACTTCAGGTTCCGCAGCTTCTCGGGCGTGGCGAACGACCGCCCGGCCAGCGACTCCTCGTAGCCGAGCGCGCGGTCCAGCTCGGTGGCATGCCCGACGGACTCGTGGATGGTCAGCGACAGGTTCTGCGGGTCGAGGATCAGGTCCAGCATGCCGTCAGGGCCCTCCTCGGCCGAGAGGTGCTCCAGAGCCTGCTCCGCGACGCGGTCGGTGTTGGCCAGAAGGTCGTCGGCACGGACGTTCTCATATCCGCTGGTGCGCGGGGGAGGGAAGTAGGTGCGCGACTTTGCGTCGCCGCCTCCTACGGCTGTGGCCTGGTAGCCTGCCGCCGTAGTTACAACCGCGCTGTCCAGTTCCGATCCCTCGCTGCTAAGGAAGAGGCGTTCGTCCTTGCGCAGGGACATGAAGCCCTCGGCCTTGGTGATGCCGTTGTGCTTCCGGAGCCGCTCGTTCACGGTCTGCAGCAGCGCCACCTTCTCCTGCACGGGCACCGCGAAGGGATCGACCGCAACGGCGGTCCTGAATGAGCTCCGCGCAGGCGGCTCGGGGGCCAACCGCACCGGGGCCGCGTTGGCGGTAGCGCCTGCCCGCGCGATGGCAACGGCTGTAGCCGCCGCCTTCATGGCGCCCTCGCGGGTCAGGTCGCTGGTACCGGCAAAGCCCCAGGCCCCGTCTGCGATTACGCGGACGCCGATGCCGGCGTCTTCGAGGTCGCTGAAGGAGCGGAGCCTGTCGTCTTCGGCCGAAATCTCCTGCCGAAGTTGGCGAACGAAGCGGACGTCCGCGTAGGTGGCGCCGCGAGCCATGGCCGTGTCCAGCGCCAGTTGTGCGAGTTCTTTCACTTACGATCCCCTTCCGTAGCCAGGGTTCTTGGACCCGGTCAGGCGCCCCGAGGGGGCGCCGGGTGCGACGCCAGGCATCCGGCCAGGGCCGGAAGGTCAAGCAGACGCCAGGCGAATGGTCCGCCATGCTCCGGCGCCTCGTACAGCAGGCTCACCACCGCGCCGCAGACCCCGGTGTCGCGGTCCGGGCGCGCCTCGATCACGAGGTCGGCGCCCTTGAGCAGATACCGGCCCGACTGGCAGTCGATGATGACAGCAACCGGCTCACGCTCCTGGCCGTTGTCGAACCGCAACAGACCGGCCGAGGCACGAAACCGCCAAGGCTCCTTCATGGAAGCCATGCTAGTGGCGGCGAACTGAACCTCCACCAGCCGGGCGCCGCCGGGCCCCGCGCTGTCGGGCTCGAAGTCCTCGCAGCGCAGGAGCTGCACCTTGAACCCCCGGGCCCGTACCGGCTCCTGGCTACGCCGAACCCCGGCCTCCAGACCGTCACACAGATGCCGCCCGAACCAATCGAGGCACCGCTGCAACTCGTCTATGCGGTGATTGGGCTCCTGGATGCCGTGCCCCTCCCGAGGATACCTGACATACTGCGCCTCGACACCCCTGTGCTTGAGGGCGGTATAGAGCTCCTGCGAGTTGGAGACGAACGTGTTCATATCCGAGTCGCCGTGAATGATGAGCATGGGCGTCTTGATGCGGTCCGCGTAGGTCGCCGGCGACATCCTATTGTATGCCTCTGGAGCCGACCAGTACGGGCCGCCGAGGTACTCGGCCTCCCAACGCGGCATCTCGGAGTTGCCGTAGTCGGACCGCAGATCAAAGATACCGAACATGGAGACGGCCGCTGCGAAACGGTCCGTCTGGGTAACGGCCCAGTTCACCATGAAGCCACCATAGGAGCCACCGATGATGCCGATGCGCTTGGGGTCCGCCAGGCCGTCCGTCACCATCTTGTCGATACCGGCCATGATGTCGCGGTAGTCTCCGCCGCCCAGATCATGCCGGCTCGCGACGGCGAAGGCCGCGCCGTAACCCTCACTGCCCCGGTAGTTTGGGCGCAGCACAAGGTAGCCCTGCGAAGCCCACAGGGCGGGCTCCACGTAGCTGCGGATCGCCGCCGCGCACCGGCCGTTGGGGCCGCCGTGGACATCCACGACCATGGGCAACGGGCCCACGGGTTCGCCGTCGGGCCGGACGAGCAGCGCCTCGATGGTATGTCCATCACACTGCCACGAAGTGACCCGTGTGACGGGCATCCGGTGCCTCGCGACCCAGTCGTCGTTCAGGGCGGTGAGCGGCTTGGGCTCGGCGCCCGGCTTCAGCAGGTAGAGCTCGGCAGGCCTATCACTGTGCTCAATGACCGCCACCGCCAGGTCCGCGGAGTGGACGTCGAAGTCGAGGCACTCGGAGTCCGGCGTCATGCCGTCCAGCGGCGCCGCATCGCCCTTCGCGATCCGTACTACCGGCGCGCGCGTCCCGTCGGCCACGATGGCATGGAGACCTCCGCCGCTGCGGCCCCACTCGATCTCGTGGGCCTCGTAGCGCGATCCGGTCAGACGGTTCGAGGGCCGCGATTGCCCGCGCGCAACGGTCCAGACGCACTCCTGCGAGAACGATACGTGGGGATTGATCGGCCCGAGATAGGCGAGCGTCTTGCCGTCGGGCGACCAGCGAGGATGGTACTTGGCGCCCGGTGTGCGCACCAGCGGGTGGGGCGGTGTATTGCCCTGCAGCTCCAGTATGAAGAGGTCGAAGAGGTGGAAGTCGTTCGGTTCGCCGGTTCGGTTGCCTGAATAGACCAGGCGTCGGTCGTCGGGCGAGAGGTCGAACTCCATGATGCCCGGGTCGCCTGGGCAGATCAGCGTTGGCGTTGTGTCGGTCAGTCCCACGCGCCAGAGCTGGCGTCGGGGAAGCTCCTCATGCTCCAGGATCGGGTCGTTCCGGCGTCGTCGGCGGTCCTCAAGCGGCGCCCTGAGGGCGGGTTGGCGCGGCTCAAGGGCAAGGTAGATGAGCTCGTCCGACCGGCGCTTCCACTGGTAGCGAAGGATGCCGTCCCTGGTTCGGGTGATGCGACGGGCCTCGCCGCCGTGCGCGGGAAGCACCCAGATCTGCTCGGCCGGCAGCGGTTCACCGTCGTCGGGACCGTCGCCCTCGCCGTCGGAGGGGTCGGGGCGCGCCGATAGGAAGGCGATCTGCTTCCCGTCGCGCGACCACGCCGGCGTGTGCTCCCCGTCGTAGCCGTAGGTGACCTGGCGGGGCGCGCCATCCGGAAGGTCGGCGATCCAGAGGTGGGGAACCCATCGGCTGTCCTGGAAGTCGGCCTCGAGCACCACGAAGATGACCCGCGTTCCGTCGGGGCTGATCCGAGGCGTCAGCGGCGTACGGACCTCCATGAGAGAACGTGGCGTGATATGCCCCTGGGCGGGCCGGTTAGCCGGCATTGGCGCCCCTCGCTGCCGATCCAAAGGCTGATACCAATGCGCGACGCTGCGCAGCCGGTAGCGGCGCCGACGCCAGCGAGGAGACGCGCACCCACTGCGCCTCAAGAGCATCGGACGCGCGCCACCGGTCCGGCAGAGAGAACTCAAAGGGGTGCAACGTCACCCGGTACCGCGTGACGGAGTGCCGCACGGTCGGCCAGGCCCTGATGAGGTCGCCCCGCAGGCCCGTGACAGCCAGTAGCGCCCGGACGGCGGCATCCTGCGGCGCCTCGGCGGCTTGAACCTCCGCCCGCGGCATCTCCAGCATGCCCTGCCAGAGGCCGGCCTCCGTCTGCCGCACCAGCAGCACGGCATCATCACCCCGCACCAGCGCGCAGGCATGGGCGACGGCCGTAACAGCGGGGCGCTTTGATGGGACGGGGTAGGCCGTGGCGTTGCCGCGGATACCGGCCAGGCAGACGACCTTCAGCGGGCACCGACCGCAATCGGGACCTGTTGGGCTGCAGACGGTCGCGCCAAGCTCCATCAGGGCTTCAGCATAGTGGCGCATGGCCCGGCGCGGGGCGAGGCGCAACCAGGCGGCCTCCACCGAACGGAGTCCCGCGGCCTTGCCGCCCTCCTCCAGGGCGTCGACGCGCGACAGCACCCGGATGACATTGCCGTCGATCGCCGGAGCGCGCTGGTTGTGGGCCAAAGCCATTACGGCGCCGGCCGTGTAGGGGCCTATGCCGGGGAGTGCGCGCAGACCTGCAAGGTCGGCGGGCAGACCCGGTGATCCCGAGGCAACCACGGCGCGCGCCGCAGCGTGCAGCCTTCGGGCGCGGCCGTAGTAGCCCAGCCCAGACCAAAGGGCCAGCGCCTCGGCCTCGTCTGCCGCAGCCAGCGCCTCAAGCGTTGGGAAGCGCTCAACCCAGCGCAGGTAGTAGGGCACGGCAGCGGCGACCTGCGTCTGCTGCAGCATGACCTCGGAGACCAGCACGCGATACGGGTCGCGCCACGCGGTACGCCATGGCAGCGGTCGCCGGCTCGCACGGAACCACGCCAACAGCGCGGCCGTGGCCGATCGCGACGGGCGCTCGGAGTTGGTCGGGCCGGAGCGCGATTGCGCGTGCTTGGCTGCGGAGCCGGAGGTTGAAATGACCATGGGATGGAGTATAATACCCCTTGCCAGCGGGGTGTAGCTCAGTTTGGTAGAGTGCCTGGATGGGGGCCAGGAGGCCCGCGGTTCAAGTCCGCGCACCCCGATGCCGAGGAGGCGCAGCATATGCTGTGCCTCCTCTTTGCGTCCGGGGCCCCCGAACCCCGACTCGCCGCGAGACCCGCGCTCGCTGGGCCATAATAGCCGTATGTCAGACGCCATCGCCGCCGTAAGGGATGCCACGCGGGGGACACCGTTCGAGGACCATCTGTTCCTCGTAGGAGGGGTTCCGCGCGACCGCCTGCTGGGCTTGCCCGTCGCCGACGACGTGGACCTGGTGACGGACCTGGACGCTCTCGACCTGGCGCAGCTTCTGCACCGGAGCCCACTCTCGGAGCACGCCCCGGTGGTCTACCCGCGTTTCGGCACGGCGCGCCTCACCCTTGCCGGTTGCGCGGTGGAGCTGGTAACCGCTCGTGCTGAGAACTACGACGCCGGTAGCCGCAAGCCCAACGTCCGTCGTGCCGGCCTCATGGCGGACGCCCTTCGCCGCGACTTCACCATCAACACCCTGATGGAAGGGCTGCATTCCGGCGAGACGCTGGACTTGACCGGCAGGGGGCTCGCCGATCTGCGCGCCGGCGAAATACGCACTCCGTTGGAGCCGAGGCTGACCTTCTACGATGACCCGCTTCGGATGCTCCGCGCCGTACGATTCGCGGTGCGCTTCGGCTTCACCATAGAGCCGGCAACATGGCAGGCCATGCGGGAGGAGTGGAGCCGCCTGGACCTGCTCTGCGACCGACCCGTAGTGAGCGCCGAGCGCATTCGTGACGAGTTCTGCAAGACGCTGATGCTCCCGAACGCGAGCCGCGGCCTCGCGTTGCTGATGGAGTGCGGCCTACTGGCGGCATTCGCCCCGGAACTATCGGCCATGGTGGGCGTTACGCAAAACTCCTGGCACATCCACGATGTCTGGTCGCACACACTGGCGGCGCTTGCGGTCGTCGCGCCTGATGCGGACCTGGATGTCCGAATTGCGGTCCTGCTTCATGATGTGGGCAAGCCGCCTACCCGCGGCTCGGATGAACGCGGTATCCACTTCTACGAGCATCCCACCGTGGGCGCCGACCTTGCGGGTCGCCTCCTGCACCGCCTCCGCTTCTCCACGCACGACACCGAGCGCGTGACGACCCTCGTGAAGCAGCACATGAGGCTGGGCGAGGCGCGGCCGGAGTGGTCGGATGCGGCGATCCGCCGCCTCGTCCGCGACACCGGCGACGAGCTGCAGAGCCTCTTCGATGTGGCGGCGTGCGATCTGGCGGCCATGAACCCGGAGGCGCCGGTAACCGACCTGCGCGCACTTCGCGCTCGGATCGATGAAGTCAACGGGCAGTACAACGCGGCCAAGGTCGGTAGCCCGCTGACAGGACGCGAGTTGATGGACCTCCTGGGTCTGCCGCCGGGGCGTGATGTGGGACGCGCTAAGGCGCATCTGGTCGAGCTGGTCCTCGACGGCTCGTTGGCGCCGGACGATACCGACGGAGCCCGCAAGGCCGCCGTCCGTTGGCGCCGGGCCGAGGCAGGGGGCGAAGCTCCATGAGGGGCCACATCATCATCTGCGGCCAGGGCAAGGTCGGCATCTCGGCGCTGGAAATCCTCAAAGACCAGGGCGAGCAGGTGGTGGTTATCGCCCGTGATGTCTCTCCCGAGTGGGCGCGCCGAGCCGAGGTGGCTGCGGCGCGCCTGCTGCACGAGGATGCCCGCGATGAGAGCGCCCTGAGATGGGCCGAGGTGGAGCGGGCTCGGGCCATCATCATCGCCACTGACGATGATCTCACCAATCTCGAGGTCGCCATCGACGCGCAGCGGCTAAACCCAGACATCCACGTTGTGCTGCGCCTGTTGGATGCCGACCTGGCGGACCGTGCGTGCCGGGACATGAGCCTGCAGGCCGTGCTCAACTCGGCCCGACTGGCTGCCCCGGCCTTCGTGGCGGCGGCCCTCGGACAGGACCTCGTGCGCGCGTTCCAGGTGGGGGGAGCCTTCGTCATCGTTGCCGAGCACCGCGTCTGCGACCCCGCTACCGGCGCCGGCCAAGCGCCCGAGGCGCTGAGCGACGCGTTGGGTGTCGTACCGTTGGCCGTTCGACGGGGCGCCGCATCCGAAGACGGCGCCACCGACGCGGGCAGCCTGCAGGTAGGCGACGTTCTGGTCACAGCCTCGGTGCAACCGGCGGCGGCGAGGTCGGGCGACCGGAAGCGGCGGACCTGGGTGACCTATGGCGCTTCGCTTGCCGCGGTGCGGGGCGTCTGGAAGAGCGCCTCGCCGCTACTCCGCGCGGCGGCCGTGGTCAGCGCCGTGGTGGTACTGGCGGGAAGCCTCGTCTTCCACTTCGCCATGGGTCTCTCGCCTATCGATGCGTTCTATTTCACGGTGACCATTGTCACCACGGTGGGGTTCGGCGACTTCAGTCTGCGCCACGCCTCACTGGGCCTGAAGCTCTTCGGATGCGTGATGATGTTGGGAGGGGCTTCGCTTCTGGCCGTCGTCTTCGGCGTGTTGACGGAGTACCTCGTCACACTGCGGGTAGAGCGCGTGCTCGGCGCGCCTCGAAGCGTACTGTCGGGCCACACGGTCGTGGTGGGGCTCGGGCATCTCGGCACGCGCGTGGCCCTCCGCTTGCACCAGATGGGGCGCTCCGTGGTGGCCATTGACCCGGACGCCCGCGCCGAAATAGCCGACGATTGGCCATCCGAACTGCACGTCGTGCGCGGCGACGCCACCTCTGACGAGGTGTTGGAGCAGGTAGCCATCTCTCGTGCGAGCGTGGTCCTGGCGGTTACCGATGACGACATGGTGAACCTGCGCGTCGCCCACAAGGCGGCGCTACGGAACAGCGGCATCCGGACCGTGGTGCGCCTGTTCCGCTCGTCGTTGGCGCGCAAACTGGGAGAGTCGCTGCTCGGCGTCGACGTGGCGCTGAACCCCTCCACGGCTGCTGGCGCCACCTTCGCCGCGGCGGCACTGTGCGATGGCGTCGAGCAGGGCTTCGTCATAGGCTCGAGGCTGATGATGCTGCGGACCGTGGCGGCGGCATCGGTGAGTGGCTGTCTGGGCGCCTACACAGAGGTCCGGGCCTCGCTGAAGCAAGCGCGGGCGCTCCTGGCCCGTCCGACGGCCGTGCAGCCGTGGGTCCCGCTGCCGCAGGTGGATACCTACGAGCCGGGCACGCAGCTACTACTGGTGGAGGTCTACGACAGATGCCGCCACCAGCCGATGCGGGCCCAGGTGGCGGTGGAGCCGGCGGAACAGGAGCCTTAGCCGGCGGCCTTGAGGCAGCCCTGTAGGTACCGGAGGCTCTCGCGGGCGATGGTGACCGGGTCCGGCGAGTAGTCGAACACCTCCACCGAGACATAGCCGTCATAGCCGATCTGGTTAAGCGCGCGGAGGATCGGCCCGAAGTCGGTGTCGCCGAAGCCGGGGCCACGCCGGTTGGCATCGTTCGCGTGTACATGGGCGATCCATCGGCTGTAACGGATTGCGAGGTCAGACGGCTGCGGCGTCTCAGCGGAGGCGCTCTTCACGTCGAAGATCGTACGTAGCGCCGAATGGGACATGGAACCGATCACAGCCGCAGCCTCGTCGAGCGTGAGGACAAGGTCCGACTCCGGCGCAGGCAACGGCTCCAAACAGACCACAATGCCGGCCCGTTCGGCGCGGTCGAGGGCGGCTCGGAGCGCGTCTGCCATTCGGCTCAGCGCCTCGTCCCGATGGCTCCCCGGAGCTATTCGCCGCTGTTTCGGCGATCCGAGCACCATGACGGAGCCGCCCAGATCGGCGCAGAAGTCCACCAGTGACGCCAAGTATGCGCCGGTGGCCGCGCGAATCTCGGCATCGTCGCAGGTGAGGGAGAGCCCCTCCGGAGACACAAGGAGCCAATGAAGGCCCGTGACGGCCAGACCATTGGCCTCGGCGGTCAGCCGTATGGCGGTCCGTTGTGCGGCGTCCAGCGTTCGGACATCCGCAGCCAGAGTGAAGGGCGCTACCTCGATAGCATCGTAGCCGAGTTCGGCCACCTTGGCGCATGTCTCGTCCCAAGCCCATCCCTGGAAGGTCTCGTTGCAGATGGCAAAGCGCATCGTCACGAGGCCGCCGTCTCGGGCAACGCGGCGGGCAGGTCAAGCGAGCCCTCGAATACGTCGGCCGCCGGACCCGTCATCACCACCCGATTGTCGCCCATCCACTCGATGGTCAGGCTGCCGCCGGGCAGGTGGACGTTGACGCGCTTCCCGGTGCGCTCCGTGAGCGATCCGGCCACCGCCGCGGCGCAAGCGCCGGTGCCGCACGCCAGCGTGATGCCAGCGCCGCGCTCCCAGGTTCGAACGGTCATCTCGCTGGACGAGGTCGCCTGGGCGAACTGAACGTTGGTGCGTTGCGGAAAGAGCCTGTGCGTCTCGATCTGCGGCCCAAATCGGGCTACATCGAACGCCGCCACGTCATCGACAAAGACAACGGCGTGCGGATTGCCCATGGAGACGCCCGTCACATCGAACTTGCGACCGTCGATCTTCACCGGCTCGGCAACCACGGTAGGCGTATCGTCGCCCCGCATGGGTATCTCCGACCGCCGAAGCCGCGGCTGTCCCATATCGACGCGGATCATCTCGGCCTTGCCCCCTCGCGTTGTCACCCGCAGGTGCTTCACACCGGCGAGCGTCTCCACGCGGAACTGCGGCTCAGACACCATGCGACGATCAAACAGGTACTTGCCGAAGCAGCGTATGCCGTTCCCGCACATCTCGGCCTCGGACCCGTCGGGGTTCAGCATCCGCATCCGGTAGTCCGCCATCTTGGACGGATAGACCAGAAGGAGGCCGTCGCCGCCGACGCCGAACTTGCGGTCGTTCATGAGCCGGCTGAGGCCCGGCAAGGCGGCCTCAGCCAGCGGATTCTCAAGGCAGTTGATCACGACGAAGTCGTTGCCGATCCCCTGCATCTTAGTGAACTTCACAGTCACGCTCCGGTGCTACTCTTCGGCTTCCGTCGGCTCTGCCTCCACCGGCTCAAGGAGGGTCACCGGCGGATCATCGACGGGTCGCGGCGGCGGCGGCGGCGCCTGCGGGCTGCGGTGGGCCTCGTTGTAGAAACCGGACACAGGCCGTGAGGGCACGATGGACGTGATGGCGTGCTTGTAGACAAGCTGGGTCGGACGACCGGGGATCTCAAGAAGCACGGTGAACGGATCGAATCCTCTGACGTGGCCCCTGAGCTGCACACTGTTCACCAGAAAGATGGTAACGCCGATGTTCTCTTTGCGTACCTGATTCAGAAACACGTCCTGCAGGTTCAATTGCGACTTAGGCATCGTGTGAGTTCTCCTCGGTGGGCGCGGCACCTAAAATGCGGCACGCGCCGGATTATTGTTAACCATACGCCCTGCGATCACTTGCGCGATTTCATCCGCCGCACTATCGCAGATATCCAGCCACTCCCAACCCTGGTCGCTTCGGAACCAGGTCAGTTGCCTGCGAGCAAACCGTCTCGTGGCCCGCTTGGTCATCTCTGCCGCCTCTTGCACCGTGCAGACGCCATCAACCACTCGGCACAAATCCATGTAACCCAGCGCCCGCATACCGGGGCAGTCAGCCGAGTAGCCGCTCTGCCGCAGGCCTCGGACCTCGTCCAGCCAACCAGCGGCCAGCATCGCGTCCACGCGCGCGTTGATACGCTCGTCAAGCGCAGGCAACGGCATGGTCAGCAGATACCGCACGGCGTGATAGGGCTTCCGCCCTCTGGCCGCGTCGGCGTGCACCTGGGTCATCGGCTTTCCGGTGACCTCGAAGACCTCCAAGGCACGGACCAGACGCACAGTATCGTTAGGATGCAGCCGCTGGGCGGCAACCGAATCCACCGCCGCAAGCCGTAGGTGCAGTGCAGCGCTCCCGTATATACGACCGTACTCGAGCCATCGGTTCCGAACCGCCTCGTCCGCTGGCGCGTGACTGAGATCAAGATCGTCAAGCAACGCGCGCAAGTAGAAACCCGTGCCGCCCACCACGATTGGGCGCCGCCCCCGGGCGCGGATTCCACGAATGGCCGCCGCGGCACTCTCCTGGAAGAGCGCCGCATTGAACGTCGCGTCGGGCTCCACCACATCGATGACATGGCACGGAACGCGGCGCCGCTCCTCCTCGGTCGGCTTCGCGGTGCCGATGTTCATACCCCGGTAGACGGCCATGGAGTCGGCGCTGACAAGCTCGCCGCCGATGGCCTCGGCCAGGCATACCGCGACGGCGGTCTTGCCTACTCCCGTAGGTCCTCCGATGGCGATGATCGGCTCGACCGAGCCGTTGGTTGCGTCACGCGTGCCCATGCTCGTCGACGTCAGTTGCCGGCGCCTACGCGAAGATAGGCCTCCACGGCCGCCTCCATGCCGCATTGAGCCGAGATGATGCCCTCGCAGACCTGGCGCACAGCCCCGTACCCGCCGCCCGCAGGCGTGATGTGGTCCACATGCTGTCGAACCCACGGCGCCGCGTCGGCGGGAGCGAAGCTGAGGCCCGCGATGCAAAGGGCGGGCATGTCGTTCACATCATCGCCGATGTAGGCAGCCTCGACCAGCTGGCATCCATGAGCATCGCACAGGCGGCGAAGAGCCTCGGCCTTGAGCGCGCAGTTCTCCACGAGGTCATCAACCCCCAGGTCGGCGGCGCGCCGCTGCACCGAGCGCGACTGCCGGCCGGTGATCCAGGCGATCCGCAGGCCGGCCCCGGCCGCCAGCCGCAGGCCCATCCCATCATGCGCGTGGAAACACCGGGCCTCGTCATCCCCGACGTGGATGATGCGCCCATCGGTCAGGACGCCGTCGACATCCATGGCGAGTAGCCGAATGGACGCTGCCCGCGCGACCAAGCGCTCGGGCAAGAGGTAGCACCTAGACGATTCCACAGCGGAGCAAGTCCTTGATCATTAGAAGACCGACAGGCCGGCCGGCGGCATCGATGACAGGCGCCTCGCCGGGGCGCTTTGGGCTCTCCTGTAGGATGGAGAGCGCGTCGGCAGCCAGGATATTGCCGGCGATGGTGAGCGGCGACCTATTCATAATAGTATGCGCCGGGCGGTCCAGGGCGTCGCGGTCGGCCAGAATCACGCGCCGCACATCACCGTCGGTCAGAAGTCCCGTCAGTTTCCCCTCGTCATCAATAAGGAAGGCCGCACCGGCATGGGCTCGCGTGATGGCGAAGAGGGCGTCGCGGAGCAGCACGTTCTGGCCGGTCACCGCCATCTGGTCGCCCGACCGCATGACATCCGCCACCCGTAGCGTGAGCCTGCGGCCCAGCGCGCCCGCCGGATGGTAAAGCGCAAAGTCCTCGCGGGTGAAGCCGCGCGCCTCCATGACGGCCATAGCCAGCGCGTCGCACATGGAGAGCATGGCTACTGCGGATGTCGTGGGAGCAAGACCCAGCGGGCACGCCTCACGCTCAACGGAGACGTCGAGCGCCAGGACCGCGGCAGCGCCCAGAGTGGACGCCTCGTTGCCTGTCACGGCGATGATGGGGGCGCCTATCCGCTGGAGGGTCGGCAGGATCCGCGAGACCTCATCGCTCTCGCCGCTGTAGGAGAGCGCCAGCACCACATCGTCGGGTGTCACCGCCCCGAGGTCGCCGTGGACGCCTTCGGCGGGATGCAGGTAGAGGGCGGGCGTCCCGGTGGAGGCAAGCGTGGCTGCGGCCTTACGTGCCACGGCGCCCGCCTTGCCGATCCCTGTGGTTACGATCCGGCCCTTGCATGCTAGAAGCAGCTCGGCGGCTTGTGCGAATCCGCTTCCCAGAGCTTCCGCCATGCTGGTGATGGCCGCGGCTTCCTGCAACATCACCCGGCGGCCGGCGGCTACATGGTCGAACGCCACGGCAGTCCTCCACCCTATACATATAGTATGCGGTCGCGCACGGGCTGGTCCTGCGGCGGCCGGCGCTTCAGTATACCGTGAGGGACGAGGCGCGGATCGAGCAATGGGGCAGACGCACGAAGGGCGTTTCGGGTGAGTGGGAAGGGGGGTTCAGCGGGTCGGGCTTGGGAGGGTTCGGCGGGTCAGGCTGGTCGAGGTCCGTCGGGTACTGCCGGTTGGTTCGACTTCTGGTCTAGAGGCTAGGTTTGCTAGATAATGGGATAGAGGCGGAGTAGGGGTCTGATTAGAAGCGGGTCTTGAACTCAACGTTGGCCTGGACATCGTTGGTGCGGCCGGCCATGTTCATCGTGTAGACGGTGTTGAAGGCCACGGAGTGGTCGGCATCGATGCGGCGGTCGTAGCCAAGGCTGACGGCATGGGCATTGACGTTCTGGCCGTTGATGTTGCTGACGTTGACGCTGTAGCCGGCCTGGAACGATGCAACCTTGTCGAGCTTGCCGATGAGGGATGCGCCGAGCTTGCGGGTGGCCTGCCGATTGGCCAGGTTCTCGCTGGTGGTGTAGTCGAGCGACAGGGCGGTACCGGCGTTCAGGGCCTGCTTGAACGTGAAGCCGGAGCTCTTGAGCTGCTGCATGTTCAGTGCGCCATCCTCAGGCAGCGAGTTGTAGGCGTAGCTGAGGCTGGAGGTCTTGGAGAGACGCAGGGCCAGGTTGTAGTTGCGAACAAGCTGGATGTTGCCGCGGTTGACGTTGCGTGCCTTGTAGGCGACGTTGAAGTGAACCGGGAGCTTTTCGTTGCTGTCGCTGACGAAGCTGAAGCCGCGGGAGACGCCGGAGTTGCCCTTGGCGTCCAGAGCGCCGCCGTACTCGAGGGCTACGGTGTTCTTGCCGAGAAGGCCCTGCACCTTGGCGCTGACGTTCTCGGTCTGCTGCTTCTGCTGGTCGTGCACACCGGCGTAGCCGAGCGTGACGGACGCGTTGCGGAGGCCCAGGATGTTCATGGGCTTGAGCGACGAGATGGAGAGACCCGCCACCGAGCGATTGTTCCTGCCCTGCACGACGGCCTCGGAGTAGGTGCCGGCGAGGCTGAACATGCCGGAGACCGGCGTGGTGAGGGTCAGGCCGCGGAAGGTGGTACCCGCACCGGTGTTGGTCTGCGTCGCGCCCATCTGGCCGGTCAGGCTCAGGGTCTTGCTTGCCTGCCACTTCCAATCCAGCATGCTGGTGGCTGCCGAAGCCTCGCGACCACGATCCACCGCATTGCGGTTCAGGTGGAAGCCCATGGTCTTGGAGGCCTGCCAGTTCATGTCGACCACGGTGGTGTTCTCGAAGCGGCCGTCGCTGAAGCCGATGCGCTTGGTCTCTGCGACCAGGTTGTTGGCCTTGCTGCGGTCGGTCTCGAAGTGCAGGAAGTTGGTGGTCGTGCGGCCGGCGGTGGCGCCGTTGGCGGTGGTGGTCACCTCGTCGCGGAAGGCGTTCCACTTCATGCCGCGCTTCATCTGCTGGTCGATGGTGACCAGCTGGTGGGCGGTGCCGTTGGCCACGATTCCCGACTTCGTCGAGGAGTTACCGTCGCTCAGGTAGTTGATCCGGGTGGCCTTGTTCGGGGTCCAGCCGGCGGCGTGGCGGTAGTTGTTCCGGGTCAGCGAAAGCTCGGAGTTCACGGCGTTGTAGACCGTGGTGCTCAGGGTCAGGTTGCGGATCGAGGTCAGGTTCGCCGCGAAGTCCATGCGGCGGAAGCCCCGCTCGCCCTCGATGGCGGCGCGCTCGGCGTCGTTCAAATACGCCATATCGCGTGCACGCGCGTAAGAAGAAGCCGTCGTGCCCAGGTTGACGCGAGCGTCAAAGCCCTTGGCGGCGTAGGCGAGGGACTGGCGGGACATAGAGCCGGCCGAATCCGAAGCCGAGGACTGGTTGTAGCTGAGGGTTGAAGAGCGACTCAGAGTCAGATTCATCCCCAATGCGGTACGCCGCATGCCGAGCTCGTTGTTGTACTGGCTGCGCTCGAAGTCGTTCAGGGAGCCCAGCTTGCCGAAGCTCTGCGAGATGTTCTGGTCCAGGTAGTTGAGCGAGAAGCCCTTGCCGGCGAGATTCAGGGTCGTGCGCTGAATATTGCCGCTACCGTCGCTGACCGAGAACTGGTTGAAGCCGAGCGTGGACTGCTTGCCCAGCGCCGAGCCGTAGCTCCAGCGTGTGCGGGACAGGCCGGCCTCTCGGGCAACCTGCTCTTTGTCCTTCGCGGTGACTTCGCCTGCGGTTGCCGTCGCGTTGAACTGCCGGCGGATGCCGAGGGCGATGGCCGTCCGGTCGGCGTCGCTCAGATCGTTGAGGCGCGAGAAGGTCTGGTCGGCCTTGCTCGAGCTGTAGCTGAGGTTCTGATTCTTGCCGGTGAAGTTGAACCCGAGGCCGTTCAGGCCGCCGGTCCGATCACCTATCTTGTTCTGCGACAGGCTCAGGGCGCCTCCCTTGGCGGGGGCGTAGGCCAGCGAGATGTTGGAGCGGCTGACGCCGCGCTCGCGCGCCCACTGGGCGGCCTCTCCGTCGCGGAGGTTGCCGAAGCGCTGGAAGCTGGTACCAACGGTCTGCCCCTGATACTGCATCTTCAGAGCGCCCGCGGTGTAGTTCAGCCCCTGCTTGACGATACTGCCGGCGCCGTCGCCGATGTTGTCCCAGTTCAGCCCTAGGTTCGAGGTCTTGCCCGTGGCCAGGCCTCCGCCGAAGCTCATGCGCTTGATGCCGCGCTCCTTCTCGAGCGCCGCGAGCTGCTGGGCCTCTACGGGGTTCGACGTCAGGTTGTTGCGCATGGCGCTGAAGCCTGCGAACTGGGTGCCGACGTCCTGGTACGAAGCGTTGAACGTAGCCTTGCCGGACTTGCCCTGGAAGTTCTGGACGAGCAAGCGATCATTGGCGGGCTTGGCGTTGCTGGGGCGCTGAATGGCGCCGTTCTGGTTGGTGCGACCGATGGCGTTGTTGTTGCTGGCTGCGCCGGAGCTGAAGTAGAGCAGTCCGGAGAGCGTAGAGCCGGATCCAACCTTGCTGTTGTGAGCCAGGCCGTAGGTGGTGTAGCTGACGCCGTTAAGCGACGAGACGGCATAGCCGAGGTTCAGCGCTGAGCCGCGAAGCTTCAGGCCGACGCCGGGAGTGCCGGTGACGTTGCGGGAGGCGTCGTAACCGTCGACGTACTGGTAAGAGACGCTGATGCTGTCGTAGGGACGGACGGGCTCTACGAACATCAGGCCACCACCAGCGAAGTCGACCGTGTAGTCGGTCTCCGCCTTGAGGGACCGCGCGCCTACAGACACTCGCAGGGAGCCGGGCACCACGCCGCCGTGAGACAGCATGTAGCCGGAGCGAGTTCCGTTGCCGCGCAACGCTTCGACGAACAGGCGGGTCTGCCCTGTGGGCTTCCCGGCTGCGTCGATGTAGGACAGGCTCTGGCCGAGGCTCAGAGAAGTCCGGGCGAGCTCAGCCTTAAAGTCAAACAACCGCGACGCGCTCTGGGCGCTCGCAGTCTGAATGGCTCCAAGGACCAGGGCCGCTGCCAGGATCCTGTTTGCGTTGTTGATGATGCTCTTGGTCATTGTCTAACCTCCGTCCGAGGTCGAAAGGCTCAACGGGCTAAGCCTGGGGCAGCTAACTAGAAGCTTCCCTTGATCAGATCGATCCGAACCTGGCCGTCGCGAGCCTGCTGCCGGAGATCGGCCGCGCTCAGACTGTTGGCCCTGCGGTTCAGGCTCTTCCTCATGTCGGCCAGCGTGGCGATCTGCCCTGCGTTCACGGCGCCGGTGGATGCCGCCAAAACGATGCGCGGGGCCATCGATGCGGTCACCGTGGGCACGCTCACAGGGGCTGCGGCGGGCTCAAGAGAGGGCTCGGCGGTCATGGCGGGCGAGGCGACTGCGGCCATCTCGTCCTGTCCGGCGGCGCTCTCGTCGACGTCGACGTCATCCAGGCCGGTGCCGGCCGGAATGCTCACACTCGGCATCGGGTGGCCGTTGCGGACCGCGGCGGTGCGGCTCATGAGCGTCGATCCGTCGCGTCCTGCGGCTGCCACCGCGGTCCGGCGGGTGCGGAGAACGGCGCCGGTTCCGGACTGGCGAGAGGCCATGCCGGGCATTGAGTTCGGCATCAGATCCTCAAGACCCAGGCCCTCGAGCACGCCTGGCTCCGCGTCAGCGGCAACCTGCGTCTGCGCAACACCGGTTGCCGGGATGAGGCCGGGGGTGAAGCCGGGGCGGATCGCGGTGAGCGTCAGGGCAGCCGCGGCGCCGGCGGTGGCCAGTGCGCCGTACCGTACGGGCGACTGGGAGAAGGAGCGGCGGATCGCGGAAGCGAAGCGCTCCTGCATGGTCGGCTTGTAGATCGTCGCGTTGAGGATGGCCTGCCGCATGGCAGCCGGGGGAGCGACCTGCGTCTCGGCCTGCACGGCGGCGGAAGTGCCCCGCATGAACTCGAGGTCTCGGGCGCAGGTCGTGCAGCACGCGATGTGCTCTTCGACAATCGCCGTCTCGTTGGCATCAGCCTCGCCGTCAGCGTAGACGGAGAGCAGATCCCACACTCTGTCACAGTCCATTCCTGCCTCCTGGGAGATCGTTCCAGCTTGTCGGTCGTCTTGCTTGGTGTTGGTCGTCATCGCTAGATCCTCCGAACTGGATGGTGGATGGTCTCGAACAGTGCATGTGACAATCCGGCGGGCCGTTTGTTGCACCGATTCGCGCGCGATCACCGAGAATCGCGTGCCCGCGCGACACATATATAGGCGCGCGCCCGTGTTGAGGCTCCTGGAAGCGCCGAGCCCGGCCATCGGAACGCTTGACTGAGGCGCTGTAGCGGCCTATAATGGCGGGAGCGATCCGGTCGGATCGGGCAGGCGTGGTCACGCGTAGCGCCTGGGAAACGGGGCAGGCCAGTGCAGGGTTCACCGCGGGAGGGCGGCGTGCGTATCGCCGTGATGGTCTCCGGTCACGGGCGCGGCAGCAATATGCAGGCCATCATCGATGCCTGCCGCAACGGGACGGCGGATGCCGCGGTTGCCCTGGTCCTCGGCGTCCGAGACGAGGCTCCGGCCATGGTCCGGGCGCGGGAGCAGGGCATCGAGACCCTGGTGGTGCGTCCTGCGTCGGACCCGGCGGCCTATGCCGCGCAGCTCCTCGGTGCGCTGGAGACGCAGTCGATTGGCCTCGTCTGCCTGGCGGGCTATATGCGCTTGCTGCCGGCGGAGGTAGTCCGAGCGTACAGGGGCCGCATCCTCAATGTGCACCCGGGGCTTCTGCCTCTCTTCGGAGGAAAGGGCATGTTCGGAGAGCATGTCCACCGCGCGGTCCTGGGTTCCGGTATGAAGGTGAGCGGCTGTACGGTCCACATGGTGGACGAGGTGTATGACCACGGTCCCATCGTCCTGCAGACAACGGTGCCGGTGGAGGAGGACGACACTCCGCAGACGCTCGCCGCTCGGGTCCTACCGCAGGAGCACGCCGCCTATGCCCGCGCCGTGGCGCTCTTCGCGGCTGGACGGATTTTGCTGTCCGACGGGCGCGTGCGGATACTGCCCGAGCGCACGATGGAACCAGGAGGCTGATCGCGATGCACGTTGGCGTGGCCGCGTTACGACTGGTCGGGCTTGTAGGCCTGGGGGTGTTGGCTCTAGGAGCCAGAGGAGATGTGACCTTGGAGAAAGTAAACTATCTAAACTTACCCGACTGCTACCGGCTCAGCAACGGGACGGCAGAAGTGATCGTCACCACCAACGTCGGCCCACGCGTGATCCGCTATGCGCTGGCGGGCGGGCCCAACAACTTCGCAGAGATGCCCACTGATACCGTCACGACCGAGTGGGGGAGTTGGAAGCCGCTGGGAGGCCACCGCCTCTGGCACGCCCCCGAGGTCAAGCCGCGCAGCTACTCTCCGGACAACGACCCCGTTGCCTTCGCCCCGGTAGGCGCGACGGGCATCAAGCTGACCCAGAAGGTCGAGCCCGGCACAGGCATCCGGAAGGAGATGCAGGTGGAGTTGGCCGCTACCGGCACTCAGGTGACCGTCACGCACCGGCTGACGAACACAGGCGTCTGGGACGTCGAGCTGGCGCCCTGGGCGCTGACCATTGTGGCGGGCGGCGGCGTCACGATCCTCCCGCAGGAACCCTTCAAGTCCCACGACGACTATGTCCTTCCCGCGCGCCCGATGGTGCTCTGGCACTACACCGACCTGACGGACGCACGCTGGACCGTCGGCAAGAAGTACCTCTGCCTTAAGACGGACGACAAGGCGAACTTCGCGCAGAAGATTGGCATCGCCAACAAGCAGGGCTGGGCCGCCTACGCCAACGCCGGGCGCCTCTTCGTCAAGCGGTTTGGCTACAAGGAGGGCGCCTCGTACCCAGACTCGGGCTGCAACTGCGAGACCTTCACCAAGGGATCCTTCATGGAGGTGGAGTCCACGGGCCCGTTGACCAAGTTGGCGCCGGGCGCGACCGTCGAGTACGTCGAGCGCTGGTACCTCTTTGACAAGGTCGACATCGGCGCGGGCGAGGCGGCGCTCGACGCGGCGATCACTCCGCTCATCGCCCAGACGGAGGCGGCAAAGTAACACCCTCTTGGGGTCTGGTCGGCCTTGACGCATGGGGCCGCTTCTGCCCATAATCGAACAGACAACAAACGGCGGGCGTGACTGGCGCGTAGCGGGGACGACCCCGGGGAAGCGCCCGCTTTGGACTGCCGAGCGCCTGGGCAACCGTTGACCGCGGCTGTCCGGGCGCTTGTTCGTCTGTGGCAGGCCGGCGGGGAAGGAGCAATGGAATGGACGGAAGAATCGACCGGGCGTTGATCAGCGTCTCCGACAAGGAGGGGCTGGCCGATTTCGCCGCCGGGCTGGCGGCTCGCGGCGTGACGATCCTCTCGACCGGCGGCACCGCCAAGGCGCTTCGCGCGGCCGGGCTGGAGGTCACCGACGTCAGTGCGGCAACAGGCTTCCCCGAGATGCTGGACGGCCGCGTCAAGACGCTGCACCCCGCCGTACACGGCGGTATCCTGGCGCGCCGCGACCTGCCTGAGCATATGGCTGCCATCGCCGATGCAGGGATCCCCGGCATCGGCCTCGTCTGCGTGAACCTCTACCCCTTCGCGGCGACCACCGCACGGCCCGACTGCACGCTGGAGGACGCCATCGAGAACATCGATATCGGCGGCCCGGCCATGGTGCGCAGCGCGGCCAAGAACCATGCCGACGTCACCGTCGTGGTAGATCCGGCCGACTACGCGGCGGTGCTTGAGGAGATGGACGGCCGCGAGGGTCGCACCGGGCTTGAGCTCCGGCGACGGCTGGCCGTGAAGGCCTTCCGACATACCGGCGCTTACGACGCCATGGTCTCGCAGTACCTCGGCGCTCGCCTGGACCCCGAGACGAAGTACCCCGCCGAACTCGCCATCTCGGGCACTTTGGATCGCATCTGCCGTTACGGTGAGAACCCGCACCAGTCGGCGGCGTTCTACGCAATGCCCGGCGCCTCCGAGCCCTGCGTCGCGCGGGCGCGGGTCCTGCACGGCAAGGAGCTCTCGTTCAACAACCTGGCCGACGCAAACGCAGCGATCGAGGCCGTGAAGGAGTTCGACGAGGCGCCTGCAGCGGTCATCGTCAAGCACATGAACCCCTGCGGCGTGGCCATGCGGCCGACTCTGTCCGAGGCGTTCCGTCTAGCGCGCGAGGCCGACCCGGTCTCGGCATTCGGCGGGATACTGGCCGTCAACCGGCCCATGGACGCCGAAACGGCAAGTGTCATAACCGAGAAGAACAGTTTCTTCGAAGTGATCGCGGCTCCGAGCTACGAACCCGACGCTTACAAGATCCTGACCGAAGCCAAGGCGTGGAGCGCCAATGTACGGGTTCTGGAGCTTGGCAGCCTCGAGGGTTGGCGAGACAACGCGTTCGGCGTCGATATGCGGTCGGTCGTGGGTGGCCTTCTGGTGCAGGACCGCGACACTGTGGTTCTCGGAGCCGACGACCTCACCTGCGTGACGGAGAGAACGCCTACCGCCGAGGAGCTATCCGAACTGCTTTTCGCGTGGCGCATCGTTCGGCATGTGAAGTCCAATGCGATCGTCTTCTCGCGCGATCGGCGGTTGGTGGGCGTGGGCGCCGGCCAGATGAACCGGGTGCAGTCTGTTCGGCTGGCGGTTGGGCAGGCGGGTGCGCTGGCCCAGGGCGCCGTAATGGCGTCGGACGCCTTCTTCCCGTTCAACGACGGTCCGCAGGCCGCGGCCGACGCCAGCATCAAGGCGATTATCCAGCCCGGCGGCTCCAAGCGCGACCAGGAGACCATCGAGCTCTGCAACGCATGCGGGATCGCCATGGTCTACACCGGGCGACGTCACTTCCGTCACTAGCGGACCAATACAATAGGGGCGGCCACGAGGCCTGTCAATGGCCCGTAGCCGCCCCCTGAGCACTCCCGCGGACATGGCGGGGCTATGGCGTCTGCCGGCTCCGCATCTCCTCAATGTCGTCCTGAAGCTTCTCGATGCGCTTGAGAAGCTCAAGGATGATCTCGACACCGGCCAGGTTGACACCCATCTCCTGCGTGAACCGGCGGATTTGCTGCAGCCGCAGGATGTCCGAGTCCGAATACAGGCGGTTCTTGTTGCTGATCCGGCGCGGCTGCACCAGACCGATTCGCTCGTAGAGGCGCACGGTCTGCGGGTGCAGTCCCGTGAGCTGGGCCGCTATGCTGATCATGTAGACCGGTTCGTCTTGGTCTCTTAACATCACATTACAAACCTTTGACACATCGCCGTCAGCCCCGCACAGTGTCGCCGCGAAGGGCCGCCAGCTGCTTCAGCAACTCGCGCTCACGCGGTGAGGGATCCTTCGGCACGGTGACCTTCACTCGGACATAGAGGTCGCCGCTGCGCCCGTCCTGACCGGGCATGCCTTGCCCGGAAATGCGGATTCGCTGCCCGCTCTGCACACCTGCAGGCACGGTAAGGGTACGCGAGCCCTGCAGCGTCGCCACGGCGAGTTCGCCACCCAGCGCCGCCAGCGTATAGGGAACGTCCGCGTTGGTCGTCAGATCCTTGCCGTTGCGCTCATAGGTCGCGTGATCACGCACCTTCACCACCAGGTAGAGATCGCCGCGCACTCCGTCGGCTCCGGACGCGCCCTGGCCCGCGAGCTTCAGGCGGCGCCCCTCCTCGATGCCGGCAGGCACCTTCACGTTGATCCGCTGCGTCCGGGTGACGCGCCCGTTCCCATGGCACCGGGTGCAAATGCCCCCGATGTCGATGGCCCCGCGACCGCGCCGCGGGGCGCCGACCCCGCCGCACCCTGAGCAGACGTCCTCCAGCACCAGCGAAATCTCCTTCAAGACACCCTTGAGCGCGTCCTCCAGCGTGACTTCGATGGCGTACTCGACGTCCTCGCCGCGACCCGAGGCGCGATTGGCGCGGCCGTTGCCGGCGCCGCCGAAGAGGGTCTCAAAGAGGTCCGACAGCCCTGAGCCGAGGTCGAACCCGCCCGGCATGGGTCCGGCCCCCTGTGGGTGCCGCACTCCAGACTGGCTGGCGCGCTTCCACTGCTCACCGAAGCTCTCGTACTGGGATCGCTTGTGGGCGTCACCCAGCACCTCGTAGGCCTCGCTGATCTCCTTGAAGCGCTCCTCGGCCGCCTGGTCACCGGGGTTGACGTCGGGATGGTACTTCCGGGCAAGCCTCCGGTACGCCGCCTTGATCTCTTTCTCGTCGGCCTGGCGGCTCACCCCGAGGATCGCGTAGTAGTCCTTGTACTGAGGCGAGTTCATGTGGCGCCTCCCATCCCGGCACGGTAAAGGCCGTTGCCGCGCGCTTCTGGGCCATCCCCGCGCGCGAGAGCCGTGTTGGAGCGGCTCCCGCGCGCGGCAGGACTACTGCTTGAACTCGGCGTCGATCACGTCGTCGGAGGGAGGCGGAGCGGAGCCCGCGCCATCGGCGGCGCCGTCGGGACCGGCCGATCCGGCGGTCTCCTTGTAGGCCTTCTCGCTGAGAGCGTAGCTGGCCTGCTGGAGCTCTTCGGAGAGCCGCTCGATCTCGGGGAGGTTGTTCTCCTTGATCGCTGCGCGCAGGTTCTCGATGATCGTCTCGATCCGCAGCTTGTCGTCGCCGGGCGCCTTGCCGCCCAAGTCCTTCAGGGTGCGCTCGGTCTGGTAGGCCAACTGGTCGGCCTTGTTGGTCTTCTCGGCGGTCTCGCGCGCCTGCCTGTCCTCTTCGGCGTGGGCGGCCGCCTCCTGGACCATCCGCTCGATGTCGCGGTCGTCCAGCTTGCTGGAGCCGGTGATCGTGATCGACTGCTGCTTCTTGGTGGCCTTGTCCAAGGCGCTGACATTCACGATGCCGTTGGCGTCGATGTCGAAGGTCACCTCGATCTGGGGCACGCCGCGCGGGGCGGGCGGCAGACCGGTCAGGACGAAGTCGCCCAGGGCGGTGTTGTGCGCCGCGATCTCCCGCTCGCCCTGGAAGACCTTCACATGGACGGTGGTCTGGCCGTCGTCGGCGGTGGAGAAGGTCTCGGACTTGCGGACGGGGATCGTCGTGTTGCGATCGATCAGCCGAGTGAAGACGCCGCCAAGGGTCTCGATACCCAGCGAGAGGGGAGTGACGTCGAGTAGGACGACATCCTTCACCTCGCCCGCCAGGACGCCCGCCTGAACCGCGGCGCCGATGGCCACGACCTCGTCCGGGTTCACGCTCTTGTTGGGCTCCTTGCCACCGCCCAGGCGCTTGACCAGATCCTGAACCATGGGCATTCGCGTTGAGCCACCGACGAGCACGATCTCGTCCAACTGACCGGGGGTCACCTTCGCGTCGGACAGGGCGCGCTTGAAGGGCACCTCGCAGCGGGTAACCAGATCGCGGGTCAGCTCCTCGAACTTCGCGCGGGTGATGTTCATGTCGAGGTGAACCGGGCCGTCAGGCGAGGCGCTGATGAACGGCAGGTTAACGTTGGCCTGGACCACGTTCGACAACTCGATCTTGGCCTTCTCCGCGGCCTCGCGAAGGCGCTGCATGGCCTGGCGGTCCTTGCTAAGGTCGAGGCCGTGCTCCTTCTTGAACTCGGCAGCCATGTAGTCCACGAGCCGTGCGTCCCAGTCGTCGCCGCCCAGGCGTGTGTCGCCGGCGGTGGACTTCACCTCGAAGAGGCCATCTCCCACCTCGAGCACCGACACATCGAACGTGCCGCCGCCAAGGTCGAACACGAGGATGGTCTCGTTCTTCTTCTTGTCGAGCCCATAGGCCAGAGCGGCCGCCGTCGGCTCGTTGATGATGCGGAGCACCTTCAGCCCGGCGATCTCGCCGGCGGTCTTTGTGGCGGTTCGCTGGGCGTCGTTGAAGTAGGCCGGCACCGTGATGACGGCGGAGTCGACGGTTTCGCCCAGGTAGGACTCAGCGTCGGCCTTGAGCTTCTGCAGCACCATGGCCGAAATCTGCTCGGGGGTGTAGCTCTTGTCGTCGATGCGAACGGTGTCGCCGGCGCCCATCTTGCGCTTGATGGAGATGATCGTGCGGTCCGGGTTCACGATCGCCTGGCGCTTGGCGCCTGCTCCCACGAGCCGCTCGCCGGACTTGGAGAAGCCGACGACCGACGGGGTCAGCCGGCTGCCTTCAGCGTTCGCGATGACGGTGGGCTCGCCACCTTCCAGGACCGCGACAACAGAATTGGTGGTGCCGAGGTCAATACCGACGGTCTTTGGCATCTCGATGCTCCTCCCAGGCGCGGCGATTGGTTGTGGAACCCGACGCTCAGATCGTGCAGGCGCACAGGCTCCGGTCGCCGCCGTATTAGCCTCGCCGTATAGCGTGACTTGAGTGTACCAGAATCAAGTTGTCCTACGCACAGGCGCGCATGACGGTTTCACCAAGAGGGGTAGAACCCCGCGAAACGCGAGGAAACGCGACGGGGGAAGGGGAGCGGAGGGGGCGGGATTCGAACCCGCGAGACCTTGCGGCCTACCCGCTTTCGAGGCGGGCGCACTAGACCACTATGCGACCCCTCCGCGACACAGACATGGCGGCAGCACCGTGCTGCTCGCCATGTGGTGAAAGCGCCCTCGGAGGGAGTCGAACCCCCGACTCAAGGCTTAGGACGCCCCAGCTCTATCCACTGAGCTACGAGGGCTTGCATCCGCCTGGTGGGGCGGATCAAGGTTGGTGCGCCCGGAGGGACTCGAACCCCCGGCCTACAGGTCCGCAACCTGTCGCTCTATCCGCTGAGCTACGAGCGCGCGCTGACAGGAGAGTATACCATGTCCGGCAGCGCAATGCATCCCACCACAGACCTCCATCACCCGACTGCCCGGTGGCGATGGGGTCGGCTGGGTCGGCATACCGTGTGTTTGGCGGTCACGGTTGGACCCGACGCAAGCCGAGGGGTGCGCCGGCTCGTGACCCAGTCCTCGGCGAACGAAGCTGTGCGCAGAGAGGACCGCCGCGGCCCTTGCATGTCGCTCGTGTAGCGCATCTGACGTCGACCGCCGGTCATGACGCCAAACAGTCGGCAGCCCCTGCGTGGAGATTCAGGTTTCTGCGGACTACTGCCCGTTCGGCTTTCCGGTTTCGGCGGGTATGCGCGAGTAACATCGCCAGCAGGGGCGCCAAGGCCCCGCAGATCACTATGGAGGGACGTGAGATGCAGAACGACGTTGGTCCTGAGCTCGATCCGCTGGAGGAGGCCCATAGCCGTCCGTTCGAGCCGGGCCGCTACGGTTACTACCAGTACTGCGATGCGCCGCCCGCCTTCTGCGGCAGCGGCATGGGCGCGTTCGTATGGTTCGACACCGCCGACGAGATGGTGGGCTTCCTGCTCTGCGTGGACGCCGCGAGCTGCATGGCGCCCCGGGAAGGCGGCCCCGAGGTCGTGGCGGCGCTTGCCGCGGCTCGGCCGGGGCTTCCGTCCGGCGACGCGGCCATGCCGGTGGCGCAGAAGCTCTACAATGACGGCCTCGCCGGCCACTACAAGGTCGAGTGGATCGGCAAGGCGGCCGACCTGATCTCCGGCGACTCGGAGTACGCCCAGGCCCTGCGGTCGGAGTTCCGAAGCGCCTGCTGCGATGACAACGAGGAGGACGACGAGGACGCTGATGGATCGCCGCTGGCTGATGACGAGATCGAGGGCTTCGCGGAGTTCCTGACCGAATACGGGTACTAGGTGTTCGGAACGCGGCGTCGACGCCGGTGTAGAGGCGTGAGCTGGTTGAGACGGTAGCGGAAGGTGCAACCTTGAAGGCGGCTGCGGTCGCCTTCAAGGTCGGCGACAACTCGGCGCGTCTGTCCACAGTCATGCTTGGGGTCTATGGTTTGCGTCATGGATACTATCCGTTGTCTCAATAAAGCAGATTTACGATACTTATTGCCGAACCGTGGTCGACTGGCGCTGCCCTGCGTTTGCGGTCTGGGCCGTATGGGCCGGTAAGGGTCACGACCCTCTAACGTACATCTATGCTCAGGCGACCGGTCAGGCGCATGACTTCGCGGGCGGCCACGTACAGGGCGCCGGACCGCATCCAGGCCACGAGGCCCGGGCTCGTCGGCCGCGACCGAGCCAGCGGAAGCCGCACGGCTCGCCCGCTGCAGGCCAGAGTAACGGCCGCCCGCTCAAGCCAAATAACCCACACCCAGCGCCTCCGCCTGGAGGCGCCACACGAACGCGCGGCCCGGAGGCAGCAGCGCCGCGGCGTGATGCATGGCGATGAACCGGGGACCCAGCTTCACGTCCAGTAGGACCTCGGCGGGGGCAAGCGGCTTCTTCTTGCCCTTGCCGGACCGAGTGCCCGCCTCTGCCCATGGGTCTGTGCCGATCACGCCGCCCGTGTGTGCATCAATGTAGAGGGCCATCGCCTCGTAAGGGATCTTGTAGACCAGCGCCTGATTGAGGAACGCATCCACATCGACCTTGAACAGAATCGGGTAATCGTCGCGCGGCGCATTGAGTTCGACGAGGCTGGGATCGGGGTCAACATTCTGCGCGATCCAGTTCCGCCCGATCATGACAACTTGTGACTCTGTAATGGCCGGAGATGTGTTAATGGCTGCCATCACGGAGCGCTAATCGTACCGCTTAACCGCGCCCACATCCTCCTCGACGACGACTACGCACCCTTGCGGGAGCTCTGCCCCGGACGGGGCAGCGGCGGTAAAGTGCACGTAGTACTGATTTGTGTCGTACTCCGGCTCGATTGGGGCCGAGACGACGGTGAACATGCCTGACTGGTAGCCAGGGAAGTGTTGCAACAAGTGGTCTGCAGTGAGTCAAGCCCCGGCCGACTACGAGGTGGTGTCGGCTGGTGTGTGCCCCTGGCTCCGCGCTCGGGCCCTGTAGCGGACAGGTTCCCGGAACGCGAACACCGAGCGGGGGCTCGGGAGTGGAAGCCGAACGTGACCCAACCGGCGGCGTGCTGGAGTAGACCTGCGAAGGTGGCGCTGGATTCGGTATCATTCCCCCGGCGCGGGCCATGCAACCCATCCCAACAGGCCCCTCCGTGCGCCGCCCGTATCCATATGAAGCAGCATCAGATTACCGACAACATCGACCAGCTACTGGAGGTCCTCCCGCCGACCCTACGCGACGCGCTTGCGGCGGTCCAGACCGAAGAGGGCCTGCTTGAGATCGTCATCGATCTGGGCCGCGTCCCTGAGGCCCGCTACACCGAATCCGTGGTGGACGTGGGCTCCGAGCATGCCTCGCAGGGCGACATAGACTATGTGGTGGAGCGCGTGGGCAGCTTCGGCAAGGACAACCGCGCCGGCATCGAGCGCACGCTCCACCGGATTTCAGCCATCCGCAACCGGGTAGGGAAGATCATCGGCGTGACCTGCCGCGTGGGCCGCGCCGTCTACGGGACCATCGACATCATCCACGACGTGGTGGAGTCCGGCAAGTCGATCCTCATGCTGGGCCGGCCGGGGCGGGGCAAGACAACCAAGCTGCGCGAGGTGGCCCGGGTCCTCAGCGACCAGTACCGCCGCCGCGTCGTCGTGGTCGACACGTCCAACGAGATCGCCGGAGACGGCGACATCCCGCATCCCGCCATCGGGCGGGCCCGGCGGATGCAGGTGCCCGAGCCGGCCATGCAGCACGCGGTGATGATCGAGGCGGTGGAGAACCACATGCCGGAGGTCATCGTCATCGACGAGATCGGCACCGAGCAGGAGGCCTTCGCGTCGCGGACCATCGCCGAGCGCGGAGTGCAGCTGGTGGCCACGGCCCACGGCAACAGCCTCGAGAACCTGCTGATGAACCCCACCCTCAGCGACCTGGTGGGCGGCATCGCGGCGGTGACCCTGTCTGACGAGGAGGCCAAGCGGCGCGGCACCCAGAAGACCGTGCTTGAGCGCAAGGCCCCGCCCACATTCGAGGTCGTCATCGAGATCATGGACGTCAACAAGCTGGCGATCCACCACAACGTGGAGGAGACCGTGGACCGCTTCCTCCGCGGAGCGCCGCCGCGCCCGGAGATTCGCGTCCGCAATACAGAGGGCGAGATCGAGGTCGTGCAGCGGTCGGGGTCAGACCAGGGCGGAGTGCGGCCGGTCGTCGACGAGGCGGACGACGACTTGGAGCCGCTGAACCTGAGCGCGCCCGATGCCCACGCTCCGGCTCCGCGCCACCCCGACGCGGTGACTCGCAAGCGCAACAACTCGGTGCTGCGCATCTTCCCTTACGGCGTGAACCGCAACCGGCTGGATCGCGCGATCCTGGAGAGCCATGTGTCGGCCACCATCGCACGCGACATCCGCGAGGCCGATGTGGTTATCGCGCTCAAAGCCAGCTATCGCCGCGAACCGGCCCGCATGCGGGACGCCCAGTCGCGCAACCTGCCGACGCATATCGTGAAGAGCAACACCTACGCCCAGGTGGTGTCAGCCGTCCGCGAGATTTTCCAGATGGGCCCGCTGGACCGCGGCTACACCGACGAGGCCCTGCGCGAGGCGGAGGAGGGGACGCGGCGCGTCGCCGAGACCGGCGTCGCCGTGGAGCTTCGACCGCAGAACGGATACAACCGCCGTCTGCAGCATCAGTTGGTAGTGGAACGGAACCTGGTCTCCGAGAGCGTGGGAGACGAGCCGCAGCGGCGAGTACGGATACTCCCCGTATGAGGGGCCTCTTCGTCACCTTTGAGGGTGTTGAGGGAAGCGGGAAGTCGAGCCAGATCGCCCGGTTGGAGGCCCGCCTTCGGACTGACGGCGTGGATGTGGTCTGCGTACGGGAGCCGGGGGGAGAGCCCATGGCCGAGCGCATCCGTGCACTGCTCCTCGACACCGCTTCCGACCTGGAGGCACGCGCCGAATTGCTGCTCTTCCTGGCCGCCCGAGCACAGGTCGTGGCGCGCGTGGTGGCGCCTGCCGTGGCGCGCGGGGCGGTGGTTCTGGGTGACCGGCACATCGATTCCAGCGTGGCCTATCAGGGCTGGGGCAGGCAGCAGGATGTGGGCGCCATACGCAGCTTGAACGCTTTCGCCGTGGGCGGCGTATTGCCGGATAGGACCCTGCTGTTGGACCTGGCGCCCGAGACAGGCCTGAACCGCCAGATGGATCGAAACCGCATGGAGGCCGAGCCTGCAGAGTTCCACGCCCGGGTTCGCGAGGGCTTCCTGGCCGAGGCCCGCCATAGCCCGGAGCGGTTCCGCGTCGTCGACGCATCGGGCTCGCCGGCCGAGGTGGAGGAGCGAATCCAAACGGCCCTGAGCGATCTGGCGCCCCCACTGGGGCGCTCTGCTGGTTGACACGGGAGGAAGTGCCATGAAGCTAGTCATCACCGTGGTGCATGACCGGGACAAGAGCCGCATCACCGAGGCCCTGCTTCGGCACGGCTACAAGTTCACCAAGATCGGCAGCACCGGCGGCTTCCTCCGCGAGGGCAACGTCACGCTGCTCATCGGCGTGGACGATGCCGAAGTGGAGAAGGTCCTGGGGGTCGTCGGCGACAGCTGCAAGACGCGCGAGCAGTTCGTCAACGTGCTGCCGCCGGACGCCGCGCCCGTGGGCACGTTCATGCCGTCGCCCGTGAAGGTGCTGGTGGGCGGCGCCGTGGTCTTTGTGGTGGACGTAGAGCGGTTCGAGCGGTTCTAGCGGGTTGCGTCGTCGTAACGACCAGGGAGCGGGCCTGTGGCAAGTTTCGCCATCAGCTATTCGGAACGGGACGACAGCCTCAGCGCCTGGTTCGACGGCCTCGACGACGGCCCGGTACGCATCAGCCTGAGCGACAATATCGAGATCACGTTTTCACGTGGCATGACTGATGCCCGAAGCATTCACTTGCAGGAGTTCGGGCGGCTGCTTCTGGTGAGCGAAACCGAACTGACCGGCCTCCAGGAGATGGAGGCCGACCAGTTCGAGTTGGTCTACGGCCGCCTCCGCGAATGGCCGCTGTCGCGGTTCGTCCGCGTCACCGACATCGAACTGCTGACCGCCCGCGTTGAGGCGCCATCCATCGGCGGCCTGCTGGCGCGGCCTGCCGACTAGCCCGGGTTTCGAGCGCGCCGCAGGTGTGCTCAGCGAGGATGAGATCATGAGAACACTATGCTGCAGAGGCGCTCTGGCGGTATTGCTCGCGTTCGGATGGTGCGCCCCGGCGCGAGCCGACGGCGCCGCTGCCGCCCTACTCAAGAAGGCGTCAGACGCCGTCCGGACAGCCAAGACGTACCAGGCCGTCTATGAGGTCCAGATGGGCGTCGTGGGCGCGCCCGGCACGACCATGACCGTGGATATGAAGGCGATACCCGGCGAAAAGGGCTGGTCCAAGATGAGCCCCATGAACATCCTCACCGTGGATGACGGCAAGACCATGGTCGCCTACTCCCCGATGGCGAACGAGTACCGCAAAGGCCCCTCCATGAAGGGCAAGGCCGCCATGCAGTTGGCGGACGTTGGAAAGGCGGATGCCACCTCCAACTCGCGCATCGTCGGCTCCGAGGCGCTAGCCGGCAGGAAGTGCACGGTGATCGAGCTGACGCCGAAGAAGGCCATCAAGGGACCTCAGATGAACAAGCTGCTGGTCTATATCGACAAGTCCACGTCGCGTACCGTGCAGGTGAAGGGTAGCGGGTGGCAGGCAGGCCCGAACGGGAAATCCATGCCTTTCTCCATGCTGATGAAGGTGAAGTCGGAGAAGTTCAACGTCCCGCTACCCGCGTCGCTCTTCACCTTCGTGCCGCCCAAGGGCGCCAGGGAAGCCGCGCCGATGACCGGCGCCGGGGCGCCGCAGCCCGGCAAGCCGTAGGACGGCCCGGCGCCCGCCGCACTGCCGTGCTTAGGCATCACCCGCAGGTACGTACCGCCCGTGGGCGCTTAGCGCCCGGAAAGAGGCACTGTCTGTGACATCGTTATCGCGTATGGCCCTGCTCGCCCTTGGCGTCGCCGCGCTTTCGCCCAGGCCCGCCGTTGCCGATCCTGCCGCCGCCGCGCTGCTCAAGAAGGCGGCGGAGATCATACAGACGGCGAAGACCTACCAGGCGGTCTACGAGATGCAGATCGGCGCTGCCGGAACGCCCGGTATGAAGATGACCGTCGAGGTCAAGGCGCTGCCGGGCCGCAAGGGCTGGTCGCGCACGAGCCCCATCAACATGACCGCATATGATGACGGCAAGTCGCTCGTGCTCTACTCGGCTATGGCGAACCGCTTCCAGCGAGGTCCCTCGGTACACGGCAAGATGGCGATTCAGATGGTCGACCTGGCCAAGGCCGATAAGGCCGCCAACATGCGCATCCTGCGGACGGAGACGCTGTCGGGACGCGCCTGCACGGTTGTGGAAATCACCCCTGGGAAGCCACAGTCGGGTCCGGGCGCCGGGCGCCTTCTGGCCTACGTGGACAAGTCCACGTCTCGCCTCTGCCTCATCAAGGGCTCGGGCACGCAGAAAGGCCCGCAGGGCAAGGCCGTCGCGTTCAACATGACGATGACCGTTACGTCGGAGAAGCTGAACGCGCCCATCGCCGACTCGGTCTTCACCTTCGTGCCGCCCAAGGGCGCCCAGGAGGGCATGATGACGGGCCCTGGACCGGGCCCGAGCGCCGGAGCGCCGAGGCCCTAGGGAGGCCTGATGCCACAACGCGTCGACGCCAACAAGCGGTTCCTTGCCGACCTGTTCGCGGGACCCTTGCGCGGACACGGCGTGATCATGGACCCGCCTGCGACGGCGCCTTCGGCTCCCGGAGACTACTCGACTTCGCCGCTACCGGTGCGCGCCTTCCTCGACGGCGTTCTGCGCGACTACGAAGCGAGGGCGCAGTGGTCCGAGATGCTGGGTGACGACGCCGTGCCCTACGCCCGGCTCCTCACCCATACCGCCGTCTTCGCGTCGGCGTTCGGGTGCTCGGTCCACGACTTCGAGGGCTCGAACGCAGCTGCAAGGCCGCTCGTGACCACCGCCCAGGAGGCGGATCGCCTGCCGAATCCATCTCCGACATCAGGCGCCTTGGGACGAATCTTGGAACTCGCGGGCCTTGTCCAAGATCGCTTGGGGCCGGATGTGCCGATCACGGGACCGGACTACCAGAGCCCCTTCGACATCGCGGCCCTGGTCTGGAACAAGGAGGACATGTACCGGGCCATCTATGACACACCCGACGCAGTGGCGCGGCTGGTGGCCAAGTGCACGACACTGGTCGGGTCGTTCGTCTCCGAGTACGGTCGCGAGTTCCCACAGGCGATCCACTCACATTGCCCGTACTATTGGACGCCTCCCGAACTGGGCTTCTCGCTGTCGGAAGACGAAGCCGGATGCATGTCACCTGCCATGTTCGACCGCTTCTGCATGCCCTCGCTGGTGGAGCTGTCCGACGCGTTCGGCGGTCTATTCATCCACTGCTGCGCGGATGCGGACTATCAGCATCCGGCATTCCTCCGCGTGCCCAACCTGCGCGCCGTGAACCGCGTCTTCGTCCGCGGCCCGCTCCCGACCGTACGGGACTTCAGCGGCAAGGCGGTCATCATGGTCGCTTGGAGCGACTTGGAGACGGTGAGGGGCCTCCTGGGCCTCTCCCTACCCAACACGCGCTGGCTCTTCAACATGCCCGCCCAGCCGGCCGACGACGCGCGCCGCACCTTCGCGCAGATTCGTGAGTGGTGTCCACGAAGCAACTGATCTCCGCCACGCGCCGTCGGCTGCTTCTGGTGGCCGCCGTCGGCTGCCTTGGGTTGGCCGGCGCAAGGTCGATTGCCGACGATCCGACGGTCGACCGGGTTCTGCTCGTGCTGGCGCCGGGTCTGAGCGGAGCCGAGATTCGACGGCGGGACATGGCATGGCTTCGCGATGCGGCGTCCGATGCCGCCGCAGGCTGGATGCTCCACCGGGCGGCGCGCGTGCCCGGCGCGCAGGATGCCGAGGCGTCCCTCTATGCCTCGCTGGGTGCGGGCTCCCGAGCGGTGGCGCCGGAAGTCGGCCAGCTGTCGGCGCCGATCGCGGACTGGGTCCGGCTGAACAGGACGCGAGCGGACCACGGCGTCGATCTCGGAATGCTGGGTTCATGCCTGGCGCAATCGCGGGTCGCGGCGGGGACGTGGGGTGAACCGGCCGGTGCAGAGGCAACGCGAGGGGCGGCCTCGGTGCTCTGGACCCGCAACGGGGACGGCATGATCGGGTCCGGTTCGGTGAGTCCCGAGCCCGCGGCCGGCGAACCGGCGACGCCCTGCGGAATCTGGTCTGCCGCCGCATCCTACAGCGTTCCGCGGTCGCGGCGATGGGTGGCCGTCTGGCAGTTTGGTGACCTGGCCCGCGCAATGGAGTCAGCCGACGTCTGCACGCCCGAGGCCGCCGACGCCCATACGGCCGCCGCCCTCGGCAGGCTGAGGCGCCTCATCGAGCGTGCGCGCGCCATGCGATCGGATCCTGCTCGGATGCAGGTCTGGGTCATAGGACTCCCGGCGCCGCCCATCGGCGGTGCGAGGCAACGGTTGGGACCGGTTCTCTTGTTCGGTTCGAAGCCCGGCGTCCTGCGAGGCCCGTCCACGCGCCGTACCGGCATCGTACTGAACACCGATCTAGCGCCGGCCCTGCTTGCCACGCTCGGCGTTGCAGCTCCGCGCGGCCTTGTGGGACGGCCTTGGTCCGTGGATGCCGCAACTCGCCCGGACGCTGCCGCTTGGCTCGCCATCGACGACGAGGTGGTCGCGCACGCCGCCCGGATACGCGTTACCGGCGGTTGGCCGGTGGCCCAACTCATCGTGCTGCTGGCGACTTTGGGTCTGACGCTTTGGCGGCCGCGCGTGCCACAGGCGGCTGCATGGGTGCGAGGCTTGGGCGCCTGGCTGGTCCAGATGCCCGCGCTGCTCTGCCTTGCGGGAAGTGCACCGGCGGGCGTGCCCGCACTGGCGCTCGCAGCTCTGGTTGGCGTCGTGTCTGCGGCGCTACCGGTTCGGCTGGCTCTCGGCGCCACCGGCTGTCGTTTCGTAGCGAGGCTTCCGCTAGCCCTGGCGCTGCTGGTGGCATGCGATCTCGTGCTGGGCGGACGACTGATGCAGAGATCCCTGTTCGGTTACGCTGTGCTGGAGGGCGCCCGCTTCTACGGCATCGGCAACGAGATGTCGGGCGCGATCCTGGCCGGCGTGGTGGCGGGCTTCCTCCTGCTGCCGTCACGCGTTGCCGGTTCCGTGGCCCTCGGGCTTGCCGTCGTCTCCGCCGCACCGGGACTGGGCGCCGACGCCGGCGGGGGAGTGGCCCTGGCTGTGGCGGGTGTGGCGGGTCTCACCGGAGCCCGGCCGCTTCGGACCCGCTTGCTTGCGCTGATGTCGGCGCTGGTAGCGCTTGCGGCGGTACTGGCGGCGCTTGCCTGGGCAGACGCCCGGTCGGCGCACGGAGCCAGTCATCTGGGTCTGGCGGTGGCGAACGCCGACTACGCGGCGATCATCGGTCGCAAACTCGCCATGAACGGCTACCTGGCGTTGCACAGTCCATGGTCGCTTTGCCTCCCGGTGGGCGTCCCTGTGCTATTGTGGCGGCGACTTGGAGGCATACCGGCGCCTGCCGCGTCTGCGGCGTTCTGGGCCGGCGGCGCCGCGCTGTTGCTCCTGAATGACTCCGGCGTAGTGGCCGCCGCCGTGGCGACGCTGGTGTGCGTGGGCCTTCTGACGGCCCTGCGCCCAGAAGAGGCACTTGACAAACTGGCGACCCAACCGCATACTGAACCGGTCGAGGCACACTTCCTCTGAGCGGCTGTTGCCGTGAGCGGGGTAGGTCGTCGCCGACTCTGGAGGATACAGTCACGATAATGACAGCCGAGGAGAAGCTCAACCTCGCGGTAACTGCCGCCGACGCCAAGCAGGCGCGAGACCTAACCATACTGGATTTGCGGGGCCGCACACTGGTCACCGACTACTTCGTCGTCTGCTGCGGCACCTCGACCACGCACATCAGGACGCTTTCCGACGCCGTGGTGGAATCCATGAAGAAGGCCGGCATGGGCGGCATCCGCGTTGAGGGGTACGAGGGCGCGCACTGGGTCCTCATGGACTACGGCGACGTGGTGGTGCATGTGATGGACCCCGAGCAACGCGAGTACTACCAGCTTGAGAGCTACTGGCAGGGCGCGCCCATGCTCGACGCGGCCGAGGTCGTCTCGGAGGCGGGCGCCGAGGAGTAGCCATGACAGACCCGACCGGGCCGGCTGATCCTTCGACCGCGGCGAACCCGGAGGCCAAGCCCGGGGGCGGCGCTCCATCGGGGCTCGTCGGTGATGACCGCATCCTGGCTGAGGCGCTGGCCAAGCGCGGCGTCCAGCCTGACGAGATCGCCCGCCTGCTCGCACTAGGGGCCAAACCGGTCGCCAAGGCACCGCGCCCGGTCGCTGAGCCGGCGCCGGAGAAGCCGTTCGTCGCGCATCCGACGGTGCAGTTCCCCGAGTGGCGCGAATCGACGGACGACGAGAAGCAGCAGGCGGACCGCCTTCTGCTCAACGCGAACATCCTTCGACGCCGCGGCGATGTGCGAGGCGCCGAGGGAGAGGTCCGCGCGGCGCTGCAGTTGGTTCCTGGAGACGCCGCCGCGCTGGAGATGTACGGCGATCTGCTCCAAGCCACGGGGCGTGTGGATGACGCCCTGGCGGCCTACGAGCGCTCGGTCAAAGCGGGTCCCGGGCGGGCCGGAGCCGAACGAAAGTACGCGGCGCTCTCGGTCCAGCAGGTCCCGATCCCGCCGGGGCTCTACAACGAGGCCGGGCCCAGGGGCGCGCACGTGGCCGTGCTGCTATCAGCGCTGATGCCCGGCATCGGTCAGTTGTACCTGGGCGACACCAGCAAAGGCCTTCTGTTCCTGCTGCTCGCCCTTGTCATGGTCTACCTTCTCGGCTGGACGGGCATCGGCTGGACGAGCGGCCTGGGCCCTGGGCCGGCGTTCTGGCCCCTCGCGGTCATGGCGGCGGTAGTCTACATCTTCAACCTGGTGGATGCACGCGCTTCTGCCGGCCGCCAGAACAAGGCGCGCTCGGGCTGGGAGGTCTGATCGCCCACCCGGCATTCGGCACGGCGAAGCTGGATGCAGAGAAGGGGACGGCCTTCGGTGGCCGTCCCCTTCGTTGCTGCTGATGCTCTGTGGCTAGGCGCGGAGCGCGGCCGCCAGGTCGGTGGCTTCCCAGGTGAAACCCGCATGGCCGAAGTGACCGTTCTTTGCGGTCTGCTGGTAGCAGACGCGGCTCGAATCGGTCAGTCCAAGCCGGTCGATGATGAACGCGGGGCGCAGATCGATGAGGCTCCGGTCCTGCAGGCGCGCCGCGATCTGGCTCTCCGGCACCGTGGCGGTGCCGAACGTGTCGACGAAGATGCTCACAGGCTGGGCTACGCCGATGGCGTAGGCCAACTGAATCTCGCATTTGCCGGCAAGGCCCGCCGCAACGACGTTCTTGGCCAGGTACCGTGCAATGTAGGCCGCCGAGCGGTCCACCTTGGAGGGGTCCTTGCCGGAGAACGCGCCGCCGCCGTGGCGGGCGTAGCCGCCATAGGTATCGACGATGATCTTTCGTCCGGTGACACCCGTGTCGCCCTGCGGCCCGCCGATGACGAACTGCCCGGTCGGATTCACGTGGTACTTGATCTTGCTGGTGACCAGCGAGCCGTACTCCTTGAGCACCGGCTCAACAACCGTCTCGATGACGCGACGCTCGACCTCTTCGCGCGCGAGGCCCTCTTCGTGCTGTGCCGCAAAGACGATGGTATCGATGTGGTCCGGCTTGCCGTCCGAGTAGACCAGCGTGACCTGCGACTTGCCGTCGGGCCGGAAGCCCAGCGACTTGTCGGCCTTGCGGGCGGCCGTGTAGCGCGCCGTGAGCTTGTGCGCGATGGTGATGGGGAGAGGCATCAGCTCGGCGCTCTCATCGCACGCGTAGCCGAACATCATGCCCTGGTCGCCGGCTCCTTGCTCTTCCTTTGATCGGTTCACACCGGCTGCGATGTTCACCGACTGCGCCTGGATGGCCAGCATGACGCCGGTAGTGTGACCGTCGAAACCGACATTGGTGTTGTCGTAACCGACCTCGACGATGGTGTCGCGAACGAGCTGGGCCATCTCGACATAGGCCGTGGTGGTGAGTTCGCCGGCGATGACGGCGAGACCGCGGGTCAGCAGAGTCTCCAGCGCCACCCGCGAGTTGGGATCCTGCGCCAACAGCGCGTCGAGAACCGCGTCGCTGATCTGGTCGGCCAGCTTGTCGGGATGTCCCTCGGTCACGCTTTCTGATGTGAAGAGCTTAATGTCGGCCAATGAGCCGCTCCTTTCCCCGGCGCGTCATGCGCCCGGATGCCCGATCCAAGAACGAAAATGGCCCCTCTCCTAAGGAAAGGGGCCATCACATAGTCTGTGAGTCGCCGTTGCCCCTTATCTCGCAGCGCTGGCTGCCCGGAATTAGCACCTGCCTCGCCGGCGAGCGAGGTGGTTGTTGTGGCATCGTAGGGCCGGTCCCTCCGCCACTCTGGATAAGGCAAACACTATCTGAGACCATACCCCGCATCGCGGGCTGCCGTCAAGGCCAGGCGCTTTGCGGCTCGCGTCACCTTCACGTAAACCACTGGCTGGGCAGCGGCGTTTGCGCGTCTGGTACAATCGTGCCGACCCTCGGGGTGCATGGGAGGCTCCATTGAGTTCTGCGCCAGTCGGCTCCGCGCCTGTCCTTGAGATGCGCCACATCACCAAGACGTTCCCCGGCGTTCAGGCCCTGCAGGATGTGGATCTTGAGGTCCGCGCCGGTGAGGTCCACGCGCTGGTCGGTGAGAACGGCGCCGGGAAGTCCACCCTGATGAAGATCCTGGCAGGGGCGCAGCCGCGAGATACCGGCGACATCCTGCTGAACGGGCAGCCCGTACACGTGGACAGCCCCACGCAGGCCATGGCCCTGGGCATCTCCATCATCTACCAGGAGTTCAACCTGGTCCCATACCTGAACGCGGCAGAGAATATCTTCCTGGGCCGCGAACCCCGCGCCGCCGTGCCCGGCTTTGTCGACTTCGGCACGATGTACCGGGAGTCACAAGCCATAATCGACCGGCTGGGCGTGAAGCTCGATGCGCGCACGCCGGTGAACCGCCTCTCAGTGGCGCAGCAGCAGATGGTCGAGATCGCCAAGGCCACGTCGCGCCGCAGCTCCATCATCATCATGGACGAACCGTCGGCCACGCTGACGGACCATGAGCTACGCAGCCTTTTCAACCTGATCCGCCAACTGAAGGCCGACGGCGTCGCCGTCGTCTACATCAGCCACCGCTTGGAGGAGATCTTCGAGATCTGCGACCGCGTGACCGTTATGCGCGACGGCAAGCGGATCGACACCTGCGACGTCAACGCGGTGAACCGCGACGACCTTATCCGTATGATGGTGGGCCGCGAGCTGACGCAGATGATCCCCAAGCAGGTGGCGCCCATCGGCGAGCCGGTGCTGGAGCTCGATGGGTTCGGCCGTACGGGCGCGCTGACCAACATCACGCTGCAGGTGCGGCAGGGCGAGATCCTCGGCATCGCCGGCCTGGTCGGCGCAGGTCGGACCGAGCTGGCTCGGGCCATCTTCGGCGCTGACCCCGTGGACTCCGGGTCCATGAAGATCGACGGCGCCGCGGTCCATGTGAGGTCGCCGCAGGATGCCATCGCCCTTGGTATCGGGCTGGTCACCGAGGACCGAAAGGGGCAAGGGCTGGTTCTGGGCATGGCGGTGCGCGAGAACATCACGCTGGCCAACTTGCGCGAACTGGCTACGCTGAACTTCATCAACGGCCGTGCCGAGCGCGAGGTCGCACGGAAGTACGTCGATGACCTCACCATACGGACCCCGAGCGTGGAGCAGACCGTACGCAACCTCTCGGGCGGCAATCAGCAGAAGGTCGTTCTGGCGAAGTGGCTCTACACAAAGTCGAAGCTGCTGATCTTCGACGAGCCGACGCGCGGCATCGACGTGGGCGCCAAGACCGAGATTTACCAGCTTATGAACGAGCTGACGGCGCGCGGGGCCGCGGTCATCATGATCTCGTCGGAACTGCCCGAGGTGCTCGGCATGAGCGACCGTATCCTCGTTATGCACGAGGGACGCATCGCCGGCGAACTCTCCCGCGCCGACGCAACGCAGGAGAAGATCATGCACCTCGCCACAGGCGGGCAGGCTGCTGCGTAGGTTCCTTGCCGGCGTTCGGGGTGCGCCTCAAACGCCGGCTGAAGCCCGCTACATGGGCGATGATTCCAGCTTCTCGGTCTCCTCGGGGAGCGGGGCTTCTTCAGGGATCGGCTGCTTGAAGAACACGCGCGCCGTGTTCGCGTCCACAGGGACGACTGACACGAGTTCCCAGCCCTTTTCGCCCTCGACGTTCAACTTGCCATCGACAATCGATAGATCACGACACACCATGCTGTGGTACTTCCACTTCTGCATTGCCATCGCTCTCCTTGAGTGGCACAGGCTCGTAACGGTGACGCCGGCGCTTGTACGGCCCTCGCCTCGCGTCTGGTCGGCGACGCCGGCCGCTGGGGAGGCCCCATGCGGCAACTGACGGCCGAACTGGCGGAGGTCTGGCGGTTCAGGGCGCTGTTCCTGCAGCTCGTAAGGCGCGACCTGAAGGTCCGGTACAAGAACTCCAAGCTGGGTTTTGTCTGGTCGATCGCCCCTCCTCTGATGCAGGTCGCCTGCATCACGTTCGCCTTCAAGAACGCTACCACTTTTGCGGCGAAGTTCGATAGCTACTCGGCCTATGTCCTGGCGGCAATGATCCCCTGGACCTACTTCCAGACGGCCGTGCTCGACTCCAGCCAGTCCATCCTCATGATGTACGGCGTCATCCGCAAGGTCTACATGCCCCGGGAGATCATCCCGCTTGCCACCAGCGTCTCGAACTTCATCCACTTCGCGATGTCGTGGCTGGTCTTCTTCGCCTACCTTGTGTTCTATCTCCGAGCGCCGCTTCTGCCCACGCTGGTCTGGTTCCCGGTCCTGGTTGTGGCCCAGTTCTTCCTGGTGACCGCGGCCAGCCTGGTGGTCTCGTGCCTCAATGTCTTCTATGAGGACGTGAAGTACATCGTCACCGTTCTGTTCAACCTCGGGCTCTTCGTACTGCCCATCATGTACCTGCCGGAGCAGGTGCTCCATTCGCCGACAATGCGCCACCTATGGGGCGGCTGGGCGGCGCGAATCTACATGTGGAACCCGCTGGCCGTGTTGATATCAGGCTACCGAAAATGCATGCTTGAGCCGCCGCACCCCTCGGTGCTGGGTGGCAATGCCGCGTCACCGTTCGACCCCGGCTCTGTGCTCGGCATCCTTGGCGTCTCTTTCGTCGCGCTCGTGCTTAGCTACGCGTTCTTCAACGCGCGCAAGTGGCGCTTCGTGGAGCGGCCATGAACGGCGGCGTTCCGGAGGCCTCCATCCGGCTGGCGAGCCTCCGCAAGACCTTCACTCTACAGCACCGGCACGCCGGCAGCCTCAAGGCCGCCATGCTCAGCATCTTCAGGCCGCCCAGGCTCGAGCGGCGCGAAGTGCTTCGGGGTATCGACCTGGAAATCCTGCCCGGCGAGACGGTGGCCATCGTGGGGCGCAACGGATCCGGGAAGTCGACGCTGCTCTCTCTGGTCGCACGGGTATACAAGCCTACATCGGGTGAAGTCACCGTCAATGGCACGGTGGCCCCGTTGCTTGAGCTGGGCGCGGGCTTTCACCCCGACCTGACGGGGGTGGAGAACGTCGAGCTTTACGGCGCGATCCTTGGCCTGAGCCGACGCCAGATCCAAGCGCAGTTCGACTCCATCGTGCGCTTCGCCTTCGACCGGCCGGATCTGGCCGAGAAGATCGACACACCGCTCCGAAACTACTCCGACGGCATGAAGATGCGGCTGGGTTTCTCCATCGCCGTGCATACCTACCCGGCGATCCTGCTGGTCGACGAGGTGCTGGCTGTGGGCGATGAGGCATTCCAGCACAAGTGCTTGGAAAAGATTGAGGAGTTCCAGGAACGCGGAAAAACCATCCTATTCGTTTCGCACGATATGATGATGGTCCGGCGCGTGGCGCATCGGGTGGTCTGGTTGCAGGACGGGTTGGTGCTTCGCGACGGTCCCACCGTCCAGGTAGTCGATGCCTATATGGCCGAGCCGGGTCCCGCCTCCGCCGCCGATGCCAACGTCGGGTAGGCGCGCAGGGCGTTAGCCGTGGTCAGCCGGTCGATCGCCGCCACGTCGGAGCCACGGAGCCGGGCCACCGAAGAAGCTACCTGTGCCACGTGCCGCGGCTCGTTGCGCGAGCCGCGGTAGGGGATAGGGGCCAGCCAGGGCGCATCGGTCTCCAGCAACAGCAGATGGTCCGGCGTCTCAACGCAGGCCTGGCGAATGGCATCGGCGCTCTTGAACGTCACCATGCCCCCGAAGCCCAGATAGGCGCCGGCTGTGGCGTAGCTCCTGGCCTGCTCCGGCGTGCCTGCCCAGCAGTGCATGATCGCCGTGCGTCCCGCCTCCAGCCAGCCCGTGACGTCGGGAAGCATCTCGTCGTAGGCGTCGCGGCAGTGGATGATCACGGGGAGACCCAGATCGCCCGCCAGCTCAAGCTGATCGCGAAATGCCGCCCACTGCACCTCGGGCTCCGACAGGTTGTAGTGGAAGTCCAGACCGATCTCGCCGTAGGCCACAATGCCCGGACATGCGGCCAACTCCCTCATCGTCCGCGCCGTCGCAGGGCCCCAGTGCTTGGCCTCATGCGGATGGACGCCGATCGCGGCCGCGACGCCATGGTGCTCCCGCGCCAGCGCGAGGCATGCGCGTGACGACGCGAGGTCGCAGCCTACGGTGACGGCCGTGTGAACTCCGGCTTCGTGAGCACGGGCAAGCAGGTTCGGTATCTCGTCGGCCTCGAACCGGTGGTCGTCCAGGTGGCAGTGCGTGTCGATCAAGTCGTCGCCTCACCCACGTGGACTTCGGGCTCTTGCCGGGCGCCATCGTAGTGTGCCAGCATGGCCTCCACGTCAGGTTCGCCGGGGAGGCGGTTGCCGTACACGTGGGTCTCAAAAGAGCGTGCCGCTCCGGCGAATGCCGGCCGAATGGCGTGGCTTCGGGGCACCTCGCGCAGGTACTCGCCGACGGTCTTGCTGCGGGCGAATCGAAGCAGGTTCAGCCGCTCCAGCTCCAATAGGAGTGCCGTGAAGGCCGCACGGTAGGCGCCCGAGTGGTCGCCTCGAAGAGCCAGGGCCCGGGCGTGCTTGGCCCAGGACTCCGGCGCCAGGTCTTCTGGGGCGTCGGGCAGGGCCGCCTCGCGCATGGCGCGGTCGGTGGCTGCGGAGCGGACAGCGGCGCCCCGCACAAGAGCGCGTACGGCCACGGCCAGCCCCCAGCCCAGGGCTGCCAGCGAGGCCGCCAGCACCACGTAGTAGAGCCACGACGCCCCGGGGCTACGCGAAGGCGTGAGCCACCGCAGCAACCTCCGCAGGCCGTCCCACAGCGGCGCCAGCGCTCTGCGAGCCCGCGAGAGGGCCGAAGACCAGGGCGACTTGCCGGGCGCGACCGACTGGTAGTCGCGCTGGGCCAGGATAGTCCGCACATCCGCTTGCACCCACTGCCGCTCGCTGTCCGCCACCGGAGTCCGCGCGACCGCTGCCTGCGAGGAGACGATGAAGATCAACGCGACCGCCACGAGCCACTTCAGCATCCGGCGGACCCGTGCCAGTGGGATGACTGACTCAACACATCCAGGTCGAAGCCCTCGCGACGGACGCGCTGGTCGAAGTAGAGCAGCGTGAAGGCCGTGCAAATGAAGGGCTGCGCCAGCATTCCGATCAGTGTGGATACGATGCTGCTTGCGGTGATCTGAACCTCGTACGGCACATGGAGCGCCGGAAACACCGCATACTCGAGCAATGCGTCCATGGAGGCGTAGGTGGTGCCCACGAGCAGCGCTGAGCCGAGCGATACAGTCATGCAGGCGACCGCGAGGCGCCACACCTGCCCCTTGGCCAGCGCCCACTGGCGGTTCAGCGTCTCGGTGGCCGGACGCTGCTCAATCATGACGATCTGCGTCACGAACACCGATGTCATGACAGCCACAAGGGCCATGGCGACCGCGATGGCCAGTCCCGCCATGACGCCGGCGAACACGGCCGTCGCCACGGCGGTCGTGCCGCCGGCAGCGGTCGCCGCAACGGCGACGCCGATGATGATGCCCGCACCAATCGATGCCGCGCCTGCGAATGCGCACCAGACCACGCCTACCAACGACCAGGCTCCGAGCAGCCGCCAGAACGCTCTGCGCACCGAGCGGTAGGCCGACGAGAGCGACGCGGGCCGCCCCAGAACGCGCTGGGCGATGGCCGATGTGAGCGCTCCCGACTGGAGCACGAAGGAGATCGACATGACAGTGGCGGCCATAAGGAAGTAGAGCATCATGGCGCCGACGGCCGCCGCGTCGGGCGGCTGATTGGAGGAGCTGATCCGCTCCATCAGGCGGTAAATGCCGAGCCAATGCGAAACGAGCCGGTCGATCAGGTAGGCGGGCACCGCCACGACCGCGGCGATCCCCGCGAAGAGGACGAAGTGCGACTTGTAGAGGTCGAACGCCGCATCCAGGACATCGCTGAGGGACATCGGAGCCAGGTTCGTGGCGGCTCGCATCGTCACGGAGCGCGCTCTGATCGCGAAGCATCCTTGAGGCGAATGGTCACTGTGACCGTGGCCGGTGATCCGGCGATAGAAAGCCCCGGCGGGATCACCAGCGCGACCTGCCGCGTGGCGTCGACCGTTGTCCCCTCGACAGATAGCGGCGCCGTGCTGATGGAGGTCACGGTGGCAATGTCCGCCGTTGGTCCTGCCAGAGTGACCGTCATGGGACTGACGGTCACTCCCTCGATGACGAACGGCGCCGCCGGCCTACCTGTGAGCGCCGGGGAGATCACCACCGTCTTCACCGCCGCGCTGTCGACGACGTCGACCTGTACGCTGACGAGCGCGGGCTCAAGCTGGACGGTATCGACGTTGATGCCGTCGCGATCGACCGCGCGTAGCTGCGTGTTGCCGCGGAATGGCCCCTGCCGGGCAATCACCGAGCCGACGACGGCGGTGACGCGCTTCACATCCTGCGTGGAGCCGAACACCTCGACTTGCGGAGGGTCCACCTGGGCGGGCGTGAACGATCGGCCGGCCGGCGGCTGCCCCACGACGTTCAGCGTCACCGGGAGCGTACGGCGCATATTGACCGTCACCTCAACCGGCACGGAGAGGCGCTGATCGGGGAACGTCACCGCGGGCCCCAGCGGCGGCGCGATCAGTTGCACGACGGGCAACCGACGCGACGAGGCCGTGGCGGCGCTCACGTCGACGATGGCCTTCACCGCGCCCTCGCTCAGGCGGTCCAGCGCGGCGGCGGGACCCGAGACCGCCACACTGATAGTGGCTGCGCGGACCTCCACGGAGAGGCCCCGTTGTGCCGATCCCTTGGTCTGCACCTCGGCCAACACCTGGCGCGACGGCGCGGCGGCGCGCTGCGTGCCGGCGTACGCCCAGATCATCAGGGCGGCTGCCAGCGAGATCGCCTTCAGTTCCCAGTTGTGGTAGAAGTGTCCAAGAAGCTTCCGCATGGGTCTCGCCTATTGCCCCGCGTCTCGTTCGCGGTTGCGCTTCATGATGGCGCCGCCCACGCGCGTGGCTACCTGGCCGATCCGCTCCCGGGCGACGGTTCTGGCATCCTGCACCTTCAGGAAGGCTTGCAGCCGCTCGCGCAACGTGTCCTCCCGGAAGGGCCGCAACAGCTTGCCGTCCACCGCGATGGAAACGATGCCGGTCTCTTCGCTGACTACCACCACGATGGCGTCGGTGGCCTCGGACATTCCCAGAGCCGCCTTGTGCCGGGTATGAACGGTGGCGTCCACCCTCGGACTGTCTGTCAGAGGCAACGTGCAGCCGGCGGCCAGCACCTTGCCGTGACGCACGACCACGGCGCCGTCGTGCAGCGGCGTCCCCTTGTAGAAGATCGTGTCCAGCAGGCTGGCCGACGCTACGGCATCGATCATCGTTCCGGTCGCCACTATGTCGTCTACATGGCTCTCACGCTCGAAGACGATCAGCGCACCGATCCGTTTCACCGACATGACCGAGACGGCCGCGACCACCTCGTCAATGGCCTGGGATACATCGGCCGTGCTGGAGTGGACCAGGCCGCGACCCCAGAAGCCAGGCCGGCCAAACTCCTCGAGCGCGTGCCGCAACTCCGGCAGGAAGAGGACCACCAGTGCGACGGGTCCGAGGACGAGGGCCTCCTTGAGGAGCCAGTTGAGGGCGTAGAGGTTGAGCCAATCGGTGGCAAGCACCATGGCGAAGAAGACGATGAGGCCACCCATCACCTGAAGCGCCCGGGTGCCCCTGGCCACCAGCAGCAGACGGTAGATGAGGTAGCCGATCAGGAAGACGTCCGCGACGGCGCCGGGACTGATGTACTTCATCAACAAGGACCAGTCAGGCAGCCATTGCATCATAGGGTGCGGTCGCTTCCGTGAGGATGGACGGGAAAGGACGCCGGGTGGGCCCGCCCGCCACGCCTTATTCTACCTCGGCTCCGCCGTGGCCGGGCGGCTGTCAAGATCGCGAACCGGGCAGTCGACGCGCCGGGGCGCCAGATGCGAGACATCGTTCAATGAGACCAACCGGGGAAGACGACCGCCGAAATCGACTCTCGTGATGGAGGCGTTGTCGAGCCACATGCGGCGCGCCAACTCCGGCGGGGCCCCGATGGCGCAGCAGATGGCCGTGCGCAACGTCCCGCCATGGCCCACCACCAGATGCACCCCTTCCGTCAACTCCCCCAGCACGCCGACAATGGCCCTGGATACGCGTTGCTCAACCGCTGAGCGCTCCTCGGCGCCGGGCGGGGGGTTGGTCGTGGGATCACCCTGGTAGGCGCTCAGGACGGCATCGCCCCAGCGCACTCGAATGTCATCCGGGGTCAACCCCTCCCAGTCACCGAGGCCGACCTCGCGAAGGTCGGCAGTGAGTTGCGGCCTGATCCCGTGATGGCGGGCGATCGGCTGGGCGGTCTGCACTGCCCGCCGCAGGTCGCTGCACACGATGGACGCCACCGGGAAGCCGGCCAATGTCAGCGCCAGCGTCTCGGCCTGCGCCAGTCCTTCCGCGGACAGGGCGATGTCCGTCTGGCCCTGCAGCCTGTGGTCCCTGTTCCAATCGGTGGCGCCGTGGCGCACGAACCAGATGCCTCGCATGCTTCTCCCTTGCATGGGCGCACCAACCAGCGCGGTGGCCAAGCTATTATGATGCGTGGGCGCGCGTGGGCAACCCTGGTCCTGCGCCGGGAGGCTGCAATGCAGAAACGATCATGGATCGCCGTAGGTTTGGCGATCGTATGCCTGGCTCTGGCCGCCCTCCTGGTGCTGCGGCCCTTCGATGTCCGGGCATCGGCGTTTGGACCGTCCGTCGTGGGAAGCGTGATGGATCAGGCCGCCGATGCCACGCGCCGGGCCGATCCCGCTGCCCTTGCCGAGTTGCTCACGTCGGACGGCCACGCCCTGGGTATGCGGCGGGACCAACTCCGCCTGGCGCTCGCGCGCTCGATGCGGGAGCTGCGCCGCAGCCAGGTGTACATGGAGTACCGCAACATCCGCATCACGGGCGACAACGGCGCCGTGGTCGATGTCACCGTGGGCGAGCGCACGCAGGCGGTCGACGTCGTGTATGCGCGCACGACCGTCTCCTTGCGATTCGCTCGGTTCACCGAGACGCGTCTTGGTGGTCTGTACACCGTACAACGGTGGCTGCTCTCCGACGTGGAGGCGCAGGGCGATTTCGGCCTGTCGGCTTTCTGAATGACCGCCCTACGGGCCGGGCATCCGTACCCGGACCGTCTCCCTCGCGCCGCCTCCCCGCATCAGCGTAAGGACCAGCGTCTCGCCCGCCTTCTTGCCTGCGACGGCCTGCCGCAGATGCTCGGCGCTCAGCACGGGTTTGCCTTCCACTCCCACAATGATGTCGCCGCGATGCATTTTTGCGGAATCCGCCGGCGCCATCGGCCAGACCCGGAGCACGATGAGGCACCGGCCCGGCGGCGCACCTAGCTGCGCGGCCACGGCCGGCGGGACCGGCGAGTAGGAGAAGCCCAGAAACGGTGGCGCCTCCTCCGGCGCACGGGCTCGGGGTGGATGCCGAATCCACTCGGCGGTCAGGCCCGCGAGATCGTTCATGGGGATGGCGAAGCCCACGCCTACAGGGCCGCCTTCGGGCCCATCCGCGAGGATCGCGGTACAGAGGCCGATCACCCTGCCGTCCATCGTCGCCAGTGCGCCGCCGGAGCTGCCGTGGTTCATGGCCGCATCGGTCTGAATCACGCGCGGCAGGCGGCGCCCTTGTTCCAACGGCAGGTTGCGACGATCCGTGGCGGAGACGATACCGAGGGTCACCGTGATGCCGATGCCGAAGGGGTTGCCCACGGCGATGACGCTCTGGCCCACCTGGATGGCATCCGAGTCGCCCATGGCGGCCGCCGGAGCTCGGAGGCCAGGCGCCATGAGGAGCGCGAGATCACGATCGGCGTCGGCGCCGACAATATGCGCGGCAAACTGCGTGCCGTCGGGAGCCGTCACGCGTATGACGCTGGCCCCGTCGACGGCGTGGCAGTTGGTCATGACGTGGCCCGCGCTGTTGATGACGATTCCCGAGGCGGTCTGCTTGGCTACGGGCCGCATGTGGCCGGCAATGGAGCGCATGGTAAGGCTCTCAATGTTGACCACTGATCGCCGAACCGCCCCGGCCGCCCGCACGACCTGATCTGATGCCGCCGACGCGGCTCCGATGCGCGCCGGCCGGCCCAACCAAATCCCGGCGCCGCAGAGAGCCGCACCGGCGATGAACGCGGCGATGTAACCGGACCACGGACGACCGCTCTGGGGCATGGCTGGTCAGGCGCGGCCGCGGGTAGCGACCGGATGCCCTCTCAGGCCGGGATGGAACGCAGGAGGTCGACCATCTCGACAGCGGCCAGCGCGGCTTCGGCCCCTTTGTTGCCGGCCTTGCTGCCCGCCCGCTCGATGGCCTGCTCCAGGTTCTCAACCGTGATGATGCCGTACGTGATCGGCACGCGGGTCTCCAGTCCGATGTGGGCGATGCCCTTGGTCACTTCTGCGGCGAGGTACTCGAAGTGCGGGGTGGCGCCGCGAATCAGGCAGCCGATGCAGACGACAGCGTCGAACTTGCCCGACGCGGCCAGCTTCTGAGTAGCCGCGGGCACCTCCCAGGTGCCGGGCACGCGAGCCACCACGATCTGCTCCTCGTCGGCGCCGTGGCGCACCAGAGCGTCCACCGCGCCGTCCAGCATCCGCTCGGTGATGAAGGAGTTCCAGCGGCTGACGACCAGGCCGATGCGCATGCCTGCGGCGACGAGCTTGCCCTCATACGATGTGTAGCTTGCCATGCAAAGTGCCTTCCTGCGCCCGTCGGCCCGCGCCAGGGCCGATCAGTGCGTCTCTTCGTGGCCCAGCCGGTGCCCGAGCTTCTCGCGCTTGGTGCGAAGGTACCGTGCGTTGTGCTCGTTCGGCTCCACTTCCACGCGGACCCAGTCGATGATCTCCAGCCCGTAGCCCTCGATGCCGGCCACCTTGGCGGGGTTGTTGGTCATGATGCGTATGGCTCGAAGGCCCAGATCCACCATGATCTGCGCCCCGATGCCGTAGTCGCGCAGGTCGGGCTTCAGTCCGAGTTGCTCGTTCGCCTCCACGGTGTCGGCGCCATGGTCCTGCAGCATGTAGGCGCGGATTTTGTTCACCATGCCGATCCCGCGCCCCTCCTGCTGAAGGTAGACGAGCACGCCGCGGCCCTCGTCGGCGATGCGCTGCAGGGCGAGGTGCAACTGGTCGCCGCAGTCGCATCGCAGCGACTCCAGCAGGTCGCCGGTGACGCACGAGCTGTGGACCCGGACCAGGGTGGGGGAGCCGTCCGAAACGTCGCCCTTCGTCAGCGCGATGGCGGGGAAGGGATCGACGGAGGACTCATAGGCGTGCAGTGTGAACGTCCCGTACTGCTTGGTCGGCAGTTCGGTCGTGGCGACGCGCTGAACGAGCCGTTCGGTGCGCCGCCGGTACTTGATGAGCTCGGCGATCGTGAGGATCTTGAGGCCCATCTCTTCGGCCAGCCGCGTCAGTTCGGGCAGACGGGCCATGGTGCCATCCGGGTTCATCACCTCGGCGAGGACGCCCACGGGCGTCATGCCCGCCAGGCGGCAGAGGTCCACCGTGGCCTCGGTATGGCCGGTGCGCCGCAGCACCCCGCCGTCCGCCGCACGGAGCGGTACGACGTGTCCCGGCCGCGTGAAGTCTCCGGGCCGGGCGGAGCCGTCGGCCATGGCGCGGACGGTGGCAGCTCGATCATGCGCCGAGACGCCGGTCGTAGTGCCGGTCCGGTAGTCCACGGACACAGTCATGGCGGTGCCCATGCGGGCGGTGTTGTGCTCGACCATCATGGGAATCTGGAGCTCAGCCAGCCGTTGGTGCGTAGTGGGAGCGCAGACGAAGCCTGACCCCAGGCGAATCATCACGTTCATGTCCTGGGGAGTGCACTTCTCCGCGGCCATGACGAAGTCACCTTCGTTCTCGCGATCCTCATCGTCGGTGACGATGACCATCTTGCCGGCCCGGAAATCCTCCAGCGCCGCTTCCACCGTTGCGAAGCTCATAGCTCTCCAGACCCGCCGTAGAGGCCGAACCCGGCGCTCCGAAGCGTCTGCTCTGTAATGCCGCCCGATGCGGGCGCGGCCATCAGGCGCTCGATGTAGCGCGCCACGATGTCCGTTTCAATGTTGACCCTATCGCCGGGCCTCGCTCGGCCCAGCGTGGTGTTTCGGAAGGTATGCGGTATCACCGAAACCTCGATGGCGTCGCCCTGTAGCTCTGCCACAGTCAGGCTGATCCCGTCCAGCGCAATGGAGCCCTGGGCCACCACGCACCTCAGCAGGCGGTCGGGGAGGGTGACGCGGACGCGGTGTGCATCGGCTTCGGCCGCGATGGCGGCAATGCGCCCCACACCATCGACATGGCCCTGGACAATGTGCCCGCCGAACCGGCCGTCGGCCGCCATGGCACGCTCCAGATTCACGTCGTGGCCTACCCGCAGGTCACCCAATCGGCTCAAGCTCACGGTCTGGGGCGCCACATCGAACGAGGCGCAACCCTTCTGAAGGCTCGTGGCAGTGAGGCACACGCCGCTCACGCAGACGCTGTCCCCGACACCGATGGCGTCCGCCAGGCAGCCGCACTCGACGGTGAGCACGCGTGACGCGCCCGATGACTGGATGGACGCGACTGAGCCGACCCTCTCGACAATCCCGGTGAACATGAGTCCTCACGCTTCGCCGCCGCCCCGCGCCGACCGCAAGGCGCATTGTACCCGAGGCCCGAAGGCCCGACCGGGCGCCTCAGGGCTTGGACGCCGTGCCGTCCGGTGTGCGGGCCTGGGTCCAGACATCGATCTCGTTGGAGCAGGGGAAGCGAGCGGCGGCCGCCTCGTCCAGGTCGATCCCGAAGCCGGGCTGGTCGTTGGGATACATGTAACCTTGGCGCACTTCGGGGCAACCCGGGAACACATCCTGCAGCGCCTCGTTGAAGCCCGCGAACTCCTGCACGCCGAAGTTCGGGACCGAAACATCCAGGTGGAGGTTGCAGGCGTGGCCCACCGGTGAGACATCACCGGGTCCGTGCCAAGCCGTGCGCACTCCGTGCAGCTCCGCGTAGGCCGCCACCTTTCGCGCCGGTGTGAGGCCGCCCATCTGGCTGATGTGCATGCGCACGTAGTCCAGCAGGCGGGCCGATATCAGCGGCGTCCATTCGCGCGGGCTGTTGAAGAGCTCCCCGATGGCGATGGGCGTGGCGCACTGGGAGCGGATGGCGGCCAGGTAGTCGATGTCCTCCGGGGCCAAGGGGTCTTCGAGGAAGAAGAGCGAGTAGGGCTCGAGCCGCTTGGCGAGCAGCACCGCGTCGCCGGGCCGCAGGCGCTCGTGGACGTCGTGCAGCAGTTCGACCTCGTCGCCCAGAGTGTTCCGGAGGTGCTCAAACAGCTTGGGCACAGAGCGGGCGTAGGCCGCCGGATCGAAGTAGGCGCCGTCGGGCGATCCCTCGGGTCGATGCAGGTGGCCCGCGCGACCTCCGTACCCACCCATCTGGGCGCGTACATGCGTCAGGCCCTCGGCCATCCATCGGCGGACGTTGTCCTCGACCTCCGCGGGGGTCCTGCCGTCGGCGTGGCGGTAGATGGCCGCTCCCTGGCGGCATCGCCCGCCCAGCAGTTCGTAGACGGGTAGCCCGGCGCGCTTGCCGAGAATGTCCCACAGCGCCATGTCAACGCCGGACAGCGCATTGTTCAGCACCGGGCCGTTGCGCCAATAGGAGTGGACCCAGCAGGTCTGCCAGATGTCCTCGATCCGGTCCACCGGCCGACCGATCAGCAGCGGGCGCAGGTACTCCTCCACCGCGCTCTTGACGGCAAGGTGCCGTTGGGTGAAGGTGGCGCAACCCAGACCGTAGAGGCCGTCGTCGCTCGTCTCCACGCGAACGACGACCAACCGCGAGCCGGCGGGAGCCGTCAGAATGACCCGGATGTCGGTGATGGTCGGGATGTCAGCCATGGCGCTCCTCCGTGGTGTGGTCGGTCAGTCCCGGCAGGGAGAGGTGCGGCCCGCGTGAGTGGAGCCACGTCCCGGCCTCCGAATCGTCCAGCAGCATGTGCGAGTCGAGGTCAACAACGGCGAACGCGCCGGTTCCAGCCGCGACGGCCACGGAGCAGGCAATGCCACACGCCGACTCCAGCATGCATCCGAGCATCAGCTGCCGTTGCTCCTGGCGCACCAACGCGATGATCTCCAGGGCTCCGGCGATGCCGCTCTTCATCAGCTTCACGTTGACGCCATGGACCGATGTGCGCTCGAGGACGCGGGCGGCATCCTTAGGCGTCAGTACCGCCTCGTCGGCGAAGATCGGTACGGGCGACCTGCGGGCGACAGCCTCCAGCGCTTCGAGGTCGGCCGCCGGAACGGGCTGCTCCACGAGCTCCACGTTCACGGATGCCTGGATCAGCCGGTCGATGAACTCGAGGGCCTCCGGCGCCGTGAACGCCTGGTTGGCGTCGACGCGGACGGCCGCATTGCCTGCTCCGGCCATCAACGCGCCGAGCCTCCCGGCCTCGGCCTCCGCACCCGCGCCGCCCACCTTCACCTTAAGTCGCGTGAACCCGTCCGCCAGCGCATCATCGACCTGCTGTCGGGCCTGGTCCGTGATCGAGACGGTCGTGTCGGTTGTCAGCGCCCGCACCGTGCCGCCAAGGCTTCGCCATAGCCGTGTATCGTCCCCGCAGTGCCGGCAGCGGAGCAGGGCCATCTCGACGCCCGCACGTGCTGAAGGACGGTCCGGGAGCAGTGCCGGCAACCGTCGGTTCAGGCCTTCGGCGTCCGCCGGGTCGGACCCCACCAGCGCCTCGGCGGCCAGTTGCATATCGGCCAGGAGGGTTCGGGCGGTCTCGCCGGTAACGTATGGGGCGGAGGCGGCCTCGCCGATCCCTTCACGACCGTCGTCGGTGCGGAGAAGCGCCCGAACGCAGGTGGAGGTCAGCCGGGGCGCGGCGTCTCGCGATGTGGCGAATGGTCGGCGGAGCTTGAGTTCCCGGGAGGTGATGCAGGCTGAGGTGATGCGTGGCATTGGGGCCGGTCAGTCTCGACCGGCCCCGCGAAGTCCGGGTAGGGCAGTGGCGCTCAGATAGGTCACTGGCTCAGAGCACGGGGCTAACCGTGGGTCTCCTGGCCGTCACTGCCCTTATCGCACGTCTGCGATGCGGCATGCGGCTGGCCGCTCGCCACGGCGGCGACGGCAGGGCCGACCGCCGTCAGAGCGCAGAAGATGGCCCCAACTGCCAGGACCAGTCGAATCAGTCGAATTGCTTTCATGGGTTACTCTCCTCCGAGAGGCTCTCCTCGAGCCACGACCACCAGGCGATCAGGTCGCGGTCGCGTATCTGGCAAAGGGTGCGGAGCAGGCTCTCGGCCTGGCATGTGGCGCTGTCGGCCCGTACAACGGTCTCCAGCACCTCCTTGGCCTCCATGAAGTACCGATCCTTCACGTAGGCCAGGATAAGGTTGCACGCCCGCATGGGCGTCGGTTTCTGCATGGCCAGCCGGGCATAGGTGGTGGCCATCTCGATATTGCGCTCGCGGTTCCGCCCGGCGTCGAACCAGGTGATATGGATATCAGCCGCGTTGGTGGCCGCGATCAGCCTGTGGTCACCCGCGGCGTCCATAGCCATGATGGTCTCGTAGACCCGCAGGGCGTCGCGCAGGTTGCCCATCTGGCTCTGCATGACGCCCACTTCGTTGAGCGCCTCGATGAAAGTCGGCTCTGTTTCGTAGCATGCCTTGTAGTGCGTGAGCGCCGCGGCCAGGTCGCCGTTCTTTCGCAGTTCGCGAGCTCGCTGGTAGAGCGATGCGGCGGCGGCGCTCTTAGGCGTCGGCTTATCGACGGTAAACAGGTCGAGCACACGCATCGCGCCGCGCATATCAGGCGAGGGCGGAGCGATGGAGGCGGCCTCGGTGACGTCGTTGACGATGGCCTCTTCCACAATGCCGCCTGAGGCCGGCGCACGATCAGTCCAGTGCGTCTCCAGCAACTTGCGCACCAGCGCATCCTGCCTGGCGCCCGACCATGCTTCGGACGGCTGCGACTTGGGCCGCACTCGGCTCCTCCTCTGTCGACTGAGCATCTGGATGAACGGGTTGTCGTCTCCACACTCGGAGCGCAGAATCTGGGCCAGCGCGGCCCTCGCCCGGCAGAGCGTCTGACGGTCGCGGTCCGTGTCCGCGCCGATGTCGGACCCGGCGGCGCGAGCGCGCGCTCGGGCCACGTCACGGGAGATCGCCTCGGCATAGTGCCTGGGCACCGCGCGCAGGGCCGAAGCCAGAGCGTGCCGGAAACTGGTCTGGTCCTCTGCGTCCAGTGCCGCCTGCTCGGGGCGGCCATTGCGCGCCGAGTCTTCGATCAGGTCGCCGAGGAGCGGAGCCCCTTCTGTGCGCGACGGTACCGGCTGATCGAGACTGATCGCGAAGGGCTCGCGGGCCAGTTGGCGCGCCTGGTCGGCCACCACGGACTTGATCGCTCGCGCGAGGTAGGCGCCAGGATCGGGGAACATGGAGCCCAGGGCTTCCGCAAAGCCCACTCCCTCCTGCGGCCGGAAGCGCCGCAAGGCAACGCGGGCTGTCTTGCTGGAGGCCTCGGCCAGGGCGGCATAGCAATCGTTGGCGCTCAGGCGAGGCACCCGGGTGCGTCCATCGTCGCCCACACGCGGGGCAGTCAGCAGCGTGATGGCACGCGGACCGAAACGGCGGGCCACCGTTTCGGCCGCGGTCACGGCGTCGGGCGCCGCGATCACGCCGCACGGTGCGGCCTGCCTCGCTTCGGTCCAGGTTGTCTCCGCCAGGGTAGTTCGGTTCATGGTCTCGCCGCCGATGTCCGCTCGATGCGCTACGTCCCTATTGACCAGTACGCGACACGGCTTCGACCGTGACACGGCTCATCCGATAATAGGCGCTGAGCGATACACGAGGTTAGACGGTGGCCGTGCCCCCCGGTTCCGCGGCAAGGTCATCCTCGATCAGCGTGCAGGGAGTCGCGATGCCGTCCACGACGCGCCAGGAGCGAATCTGCCAGGGCGTGAAGCCGGCCTCCCACTCCGTGCCGCCCAGCCGAAGCCGCGCCGAACCACCTGCCCCCGCACAGTCGGCGGCGCGGAGGATGTGGCCCCGACCGTCCTCTGCGCCCTTCACCACTGTCACCGTGATGCTCTGGGAACTGCACTCCACCTGCCCGCGCAGGGCGGCGTCTGAGCCCTCGTGCTGGTACTCGTTGATCACAACCGGCGGCTCGGCCATCTCCCAGGCGGCCCGAGTGATGTCGGCAAGCGAGATGTCCGCGCCGATCGGCAAAAGCCGGAAGCGCATACGGTGCTCCCCGAGGTCCATGTACCGGTAGTGCCGCTCGGGCCGTAGCTTGTCGGGGTTGTGGTGCGCGTAGGCCGGGCTCCGCACGAGGCTCATACGAAGCAACGCTCCTTCGGCGTCGTATCCATGCTTCCCGTCGTTCATCAGAGCCCAGCCTTCGGGCCCCGCCCCCTCTCCGGCGCCGGAGCGGAGAGCGACCCAGTGGCCGCAGGGCTCCTCCTCGCTGTTGGGCTTGCGCTCAGCCACCGCGTAGGCCGCCTCGGCCGTGACGGTGGGGTCGGTCAGGGCGAAGGGGAACTCCAGCTTCAGCATGTGGAGCGGCTCCTGCCAGTTGAGGTCGATGTCGAGCTCGACGAACGGGAGGCCGCGATAGAGCCGTACCCACTGGGTCATCGAGGACGTGCCGAAGGCGCTGTCTATCCGCAGGGACGCGCGCACCGGGCCCTCCTCCTCGAGCAATACCTGCGTCGGTGCGAACCGGCCCGCCACGTCGTCGTAGCGAACGACATCGTGGCTCCAGGTATCGCTCAGGTCTTGGATCACCACACCCACCGCGGCCGGACCGGCGAGCTGCTCCCGGCCCGACGCGCGGTCGACCAGCGAGACCCAGCCGCCCTCCCGCGTGGCGCGGACTTCGAGCGCGTCGTTGGCTATGAGACCCTCCGTGGCTATGAGTTCTCCACAGTCCTGCCCGGCCACGGTCTCGGCGGGCTGCCGAAGCAGCCGGGCGCCCATGGCCGGTACGTCGGCGATGAAGACCGCGCGCCGCTGCCCGGCCGTCGTGGTGGCCTGGATGGCCTGTGCGGCCACGCGGTTGCCGTAGGCATCGACCAGGCGATCGGGGAGTCGCTCCGCCTCCACTGGCGTGCGGATGGGCCAAGGAAGGCTGTTCACGACCACCACCGGGTCGCCCTGCCCCCGCGTGTCGATGGAAGCGGAGATGGCCTGCGCGTTGAAGTCCAGCGTCCGCCCGGCGATGCCGGCAGCGTGGCCGTAGTGGTCGCGGGCGTCGTCGTAGGCCGCCGGCAGGCTCGTACCCGCCAGGATGTCGTGGAACTGGCTGAACAGCACATCCTGCCAGGCCGAGGACAGGGCTTCGGTGGGAATCCCACGCAGGCCCAGCAGATCGGCGGCGGCGGACACGCGCTCGGCGGCCATGAGGAGATGCTCCAGCCGTCGGTTCTGCCGCTTCACCTCGGCATGGACGGTGTAGCATCCCCGCGCATGGTGCTGGAGTTCGCCGGGGAAGAGCTGAATCGCGGCTCCTTCGGCTGCATCGGCCTCCACCGCGTTGAAGAAGGCATCCAGCGAACTCATGACGATGCGCGGCTTGCCGGGCGCGTCCTCCATGGCGAGGAGGCTCTCGATGTTGGCCTTGGTGGGCCCGCCGCCGTGGTTGCCGACGCCGTAGAAGGCCACGTAGTCGCCCAGCGACGAGGGGCGCCGGGCGTTGCAGCGGTCGACGTGTTCGTGAATCTCGCCCGGCCAGGTGCAGTAGGGGCCGGGAATCCGGACCGTCAAGACCTCCGAACCGTCATCCGACTGCCACCGGAACACGGGCTCGGCGCCCGCGAGTTCATGAGGCTCAGGTCGCATGAATGCGTACCGGTCGAGGCCGGACTGCCGAAGAATCTGGGGCAGGCCCGCCGCGTGCCCGAAGGTGTCGGGGTTGTAGCCGACGCGGGCGCGGACCCCGAAGAGCCGCTCGAACGTGCGTTGCCCCTGCAGCGCCTGTCGAACAAAGGACTCGCCGCATGGCACGTTGTTGTCGGGCTGCACCCACCACCCCCCCACGATCTCCCAGCGCCCTTGCGCCACGCGCGCCGCGATCTCGGCGACCATGGCGGGATCGACCTCGGCAAGCATTGCATAGAATGCCGCCGAACTGCCGGTGAAGATGAAGCCGTCGTACTCGTCCATGCGGTCCAGCGCCGAACGGAAGGTTGATCGGATCGTCTCCAGTCCCTCGTTCCAGCGCCAGAGCCAGACAGGGTCGATATGGGCGTTGCCTATGGCATGAAGCGTGGGGCTCGCGAGACTCAAGGTCGTCCTCCGGAACTGGATTCGTTGTTAGGTTACGCGTGGGCGGCCGGCAATCCTTCCGCTCGGGCTGCACCGTGCGCTTCGGTAGCGTAGAATAGCTGCATCATGCAAGCTGTGGACGGTCGCCGGCGCCAATGCCGGCAGGTGCTGGCCATCCGCGCCGCGTTCTGGGCCGCCTTCCTTGGCGCCTGCGCTGGTTCTCTGGCCGTCCTGGCGCAGAGGCCGTCACAGCCGCCACGAGCGTCCCGCCTCGCCGCGGTCGGCCGGCCACCAGGTCGAAGCATGGCCATTCTGACGGCGGGAAGCGGCGGCGTCCCCGAGCTCTACGTGGTGAGCGCCTCGGGACGCGCTGTGCGCCGTTGCTCCCTACAGGCCTCCCGCCTTCTCTGGTCACCCGATGGCCGACGGCTCCTCGCCCTGGCAGGAGCGCCGGGCAGGCCGGGCCCGCTGTGGCGCCTCTGGCCCGGTGCCACCGACCAGCCCGCGCAGGTCCTGCCGACGGTCTGCGCCGCCGTGTGGATGCCGGATTGCCGATCCCTCGTTGTGGACGAGGGGACCGGATCGCTCTCAGTCGTTGACTGCATCTCCGGCGACAGGGCGGCGCTCCGCTGCGGCGCCGGCGGCTATGGACCCTCGGTGTCGCCCGACGGTACGCAGATCGCCTTCGGCCGGCGCCTGGGAGGACGCGAGGACCTATGGATCATGTCGGTCGACGGCGCCGCCTCGGCGCAGTTGGTCCCCAGCGCCCGGCCCCAGGAGATCGCCTGGTCTCCCGACGGCCGTATGCTGGCATATGTCGAGGCAGGGGCGTCGGGCGGGCAAGGCAGGCTCTGCGTGGTCCGGGTGGCCGGACGCGAATGGTACCCGCTGGGCCCCGCCCGGGCCGAGCCGCTCGTCTGGGAGCCGGGATCGGCTAGCCTGGCGTACTCGGGCCCGGACTGCGCCATGCTGGTGGAAGTGCCGTCAGGCGCGGCCCGTGAGCTTCCCGACGATGTGGTCGGACCAGTCGCCTGGAGCATGGATGGCTCACTGACCGCCATGCGGGGCGGAGCCCTGGTTTCGCTGCGGTTCGGCTCGGCGGCGGACGCTGGGCGAGCGGTGGCCGTAACGCCGCGGCCGGTGGGCGCGATCCTGGCGGTCGCCGCGGCCCCGCAACGCCCCCAGGTGGCGCGTGAGGCGCAGCAGACGGCTCCGCCGGTTGCCATGGGCGCCGTGCCTGCCGGTGAGTTGTGGCTTTCCGGCACGGTGACCTCCACCTTCGCTACCGGGGCGTTCCAGATGACAGTAGACACGATGATCTCCTCCGCTCTCGGCGCCTTCGGGTTCGGCAAGCCCCCGGCGGCCAGGGTCCTATGCGCTGCCGCGGCGGCGACCGACGGGGCCGGACCGGTGCCTCCGACCGGCGGGCGCGTGCAATGCCGCCTCATGCGGTCGGAGACGGGCCTGACTTCGGGCTGGTCCCTGCGTTGGGTGGGTGGCGAGGGCGCCGCGGGTCGCGGGACCGCCCTGTCGGGACCGTCGGGCTTCGGTCCGAATGTCTTCCCGGTGGTAGGGCCATCCCGTTGGAGCGACACGTACGGCGCTCCACGCGACGGTGGCCTCCGACAGCACGAAGGGCAGGACATCATGGCTCCCCGCATGACGCCGGTCGTAGCCTTATTCGACGGTGTGGCGCGTGGGTACTTCAGCCCCGGGCGTAGTGGCTTCACCGTGTCACTGGTGGGCGCGGGACGATCTGCCAGCTATCGCCATCTCAATGACGATACGCCCGGCACTACCGACAACGCAGGCGGCCCGGCGTTCGCCTTCGCGCCGGGGATCGCCGCTGGAATGCGCGTGGTGGCGGGGCAGTTGCTGGGATGGGTGGGGGACAGCGGCAACGCCCGGGGCACGAGTCCGCACCTGCATCTCGAGGTTGACGTGGCAGGGCAGGGAACGGTGAACCCGGCCGACCTGCTGCGGTCTGCCCGCCGCCTCGATGCCCCCTTCGTGGCCGACTTGCAGGCGGACCCGTCCATCGGCGCAGGCGAGATTCGCTACAGCGGCTGCGTAGCGTCGGTGGACGCCGCTGCCGGCGTGCTGGTGCTTGATGTGGCCGCTACGGCCGACCGTATGTCGGCGTCAGCCGTGAAGACACCCCTGCGGGCCACCGTGCGTGTTCCCGAGGGTGCGTCGGTCCATGCCAAGGGCGCGCCGGACGTGCGCGTGGCGTTGGCGGATGTTCAGCCCGGGACATCGGCTACGGTGCGGGCATCGGGACGGACCGGAACCACGCTGGAGGCGCGAGACGTGACCGTGAGCGTCACGGCCTTCCTGCCTGACCCCGACCTCCGCGCCGCCATGGACAAGGCGGCGGCCGGCTCTGAGCCGGCCGGTCAGATCAAGTAGACGTCCCGGCTAGTCCGGGTAGTGGCAGTGCTTGTACTTCTTGCCGCTGCCGCAATGGCATGGGTCGTTGCGGCCGGGCCGCTTGCGGGGCGCCTTGGCCTGGGCCGGCGCGCGAGGTGCGCCGCCCTCTGCCTCCGCCTCCTCCTCCAGGTTGGTGAAGGTGTTGTACTGCTTCCTCCGCTGAGGCTGCTGCTCCTGCTGCACCTGAATCTGAAAAACGATCCGGGCGACCTCATCCTGGATGCTGTGCTGCATCGCCTCGAACATCTCGAAGGCTTCTTTGTTGTAGACGATTAGCGGATCCTGCTGGGCGTACCCGCGCAGGCCGATGCCCTCGCGCAGGTAGTCCATGTTGGCCAGATGCTCCATCCACTTCTGGTTGATCACGTTCAGGGCGACGTGCCGTTCCAGGTCGCGCATGGCCTCGGGATTGCCGGTCACCTCGGTGACATGCGCCTCCTTCGCCTCGTAGGCCGCCTCGACCAGCGCGACCAGCTCTTCGTCAAGATCATCGCGGCGCTTGTGGTCCAAGCCGCTTCTGGGCATCAGGTTGGAGATGCCGAAGAACTCGTCCAGCCCCTTGTAGAGCTCGTCCAGGTCCCACTCCAGACCCGTGTTGGCGTCCGGACAGAACATGACGACCGCGTCCGAGACGGTCTGGCGCATATAGCCGAGCACGACCTCGCGCAGGTTGGCGCCCTGCAGGACGCGGCGGCGGTCGGTGTAGATGACCTCGCGCTGCTTGTTCATCACGTCGTCGTACTGCAGGACGTGCTTTCGGACTTCGAAGTGGTGCTCTTCAACCTTCTTCTGGGCGCGCTGGATCATCCTCGAAAGGATGCCCGCATCCATCATCTGGTCCTCTGGCCAGGCGCGGAGCCACGGATGCTGCGTCCGGTCGCCGAAGAGGCGCCAGAGCTCATCCTCCAGCGAGACGAAGAAGCGGCTCTCGCCGGGGTCTCCCTGGCGACCCGCGCGACCTCGGAGCTGGTTGTCGATCCGGCGGCTCTCATGCCGCTCGGTGCCCAGGATGAAGAGGCCGCCTACGGCGCGCACCTCCTCGGCGGCCCGCTCGTGCTCTTCGGGCGTCAGGGTTGTCACCGAGTCGAGTACGCTGTGCTTCCCGCCGCGCCGATAGCTGAGGACGACCTCCGCGATCGGGGCCTCCTCGCCCTCAGCCAACTCGCCGCCGTCGGAGCCGGACGCGGCCACAACAGGCGCCGGCTCCTCTTCGACCTCGACCTCGTGGGGCCGCCCGCCGAGGATGATGTCGACGCCTCGGCCGGCCATGTTGGTGGCAATGGTGATGCCGCCCTTCCGGCCCGTCTCGGCGATGATGATGGCTTCCTTCTCATGGTACTTCGCGTTCAGGATGTTGTGCGGGATGCCGTGCCGCAGCGCCTCGTCGATGTTGTTCAGCACCTCGTCGTCGGCGGGGAGATCCAGCAGCTTGGCCAACTCCTGCAGGCTCTGTTCAGAGAGGGGATCGGGATCGATGCCGAGGCCGGTGGCGATCGGCTCCAAGCCGCGCAGGGTCTGCTCATCGAGGTTGACATTGAGCGCCTTGTCCCACGCCTCTCGCGTCGCTTTGTCGACCTTGGCGGCCTCGAACCGCGAACGGCAGAGCGAGATGACGGCCAGCACCTGCAGCTTGTTGTCGGTGATGCGCTGCGACACCTTTTCGGATATCTCGATGGAGCGCGTACCGACCAGGACGGGTTGCTGCTTGGCGTAGAGACGCAGAATCTCGGCGGCGATGCCGCGGAACTTGTGCTCGGCCGCCTTGTAGATGATGTCGGGCTGGTCCTTGCGGACCATGGGCCTGTTCGTCGGGACCACGACGACGTCGAGGCCGTAGATCTTGCGGAACTCGTCTTCCTCGGTCTTGGCCGTTCCCGTCATGCCCGCCAGCTTCAGGTAGAGACGGAAGAGATTCTGGAAGGTGATCGTCGCCAGGGTCTGCGACTCGTGCTTGATCTCGACGCCTTCCTTGGCTTCGATGCTCTGGTGAAGGCCATCGGAGTAACGCCGGCCGAACATGAGGCGGCCGGTGAACTCGTCGACGATGATGATCTCGCCGTCCTTGACGACGTAGTCGATGTCCTTCTTGAATAGCGCATGCGCCTTCATGGCCGCAGTCACGTAGTGCATGGACTCCGGGTCTTCGGAGAGGTTCCGGATACCCAGCATGTTCTCCATGCGCGTGATGCCGGTCTCGGTCGGCGACACGGTCTTCTGTTTTTCGTCGACCAGGTAGTGGAAGGCCGGATTGTTGCGGTCGTGGTCAGGGTCGTCGCGCTCCTGCTGGGTCTTGGCGTCTTTGCCCGCCCGAAGCGTGCGCACGACACGGTCGACCTTGTAGTACATGCTCGTGTCCTGGTCCACGAAGCCGGAGATGATGAGCGGGGTCCGGGCTTCGTCGATCAGGATGCTGTCAACTTCGTCGACGATGGCGTAGTGGAGTTCGCGCATCACCAGTTCGTCGGCGCTGAAGGCCATGTTGTCGCGCAGGTAATCGAACCCGAACTCGTTGTTCGTGCCGTAGGTCACGTCGCAGGCGTAGGCCTCGCGTCGCGAGATGGGCCTCGTGAAAGTGAAGCGCGGGTCCGGGTCCTCATAGGCCGGGTCGTAGATGTAGGAGCCGCCCTCGTCGCCGGTCTCGGGGCTCTGGCCCTGGATGATGCCCACCGTCATGCCGAGAAGCTCGTAGACGGGACCCATCCAGACCGCGCCGACCTTGGAGAGATAGTCGTTGGCAGTCACCAGGTGGGCGCCCTTGCCGGCGAGCGCGTTCAGGTAGAGCGGCAGCGTGGCCATGAGGGTCTTGCCCTCACCGGTCTTCAGTTCGGCGATACGGCCGTCGTGCGTGACCATGCCGCCGATGAGCTGCACGTCGTAGTGGCGCTGCCCCAGAGTCCTGCGGGCCGCCTCGCGGACCACGGCGAAGGCGTCCGGCAACATCTCGTCCAACACGCTGTCGAGGGCCTCGCGAACTCTCTGCTTGCGCTCGGACTCCAGCACACCGTCGCGGTCCAGCGCCGCAACCAGGGCGGGCCACTCGGTCTGGACTCGCTGCTTGAACTCGTCCGTCTTGGCGCGGAGCTGGGCATTGCTCATGGCGGTGAACTGCGGCTCCAGGGAGCTGACCCGTTCAGCGGCCTTGCGGTACTTGGCCACGTCCCGCTCGTTACCATCCATCAATCGGCGTAGGAATGCCACCATAGCTTCGATCCAGGTCCTTAGGGAGGAGTTGGCGCCACACTCGCTGGTCGGGTGCGCCACTTACAGCACGAGCCGCCACGCACCCCGAGGGAGCGGACTGGCGGCTCAAGTACCGCGTAGTATACCACCCGGTATATACGCAGGTTCGGAGGCCTCGGGTGCACCCCTCGCCGTATTGGGTATCCTGCGGCAGACGCTGGGACGGTCGGCAAGGCCGGCGGAAGGGGCGGCTCGCTTGGCTATCGGGATTCGAGTACGGAAGGGCGCTGATCCACTGGTTCTCGGCAGTTGCCTCGGCCTGATGCTCATCGGGCTGACGTGCCTGGTCAGCGTCTCCGTGCCGGGCGCCCCGCCGTATGTGCAGAAGCAGGTCGCCTGGGCGCTGCTGGGCCTGCCCGTGTTCGCCGCGATGGCCCTGACCGACCCTGCTCGCCTCGCCCGCTGGGCCAAGGCCATCTATATCACCAACATCGGCCTGCTGCTCGCCGTCGCCGTGGCGGGGAAGGGGGCCAAGGGCGCCGTACGCTGGATCATGATCGGCGGCTTCCAGTTCCAGCCTTCCGAGTTCTCCAAGCTGGCCATCATCATCTGCCTTGCCGCGTGGCTGGCGGCCAATCGGGACCAGATTCACCGCGGCCGCGTCTTCCTGAGGTCGTTGGGCCTGGTGCTGCCGCCGATCCTGCTGGTAATGAAGCAGCCGGACCTCGGGACCGGCCTGGTGACGCTCTTCGTCTGGGCGGGGATGACGTTCATCGCAGGCGCCCGACTCCGGCACTTCGCCTACCTGGCGCTCGCGGGCCTCGCGGTCTTCTCCCTCATGTGGCGCATCGATGTCCTGCTGCCGTACCAGAAGCACCGCATCATGACCTTCATCGCGCCGCAGTCGGACCCCAAGGAGAAGGGCTACCACGTCATCCAATCGCGCATAGCTGTTGGGTCGGGCGAGCTCTTTGGGAAGGGACTCCGCAAGGGAACGCAGGTCCACGGCAGGTTCATTCCCGAGAGCCAGACCGACTTCGTCTTCACCGTGATCGCCGAGGAGGGGGGATTCGTCGCGTCCGTGCTGGTGGTCTGCCTGTTCGGTTTGGCGCTGTGGCGCATCACCCGGATCGCGGAGATGTGCGAGGAGCCGCTCCACCGATTGATGGCCGCGGGCATCTGGACCATGCTGCTCGTTCATATGACGGTAAACATCGGCATGACGCTCGGTATCATGCCCGTGGCCGGCGTCCCGCTCCCCTTTGTCTCCTATGGAGGTACCGCGCTAATGCTGAACCTCGGAAGCCTCGGCCTCCTGACCGGTATATCCACCCATCGAGACCCCCTTGTCTTCTGACAGGCAGAGACGACGCGGCCGCGAGGCGGGCGGGGCGCGGCCCCTCGATCGCCTGGAGGTCATACGGGCCCTCCGGATCTCCAACTGGGAGGCGGTGTTCGCCACGGTCCACGCGGCGATCACCGGCGGCGCCATCCAGACCGGGTTTGCCGTCTACCTGAACGCCGGCAACATGGCGATGGGCGTTCTGGGCTCGATCCCGACCTTCACGGCGCTGGTGCAGCTCATCTCGTCCGTCTTTGTGCAGGCGCTGCCCGAGCGGCGCTCCTTCACCGCCTGGTTCTCGCTGGCGGCTCGACTGCTCTGGGTGCCCATCATGCTGGTGCCGTTGGCGTTGCCGTCCGGAGTCAGGTTGCCGGCATTCATCGTCCTCTTCGCACTCTCGGGCATCCTGATACAGGTTCCCGTGCCGGCGTTCACCTCGTGGCTGTCGGACTTGGTGCCGCCGGACCATCGCGGCAGGTACTTCGGGCGCCGCAATATGCTCGCCGGCCTTACCGTGGTAGTGGTATCGCTGCCGGCCGGTTGGTTTCTCGACCTGGCCGTCAAGTCGCATGCCATGCCGGAGCCGGTGGCCTTCTGTGTCCTCTTCGGGGTGGCGGCCCTGTTTGGGTTCTTCAGCTTCCTTTGCCTCCTGCGTCAGCCCGAGCCTCCCATGGTGACCGCCGCCTCGTCGTTCAGCGGCCTCGGCGGTCTGCTGCAGCAGTACCGGGCGCCGCTGACCGACAAGGCGTTCCGGCGATTCCTGGCCTTCTCCGGCGTTTTCGCCGTAGGTCAGTTCGTGGCGGGGCCGTTCTACACGGTCTACGCCATCAAGAGCCTGCACCTGAACTTCCTCTGGCTCCAGGTGCTCGGCTCCCTGGCGAGCCTC
>JAPLCQ010000119.1 GCA_026392115.1 Armatimonadota bacterium | reverse complement strand
CCCCACGGAACGATGACCTTGCGGACCTCGGCGCGGCGACCGGAGCTGCTCAGGAGGTCCACCATGCCGCCCGCTAAGCGTACGGACCAGAGGTGGTCGAGGCGCACATCCAGTTGCACCCCTTCGTCGCCGATGCGCCCTGTGATCGAGGCCCACATCTGCGGCGAGAGCATGGGCGCCGCGCCGCGGCCTCCCAGGGCCGACGGCTCCGGCGTAAGTGTCAGCAACCCGGCATCGCCGTCGTAGGAGCATCCCATCGTTCGCCAGAGCGGCGCCCAGCCCTGCGTGGCGGACAGATAGGAGTCGGCTGGGTCGGGCTTGGCATCGGGCGCGCCCGGCCACTGTGCCCCGACGGACGCCGACGGGCCTCCCTGCAGGGCAGGGAACAGCGTCGAGACGATGGCGCCCGCCGGGCCGAACTCGACCGGAGCCACCGACGCGCAACGGCCTCCCGGTTGCACTGTCAGGATGCCGAACGGCGGACAGACGCCGGGTGGACCCTTCACGGGCCGGGCCAGCGTCGTGCGGGTGCTGAGGAACCTGCATGCTCGGAGCGCCGCCACCTGCACGGTCGGCTCCACCGGGGCGCGCACCACTGCCGTCTGCCACTCCTGTGTCACGGCCGCGAGCGCCGCGCGGTTCGCCAGGGCAAATCGTGCAACCGATAGGGCGTTCTCGAACCGTGGCTCGTAGGCGTGGCCCACCTCCTCGCCGTCGGCGCGATAGAGCCTCGGCGTATGCCAGGCCAGCACGAAGGATATGGCCCGGGTCTCGTTGGGCAGCACCTCGGCCCGGAGCGCGACGACGCCGGCGGGGCAAGCCGGCTCGCCCGTCGGCGCCGCTGAGGGAATGGTCCCGTCGGCTGCGAACTGGGGCCACCAAGTCGGAGGCGCGGCCGCATCCCAGACCGCCACGCTGCACGCGTCGGCCCTCTGTTGCCGCTCAACGAGCAGGGCGAGCGTTCCCCGTGCGTTATAGGCCATTCGGTCTGAGGGCGCGATGGGCGTCAGCGGCGCAGATGCCATGCTGAGCCCCTCCTGGCCGTCCAGCAACGCCGCATGGGTTATGGAGCCGCCGCGCCGCAGGTCGGTCCGCCTGCCGGTCTCCGTGGCGCCCAGGCCGAGCACGTTCTCGAAGGAGAGAAGCGCCGCGGCCTGGACCGGCCTCCGTCCCGTATTGAGCAATCGGACGGTGACGAAGCATGCGGGTAGGGCCGACGATCCGATATCGTTCGGGGCGATAGCCGAGAACGCCTCCAGCTTCCATTGGAGCTTGGGCGCCAGGTCGGGGAGGTCGGCGTTCGCGAATGGGTAGAGGTCCGCGAACGCGCGCAGCGCTGTGGCGGGGAGGCCGTGCGGCGCCGCCGAGCCGAGCGCCGACGCTTTGGCTCCAGCGTCGCTCTTGGCCCAGACCGCCACGAAGCAGCCGGGGCCGGCATCCAGGGGTGCGGCCCAGTTGTTGGTGATGCAGATGGGGCCAAAAGCGCCGTCTGGTCGGAGCGTTACGTACCCGCAGCCGATGCCGCCCATGGGCAGGGCCTCCGCTGTCGGCGCCTCAACGGCCTGGGCGGCTTGGGTGGCCAGCAGGAGGATGGCGGCCGCCACCCTCCTGAACGCGCTGTGCATGGTCTGCGGGCCCGCCTTGCTACTTTGGTCCGTCGGCTCGGGTCACCTTGAGGGTGGTCTGCGCCTTCCAGGTCTTGCCCTTCCAGGTCAACGTGGCGCTGATCGGATAGTCGCCGGCCTGGGTGGCGGACGGCACGGTGAGCAAATAGGTGATGCGTGAGACGGAGCCGTCGCCATGGCTGCTGACGCGCCGCGTGGGCTTGCCCTTCAGTTCGAAGGCGGCCGGCGCGCTGATCGCCAGATCGGCCGACGAGTACCGGGGAAGGTTGCAGAGCACTTCGACCGTGCAGCGAACCTGAACCGGCCCCAGAACCGTGACCGACGGCGGATAGATGATCGCGCTCAGCTTGTAGGCTTCCACCACCTCGAAGCTTGCGGTGGCGCTCACCTCGGTAGCGTTGTCGAGCTGGACGGCGGAGTTGAGCCGGTAGGAACCCGGCACCGCGGTCTCCGGGATCACGGTCTGGTACCGTAGCTTCACGTCGCCGAGGCCGGGCACCGGCGGTGCGGCGACTTCGCGGACCGACTTCACGATCTCGGCTGCGGCGCCCTGCCCCTGCCATGTGACGGAGCGTACGGCGCGGGCCTGGTCGATCTGGTTCATCACCTGCATCGTCGCCCGGAAGGTGGAGCCGGCGACCACGGTGTCGTCATCGAGTGTCAGTCTGGGCACAATGCCTGTGGCGGCTGCGGCCTTGCTTGCCACCAGAGATAGTTCGAGCAGCAGATGCGGCTCGTACGGAGGCGTGGCGGTGGGTGCCGCTCCTGCAGGCAGCAGGTCGGCTCGGAAGCCGATGGAGGCGCCGGCGCGCGGTTCCAGTCCGACCATGCCGCGGGGAATGGCGATCTCCGTCACCTGACCGCCTGCCGCGTCACCCATCACGAGGCTGATCTGCGAGACATCGACCGCCTTCGCGTTCCAGACCGGAGCGTCCTTGTCCGATGCGGCATCCAGCACCCGCGCCGAGAGGACGGGGACCCCTTCGACGCCGCGCGGCGCCACCGTGATCTCCACATTGTCGTTGCCGCGGAGCCAGCCGTCGCCGTTGGCATCGAGGTCGATCACGGCCCAACCGGGCTTGGCCGCCTTGATGGCGACATAAAGGGACTCCGCGTCCCAGTTCAGGTACACCGTACCCGTTGCGGGACCATCTCCTACCGTGTAGAGCGGCGTCCACTCGGTCTCGCCGATAACGCCGTCCAGCGTTGGGCGCAGGCGAAGGCGCTGGGGCTCAAACGGGTAGCTGGGTCGCACCCGATAGTTGATGGTCGGTGCGGGCGCCGCAACGACCGGAACGTCGGCCGGCGCCGTCTGTGCGCCCGCCAGGGGAGCGGCGGACAGGAGGACCGCCAGACAGGCTATCGAGCCAGGTATGCGAAGGTTCACGAGTGGGCTCCTTGCTCAGCGACATCTTTCTGTAGCGACTCTATCACCCCGGCGGCGGTTCCGTCAAGGCGATCGCCAACCAACGCGGCCGAGAAGCATTGACAGGCGCTTGCGCGTGTGCTAGAGTCTCATTCTACCGTCCCTGCGCGTCAGCGCACCCGGGGGGCGGCGGTTCGTATCGATTAAGGAGAAGCAGACCATGAAGAGCCACGGTTGGCTCGGAGCGCTCCTGTTGGCGGCGGCGCTGTTCGTTGCGCCGATGCAGCAGGCCGGCGCCGCCGGGCGGGCGGCCATGGGTGGACCCCAGATATCGGTGATCGCTCCCGCTCCGGGCAGCATCGGTGAGGTTCTCTCGCTAGATGTCAGCTTCCGTGGCAGCCCGGTGGATACCGTCGAGCTGTACATGGACAACGCACTGGTGGCCAAGCGGCAGCTTGACACGCCCCAGAGCCGCGGCGTCATCTCGTTCCGGCTTGAGACCGCCCTCCTCACCGAGGGCGACCATGATCTCACCGTCCGGGCGTGGGGTGGCGATGGCAAGCCGGGCGTCACCACTGCTCGCGTGCACATCCCCGGGGCGGACCTGTCCGCGCCCGTGCGGGTCTCGTACCCGGCCAACGGCATCATGGTCGCCGGCATTGTACCGGTCCGTGTGCAGCTTGATCCGGAGCTTCAGCGCCAGAGGCCCTACGTCAGCTTCTTCGTTGACAAGGAGCTGAAGGTCCTGCGCAACTATCCGCCGTACGAGTACTCGTGGGACACTACGACCTACCCGAACGGTTGGCATATGCTGGAGTCGTGGGCCCAGGCGCCGGACGCCCTGACGCCGTTCAAGGCCCGACCGATCAACGTGAACGTCAACAACATCAGCGGCGAGACGAAGCGCCAGACGGATGTCGAGGACCTCCGCCCCGCGGTCAAGCGTCCTCAGCCCATCGTCATGGCGCCCCGCGTCGATCCTTCGGTTTCCGACGCGCGCTCCTCAGCCGATGTCGATGCGGGCTCGGCGCCGGCTGCGGCGATTGGTCCGCGCAACGCCGGCTCGGCCGCCGACGGCGCACTGAGCGAGCCGTCGGATGCCGGTTTCGGAGTGCAGTCGGCCCCTGCGTCCACGGGAACCCCCGAGGGCTCGGTCGCGGCCAAGCTGCCCCGCCTCAGCCCGAAGATGATGGGCGGAGCCGCCATCCAGCCCAACGCCAGACTTCGCACCGCGTCGGCCCAGCCCGTCCGTAGCGCCGTCCTGCCGGGCATCGACTTTTCGTCGCAGCCCCAGGGCGTTCCGGCCGGCCCCGCCGGTCTGGCCATGGTGAAGGTGCAGCCCGGTGATACGCTCACCTCGCTCGGCGCCCGCGCCGGCCTTCGCCCCACGGAGATCGCCCGCCTGAACAACATCGCGCCCACGGCCAAGCTGGCCCCCGGCCGCTCGCTGGTGGTGCCCCGCGTCGGAGCTTTCGACGTGGCTTTCGACGGCACTGCGATTGCGTTTGATGTGGCTCCACGTGTGGTTGCCGGCGTGCATCTGGCCCCGATCCGCCAGATTTTCGAGCACACGGGCGGTCGCCTCTACTGGAACGGCGGCAAGGCACAGACGGTTAAGGCTGTGAACTCCACCAAGGAGATCGAGCTCAAGATCGGCAGCGCCAGTGCGACGGTGAACAACCGCTCCGTCGCGATGGACCACAAGGCGTTTGTTGAGAGCGGTCGCACCATCGTTCCGCTGAGCTTCATCCGCGATGCGCTTTCGGTTCGTCTCAACTTCAGCCGCACCGACGGTCGGATTCTTCTCCAGTCCCGCTAGTTGGCAGTGGCTCCCGCTACAGAGGCCGGGTCGGCGTTGTTGCCGACCCGGCCTCTCCACTTGTGTGCCGGTATGGCTCAGGCGTTCAGCCGCTCTCCCCAGAGAAGCCGCTCCTGCACCTTCGTGTAGAAGCTGGGTCCGCCGCAGGTGACGATGCGGGTTCGGTGCTCAGAGCGCCGGATCACCACGCGGTCGTCAGCCGTGAGGCGGCAGACCTCGTTGCTGTCCGCGGAGAGCATGACTTCGCCGTTGGCATGGATGACCAGGATGGTCACCTCCATGTCGGCCGGGGTGACCAGTGGTCGGGCCGCCAGCGTGTGGGCGCAGATCGGCACCACCACGAGCGCCTGCACCGTGGGCTCCACCAGAGGGCCTCCGGCTGAGAGCGCATAGGCCGTGGATCCGGTGGGCGTGGCGATGACCACGCCGTCGGCGGGGAACTCCATGGGTGGATGCGGCCCAAACGCCGTGCTCATCTGGAGCATTCGGGTCATCGTGCCCTTGGTGACCACCACGTCGTTCAGTCCCTCGGCCGTTGCCACCTGAACGCCCTCCCGGATCACCGAGCAGGCGAGCATCATCCGCTCCTCGATGTGCGCCCGCCCATCCAGAAAGGCCTCCAGGTGCCGAACAAGGCTGTCCGGATGGGCCTCGGCAATGAACCCGAACTGGCCCATATGGACGCCGAGTATGGGAATTCCCAGAGGTGCGGCAAGCGCGGCCGCCGCCAGGATGGTGCCGTCGCCGCCCAGGGTGACGATCACATCGGCCTGGCCAAGCCTCGCCTCGCCGATGCAGTCTGGAGGAAGGCCCAGGGCGTCGCCCGACGCCGGATCGGCGCAGAGGCCCAGGCCCTTGCGGTGAAGCATGTCGGCGGTCGCTCTGCCGAACTCCACGGCCGCGGGTTTGCCGATGTTGACGTAGAGCCCGACCATCGTAGCGCATGGCGTGTGCATCATGCCGCCATTATACGCAATGGAAGCCCGTACAATGGCAGAGCCGTTACGCCTCGTCACGCCGCGGGCTCTGCGTCGTACCCATGTGTGTGAGACGCACCACGCACGATCCGCACGCCTATCTCAGCCCTGCCGCGCTGGATGTCGCAGCAGCGATCCTGCTATGCGAGGCCCAATGGACCGCGCTCCTGTCTGATCGGTCCTGCGTCGGCGAGCTGATCTGGGATTTGGACGCACGGTACCCCGCCGAGGGGCGGGATCGGCGGCGCGTATGCCCCGATAGCAGGAGGGATTGAGCGTTCGGTCGCCGAATTGGGGTATCTAGAATGCAGCTGGGTGGCGGGGAACATAGGAATGCCGCCGCGCAGCAACAAGGAGGGTAGCAACAGTGGTACGTATGATCGCGAGGGTCGCGGCAGTGGCCGTATTCGCCGCGGCGGCGCTGGCGCCGTCGATGGCCCGCGCCAGCCTGATCGAGGGTCTCAGCATCCGCGCCGGTATCAACATCCCGTCGTCGGGGCAGTCGACTGTGGTGGTCGCCGGCGGCGGTGGCGGGACGTCGGACGCTCCCGGCCTGCGCAACGTCGTCGACTTCGGCGCATGGGGCGGCGGCCTTGAGTACCAGCTCAAGGGCGTTCCCAGCCTGTTCAACGGCGAAGGGTGGAGCACGAGCATCTCTGCCGACTTCCACTACTCGCAGCGCAAGGCGGGCATCGTCCGCGTGATCCCGGTCTCCATCAACCAGGTCTGCGCGATCGAGGGTTCCGGCAACTGCAAGCCCTACGCCGGCTTCTGCCTGACCGCCGCCACCATCAGCGGCGACGGCCTGTCGAACACCACTCGGTGGGGCGGCGGCCTGATCCTGGGCTCGAACTGCACCGAGAAGCTCTACCTTGAGGGCCGGTACGAGTGGATCGATTGCACCGGCGGCGTGCCGGATGCCTCCGGCTTCCGCACCTACCTGGGATACCGCTTCTAGTCTGAGCCAGGCCGCCCCGGCGGCAGCCCCGCGGCCGGGCATCCTTGACATCATGGGTGCCCGGCTTGGTATAATCGAAGGTGACCGCGGGCGGTTGGCTCAGTGGTAGAGCGCCTCGTTCACACCGAGGAGGTCACTGGTTCAAATCCAGTACTGCCCACCATGGTGACGGCCCTTCCTGGAGACAGGCTGGGCCGTTTGTGCTGTTTCTGGGCCGTCGCTCGCTTGCGGCGGTCGATCGCTCTGATATCCAGCAGATCCAGCAGACCAGCGTCTCCGGCGCACCGGCGCATCATCCGGGAGGGCTCGATGGCGTTCTTTGGGCGTTACCGGCGGCTCATGCGGCTCACCTATGGGGTGTTGCTTGCCATCTCTGCGGCGCTCTTCCTGATGAACCTCCGGACCCAGTACCGGAGCACGCGCAGCCTGATGGATGAGCGGTTCCGCCAGACCGCCGACAGCATCGACTTCCTCGTCAAGAGCCTTGCCGACCATGTGGAGGGCTTTCGCGCCGGGGCCGAGACCTACTGGCGCGAGGATGCCCGAAGCTGCCCCTACGGCGCGCTCGCCGGCCAGCTCCGCGAGTTGCCCGGCAACAAGGGTATTGCCCTGGAGCCCGTGCGCGTCCCGTTCAAGGCCTCGGAGACCGGCAACGTGACGGGCGCCGGCAAGCTGACGGGCCGGTCTCCATCCTTTGCCAAGAGCATCCGCGTCGCCCTCGGCCTGAACCCGCTATTCGGCGCCGCCCTGCGCAACATGCCCGGAGTGGTCTGGGCCTACTATACGTCGATCGATGACTTCATCCTCATGTACCCGTGGGTGCCGTACACGGAGTACCACTACAGCGCGATCACCCACACAGGGGAGTTCTTCGCGCTGGGCAAGCCGGGCGTCAACCCCGGGCGGCGGCGATTCTGGACCGGCGTCTACGTCGACCAGTGCGGCAAAGGGCTCATGGTGACCTGCGGCGCCCCGGTCTACGCCGGCGACAAGTTCATGGGCACGGTGGCCGCCGACGCGACGCTGGACCTCCTCAACTCCTACATCAACGGGTACCCGTACAAGTCGTCCACGCTCTTCATCGTCAACGACCGCGGCGAGATGCTCGCACATCCCGGCCTGGTGCGTTCCACCGACCCGGACATCAAGAACGTTAAGCTGGCCCTGCCACCCGCCACGGGCCTCACACAGGCCAAGCTCGCGGCCCTGACCTCCGGCAAGGAGTATGTACTGGGCGGCTACGTGGTGGTCTGCCAGCAGCTGAAGAACGCACCGTGGCGCGTCGTAATGCTGACGCCGCAGTCGGCGATGGTACGGTCGGTGGCCGGGCAGTCCGCGGGCCCGCTCGTGGTCCTGCTCTTCGGCATGACCCTGATGCTCCTGGTGGCCAACTCCCTGACCCGCCGCGAGTTCATCGAGCCCGCTGAAAAGCTGGTCACCCATATCGACGCGGCAAGCCGCACGCCGGACACCGCAATACCGCCGGTGCCCGACGCATGGCGATCCTGGTTCGACACAGTGTCCCGCGTTTTCAGCGAGCACAGCAACCTCCTTGAGCAGCTTCGGAGCCAGAATGAGCACCTGGAGGAGATGGTCGCCGCCAGGACGGCCGAGGTGAGCAAGCGCAACGTCGAGCTTGCCGCGGCCATGGAGCGGCTGAAGGAGATGCAACGGCAGATCGTCACGCAGGAGAAGATGGCCGCCCTGGGTGGGCTGACGGCCGGCATCGCCCACGAGATCAAGAACCCGCTCAACTTCGTCAACAACTTCTCCGAGCTCTCGCTGGGCCTGCTGGATGAGATGGCCGACCTGCTGCAGACGAGCGCCGAGCGGGTCGAACCCGACGACATGGCCGACATTCAGGATATCCTGGGCGATCTTCGCCAGAACGCGGCCAAGGTCAACGAGCACGGCAAGCGCGCGGACAGCATCGTGCGCGGCATGCTGCTCCACTCCAGGGGCAAGCCCGGGCAGGCGCAGGAGACCGACCTGAACGCCCTGGTGGCTGAGTACGTCAACCTGGCCTATCACGGTATGCGTGCCGTCGACGCCGAGTTCAACGTGAAGATCGAAACCGAGTACGATCAGGCGGTCGGACGGGTCTCGGTTGTGCCGCAGGACTTGAGCCGAGCGATCCTGAACATAGTGAACAACGCTTGCTACGCGGCCTATGACGCCCGAAAGCACCGGCCCGCAGGCTTCCAGCCGGCGATCCGCGTGAGCACGAAGGTCGCGGGCGACCGCATCGAGGTGCGCATCCGCGACAACGGCGAGGGCATCCCGGCAGAGGTTCGCGAGAAGGTTTTCACGCCGTTCTACACGACGAAGCCCGCCGGCAAGGGGACGGGACTCGGCTTGTCGATCACCTACGACATCATTGTTCAGGAGCACAGCGGGGAGCTGTTGATCGAGTCCGAGGACCATGCGTTCACGGAGTTCATCATCAGGCTTCCCAGAGGGCCTCTGGGGCAGGAGAGAGCGGAATGAGGGTGCTGGTTGTCGATGATGAGGAGGATGTGGAGCTGCTCATCCGTCAGCGGTTCCGCAGGCAGATTCGGGAAGGCGAGATCCACTTCAGCTTCGCCCGCAACGGCGTCGAGGCCATGGTCAGGATCGCCGAGGAGCCGGACATCGAGATCGTCCTGACGGACATCAACATGCCCGAGATGGACGGCCTGACCCTCCTCGTGCACCTCAAGGAGTTGGACCGCGTCCTGCGTTCGGTGGTCGTTTCCGCCTATGGCGATCTCGACAACATCAGGACCGCCATGAACCGCGGCGCGTTCGACTTCCTGACCAAGCCGATCGACTTCGCCGACCTGCACATCACGCTTGAGAAGACGATCCGCAACGTTGAGGAGGTCAAGAGCGCGTTGGCGACGCACTCGCAGTTGGAGAACATCCAGCGCGAGCTGCAGATTGCCAGCGACATGCAGCAGTCGGTCTTGCCCTCCACCTTCCCGCCCTTCCCGGAGCGCACCGATCTCGACATCTATGCGCGGATGACGCCCGCTCGCGAGATAGGAGGCGACTTCTACGACTTCTTCATGCTCGATGAGGACCGCCTCGGCATCATCGTGGCCGACGTTTCGGGCAAGGGCATTCCTGCCGCGCTCTACATGATGCTCAGTCGGGCGTTGGTGCGAGGCAGGGCGTTGCAGGGCCTCAGCCCATCGCTGTGCCTCAAGGAAGCGAACGATATGCTTTGCGTCAACAACCCCACAAGCATGTTCGTCACGCTCTTCTACGGGCTGCTGAACCTGGCAACGGGCGAGCTGACCTACTGCAACGGCGGTCACAACCCGCCCATGCTGGTTACGCCCGGAGGCTCGGCGCACGAGCTACGCTCCGTGGGCGGCCCGCTCCTCGGGGGCTTCGACGGCGTCACGTACCGCGAAGGCACTCGGACCATGCTGCCCGGCGAGTACCTGTTCCTCTACACGGACGGCGTGACGGAGGCCGAGAACCGTACGCGGGCCATGCTCGGAGCCGAGAGGCTGGCCGCCACGCTGGAGCGGCACGCCGGCCTGGCTGCCGACGGGCTGGTTCAGGCGGTCTTTGATGATGTGCAGGCCTTTGCCGACGGGGCCGTGCAGAGCGACGATATAACAGCCATGGCCGTGCGTCGCCTCGGCCCGACACAACCGTGAGACGCTGGGCTACCGGGGGGCGACCGGCCAACGACGCCGGTCCGCTGGAGCGTGCGGCCCAACCGTGCGTTACGTCTGTCCTGGCGGAGTTGGGCGCCGAGGCTGTGCCGCGCTCAGAGCGACCGGGTCTGCTCATGCCCGCGTTGGCTCAGTTGCAGCGGCGGCACGGCTCCATAGAGAACGGCGTCATCGCGGCCCTGGCCCGGTCGCTGGGTCTGCCGGAGAGCAAGGCCTATGCGGCCGCCACCTTCTACTCGTCGTTCGCTCTGGCAGGAGACGGGCAGAAGGTCCGACCGCCGGCTCTTGATGCCGCCCTCGAGTCCGTGATGGGGGCCGAGCGGGCTCCGGAGGCGATCCGATCCTGGGGGATCACGGCGCCCGACGGCCGGCCCGATGGCGCCCTCGCACGTTGCGGCGCCATACGGCCCGAGTCGGTGGACGACTACCGAGCGGCGGGCGGCTACGAGGGGCTGCGGGTTGCGCTTGCCATGCCTGCGGAGGCGGTCGTCGAGACGGTTCGGGCCGCCCGTTTGCGCGGGCGTGGCGGCGCCGGCTTCCCGACCGCCGCCAAGTGGGACCACGCCCGCACGGTGATCGCGCCGGCCAAGGTGGTCATCTGCAACGCCGCCGAGGGCGATCCCGGTGCGTTCGCCGACCTCGCCATCCTTCGGCAAGACCCGCACGGCGTTCTTGAGGGCATGGCGATCGCCGCGCACGCCGTGGGCGCCGCAAGGGGCATCGTCTACATCCGATCAGAGTACGAGGAGGCCATCGAGACCGTTCGCGGCGCCGTGCGGGAGGCGTCCGACAGCGGCGCCCTCGGCCCCGGCTTCACAGTTGAGGTCTTCAGTGGCGGTGGACGCTACGTCTGCGGCGACGAGACGGCCCTGCTGAACTCCATGGAGGGTGCACCGGGGCGCCCGCGGTTGCGCCCGCCCTTGCCTACCGAGCACGGGCTCTGGGGCCGTCCCACCGTGGTGGACAACGTGAAGACGCTGGCGCTTGTGCCGCTCATCCTGCGCCATGGACCGGAGTGGTTCGCCTCCATCGGCCCAGCGGCAACGACAGGCCCGGCGATCCTCGCCGTCAGCGGCTTTGTGCGCCGGCCGGGCGTCGTGGAAGTTCCGATGGGCTTCACGCTGCGACAGGTGATCGAGCAGGGCTGCGGGGGCATGGCCGACGGAGCCGAGCTGAAGGCGATCCAGACCGGTGGCCCGCTGGGCGCATTCCTTTCGGCCGATGCGGTGGACACGCCGATCTGCTTCGATGCGATGAAGGCCGCCGGATCGCCGCTAGGGTCGGGCGGGCTCATCGTCGTCGACCACCGTACCTGTATGGTTGCCTCGTCCCGGGCGTTCGCCGAGTTTGCCGCCGCAGAATCGTGTGGGCACTGTGCGCCCTGCCGACTGGGCACGCGGCAGGTGCTGTTGGCTCTGCGGAATCTGATGGGCGCCGGCGCATCAGGTGCGGACCTCCGGCTGATCGAACGGATGGAGGCCGCCATGCGGTCGTCGTCGTTCTGCGCATACGGAAGGTCTGCCGCATCGGTCGTCCTCTCGGCCATTCGGGTGTTCCCTGACGAGTTCGCGGCCCACGCCGTTGAGCGCCGTTGCCCGGCTGACTGGTGTTCCATGGAGGCGTCCTGACATGCCCTCGATCACGATTGACGGCATGCCGGTCGCCGCCGCTGACGGCCAGACCGTGCTGCAGGCGGCGTTGGCCGCGGGCTTTGACATCCCGCACCTGTGCCATCACCCCGACCTCTCGCCCGGCGGCCATTGCAGGCTCTGCGTCGTGCAGGTGGACGGCGGCCCGCTCAGCGCGTCGTGCCAGCTCACCGTGCGGGATGCGATGAGCATTGCCACCGATACCGTGCCCGTGCGCGAAGCCCGCGAAGCCGCCCTGGACCTTATCCTGAGCGCACATCCGATGACGTGCCTGACCTGCGCGTCGAACCATGCGTGCAAGCTGCAGACGGTTGCCGCGCAGATCGGCGTCGATGAGGCGCGGCTGGGCTTGCTGCGCCCGCTGGTTGGCTCTGTCTCGAAGGACGAGAGCAATCCGTTCTTCATCCGCGATCCGCAGCGGTGCGTCCTCTGCGGTATCTGCGTGCGGACCTGTGACGAGGTGCAAGGACGCGGCGCGCTGGCCGTCGGTTACAGCGGCGCGGCGACGGCGATCGTGGCCGGTAGCGATGCGCCGATCGCGGAGTCGATCTGCGAGTCGTGCGGCGAGTGCGTCGATCGATGCCCCACGGGAGCCCTGGTGCATCGCGAGTCGCGGCCGCCTACCCGCGAGGTGCGCTCCGTCTGTCCCTACTGCGGAACCGGATGCTCCATCCTGCTCGGCGTGCGCGGCGATCGGGTGGTCTCGGTGCGGGGCGATGCAGACGGACCGGTCAACCGGGGTCGGCTCTGCGTAAAGGGTCGGTATGGGATGGGCTTCATCCACAGCGACCAGCGGCTGACAACGCCCCTGATCCGCAGGGATGGCGTTCTGGAGCCGGCCACATGGGACGAGGCGCTGGACCTGGTGGCCGAGCGTTTCGCCGTCAGCCGCGGATCGGCCTTCGCGTGCATCGGATCGGCGCGTTGCACCAATGAGGAGGTCTACCTCACGCAGAAGTTCGCACGGGCCGTCATGGGCTCCAACAACGTGGACAACTGCGCACGCCTCTGCCACGCGCCCACCGTTGCCGGTCTGAAGCAGAGCCTGGGCACCGGCGGCGGAACCAGCCCCATCGAGGACCTCGCCAAGGCTGCTTGCGTTCTGGTGATCGGCTCCAACACGACCGAGGCGCATCCGGTCGTCGGGGCGCAAGTCAGGCATGCGGCGCGGCGCGTCCCACTGATCGTGGCGGACCCGCGCGAGACCGACCTTGCCCGTCGCGCCCGCATTCACCTGCGCCTGCGCCCCGGCTCGGATGTGCCGCTGCTCGTGGGCATGGCGCGGGCCATCCTGGACGCGGGGCTGGAGAAGGCGACCTTCATCGAGGAGCGAACCGAGGGTTTCCTGCCGTTCGTGCAGGCCGTCATGGCCATGGACCCGGAGTGGATCGAGGAGACCACCGGTGTGCCCTGGAGCGACATTGCGGAGGCGGCGCGGCTCTACGCTGCGAGCGCCCCGGCCATGATCGTCTACTCGTTGGGCATCACGGAGCATACCCACGGCACCGACAACGTGCTGGCCATCGCCAACCTGGCGTTGCTCACAGGCAATATCGGGAGGCCCGGAGCCGGCGTGATGCCCATGCGCGGCCAGAACAACGTGCAGGGCGCCTGCGACGTGGGTTGCGTACCGGACAGCCTTGCCGGCGGCCTGGCGGTCCGTGAGCAGGCCGGCCGGGAGGCCGTGGGACGCCGGTGGGGCGTCGACCTAGCCGACACGCCTGGTCTCACGGTGATGGAGATGCTGGACGCAGCGCGGTCAGGCTCGATCGGCGCCCTCTACGTCACGGGGATGGACGTGGCCTACTCGGCCGCCGATACCGCGCGCGCCCAGGAGGCCATGCGCGCCGCTGGCTTTGTCGTTGTGCAGGACATCTTCCTCAGCGGCACCGCGGAACTGGCCGATGTGGTGCTGCCGGCCGCGAGCTTCGCGGAGAAGGACGGCACCTTCACGAACCTCGAGCGCCGCGTTCAGCGCGTCCGCGCCGCCGTGCCGCCGCCGGGAGAGGCCCGGCAGGACTGGCAGATCGTCTGCGATATCGCCCGACGCATGGGTGCGCCTGGTTTCGAGTTCACGGACGCCTCGCAGATTCGCGACGAGATGTCGGAGGTGGCGCCTGCCTTCGGCGGCATCCGATTCGACCGCCTTGAGGGTGACGGCATCCAGTGGCCGTGCCCGTCGGTCGAGCATCCGGGGACGCCGCGCCTGCATGTGGACCGATTCTCCACGCCCAACGGCAGGGCGCGCTTTACCGCACCGGCCTATCGTCCGCCCGCCGAGGCGCCGGATGAGAGCTATCCCTTGGTGCTGACCACGGGCAGAAGCCTCTACCACTTCCATCTGGCCATGACCGTCCATGTGGCAGGCCTGATGGAGCTGAACCCAGAGGAGTTGGTCTGGCTTCACCCGGACGACGCGGCGGCACGCGGCGTCGCGGACGGTGACCTGGTGACCGTATCGTCTCGACGTGGTAGCCTGGACCTTCGTTCCTGGATCACCGATGCGGTCTCGCCGGGCACGGCGTTTATGACCTTCCACTTCTACGAGGCGCCCACGAATGTTCTAACGCAGGCCGCCCTTGACCCGGTATCCAAGACACCCGAGTTCAAGGTGACGGCGGTGCAGGTTCGGCGGGCAGGGGATGACAAACGCCAATAGCGATGTGTGCGGCGCCCTGGGTCCGCGCGGGCCCGTCAGGCGTGGGGGATTTCGTATGGCTACCGAAACCAGTGTGGAGATGACCGTACCGGGCGACGTCGAGCATCTGGCGTCCCTGCGCGACTGCGTTGAGGCGTTCTGCGACCGGCTTGGGCAGCCGCCCAACTTCACCATGGCCGTCATGCTCTCCGCCGACGAGGCAGCAACCAATGTGGTCATGCACGGCTACCAGCAGCGACCTGGTAACGTGCACCTGCGGGTCGCCGTCATTGACGAAGACCTCGTGGTTCGCCTGACCGATACGGCTCCGCCATACGACCCGACGCGAGCCCCCACGCCGGACATCAACGCGCCCATCGAGGAGCGCGCCATCGGTGGTCTGGGCATCCACCTCATCCGGAACAACATGGACGTCGTTGCGCACCGTGTTACCGAGGCGGGCGGCAACGAACTGACACTAATCAAGCGCTTAGCGGCGCCTCAAGGAGCATAGTCCCATGGCCGCCACAACTCCGTCCGCCGTCGTCGTACCCGTGAATGACAATCTCGACGCCGTCTCGTCGCCGGGCCTGGAACGCCGCCTGAACGGACTCGTCGAGGAGGGGAGCACGAGGCTGGTGCTTGACCTGACCAACCTCCGCTACCTGGCCAGCGCGGGCCTGCGCACGATCATTGCCGCCCACCGGTTCGCGGGCATGGCCGGTGGCGGCCTGCACCTGGCGGGCCTCGCCGGCTTCGCGCAGACCGTGGTGGAGCAGTCCGGCATCGCCGGCCGCATTCCGACCTTCGCCACGGTGGACGAGGCCACCGCAGCCTTCTAAGGGAAGGAACGTGGGCGCCGGCTATTGCGTTGAAGTTGAAGCCGTCCTGTTGACGGGCGGCTCCAGCCGCCGCATGGGTCGCGACAAGGCCACGCTCCCCGTAGGCGGCCTGCCGATGGCGCAGCGGATTGCCGCGGCGCTATCCGACGCAGGGCACTCCGTGACGGTCCTGGGCCGTGAGCCGATGCCCGGACTCGCCTTCCTGGCCGACGACGTGCCCGGGCAGGGAGCGCTGTCCGCGCTGTCGCGCTACGAGGCCCGCGGCGGCCTCGTCTTCGTGGCGTCTTGCGACCTTGCCCGGTTCGACGCCCGCCTGGTCGGCGTGCTGGCCGACGCGATGGGAACCGCGATGGCTGCGGCGCCCGTCATCGATGGGCGGACGCAGCATCGCCGCGGCGGGCCTCGACCCGCGGTGCGCCCTGGGCGCCAACACACCGGACGAACTCACGCGTCTCCTCGGCGGCTCAGAACGCTCCGAGCCGGCGCAACAGCAGCGCCGCAGCCGGGAGCCAGGCCAGGATGGTTAGCTGTCGGTCCGCCAGTGTGGCAGGTTCAGTGGCCGAGCTCCCGCCGCCGATGCGATCGCATCCCCGCGATACCGCCGCTACGGCGACGGCGTCGGCTCGAGCCAGGATCGCTCCCAGCAGCGCGACCGCGTAGAGCCGCCCGCACCGCCGTATGCCTGCGCGTGTGGCGCCCCGTAGGCGCAGGGCGTACCAGGTGTCGGTCGACGTGTCGCGCAGGGCGTCCAGCGAGTTCAGCGCGATGCCCAACGCCAGCCCAAATCCCTGCAGGCCGATCCGACTGGCCAGGCCGCTCAGTGCGCCCGGCGACGCCCATTCGGCCAGTGCTCCGAACGCAACCATCACCATGCCGCCTCGCGCGATGAGGGCGCCTGCCTCTGCCCAGGCGCCCTCATCGCCGCTGAGGGCCATGAGGCACGCGGAACCCATGGCGAACGCCAAGAAGCTCCGGCCAGCGAGGCGACGGAGCGGTTGAACTCCGACTACTGCGGAGAGCGCCGCGACGACACAGAATGTCGGCCACACGTCTGCCGAGCGGGCCAGCGCGGCCGCAGCTACGGCGCCGCCGGCCAGATGGAGTGAGCCCCGGACGGTCACCTGTGGCCGAGTCAAGCCGCAGTCAGGCATCGTCCAGGACAAACCTGCAACGCACCTGCTCTATCAGCGTGTAGGCGGTCCAGCCTGCCGCTGATCCGACGGCCAGCCGGAGCAGGCCCAGTGTCACGAGAAGCGCGGCTGGGGCGGTGCCCGGCAGGTGCAGCGCCTGTGCCGCCTTGTGCGCCGCACGCCAGAAGCTCACCGCCACACCCGGTCCTCCAATGATCAGAGCGCCCAGGCCTGGGTGGAACAGATCCCAAAGCACCGCAGTCGCACCGGCGGCGACGTAGGACGCCCGGCTTCGCCGGTACCCGAAAGCAGCAAGGCATGCCTCGGCGAGAAGGGCTTCCATGGCGATGGCGGCAACGGAACTGATTGCCGGGCCCGAGAGGCCGAAGAGGCGTAGAGCGGCCGCCACCAGCCCGATGGTGAGCAGGGCGCCCCGCCGGGGCACGAATGCCGCCCCCACCAGCGCCACCGTGATCCCGATCGCCGCCAACAGAGTGCCGCGCATCGGCACATGTGCCGCCTGGAGGGCCGTACCGAGCGACATCTCGACGATGCCCCAAAGGGCCCCGAAGAGGCCCAGGCGGGCGATGTGCCGGGCGCTCATGCGGGGCGCACCGTGCCGTGGGCCGCTCGCAACAGTCGATCAGCGCAGGCCTCGGCCAGCGTCTCGTCGTGCGTCATCAGGAGCGCCGCGCCGCCACCGTCGGTATGCGCCTTCAGTGCGGTCGCAACCTGCCGTAGGTGGGCCGCATCCTGACCCACGCCGGGTTCATCCAATACGATGACCGGCGGCGCCAAAGCCAGCGCCGCGGCCACCAGCACCCGCTGCGCCTCACCTCGCGACAGCCGATGCGGCGAGCGCTCCGCAAGGTGCAGCACGCCCAGCTGTTCCAGTACCACGTCCACCTCCGTGTGGCCGGGCCGACCGGCCATCATCGGCCCGAGCCCTACCTCCTGTCGCACATTGTCGCAAAAGAGCTGGCTTGCCGAGCCCTGCATCACCATCCCCACATCAATCCCCGGCCTGGGCCGGCGGCCACGCACGGTCACCGAGCCGGCCGCCGGTCGGGTGAGCCCTGCCAATGCTCGTGCCAGCAGGCTCTTGCCCACGCCATTTCTGCCCACCACAGCAACGACCTCGCCCTCGGCGACGGTGAGGGTGACATCGCGTAGGTGCAGGCGGCCTCCCACGCGCAATCCGAGGCCATCAGTGCGGAGCAGCACGTCTCCAGGCGCGCTCGGCGGGCGCCGGGGCAGGTCGACCGTCGGGAGCGCCCCCGGCGCATCGCCCCACGCAGCCTGCTTGCCACCCTCAAGCGCCAGGACCTGGCCCGCAAGGCCCGGTAGACGGTCCCAGCGGTGCTCCGCCACCACCAGCGAGGGGCCGTCCACTCGTTGTTGCTCAAGACACGCGTAGAGGTCGGCACAGCCGGGCTCGTCAAGGTGTGCGGTGGGCTCGTCGAGCGCCAATACTTCCGGCCGCATCGCCAGCGCGGCGGCCAGTGTCACGCGCTGTTGCTCGCCGGCGGAGAGCCGGCCCGGACGGCGATCGGCCAGCGGCTCCAGCCCCAGTGCGGCCATGGCATCGGTGACGCGGCGGTCGGCGTGGGACGCCCCAAGCCCGAGGCGCTGAAGGCCCGATGCCACCTCGTCCCGCACCGTCGGGCAGAGCAATTGCGTACCGGGGTCCTGAAAGACGCAGGCCACTGACGCTCCGTCTCCCGCGTCGCGCCCGGCCACGGTCAGGCTGCCGACGCGGTCGGCCGGAATGCAGCCCGGAACGATGCCGCCCAACGCCAGGATGAGGGTTGACTTTCCGCACCCCGACGGACCGGCCAGGAGCAGCGTTCCCGGCAGTCCCAAGCCGAACGTCACATCCTCCAGCGCGACGACGGACCCGAAAGCAACGCCGAAGCCCTTCGCCTGGATCGCGTGCGTGCCCCCGGCCGTCACGGTTCCCGACATCCCAGGATGACGACGTGCCGGACGGCGGCCACGTCGCCGAACCGCTCCAATAGGCTTGGCCTCACCGTGACCGCGGCGGCGCCATATGCGCCGGCCTGCAAGACCTCCAGCGCACCATGCCACCCGCTTGCGTGGCATAGCTCCAGCGGGCCCAGCTCGTCCACAATGAGCAGGTCGGTGGGGCATGCGGCGTGGAGTAATCCGGCGCCCCAGCGCAGGGCGTCGTGATCAAAGACCCATCGCCCGAGGGTGGTGTCGACATCACCTCCCGCGGCGATGTGCGCCAGACCGCGGCGAATGCCGGTTCGGAGGTCAAGCGCCTGTAGCCCCGTCTTCTCGCCGCCAGCCCAAACGCCGATGGTGACCAGTCCCGCGACGGCCAACCCGGCGCTCCGAGCCTCCTCGGCCCAGCGCAGGCAGAGGCTCGACTTGCCGGAGCCGCGCGGTCCGGTGACCACCGTGATGCCGCCGTCGAGGCCGGGCAGGGGAGTGGGGGGCGCCGAGACGGGTCCGCCGTCCCCCACCAGAGCTGCCCTATCCGAAATCGAGCCGCTCCATGAACTGCTGCGCGCCCTCCACGAAGGGCGCCAGCGGAGGCATCTCCTCGGGATCTACAAAGCAGTCGATCACCGTGGTTCGGCCCGACGCGATGGCCTGCGGCAGGACCTTCAGCAGCTCGCCGGGGTTGTCCGCCCGAAATGCAAGGGCGCCCAGACCCTCGGCCACATTTGCCGCGTCGATGGGCGAGAACCGCGTGGCTACCGTCTTCTTGCCCAGCGTGAAGGTCTGCAGGTCGTTCACCAGCCCCAGCTTGTTGTTGCGAGCGATGATGAAGACCACCGGGATGTTGTGGCTCACCGCCGTAGCGATCTCCATACCATTCATGAGGACACAGCCGTCGCCGGCCAGGCAGACGACGGGCCGGTTCGGGGCTGCCAACTTGCCTCCCACGGCCGCGGCGATCCCGTGTCCCATGGTGAGCATGCCGAACGGGGTGATATACGACCCCGGTTTCTTCACACTCATGTAGTGGATCGACCACGCGATGGAGTTGCCCACATCTACAAAGAGGATGGCGTCGTCGGGCAGCGCCTTCTGCAGGTCCGCCACGAGGCGCTGCGGCTTCAGCGGCATGGCATCGGATAGGAGCTTGTGCGGCTCCAGGCACGTTCCGACCTCGGCGCGCATCGTGGCCACGGCCTTTTCGCGCACCTTCCAGGTCTGGTCGCTTTTCACCACATAGCGAAGGATGCGGAAGCCGATCTCCGCCATGATCGTGCGCGCGTCGCCCACCATCGGGACCTGGGTCGGGTAGCACTTGCCCAGTTCGCACGGGTCGATGTTGATGTGGATCAACGCCTTGGTGGGCTGCAGCTTGGGATCCCACGAGAGCGTGGTCATTTGGTTCATGCCGGCGCCGACTACCAGCAGCACATCGACCTTGCCCGACTTGAGGAACCGGTCCGCCAGCGGCGACCCGCAGAGGCCCAGCACACCGAGGGCCAGGGGGTGATCCTCAGGGAATGCGCCCTTGGCCTTGGGTGTCGTCGCCACGGGGATGCTGAGCATCTCCGCCAACTCGAGAATCTCGTCGCAGGCCCCCGACGAGACAGCCCCCGAACCGACGAGCATGGCGGGCCGCTCGGCCTCCGCCAGCAGTTGAACCGCTTCGATGACCAGCCGCCGGTCGAAGTACTCTGGAGCGAAGCGATACGTGGCGGGCGCCACTGCCTCGAAGTCGACCTCCGACCCGAGGATGTCGCGCGGCAGGCTCAGGTGCGCGGGGCCCTTCTTGCCCGTGAGCGCGGCGCGCAGGGCGGCCTGAAGGTCGTCGACCGCCCGATGACGCGAGATCACCATGGATGACCTGCGGGTAACCGGGTCGAACATTCGAACCGAGTCGACGCCGTCCTGCGAGGAGTCCTGGAAGGCGCCCTTGCCGGCGATGCTCGTATCGACCTGGCCAGTGAGGACCAGCACGGGCACGTTGTCCATGTGCGACGTGGCCACGCCTGTGATCAGGTTCGTCGCGCCGGGCCCTGCGGTGGCGAAGCAGGCTCCCAACGTGCCCTTCACTCGCGCATAGCCGTCGGCCATGAACGCGGCGCCGGCCTCATGCTTGGCCACGATGGGCTTAACGGCGTCGGTGCGGTTGAACGCGGCCAGCAGGGGCACCACGGTGGTGCCCGGAATGCCGAAGACGTACTCGACGCCCTCGGCCTCCAGATGCCGCAAGATTACGTCGCCGAATGTCAGGCTCATTGCGCGGCGCCGCCGACGTCGGTCAGTGACGCCGCGGCGTCCTCGACGGAGTCGTAGACATGGAGGATCGTGGTGAAACCGGCGATCTCCAGCACCTCCATCACGTACTGCCGGGCGCGGCAGAGCGCCAAACCGCCGCCCTGGCGCGAGAGCGCCCGAGCGGTCGCCAGGATGACGCGGAGGGCGGTGCTGGCGACGTATTCGCACGCGGCCAGGTCGCAGACGATCCGCGTGGCGCCTGCGTCCATCTGATCCTTAAGGTCCTTCTCGAACTGGGGTGTCGAAGTCGAATCCAAGCGGCTGGCTGTAGCAACGATGGCGACTGTCTGCATAGAATCACTCATGAGCTGGTTCTCCTGCGGCTAGACGATGGGGTAGCCGAATGTGGCGGGCACGATGTATGGCGAGACGGGTTCCAGGATATCGAACGCATCGGATAGCCCGACCAGGTCCAGCACGTTGCGGACAGGATCGGTCAGGTTCACGAGGAAGAGCGTGGACTGGTGGTCGGCGAGATGCTTGTGGGCGGCCAGAAGCGCCGCGATGCCGGCCGAACTGAGATAGGCGACGTCGGCGAGGTTCAGCCACACGTCACCGAAGTAGCGTGTCAGCGCCTGCCTCAGGGCCGGCGCGGTGGCGCTGTCGATGCGGCCCACAGCGGTGAGCTCGCGCTCACACCAACTGAGGGTCAGGCCCGCGGGCACGCCCGACACCGGGCCCGCGGGCGGCATCGTCTCGTGGGCCTGAATCTGCGCCTCGTTCTGGGCCGGCAGCACGATCAGCAGGGCGTCATCGTTCGGCTCGTGTACGACGACGTCGACGCCGTCGGGCACCGTCATACCCTCTTCGGCGAGGGCGGCTTTGGGGTCGGCGATGAGCCTGCCGCGGAACGCGGCGTCGGTGCAGGCGCGGGTGATCGCGGCTCGAAGCGGATTGGCCTTCATCGGGCGGCCTCCGTGTTCTCGTCCAGCGCCACCAGCGGCGGCAGGACCAGGTGCAGCGTGGTGGCGGTGTTCTCCAGCACCTTGAGCGTCATACCCTCTGGTAGGCGGACGCCCCGCTCCGCAAGGACGGCGCCGGGATCTTGCACGAACCTCTGCTTCAGTTGCGGGTCATGCCCCACGGCGCCCAGCAGAGAGCCGAGGTCGCCGCCGCGCCAGAACCCCGACATGGTCTCGGCCCACAGTCTGTGAACCGCATCGAAAAACGACATCGCAGCCATCGGTCACTCCTTTGCGCCTTGTGTGAGCCTGCGGCGGGCGCCTCGCCGCGCCTAACGGATGGCGGTGCTCTGCGCGCCGCCGTCGCGGGCCACGCGCTGCACCTCGGCTGGATCGTCCAGACGCACGCTGGACGACCGTAGCGCCTTGCGGAACTCGGGGTCGCGCGCATCGCGCGCCTTTGCCGGGTCGAAGATGCGCGGGTCGACGGCCTCCGCCTTGTATGGCGCGAAGTTGGGTTCGGCGGTGAAGCAGTCCGAGAAGTTGTTGGCCAAGGCGTCGAACATGTTCAGCTGCGGCAGACCCAGTATCTCGTAGAGGGTCCGGTGCATACTCGGGATCGTGGTGTGCCGGTGCGAGACGTAGCCCCGCTTCACCCAGGGCGAGATGGCAAGAAGCACGCTGCGCTGGGCGTCCACATGGTCCGGCTCGCCGCCTGCGTCGTCCTGGGTCACTAGAATCAGCATGTTCTTCCAGTAGGGCGTGGAGCTTAGGAACTCGACGATGCGTCCCAAGGCCAGGTCATTGTCCGCCATCCACGAGGCCAGGTAGGGGTAGCCCTTCTCGGGGTTGGGCCCGGTGCCATGGTCATTGCAGATGGCGATGTTGACGAACGATGGCATGGGAGCCGCCGACGGGCCCAGGTAGAGCTTGCTGAAGTCCTTGACGAACCAGTCGGCCCGGTACTGGTCCGGGATGTTCATGTTGAAGATGGGAAACTCTCGGCAGGTGTTGTCGAACAGCACCTTGCTCATGGGGATGTTCACCACCTCGCGTGCGCCGGTGGGGGCCTCGTCCTCGTCCTCGCCGACACCGGCGAACTCGAAGCCTTCGCCGTAGTTCCGGAAGCGTATGCCGTTGCGGGCCAGATGCTCCCACATGGACCCTGCCTCGGGGTAGTCCTCCGGAGCGATGGAGCCGTTGGAGCCGAACGAGGCCCGTCGGCCCGGCGCGGTCGATGCGGCGTTGAAGTCCCACCCGAGGGTGTAGGTCATTTGGCAGAAGTTGTTCGGCTGCACGCCCACGAGCCAACGGTGGCCGACGCCGGATGCCTCCGGCTCCATGTAGAAGTTGTCGGAGACTGTGAACTGGCGGGCCAGGGCGTTGTGGTTCGTCATCACCGCGGCGCCTTCAAGCGTCGCTTGACCCTGGCTTGTGATCTTCTGCTTGAGCCCCCAGCGCAGCAGCGACGGATCGTCATTGGCGCCGGGGATGCGGTCGAAGATGGCGTCGTAGGTGTGGTTCTCCTTCGTGATGAAGACCACATGCTTGATCTGCGGCGACGGCGCGCCCGGTACGCCCGGCACGATGGGGCCGGCCAGTGCGGCACGCTCGGAGGACCGGTCAACCAGGCCGTTGCACTCAAGCACCCGCCTGGTCAGGATCGGTAGCGAGGCGTCGGGCGGCGTCGTGATCAGCGATAGGACGCCGCGCATCCCCATGTACGGATCGGTGGGCCTGCTCTGTCCGGCGCTGGGTCCGTTGCCGAAGCCCTTGAAGCAGATGACGGCCAGGTGCTTGCCGCCGGGGGCCATGGCCACACGGTAGGGGTACCACGCCGTGGGTATGTGGCCCAGCACGCGCAGCGTCTTGGCGTCCATTACGGCGATGGCGTTGATGCCGGACTCGGCGACGTAGAGGCGCTTGCCGTCCGGCGAGAGGTCCATGCCCGCCGGTCCGACGCCTCGCAACCGCGCCGCCAGAGGCGATGGCACGATGCGCATCTTGGCCGCCACCTTGCCGGTGCGCGCATCCAGCCGCTCAACCATGTCGTTGTTGCCGTTGGAGACCCACACCGATCCGCGGCGGGCCAGCACGAAGTTGGGGGCGCTGCCGCCCACCGTCTTGCCGTTGGTCGAGGGCGCGCCCACCAGCAGGCCCGTCTTCACACGGGCAGTGACCTGCGGCGCCGAAGCGCTGCGGGTATCGATGCGCCACGCGGAGAAGGACTCGGGCACATTCGGCTCGCCGAGGCCCGGCACCGCGCGGCCCTCGACCTCGACGCCCTC
>JAPLCQ010000046.1 GCA_026392115.1 Armatimonadota bacterium | reverse complement strand
TCACCTGACGGGCTGGACCGACGCGCAGGGAACCTGGGCCCGGAGCTACGACGACGCGGGCCGGATCACCGCCGAGACGCTGGGCGGGAACGCGCGCTCGTCGTTCAGTTGGGACGCCACGGGCAAGAAGCAGCTCCTCTCGTCCATGACGGACGCGTCGAGCAGGACCATCACCTACTCGTACACCAGCCGGAACCAGCTCTACCAGCTCTCGGAGAGCGCCGGGACGGCGACCTACAGCTACTCCTACAACAACGACAACCAGCGCACCGGCGTCACCGAGTCCGACAGCTCCACCGTGAGCTACAGCTACAACGGCATCGGCCGACTGACGGGCGAGACGCGGACCGGCACGAACGCCTTCACGGCGAGCTACACCCTGGACGGCGTGGGCAACCGCACGGCGCAGACCGTGGGCGGCAACACCACCAGCTTCACTCTGAACGCCGACGACGAGCTCACGGCCACCTCCGGCGGCTTCACCAACAGCTACTCGTACAACGCCAACGGTGAGCAGACCAGCCGCACGCTGGGCGGCGCCGCCTACTCGCTGAGCTACGACTACGACGGGCAGCTCACGCAGATCACCCAGGGGCAGACCAGCACCGATTTCGCGTACGACGCGCTAGGCCGCCGGTTCAGCCGCACGGCGGGCGGGACCACCACCGAGTTCCTCTACGACGAGGACGAGGTAGTTTTGGAGAAGCAGGGCGGAAGCTACACCCAGGCCTACACGCAGGCCAACGGGCTGCTCCGCAGAGGCTCCGAGTACCCGCTGTTCGATGGGCACGGCTCCGAGCGAACGGTCACCAACTCCAGCCAGACGGTGACCGGTACCGTCAACTACGAGGCGTTTGGGCAGGTGGCAGGCTCCAGCGGCAGCAGCACGAGCCCCTACATGTACGCCGGGGCCTGGGGCTACCGCAACGACGGCGACGCCGGCCTCATGCACGTGGGCGCCCGGTACTACGACGCGCAGGTGGGACGGTTCATCACGCGGGACACCGTGCTGAGCGAGCACCCGTATTTGTATTGCGAGCATGAGCCGGTGGGGTTCGTGGACCCGAGTGGGCATTTCTTCGTCTGCGTCTCGTGGTTTCATTGCTGGATCGAGTATCCCGAAGGCTCGATCGGCTTCTGGCCAGGCGGCGGAGACGCGTTGACTGGGGGCCCCGGTGAGTGGGTGAGTCCCGACCCCTATGGCAAACAGAAGCACTGGGCCATACTCGTCTTCTGGGTGCCCTGGGGCCGCGCCGACGACCTTATCCGAGGGTTCGGTGACCGCGTTCGCGGAGGAGGCGGCCCTGGCGGTGGCACGGTAGGCGGGTGGTACCAGTTCCCCTTCTCCTGCTGCGTGCAAGGCGCCGTTGATCTCGCGCGGGGCGCAGTGACTGGTGCCGTCGGCGGCGCCATCATTGATGCCGTCCGCACAATAGGCGGCTGGCTTCGCAGATCGCCGTGAGTTACACTTCCCCACCGCAAGGCCGCCATGTGAGAAAGACAGTGCATGGCTGTCTTTTCGTCCTAATGCTCTTCTACGTTGTGGGCTTCTGGGTGTACCGCACAGTGACACAGCCGCACCGGACGCTCATGGTGGCTGCCTGCAAGGGCGATGCTGCCACCGTGATGCGACTGCTGGCGTCAGGCAGCGATCCCAGGTACCGTGACGAGAAGGGCAGATCGGCGGTTCAAATGGCAGCAGGGCATGGCAGGACACAGACGGTCCTCCTCCTGCTTCGGCACAATGCCGACTCGACGGAGGCACTTATCGGAGCCATCAGGTCCCGGCGACCGGCCTTGGTGCGTGCCATCCTCAAGGCCCGCCCCGATGCGCTACGGACCTGGGAATACCCCGTCCCACCCGTCGAAGAGGCCGCCAGCTATGGCGACTCGGATACCGTCGCGGCGGTTCGAGCGCTGGTGGCCGCCAGTGCACCAGGCAGGCCGGTTCGCAAGTAGGAACTGACTCACGCGTAGGTCGTTTGCCTGGCGCTCCTGCTGGAGCCGTTGAGGCTGTAACCGGAACAACGGTCGCCCTGCTTGACCCGTCAACGGCGGAGACGAACCGGGCGGCACCGTCCAGAAGGAGCGAGTCGTTGACCTGTTCGACGCGCGGACCACGAAGTCGATCTCAAACGTTCAGCCGCACGGCGGGCGGCACGACCACCGAGTTCCTCTACGGCGCAGGCGGCATGGTCCTCGAGTAGCAGGGCGGCAGCTACACCCAGGCCTACACGCAGGCCAACGGTTTGCTCCGCAGAGGCTCCGAGTACCCCCTGTTCGACGGCCACGGCTCCGAGCGCACGGTCACCAACTCCATCCAGACCGTTACCGGTTCCGTCAACTACGAGGCATTCGGGCAGGTTGTCGGCACCACCGGCAGCAGCACCAGCCCGTACTTGTACGCGGGCGACTGGGGTTACCGCAACGACGGCGACGTCGGCCACATGCATGTCGGCGCCCGATACTACGACGCGCAGGTGGGACGGTTCATTTCCAGGGATATGGACCTAGGCCAGCACGCATACCTGTATTGCTTGCACGAGCCGCTTAGCTACGTAGACCCGGATGGTGCAGGTCCCCGCGACGGCTCAGGCGGCAAGGGAAAGGGCAAAGGGCGTGGGAAGGGCAGCGATACCGGGAAGGGACCTGGCAAGCCATGGTGGTGGCCGGCAACGATCACAGTATCGGTCGGCGTCGTCTCGGCGACCTGCAACGGAGGCGACCTCTGGCGCGGCATACCACCGGGAGATCGAGCCAAGCTCCGGAACGCCAAGGAGCTCGGCATCTATATGTTGAACCGCCAGTAGGACACGGCAATGGGCTATGGAGATCACATCATGCGCCAGTACGTCCGTTGTGCAGTGGCCTGCGGCTTGGGATTGGGGATTGGGTTTGCGAGTGGGTATGGGCTCGCACAACGCCCGCTCGGCGGCCGGCCCAATCCACCACTGGCCCAGCACTGCGCTACCATCGCTGCCGACAACAACATCGTGTATGTCCTGAAAGGCGATGTGGTGTACACCTACGCGCCGATCGGTCTGGATCTGCGAGCGGGAGCGACAGCCGACGCAGGCCTTGGCCTTCAGTTGGTGGGCACCACTCGTTTGGGCAGCCGGCGCTGATCGTGCCTGTGGGAAAGCAAACCTGACCGGCAACATGCGTGGACGCTCGGGCGGCATGCTGGTCCTGCTGGAGCGATCGATGCGGCACCAACAGCAACGGTCGCCCGGCTCCTCGGCCCCTATGTGGCAGAGGGTCGGGCGGCCGACCATCGGGCAGGAGTAGGTGCTTGCGCCGTCCTGTTCGCAGGTTACGCTGTTTCGCTCGATGGCTAGCAGGCCCGCTCACGGTGAGCCTTGTGGGTTCGTGCGTGCCGAGGAAGCGCACGCAATGAGCCCGCCGATGGCCAACGCCAACGGCGAACAGACCGGCCGCACGCTGGGCGGCACCGCCTACTCGCTGAGCTACGACCACGGCGGGCAGCTTACCCAGATCATCCATGGGCAGACCACCACTGACTTCGCGTATGACGCCCTGGGTCGACGTTTCAGCCGCACGGCGGGCGGGACCACCACCGAGTTCCTGCACGGCGCGGGCGGCATGGTGCCGGAGAAGCAGGGCGGGTCTTACACCCAGGCTACACGATGGGCAACGGCCTGCTGCGCCGCGGCGCCGAGGTCCCCCTGTTCGACGGGCACGGGTCGGGCACATCGCCTGATCCGATAGATCGGTCCGACCGGTCCAATCCCTCCCGCCGCGGGGAGTGGTGGCCACCATGCACGTGCTGCCCAGGGGCGCTGAACCAGCACCCGCGGCCTCGATCAGAGGTCACCGGTTCCATGGCGCGCCCCCAAGGCTGAAGCGTCCGCTGGGCGCACCACTTGCATACCATTGCCGATTCGACTATACTGAGCCATGCCCGACAGCCGCCTGCCACTCTATATGGACATCGCCCAGCGCCTGATCGCCGATATCGAGGCGGGCGCCTACGCCTGTTCCGAGTACCTGCCCGCCGAGCGCGACCTGGCGGAGCATCTGGGCGTGAGCCGCGCCACGCTGCGATCCACACTCAAGCGTCTCGAAACGCAGGGCGTCCTCCACGCCGAGCATGGCCGGGGGCATCGCATCCTTCCCAGAGCCGGCGCGTCGGCGCAGGGCGACGGCCTCCGCGCGGTGGCACTGATCATGCCGTTCCAGCACGCATCGACCATGCAGCCCATCGTCCGCGGCTGTGGGGCCGCCCTCAACGCCGCCGGCTACGATATCGTGCAGTACGACACCACGGCCGACACCGCCTCGGCCATGCGGATGCGCGAGCGGACCTGTCTGGAGGGCCTGCGCGGCAAAGGGCTGCACGGGGCGATCTGGTGGCCCAGCTTCCCGGACCAGTGCCACGATGTGGTACGCCAGGCCATGGCGTCCGGTGTGGAACTGGTAACCATCGACCGGCGCGTGGACGCCGTGGACCTCGACTTCGTGGGCGTGGACAACCGGGCCGCGGCAAGGGCGGCCGTCGAACACCTGATCACCGAAGGCCACACGCAGATCATGCACATCACCCAGGCCACGCCGGCCAGCACCGTGGCGGACCGGCGCGCGGGCTTCGAGGATGCGATGGCGGCCCACGGGATCGAGCCCGACGAGGGGCGGGTGCTCGTCTGGCGTTCGGCCCCGGCAGAGCGCGCGCGCACCGCCCACAGGCTCCTCGCCAGTCCTTCCAAACCCACCGCGCTCTTCTGCATCAACGACTACGTGGCCGTCGACGTGCTCCTGGTCCTGCAGGATTTCGGCGCCCGGGTGCCCGACGACATCGCCATCGTGGGGTTCGACAACGCCCGCGAGTGCATGCTGGTCCGCCCGACCCTCAGCACCGTGGCCCAGCCCCTGGCCGCCATCGGCGAGACCGCGGGCCGGATGCTGCTGGAGCGGATCGACCGAACCTGCGTGGCCGCCGGGCGCCGGTTGATCATGCCCACCGAGCTGATCGTCCGCGAATCGAGCGTGCGCCGAACCGCTCTCGACCTCTAGCCCGGCCCCATCGGGCCATACCATTTGCGTACCATTGACATGGATGTCAGGCAGTGGTATGCTAGTGGCACATGGCCGACGGCGACGCCTCCAGAGGAGGCCTCCGTGGCCCACAACACCAGGAGGTGCGCAGTGCGCCACACAAAGGGCTTCACGCTGATTGAACTGCTCGTGGTAATCGCCATCATCGCCATACTGGCGGCGATTCTGTTCCCTGTCTTCGCGCAGGCCAGGGAGAAGGCACGGGCCACATCGTGCCTCTCCAACATGAAGCAGCTCGGACTGGGCTTCGCCATGTACACGCAGGACTACGACGAGACCACTCCCCGGCTCTGGTGGGACTGGATCGGCGGATCGACCAACCAGGCCATCCACTGGGTCCAGCGGCTCTACCCGTACGTGAAGAACAGCGGCATCTACGTCTGTCCCAGCTCGAAGAAGCCCAACCCGCAGACCATGAACACGCTGGACAACTTCGCCGCGGGCGGCACCTACGCGGCCAACTGGCATGTGGGCAACGGCATCGGCCTGGGCGGCTATGAGCGCCCGTCCGAGTGCTTCGCGGTGGGCGAGACCGGAATGAACGACTGGCTCGGCAACGGATCCATCGTCCGGGCGGCGACCACGATGAACCCGTGGCACCACACCGATCCGGGCGGCGGCTATCCCGACTGGGCCACCGTCCGCTGCCAGCAGAAGTACGACGCGTACGACACCTACGCCGCCAGCCGCGGCCAGTCGGCCTACGCCACCAACTGGCGGCACACCGACGGCGCCAACTTCGCCTTTGTGGACGGTCACGCGAAGTTCGCCAAGCGCGGCGCCCTGAAGCCGGAGAACTACTACCCGGACGTCGTCCCGCAGTACGCCTACGAGAACGCCGCCGGCTGCTCCGCGTTGTAGCCGGTCATGTCGGACGTCCGCCCGGCTCCCCCTGAGCGCCGGGCGGCGTTCCATTTCTCCACTGGGCCCCAACGGAGGCAGTCCATGCCGAAAACCTTGCCCACCGGTGTCGCGGCCGCCCTGGCGGCGGTGTTGGTGCTGATCATCGGCCTGATCGCGTGGAAGACCCTGTTCAAGCCTGTGCCGGAGCCTCCGAAGATGCACCCCGACGTCAAGGTGCATCCCAACATGACCCCCGAAGAGGCGGGCCGCATCTTCGCCATGCCCACCGGCTCCCGCTGAGGCGGACGCCCGCCCGCCCAACCGCTCCTGCTCCCCTTCTCCGCCGCTTCCCCGATGCCACGTCGCGGGATGATCCGGCCCGGCCCGTCCGACACCACCGGACGGGCCGGGCTGTTTCTATTGGCGCGTCGGTCGCCCATTCGCGGCCTGGCGCGACCGCGGGATGTTGACAACTCCGAGACCACGCCTTACACTTGTGGTACGCCTGAGCGGCAAGGGCCGCTCACGACGAGAGCAACGGGTTGCCCGTCCGGGTCGGGTTCGTTACAGGTGGCCGCACCTCAGGAGAAAGGATCACCATGTCACGACGTCGTGGCTTCACCCTCATTGAACTGCTCGTCGTCATCGCCATCATCGCCATTCTGGCGGCGATCCTCTTCCCGGTCTTCGCCAAGGCCCGGGAGAAGGCTCGCGGCGCCAGCTGCATCAGCAACCTGAAGCAGCTCTGCCTCTCCGTTCAGATGTACTCGCAGGACTATGACCAGATGAACTTCTGGTTCCGCGGCCGCCCCAGCACCACCGTCTACGCCGACAACGCCAAGACGATCGTGGTGCCTCCCGCCGAGATGGGCGCCCCGAACTACAACTGGTTCATGGTTCGCGTCTTCCAGCCCTACATCAAGAACTTCGGCTGCTTCTACTGCCCGTCCGACAAGTACAAGACGCAGCACACCTTCACCTACCCGACCCCGCCCGACACCGGCTTCGGCGGCGGCGTAACGCTCAGCGCAAGCGTCCAGGACGACGCCTTCATCGCGTGGCGGGGCCAGATGGCCTACGACCACTACTACAACAGCTACCGCTTCTACAAGAGGCAGAGCGGCGACCCCTCCTGCGACCAGGACGATGCGCCGCCGCCCTCGTTCTGGGACACGGAGTTCATCAAGAACATCAACGGAGTGGACTACCAGGTAACGCCGTACCGCTACGTGCTCTGGCTGGAGGAGCATGCCGTCCACGCCTCGGCGCAGAGCGGCGGCGTCTACGGTCGAAACACCGGGTACCGCGACGGCCATGCCAAGTGGATGGTCGGCAACGAGAACGTCTTCTAGCCGACGGTGAACGCTTCGCCCGGGTCGGAGCCCGGAACCCAACCTGGGCGCCCCATGTCGCCCCGCTGGTCCTCCCGCCCCGCCGGGGCGGGGCCGGCGGGGCGTTCGCCATTCCTGCTATTGCCAATGGAGGCCTACCGATGCCGCATACCCACGCCTTGCCGGCCCTGGCGGCGCTCGCCCTGAGCGCCGCATGCGCGCCGGCCGCCGCCGCCGGGCTCAAGCTGAACGGCGGAGTGATCGTCACCCCGGCCTCAGCCTCGCCCATGGTGAAGCTGGCGGCCTGCATGATCTCGGAGGAGGTCGCCAAGCGCTCCGGCGTGAGGTTGCCCGTGGCGTCCGAGGAGCCGAAGGCGGGGCCCGTCATCGTGCTCCGGACGGGCTCCGGCGGGGCCAATCCCGAGGAGTACCGCATCGTGTCGCGTGCGGTGGCCGGAAGGGCCAGGATCGTCGTAACAGGGGCTTCGGAACGCGGCGCCATGTTCGGCGCCGGGCGTCTCCTGCGCCTGCTGGCCTGCGCCGCCGGCCAGGTCGAGGCGCCTGTGCTCGACCTAGCGGCGGCTCCGGACAAAGCGATTCGCGGTCACCAGCTCGGGTGGCGGCCCACCGCCAACAGCTACGATCGGTGGGGCCTGAAGGAGTACGAGCAGTACCTCCGCGACCTGGTGGTCTGGGGTGTGAACGCCATCGAGCTGATCCCCTTCGACACCAAGTATGACCGGGCCAAGAACCTCGACTTCACCTGCAAGCTGGCCGACCTGGTCCACTCCTACGGTATGCAGGTCTGGCTCTGGTACGGGCTGGACGACGTGTGGCCCAGGGAGATGGCCGCACAGGGCGTCACGCCGGGCGAGCCGGTCTGCCCCTCGAAGCTCCTCGGCCGCAAGTACATCCTGAGCCGCCGCACCGAGCTGTTCAAGGCCATGCGGCACCTGGACGCCGTCTTCGTTCCCGGCGGCGACCCTGCCGGATGCCCCTGCGACCAGTGCAAGCCGTGGGTCCACACCATGCTGCCCGTCTGCGCCGAGATCACCGCCATCATGAAGCGGCTCCACCCGAACGCGCAGATGTGGGTCTCCAACCAGGGCTTCAAGGGCGCCGATAACGACTGGTTCTATGAGTACCTGAACATGGAGCAGCCCCGGTGGCTGGCCGGGCTGGCCGCCGGGCCATGGGCCGAGGAGACCATCCCGGCCATGCGCGCCCGGACGCCGAAGCGCTACCCGATCCGCCTCTACCCCGATATCTGCCACACCGTCCGGTGCCAGTACCCCGCCCGCGAGTGGGACCAGGCCTGGGCGCTGACGCTCAACCGCGAGCCGCCCATGTTCCGGCCCGACGAGCACGCCCGGATCGCCAGGCTCTACCTGCCCTACTCGGTGGGAGCCGGAACCTACTCCGACGGCGTGACGGACGACCTGAACAAGGCCGTCTGGAGCGCCGTCATGTGGGACGCCAAGGCGACCACGGACGAGATCCTTCGCGACTACGCGCGCTGGTACTTCGGCGAGACCGTCGCGCCCCGCGTGGTGCAGGGGCTCCGCGGGCTTGAGGCGGCCTGGCGCGGCTCCGTGGCGGCCAACGAGGGCATCGAGGCGACGTTGGCCCTCTGGCGCTCCGTGGGCGACGAGCAGCCCTCGCTCCAGGCCAACTGGCGCTACCAGATGGCCCTCACCACCGCCACCTACCACGCCTACGTGCGCCGCCGCCTGCTGGCCCACAAGGCCACCGAGGCGAACGTCTACGCCGCCCTCCGCGCGGGAGTGGCCGACAGCGCCGAGGCAGGCGTCCCGGTGGCCATCGGCAAGGCCCTGGAGATCATCGAAGCCGCCGACGCCGTGGCGGTGGAGCCGGAGATGAAGCAGGAGCTGCTCAGCCTGGGCGGCAGGTTGTTCAAGAGCATCGGCATGCAGATGAGCGTGCCGCTCTGTGGAGCCAGCGGAGCCGAGCGCGGGGCCATCATGGACTCGCTGGACCAGGTGCTGTGGGACCGCGACTGGCTCAAAGCGGAGTTGACCAAGCTCACGACCATCAGCGCCACGCCCACCCTCCTGGCGGGCGTCCAGCGCATCCTGAACTGGG
>JAPLCQ010000152.1 GCA_026392115.1 Armatimonadota bacterium | reverse complement strand
ACGTCCGCCAGTGCAATGCCCGGGGCGCAGAGCCCGGCGAGGGCGTCGCGGTACTGCGGGAAGCGGTCGTGGCGGAGCGCGGTCCAGTCCGGGTTGCCCAGCATGGGGGCGACGAGGATGAACTCGGCCTCGGGGCGGCGGGCACGGACCGCTTCGACCATCTTGCGGATGTTGGCGGCGTAGTCCGGGGCCTCGCGGCCGGCAGCATCGTTCATGCCGAATGCCAGGATGACGAGGTCCGGCTGCGCGTCGGCCACCTTGCCGATCTCGCCGAGGCCCCAGCTGGTGTCCGTGCCGCCCACGGCGAGGTTGGTCAGCGTCACGGCGGCGCGGCACCGGCGCTCCAGAGCCAGACGCACGATCTCCTGCCAGGGCGGCTGGTGCGGCGGCACGTTGGCCCAGCCCGAGCAGTTGCAGCCGGTGGAGATGCTGTCGCCCAGCAGGGCCACGGCCAGCGGGCGGCGCTGTCTGAGGCGCTCGAGGGCCTTCGGCAGGCTCCCGGCCAACCGGGGCGCCGGCCATGGCGACCGCCGGTGGTCGTAGGTGACCGTGACCTGCATGTCCAGGTACTCGGTTGAGGCGCCGAAGAGGATTTCATCGCCGCCGTCGCGGTGGGTGAGGTTGAACATCTGCGTACCGTGCTTGCGGCGGAGTTGCGCCGGGCTCGCGCAGGGGATGCGCGAGCCTTCGGGCAGCGTGAGGCGGCCTCGGTCGGCGTCCCAGACGTAGTCACGCCCCGCCTCGTAGGTGACGAGGCCGGACGTGCTCACGACCGACAGGATGCGCGTGGGGGCGAAGACCAGCGGCGCGGACGGCGGCCCGGAGGCGCCTTCGCGCACGAAGAGGACGCTCTCGCCGCGCATGGCCGATGTGCGCCAGAAGGGCGTGAGGAGGCGCTCGTCGAGCTTCCATGCGGCTGGCGGCGCGGCGGGCCGCCCGGCGGCGCAGACGGCCAAAAGCGCTGCCGCGGCGGCGAGGACGGCGGCGAGTGGGCTGCTGGTCATGGTGCGGTCTTCTCCGGTTCGGGCCTACTTGTAGACGGGCAGCTTCCAGGGCTTCCGGTACTCGCGCGAGTAGCAGAGGGTCTCCTTGCCCGCGCGGCCGGTGATGTCGTTCTTCGCCTTGTCCCACCGCACGGTGGCGCCTGCCAGCAGGGAGCAGTTGGCCAGATGGCAGACGATGGTGGTCTGGGCCATGGAGGCCAGATGCGACCGGGGCTGCTCGCGGCTCTTCACGCAGTCGAGCCAGTTCTGCCAGTGGTCGTTGGTCGGCTCGACGCGCTCGGGCGGGATCAGCTCGCCGGAGGGGTCCATGACATGCCAGCCGCCGCGCCAGACGCGGAGCGTCTTGCCGTCGGCGCTGACGAACTCGGTGCCATGGTCGGGCCTCCCGGGGAAGTCGCGACCGGTCTGCCAGTGGAGCACCACATCGGGCTTGGCGAAGCGCATGAGCGTCTGCACCGTGTCCGGCGCGGTACGGTCATCGGTGGGATATGCCAGTCGGCCTCCGCAACTGGTGACCTCGGCGGGCATGGCAAGGTCGGTATCCTCGCTGAGGCCCAGGAGGGCGATGTCCATCATGTGGACACCCCAGTCGCCGGTCATGCCCGAGCCGTAGTTGAGGAACCAGCGCCAGTTGCCGTGGACATGGTTGGGCGCGTAGGGGAGCATGGCTGCGGGGCCGGTCCAGAAGTCGTAGTCCAGTCCGGCGGGCGGAGTGGTGGGCGCCACGTTGCCGACGGCGAAGGGATCGGTCTTCCATGCGCGGGCCAGTACGATCTTGCCCAGCTTGCCCGCGCGGATGTAGGCCACGGAGTTGGTGAACTCCGGCGTGCTCCGCTGCCAGGTTCCCACCTGCACGATCCGGCCGTAGCGCTTCACGGCGGCGGCCATGGACTTTGCCTCGACGATGCTGTGGGAGATAGGCTTCTCGCAGTAGGCGTCCTTGCCGGCTTCCACGGCGTGGATCAGGTTGAGGGCGTGCCAGTGGTCCGGCGTGCCGATGATGACGGCGTCGATGTCCTTCCGCTCAAGCATCTTCCGGTAATCCCGGTAGATCGTGGGCGCCTTGCCGTACTTCTCGGTGACGTTCTTGATGTCGCCGGGCATGCGGGCCTCGTCCACGTCGCAGAGGGCCGCCACCTCGACCTCGGGCTTCTCCATGAGGACGCGCATGTTGTGCGCACCCATGCCCCCGCAGCCGATGAGGCCCAGCACCAGCTTGTCGTTGGCGCCCACGGCTCGACCCGCACCACGCGCCGCGGGTCCGGGCAGGGCGTCGGCGGCCAGCCCTGCGCCGACGGCGGCGGCCGCTCCGATGAAGGTCCGACGGGAAAGGTCACTCATGGCACACCTCCTTGCGGTCACGCCGCCCGCGTCCGTCCCTGCGGCGCCCGATGCTTCATGGTACCGCCCGCCCCGCCGCTTGCCTGCAACCCCGCGCGCGAGTACAATGCCCTAGCGGCGCCGAGTCGGCCTGAAGGAGTGGTGGCGTGGACCAAGACCAGTTGTGGAAGGACCTGCTGCGGGCGTTCATGCCGGACTTCCTGCGCCTGTTCCTACCGGATGTGGCGGAGCGCCTCGACCTGGAGACCGTGCGGTTTCAGGACAAGGAGACCTTCACCGATCTGCCGAAGGGACTGCGCCGGGAGGCGGACCTGGTGGCGGAGGTGCGAAGCAGCGCGGGCGAACCGGAACTCATTCTGGTCCATGTGGAGATTCAGGGCCGCCGCGACGCGGAGATGGCCCAGCGAATGTGGGAGTACTACCACCTGCTGCGGCTACGGCACCGGAAGCCGGTTGTGCCCATTGTGCTCTACCTTGTGAAGGGCCGCGCCGGACTGGCACGGGAGCGTTACGTGGACCGGTTGTTCGGCATGACGTACGCCACGCAGACCTACTGGGCGATCTCGCTGCCGAGCTTTGCCGCAGCGCGGTTCCTGAAGGTAGAGCCAATCTTCGGCGCCGCCGTCAGCTCGGTGATGCGACCAGGCAGGCTGAGCCGCGCCATGCATAAGCTGCAGGTTCTGCACCGCATCGCCCGCGGCCCGATCGACGCGGCGCGGCGCGACATGCTCGTACATATGGTTGGTGAGTACCTGCACCTGAACCCGGAGCAGGAGGCGGAGATGAACCGCCTCATCACGGACACAGGCGCAGAGGAGGTGCGAGAGATGGTGAACGAGTTTGAGGCAAGAGGCATTGAGAAGGGCATCGAGAGGGGCATCGAGAGGGGCATCGCGCAGGGCATCCGGAAGGGCCATGCGGTCGGCCGTCTCGATGGCCAGCGGAGCATCATCTGGGACCTCATAGAGGCCCGGTTCCCGTCGTCGCCGACCGACGTCAAGACCCAATTGGACCGCATCACCGACTCCAGACGTCTCACCGAGTTGGCGCAGACGGTACTGACAGCCAAGAGCTTGGCCGACCTGAAGCTGCAGGACTGACCGGCGCCGCCGGCGGGAGGTGGAGAGTGGGTCTGATCGCTGCGTTGGCGATGGTTGCGGCGCTCCTGGGCGCGGTGGCGCAGGGCGGCGACGTGGTGGTGCGGCCCGCAGATACGGGCGCGGCGCTGGGGCGGAGCCCACGCTACTGGGCGACCGCATGACTGGGCCACTCACCGACTTGGCGGAGGCGCAGTCTGCTGGGACTGAAAGGAAACTCAAGTGAGCAATCCCGTCAAGGTATGCCCCCGCTGCACGGCGCAGGCGGCAATCGAGGCTTGCCTCTGTCAGGCGTGTGGACACCAGTACCGTACCCAGTTCTCCGTGCCGCTTGATCGCACGCAGCCTGTAGCTCCTGCGGCCATGCACCCAACCCAGGTGATGCCCGCCATTCCCACAGTCTCGCCCCAGCTGCCTGTCAGCGTGAAATGGATTGGGTACGCCGACATCCTGACCAACGCCAGCCTCCAGCACACACACGACGCCGTTGCCCAGGCATTCCACATGTTCGGGGTAGAGCGCGTTGTCGCCGATCCCGTCGCAATGACGGTGAGAGGTACGACAAAGGCGGACCTAGTAAGTGCTGGCCAGAACGTCGAAGGAAGAGTCTTCGCCACCGCGCAGGGTACTCAGGTATGCATCACCAGCCGCCCCAAAATGCAGTTATTCGACTGGGGGCGAGGCAAGAAAGAGGCGCGGCGGATCGTGATGGCGCTGGTATCGCTCCTTCAGCAGCGATAGGTCCGAGTGCCGAAGCCGTCGCCCTATTCGGCGAGGGAACGGACATCGTGGTAAGCCGCCTGCCGTGGACACCTGGAAGATCGCAATCGGGCGGCGTGCCGTGCCGAGACCGCCTGCAACGCACGGTAAGAGCACTGACAGCCAAGAGCTTGGCCGACCTGAAGCTGCAGGACTGACCGGCGCCGCCGGCGGGAGGTGGAAAGTGGGTCTGATCGCTGCGTTGGCGATGGTTGCGGCGCTCTTGGGCGCGGTGGCGCAGGGCGGCGACGTGGTGGTGCGGCCCGCAGATACGGGCGCGGCGCTGGTGAACCCCGACATGGGGTGGACCATGCACTACTACTCCAACGTCCCCACCAACTACGGTTCGCAGTTGGAGCCGTCCGACACCGTCGACGACTTCCCCGGCCTCTCCACGGTCTACCTGCGCGTGCCCTGGTCCTACATCCAGCCCGAAGAGGACCGCTTCAACTGGGCCATTCTCGACACGCCCGCCCAGCGCTGGATCGCCAAGGGCAAGCGCGTGGCCTTCCGCATAACCTGCTCCGAGAACTGGATGCCCAATCCGGTGCCGGAATGGGTCTACAAGGCCGGCGCCAAGTCGATCCGCTACGAGTTCGGCAAGGGGCCGCAACCCAACGGCGCGTGGACCGACCCCGACTTCGGCGACCCTGTCTTCCTCCAGAAGCTCGAGGCCTTCCTGGCCGCCATGGCGGCGCGGTACGACGGCAACCCCAACGTGGCCTTCATGGACGTGGGCACCTACGGCCTCTGGGGCGAGGGGCACACATTCATGAGCAGCATGGTCCCCGAGGCGAAGGCTGCCGTCGACGTTCGGAAGCACATCGACCTCCACGTGAAGCACTTCCCGCGGACGCTTCTCTGCATCAGCGACGACGTGGCGGGACACAATAGGCCCGGCTTCCACCTGCCGGAGACCGACTACGCGCTCTCAAAGGGCGTCTCGCTCCGTGACGACAGCATCTGCGTGGGCGGCCCGCCCAACAGCTGGTACCACGCAGACCTGGCGCAGGCCTTCTGGCCAACGCTGCCGGTTATCCTGGAGCACGAGCACTACGGCCCCTCCAAGGAGCGCGGGGCATGGGGCGACGGCTCGCTGCTGCTCAAGTCCGTGGAGGCCTACCACGCCAGCTATATGTCCATACACTGGTGGCCGCGGGTGCTGCTGGACGCGAACCGGGCCATCATCGACGCCATCAACAAGCGCATGGGATACCGGCTACAGCTGCGCCAGGCGGAGTGGCCCGCCTCGGTCACGGCAGGCAAACCCTTCCCCGCCGCCCTGACCTGGGCCAACGCGGGCGTGGCGCCCTGCTACCCCGGCGGGTTCGGCGCGCTGACGTTGAAGGACGAGAAGGGCGGCATCGTATCGCTCCTGGTGGACGAGGGGCTGGACCTGCGGAGCCTGAAGCCTGCGGAGCCGGGCAAGGCCCCGGAGACGCGGCGCCTGTTCCGGGCATCCGTGGGCGAAGTGGCGCCGATAGTGAAGCCCGGGCGCTACGATGTCTTCGTGTCGGTGGGCAGGCGCGACGGGACGCCGGTGATCGCCCTGCCGCTGGCGAACGATGACGGCGCCCGCAGGTACCGCCTCGGCGCGATCACGGTCATGGCTCCCTAGCCGCCACGGGCATCGCCGCCTGCGTCAGTTCCGGAGGTCGACCTCCCAGATCACCTCGCGGATGAAGCCCTTCTGGCGAATCATCTTGCGGATGGTCTCTGACTCCTTGGTGAGGTCGACGTTGGGGTGGCTGCGCAGGCAGCGCATGGTCCCTCGCACGTAGCAGATGCCGTGCATGACGCGCACATCAACCAGGCTCGCGTCCACATAACGCCTACCCAGCTCGCGCTGGATGGTGCGTGTGAAGTGGGCATCCTCGACGGCCATGTGATTGCCTCCCTTTCGGGCGGGAGCGGTGCCGCTCCCGCCTCCGGCGCGACCGTTCGCGCCGGCGTTGCGTGTGAGACACCCTCGGACACACTGGATGCATTGCTTGTGGTAGTGTAGACGACTGCACCGATGAAAGGGTTCATGGCACGGGGCGGGCTCTGAATCCGTCTTCTACTACGCCCCCGTGGCGATCAAACCCGAACAGGACACAACCCATGATGACTGCTGTACGGACCCCACTGGCGGCCCTTGTGATGGCGTCGGCCGCGTCCGCGTCGATGGCCGTCCCCGACCTCCGAACGCTCTTCAGGTCCGATCTGGCCGGCGCCGAGGAGCGCATCGGCCGGCGCGGCGACAAGCTGAGTGATGAGACGTCGCTGGCTGCGGTGGTGGCCGGCCTCGCCCGGCGCCCGCTGCTGGGTGGCTCGCCGCTCATCGTGGGCGAAAAGAAGAAGCAGGCCTACGCCCCCGCCGAGGCCCGCGCCGCCGCATTCCGCGAGGCCGCCGAGGGCTCCGACGAGCGCCTGGCCGCCTCGCTGGCCCTCTCCCTCGTGCTGGAGCCGCCGACCGGGGACCGCGAGACCTATGCGGCCGCCGTGGCGCACCTGTCCAAGTACGGCGAGAGCTTCGACACCGCGCTGGCAGGCGTGCTGGCCGCTCCCGAGGACCTGGTCCTCCTCAGCACCCGCAAGTACGGCGCCGCCGACGCCATGGTTCGCCGCGCCAAGCCGCGCCAGGCGGCAGCCCTCATGGCCCTGGCGTCGGCCGACGACCCCTACCTCCGCAGTCGCGGCGTGGCGTCCTTGGGCATGTTGCTGAACCGCGACGGCCGGCTCGCGGCGCCCGCTTCGCTCCTCTTCGAGCCCGCCGAGTTCGAGCTGAGCGCCGTGATCCGCTCCCGGATCATCGACCAGGTCCTCGAGGCCGCACGCGACAAGCAGTATCGGGTCCGGGCCGCGGCGGCGCTGGCCCTCGGCGTGGCGGCCGACCGTGACCTGATCCAGCCGCTGGATCGCCTCTTGCACGACGAGAGCTACATCGCCGCGCCGGCAGGCCAGGGCCTCCGCCGCGTCGCCTTCCCCGTGGCCGCGGCCGCCGCCGAGGGCATGGCCCGGCTCGGCAGGACCGTCTGCGCCCCGGGCGGCGAGCTGACCACGGCGGAGGCCAAGCGGGTGGTCCGGGGTTGTCGCGACATCACAAAGGACGCCGCCAAGATGCGTCCGAACCCGGCCACCAGCTTCCACTCCGGCGACTGGTAGACGGGCTGGAAAGGGAATGACCATGGCGAAAGGTTCGGTATGGCCGGCGGTCGCCGCGTTGGCGGCGATGGCCTCGCAGGCGCCCGCGGCGGCGCAGGCGGGTGCGGTGATTGCCCAGAAGGGCGCAACCGAGCGGTGGGTCTTCACGGCCAACGGCAAGGAGATGGGGTCCCAGACCGCACAGTGCGTGGCGGTGCGGCCCGGGCAGTCGGACTGGAAGTTCGCGCTGGAGCTGCGTGTCCCGTCACAGGGCGCCGCGGTGGCCGTGACGATGTCCGGCACGTTCACCATAGCCGCCAACGGCGCTCCCGTCGCGCTGGCCCTCGAGGCCGACGCCGCGGGCTCCAAGCAGCGCGCCGCCTACGCCTTCGCGGGCAAGAAGGCCACGGCGCGCATCACCGTGGGAGGCCAGAACATCACCCGTGATGCGGCGCTCAGCGGCTCGGAGACGCTTCAACTGAACAACGTGATCACGCTCATGTCATTCACCACACAGACGGTACGGCCGCAGGCGGGAAAGGTGGCCACGGCGTCGATCTTCGCCGCCAGCGCCCTGCAGACCATGAAGTTGACCCTCACGGCCCAGCCCAAGACCGAGACGATCACGGTGGCGGGCAGGCGCGTGGAGTGCGTCGTGGTCGACGCGGCGCCCATCGCGAACAAGTTCTGGTGCGACGCCAAGACCGGGGAGCTGCTCAAGGTTGCAGCCCCCTCCCAGGCCCTGGTCATCGAGCGCAGATAGGCCTAATCCGCGTTCAGTGTTGCTGCCGGCAGCGATGCCGGCAGCGGCATCCCCGCCTTCTCCATGGCCAGCGCGGCGCCGCCCACGCGGCCGGCGTTGTTCTTGAGCCGGGCGAAGACCACCCGCGTCTCCTCGCGCAGCACGGTCCACGTCGCCGGAAAGAGCTCGTCGACCTCCAGCGCCACGATGTCGATGTAGGGCTCGTAGTAGGTCACGCCGCCACCCACCGCCAGGATGTCCGGCTCGAACTCCATGGCCGCGTTGTGCAGCGCGATGGCGAGGTAGTGGGCGCTCACTTCCAGGATCTGCCGCGCCACCGCGTCGCCCGCCCTGGCGGCGTCCATCAGCGACTTGCCCTTGTTGCCGGTCGTCGCCCAGACCTCCTTCAGGCTCGTCGCCGCGTTCCGCGCCAGCGCGTGGTCCACAGCCAGGAACATGGACGTGAAGGAGGTGAACGCCTCCATGTGCCCGCGCTTGCCGCAGCCGCAAAGCGGAGCGTACGGGAGCGTGGGATCGACCACATAGACGTGACCAATGTGGTTCTGGCAGACGTGCCGGGCGCCCTTGTAGAGCCCCGACGCATCGGCGAAGCCGCCGCCCACGCCACCGCCGACGGCGGCCAGATAGACCGACTTGGTCCCGCCGCCCACGCCGAACCGCTGCTCGCCGAACGCGGCCGCGGCAACGTCGTTGGCCACCGTGCCGGGCACAGGGTAGCCGAGGGCGTCGTTCAGCGCCGTGCAGAGGGCGTCGGTGAAGCCGAAGTCGTCCCACGTGGGACCCAGATTCGGCGAGCGGAGGATGCGCCCATCGCCGTAACGCGCGGGACCGGGGATATTGCCACCCCAGAGCGCCAGCTTGTGCCCTTCCCACTTCGGGCGCGACTCGAGCAGCATGGCGACCATCTTGCCGATGGCCTGGTCGGGGCCCAGGTCTGCCTCGGTGGGCCGCCGTCCCAGGTCGGCGATGATCTCGAACGTCGGGGAGAAGAGCGTGCCCTTGATGCCGGTCGCGCCGACATCGATCCCGAGAATGGCCGGCCTGTCGCCCATGGTGCGCCCTCCTATGGCCTGCGCCGCGTCCGCCGCGGCCGGCGACTGATTCTAGCCCATGCAGGCGGTCCGGCGGAATACGGACGCTCGAGCCCGGCCTTGAAGGAATCATGGCCCTCGCGCGGAATACACCGTGCGTCACGGCCGCCCACCGACGGGCGCGCATCTCCGGCATGCAAAGGGAAACAACGATGTTCTTCATGCATCTGAGAGGGCTGGACCGCGCCAAAGTGCTGGCCGGCCTGCTGATGGCGTGCGCAGGACCAGCGTCCGCCTTCGAGTTCACGTACAGCCGAACGATCGGCTCCAACGAGTACTCCGGCGAGGACATCATCGTCACGAGTTGCACCGTTACGATCGACTGCTCCTCCGGCTTCACCAACTACCGTAGTCTGCTCGTTCGCAACGGCGGACGCATCAGGACCTCGACCCAGACGCTGCTGCTGGGGGTGACGGGCGACGCCACGGTTGAGGCGGGCAGCAGCATCGACGTGAGCTACGCGGGCCATGCCCACCATGCCGGGCCCGGCGCGGGCGGCTCCACCACCGGGACCGGAGCCACACACGGCGGCACGGGAGGCGGCACGGGCGCCTGGGCGTACGGCTCAGTCACCGAACCCACCACCTACGGCAGCGGCGGCGGCTGTACCAACGGCGACCAGAACAAGGGCGGCCTCGGCGGCGGTGCCGCGCACGTTCGCGTAGGCGGCATGTTCACGCTGAACGGCTCCGCCATCTCAATGGCCAACGTGGGTTGGAACGCGGGCGGCGGAGCCGGCGGCAGTCTCTGGATCGAGGCCGGAACACTGGCCGGCGCCGGCGTAATCGCGGCCAACGGCGGCAACGCCGACACCGACGGCTGGCCCGCCTACGGCGGCGGCGGCGGGCGGGTTGCCGTCACCGCCGGCTCCAGCATCTTCAGCGGCTCCCTTCAGGCGCGGGGCGGCACGGGCCCCTCCGGCAACGGCGGCCCGGGCAGCGTCTACTTCAAGGACACCGGCGGCGGCGTGGAGACGGTGACCTTCGACAACAACGGTGCGGCCGGATCGACGCTGCACAACGCATTCCAGACGCTGACCGCCGACATGACCGTGGCGACGCCGACGGCTCTGACCGTCAGTTGCAGCCCGCGCGCCTTGGAGGTGCACGACCTGACCATCGCGAGCGGGGCATCGCTGGCGTGCCCGGCCAACGACGGCGTCGGCCTACAGGCGCTCGTGGAGGGCGACCTGCTTATCGCCTCCGGCGCCGTCGTCAGCGCGACGGGCTGCGGCTACCCGTGGCAGCAGGGCCCCGGACGAGGGCACTACAACACGGGCGACGGCGGCACCTACGGCGGCACCGGGAGCAAGAACAGCGAGTGGTGGGCCTACGGGGATGTGGCGATTCCGTCGGACCAGGGCAGCGGCGGCGGAAGCAACAACGACAACCAGCACAATGGCGGCTCCGGCGGCGGACGGCTCTCCATGCATGTCACCGGCCAGGCCGCCGTGCTCGGCGTGCTCTCGTCGGACGGCGCGGCCGGGTTCAAGGCGGGCGGCGGCTCCGGCGGCTCCGTGATCCTCGTTGCCGGGACGCTGACCGGCGACGGCGTGGTCCGCGCCAACGGCGGCGCGGCCACCGGCGACTGGAACCCCGCAGGCGGTGGCGGCGGCCGCGTGGCGGTTGTCTGGGGCAGCAGCACGTTCACGGGCTCGATGCAGGCGCGCGGAGGCGAGTGGTCCAACGGCGGCACGCCGAGCATCGGCGGCCCCGGCACCGTTTACACCCGGGACACGACGACCCAGCGCGAAACGGCGAGGTTCGATAGCGGCAGCCTGATCGGCACGACCCTCCACCACGCCGTCGACACGCCCGGCGTCGAGTGGTTCATCGGCCAAGCCACCGTGGTCTTCAACTGCGCCGCCGGCGTGCTGACCGGCAGGGACATGACGGTGCTGCAGAACGGCACGGTGACCTGCCCCGGCAACGACGGCATGGGCCTCCGTCTCGCGCTGGGCCGAGACCTTACCATCGACGCCGGCGGCTCCGTGACGGCCACCGGCTGCGGCTACCCCTATCAGCAAGGCCCCGGACGAGGCCACTACAACACCGGCGACGGCGGCACCTACGGCGGCGCCGGCGGACGCAACGGCGAGTGGTGGGCCTACGGCTCCGTGGCCGAGCCCGCCATGCAGGGCAGCGGCGGCGGAAGCAACAACGGCAACCAGTACAACGGTGGCTCCGGCGGCGGCATTCTCACGGTCGCGGTCGGCGGCGCCACGGTGGTCAACGGATCCATCTCCAGCGACGGTGCGGGCGCGTGGAAGGCCGGAGGCGGCTCCGGCGGCTCGGTTTCTCTGCGGACGGTCGGCCTGGGAGGGACCGGCAGCATCCACGCCGACGGCGGCGCGGGCTCGACGGACGGGTGGTCCGCAAGCGGCGGCGGCGGTGGGCGCGTGGCAGTCGTCTACGCCGTCAGCGGCTTCCTCGGAAGCCTCTCGGCGCACGGCGGCGTGGGCGTATCGAGCGGCGCGGCGTCGAACGGCGGGCCCGGCAGCGTCTACCTTGGCGACGAGACCTCCGCCGAGGCGCGCGTCACCTTCGACAACCTCGGCATCGCCGGGTACACGCTCCACCCGGCCTTTTCCCTGCCCAACGCCGATATGACGGTTGGAACAGGCGACCTCTACTTCGGTTGCACCGCCGGCCCGTTGGAGCTCCATGACCTGACGGTGCAGGCAGGCACCATTACCTGCCCCGGTAACGATGGGGCGGGCCTACGGCTGATCGTCACCCGCAACCTAACCGTGGCCACCGGCGGCGCGATCAGCGTCTCAGGCCGCGGGTACCCGAACTGCAGCGGACCGGGCGGCGGCCACTACAACACCGGCGACGGCGGCACGTACGGCGGGCAGGGCGGCAAGAACTGGATCGCGCCCTACGGCTCGCTGGAGTGGCCCGGGCATTACGGCAGCGGCGGCGGCAACCACAATGACAACCGGATGCAGGGCGGCGCCGGCGGCGGGCTGCTGAGGCTGGCCGTCAAGGGCGATATGGTCGTCGACGGCTCCATCTCCGCCGACGGCTACGGCGCGTACCAGGCCGGCGGCGGCTCCGGTGGCACGTTGCGGATCGCCTGCGGAACCGTCTCCGGAACCGGCGTCATCAGCGCCCGGGGCGGCTCATCGACCGGCGACTGGGGTGTGGGCGGTGGTGGCGGCGGGCGCATCGCCATCCGTCGGGCCGGCGGCGCGGCATTTGCGGGCGGTACGGTGACGGCAGCGGGCGGCTCCGGCCAATCGGCCCCCGCCGGCGGCGCAGGCACCGTCTACTGGGGTGACTCGTATGCCCAGACCGACCTGCTGCTGGTCGATGCCGCGTTCGCCTGGAATGCCGACGGTACGGGGCTGGCTGCGGTCACGCTCTGCAACGCCGGTCTCACACCCGTGTTCAGCACCCGGGTCGGCGCCTACACCGGCGTGCCTGGTGCGGCCGGAACCGTGGCGCTGGGCTCGGCCGTCGTGGCGGATCTCCTGGCCAACGAGACCGTTCGGGTCTCCGTACCCGTCATGGCCGGCGTCAAGGTCACCAGCCTCTATCTGGTGGCCGACCCCGACAACACCATTGCCGAGGGCTCCGAGGCCAACAACACGGTGATCCTCACCGTGGGGCGCACCGAGACGTCGGTATACGTGCCAGACCGGTCGGGCATCATCACGACCACGGTGGCGCTGAAGGCCTACCTGAAGCGGCTCACGGACAACGCATGGCTCTCCGGCAAGCCCCTCAGCTTCAAGGTGGCGGGCACGGCTGTAGGTTCTGCCTCTACCGACGCGGGCGGCCAGGCGGTGCTGAACTGGACCATCGGTGCGGGCGCGGCGTCGCGCGCGCTCCGGTCTGAGTTCGCGGGCGACACGACGTACAACCCGTCGGCGGGCAACGCGACGCTGACCGCGCAGACCGTGGCGACCAAGGTCTACGTGGTCGATCGGACCGCGAAGATCAAGTCCTACGTCGTCCTCAAGGCCTACCTCTACCTGCTGAACAACACCATCGTCGCCGCCAAGCCCATGACCATGAAGCTGGACGGCACGGAGCTGGGCACCTCGGACACCAACCCATCCGGCTACATCCAGTTCGGCTACACGGTGCCGGAAGGCGCGGGCGCGGGCGTTCGCACGATCCGCGCTGAGTTCGCCGGCGACGCGGGATACAACGCTTCGGCCAACAACGGCAAGCTCACGGTGACGAAGGCCAGCCTCTACCTCTGGCCCTACGTCCGGTCAGCCAAGAGGGGCACGAACCTGCCGCTGAAGGCCTACGTGCGCAGCCTGCCGGACTACGTAATCCAGCCCGGCAAGGGCATCGCCTTCAGCGTCAACGGCACCGCGGTCGATACCGGCGTCGTGGCGGCTGACGGGTGGGCCACCGTCACCTGGGCGATCCCGGCCGGCGAGGCCACAGGATCACACACGGCCACGGCGGCCTTCGCGGGAGACGACTGGTACCTGTCCGCATCGGCCAACACCACCTTCAACGTGGTGCCGTAGTCCCTACACCACCGCCCCCGCCTGCAAACGCTCGCGGGGGCGGCTTGGTGTGCCTCCAAGCGGCGTCGTCGGCTATCATTGCTACGGCAATCTGACGGCGGCGGCGGCTCAACTTCGCCGCGCCGCATCCACCAACCGATCACAGGAGCGCAGCGCTACGCCATGGATTCCGCAGTGCAAGCACGAGCCGACGGCGTCATGTCGTCGGCCACGATGGCCGCGGCCGTCTTCTCACAGTACGACCAGCGGCAGGTAGATCGAATCGTCGAAGCCGTCTTCCGCGCCGCGTTCGCGAACCGCGTCAAGCTGGCCCGCATGGCCCACGAAGAGACCTGGCTGGGAGTCTGGCAAGACAAGGTGATCAAGAACGTGATCGCCTCCCAACTGGTCTACGAGAGCATACGCGACGTGCCGACGGTCGGCGTCATCTCCCACGACGAGGCGTCCGGCATCACGGAGCTCGCCGAGCCGCTGGGGCCGATCTTCGCCGTGACGCCGGTGACGAACCCAACCTCCACGGCGATCTTCAAAATCCTAATCGCCATGAAGACCCGCAACCCGATCATCATCAGCCCGCACCGTCGAAGCCAGAAGTCGGTGGCCGAGACGGCGCGCATCTGCTGCGAGGCGGCGCTGGCGGTCGATGCCCCCGACGATTGCATCCAGGTGGTGACGGACGGATCGAGGGAGCTCACCCAGCGCCTCATGTCGCACCGCGGCATGGCCCTGATCCTCGCGACGGGAGGCACGGGCCTGGTCACCGCCGCCTACAGCTCCGGCACGCCGGCCATCGGCGTGGGTCCCGGGAATGTGCCCGTCCTCATCGATCCGAGCGCCAACCTGGCCTACGCCGTCGCGTCCATCCTCGCATCGAAGACCTTCGACAACGGCACCGTCTGCGCCAGCGAGCAGGCCATCGTTGTGGAGCAGTCCATCGCCGGGGCCGTGCGGGCGGAGATGCGGCGTCAGGGCTGCTTCTTCCTCGATGCCGACGAGAAGGCGCGCGTAGAGGCGGTGGCCATCAATCCCGGGTCGGGCGACATGGCGGCGGAAATCGTGGGCCAACCGGTCGAAGCCATCTGCCGGATGGCCGGCATCACTGTCCCACACGGCACGCGCGTGCTGATGGCCGAGCTCGCCGCGGTGGGGCCGGAGGAGCCGCTCTCCGGCGAGGTGCTGGCGCCGATCCTCGCCTTCTTTGTGGGCGACGACGCCAACACGGCCGCCAAGCTCTGCGTGGACCTCAACTATCGCGGAGGCATGGGGCACACCGCCTCGATCTACGCCAACGACGAGCGGCGCATCGCCGAGTTCTCGGCCCTGATGAATGCCGGCCGCGTGGTGGTCAACACGCCTTCGACACAGGGCGCGGTGGGCTCGCTGCTCAACACGCTGGCGCCCTCCTTCACGCTGGGCTGCGGCAGCGGAGGCAAGAACATAACCACCGAGAACGTGACGGCCCGCCACCTGCTGAACATCAAGCGCGTCTGCCGCAAACGCCCCACCGAGAAGTGGCACGGCTTCGACACGAGCCGGTACCTGGATTCCGCCGAGACCGTCGACGGCCTTCTGGCCGACTACCACAGCGACCACTGAGGAGGGACGCCCACATGCTTGAACTCACCTACTGCGCAGAGCAAGCGCGCCTGACCTGCACGTTCGCCGGGCGGATGGACGGCTCCAACAGCCCGGAGGCCGACGCGCGGGTCAAGGCCGAGCTGGCCGAGTTCGGCGACAGAGCCTCGGTCGTCTTCGATCTCGGAGGCGTCGATTACGTCTCGTCGGCCTTCCTGCGAGTGATCATCGGTGCGGCAAAGACCGTGGGCGAGGCGAGGTTCAGCGTGGTGAACTGTCAACCGTTCATTAAGCGCCTTTTCGTCGACGCCGGGCTCGATCGGCTCTTCACGGTCAGCTAGGCCGGCGGGTCGATAGCAAGGGGCTGTCGGCCAACCGGCAGCCCCTGTCTTCTCAGGCTGATCTATGGCGCCACGTTGAACGTGGCGCTCGTCACTAACGGCCCGTACCACGCATCGCCTGCGAACTCGGCTGCGCCCGTGTGCGCGCCGGTGGGTTCGCCGACTGGAATGCTCCACGCGACCGTCGCCCAACCGTCGGCCGCCGCAGTCGCCGAGCCGATCACTGAGCCATTCACCTTGAACGTGATGGACTTCCCGGGCTGGATCACGTAGTCCGGCAGGCTGCGGACATAGGCCTTGAGGGGATGGCTGGTTCCCCGCTTGCCTGACCGGAAGTAGGGCCAGACGTACAGGTCGCCCTGCGTGGCGGTCAGGGCGCCGTGGTTAGCCGAAGCGTTGTATCCGCCGTCGCCCACGAACTCGCCCCGGATGACCCGAGCGCCGGCGCCGGCGCCTTCCGCCACGGTGTACCCGACCTGGTAGTAGCCCGACGGGTTGGTCACGCCGGAACCCAGCGCGACGCCGTCCAGCTTGACCGTCATCGGCTTGCCGGCGATGGTAACGTTCGCGGGCGTGTAGAGGTAGGCCTTCAACACCACGTAACTCTTGATCTTCGCCGTCCGGTCCACGACATAGACCTTGGTGTTCGTGACCGTGGCGGAGAGCGTGGATGACGACGAAGATGGCAGGTACTGGCTATCGCCCGCGAACGATGCGCCGATGGCGTGGACGCCGGCCACGGTGGCGATGACGTAACTCAGCACGGCCTGGCCGCCGGCGTCGGTGACCGCTGACCCGACCGACGACCCCGCGACCGAGATGATGCCCGCGCGGTCGATGACGTATACGGTCGTCGCTCCCTTGGTGACCCACAGGTTGCCGGAGCCGGTGGTATAGCCATAGCCGCCGCCGCCTGCGAAGGCCACCCGAATGCTCCAGTAGGGCGGCTCGGGGGCGTTGACCGTGATCGAGGCGATGCCGGAGGCATCGGTGAGCCCGCTGCCGGCGTACCACCTGGAACCCCAGAGGTTGCCGACCCAGAAGTGCAGCCACTGGCCGACGATGGGCAGACCGCCGGACTTCAGGGCCGCGGTGAGGGTGACGGCCTCGTTGAAGGGCACCGTGGCGGACGCCACCGTCACGCTGGCGTTGGCCGTCGTGTCCGGCGTCGCCATGGCGATGACGCTGGAGTCCTCCGTACCGTAGTAGAGGACCTTGCCGTCAGGCGAGTAACAGCCAGCGCCAGCAGGGAAACTGCTCTCCTCGGAGTAGAGCGCCCGGGTCACACCGTCGGCGATCCGGACGATCTCGACCCAGAAGTCACCGCCCGTTACCGCCATGTAGGCGCCGTCGGGTGTGAAGGACAGCGGCCAGGTCTGCCCGGTCTCTCCGGGTAGGGCAATGGACTGGACCGTTCCGGTCCCGGTGTTCCAGATGGACACCCCGTTGCTGCCATAGCCCGCGGCGAGCAGGCTGCTGTCCGGCGAGAAGCATAGAGCGCCCGATGCCTGTCTGGAGGTGGACGCCGTGACAGCGCCTGTCAGCGCTGAGAGAACGTAGATGGCGCCCGAGTCCACGCGGAAGGCGATGGACAGGCCGTCAGGAGAGAACTGAAGCGAGTGGATGGGCTCTGTGAACGCCGTGGAGCCCCACACCTTGGCGCCCGTGGTCGTGTCGAACAACCCGAGCGCACCGTCCCACGCGCCCATCACGGCCATGCTGCAATCGGGCGAGAGCGCGGCCGAGTTGGGAACGATGTCGCCGTATACGACACTGGTCTCGATGCCGTCCGCAGCGCCGAACCGGTGGATGCCTCCATAGTAGTCGACGGCGACCAGCACGGTGTCATCCGCGCTGAAGCCGAGAGCCCCCTGCACCACGCCGCCGTACGCCGTCAGCGCCTGCCGCTTGGCGCCGTCGGCCGTGGCCCAGAGGTGGATGGCATTGTCGCCGGTAGCGGCGGCCAGCGTCTGTCCGTCGTGTGAGCGCGCCATCGCGGCCACGCGGCGACAATGGAGCGACAACTCGCGCTGCAGGCTGCAGTCCAGCGCCGCGTACTCGGCAACGCACCCCAGTTTCCAGCCCGAGCAGACGGTCAGCCCGTCCGGCGAGAAGGCCACCGGGTTGGTCCAGCCGTTGGTGTTCACCGACGCGGCGATCGTGCCGGCCGCGGCATTCCATATCCGGAGCGTCCGGTCGGCGCCGTTGGCGCCGGTGGCCACCCTGGAGCCGTCGGGCGAAAAGGCCGCGTCGTAGACGGCCGCCGTATGTGACGCCAGGGTGTGCAGGGCCGAGCCCGATGCGACATCCCAGATTCGAGCGGTCATGTCGGCGGAGGCAGAGACGAGGCGACCGCCGTCCGGCGAGAACGCGACGGAGTTCACCGCGCCGGTGTGGCCCGACAGCGTTCTGATCAGCGATCCCGTTGAGGGATCGGCGAGCGCGATCGTCTTATCCGTGCGGCCGCAGGCGATGATGCCGCCGGCCGACCAGGCCACCGATGAGACCGACGACAGGGGTATCCTGCGCTGCAACACAAAGTCGGAGGCGCGCCAGACGCAGGCGTTGGCATCGCTTTGGCCGCATGTCACGATGCTCAGGCCATCCGGCGAGAGCGCCAGCGAGCGTGGCCCCCAGTTCGTCGACTGCTGCGCCGCAACGCGCTTGAGCAACACGCCGTCGGAGGCGCGCCAGCGAAGCAGCGTCCCGGACATGCTCAGCCCGATGACATGGGCCCCGGACTGAGACCAGATCGCGCTGGCCATCCAGTCGTTGGCCCGGAGCGAGCGCAGGTACGCACCATCTGAGGTGCGCCACAGCTTAACTGCCCTGGTGCCGGCCACCGCCAGCATCGTGCCGTCGGGCGAGTAGACGGCCGCCAGGGGACCATCACCGAACCCGGGCCTCTGCCATATGACATCCGGCCTGCTCTGCCCCAGCGACCCCGTGCAGACGCAGACCAGCAGAGTCGATAGCAGCAGCAACTGACCGCGTCGTGACCACCGTGCCATAGCCTCGCACCCCCTGCGCAGTCGGCGTCGATGCGCCGCCTGCTGACATAGAGAGGCCATACATCCGGTCCGGGATGCACACGCGGCAGTGGTTCAGTGCGCGACGGCGCCCCGACGATGCACGCCTCATCGACCTCGACGTGGCCGGTCGCGCCGTCGCGAACCTGCCGCACCATGGCTGGGCGCCGCTTGTGATGCCAGGCCCATACCGCTGGATCGAAACCGTCCACCTGCCGTCGGAGTTACACGGCAGGGCGCTCTGTCATCGGGTATATCGCGGTTGAGGCGGTGGTGTGCGTCGGCAAGGGCCTGGAGGGCCAACCAAGCCGGACTCGAAAAAATGGCCCTGATCGGCGGCACACCGCATCAGGGCCGGGCTTGAGAGAGCCAGTTAGCGTTGGTCGGGTCTTCTGCAAGCCCCGGCCAACACCTCACATGTTCACGGATATGATATCCCATGGGCGGCGGTTATGACAAGCCCTTTGGCGCATTGGCGACCGGCTTTTCAGCACTCGGGCGCCCATTGCGGGTCGGCGGCCCTCGAAGGGGTAACCTTGCTGCGGTGGCGACGACTCCGACGCGCCGCCGCGTTTGGAGGCAACCATGGGATCCCCGCGGCATCGGTCCATCGGCCATGTGGCCCGATTAGCCCTGGCACTGCTCGTCTGCGGGCCGGCCGCGTGCGGCGCCGCTCCGGTCACATCGGGCCGCGCCGGTGATCGCGCCTTCCTGTGCAACGGGCTCGTACGGGCGGTGTTCGACCTGCATACCGGAACCTATGACGTCCTCGACGCCTCCGGGGCCGTCGCCGTGCGCCATGCGGCCTGCATGGCCAATGAGTGGAGCAGCGCTGCCACGAACCTCCAGAGATCAGTGATGTGGCTCCCCGCGCACGACAGCCTGGGCGCGGGACGCACCATGCGCGTCGCCTGCGCCGGCGCCGGGCGGCCCACGCTTACGCTGGACTGCACGCTCTACCCGGGGAGCGACCGTTTGGCCCTCGCGGTCGCGGTGCGCAACACGGGCAAGGAAGACCTGCGCCTAACCTCCTTCGCGCCCCTTGCGGGAGCCCGGCTCTTCCCCGGCGACAGGGCCACCAGCGTCCGCACGCTGGACGGCGCGGGCGGCGCAGGCGACACGCGCGTCACCAGGGGCGCGACGCGCCGGTCGCCGAACAACCTGCTGCTCACCTACCTGTCCCGCGGCAAGCGGCGCTCCGTCGTCCTTGGCGGCCTCTCGTACCGCGACTTCTGCAAGACGGCGCAGGTGGGCCTCGAGCGGACGACCTCCTCCGGTCGTCTTGGGGCCGTCGGCAAGGCGCTCCCCGGCGCGACGCCGGTCGCCTACCTCGATTGCGGGGGCGAGTGCGTCACCAGCCGCGAGGGGGTCCGCCTGACGCTGGCGCAGGGCTCCTCCTTCACCTGGGCCGACGCGTCTGGCGACGAGCCCTGGTACGCCTCGGTCCTCTTCCATGATCGCGAGGTCGTCCTTGAGGCGTCGGGCCTCCGACCGGGCAAGGAGACCATCCTCGGGCTCACGTGGTGGGACTTCGACGGAAACGGCCGCCGCCAAGACGTGAGCGTCGTGGGATCCGACGGCGTCCGCAGGACGCTCATACCCGAGACGCCGTTGCCCAGCGGGCGAGCCGGACGACGAGCCGAGGTCCGCGCCGTGCGGCTACCCGCCGACGCCACGGCCAGCGGATCGTGCCGCATCTTCATCCGCAACATGGCCTCCGTGCCCAACGCCGCCGTCAGCGAGGCGTGGCTCTGGGAGGCCCCGTCCGGCTTCGTCGTTCCCGCACGGCTGGCCGCCGGATCGGCCGCCTCGGCGATGGTCGCGCCGCCGGGCAGGGGCATCGCGGCGGACCTCTACGCGCAGGACCCGGTGGGCAGGCTGATCCGGCCCGGCGAAGTCTACGCGCCGACGCAGGACCGGTTCTATGTGGGCTTCGGCACGCCGAACCCGTTCGTCGCGCTGGAGCGCTACGGTCGGGCGGTGAGGTCGGCACAAGGTGCGCGCCCGAATCCCTACACCTTCCCGACGGTCTGCGCCTGGTACGTGGGGCTCTTCGACTACCCGCGGGCCCAGAACCAGCCGCTCGCCAGCAAGTACGGCGTGGCCTCCGCTCCCGGCCTCGTGGAGGAGGCCGAGATCATCCGGCGCTCGGGTTTCCTGCGCTACGCGCCGGCGGCGGTTCGGCTCGTGCCCGATACCTATGCCGCGAACAACGAGCAGGGATGGTGGGACGATGAGCATTGGCTCCGCTTCGGCCACTACTCCGGCGAGTTCCGAACCAGCGCGGCCTACGCGGAGGGCGTCCGCAAGGCGGGGTGCCTGCCCTTCACCTACTTCCAACTGGGCCTGGACAGCGCCGACTTCCGGGCAGCGCACCCGGACTGGATGCTCGGAGGCGACCCAAGGCGCACGCTGGACTACACCCATCCGACCGCCCAGAGCCACATGCGCCGGGTCTACGCCAACCTGCGCTCCGCGGGAGTGGCGGGCATGATGTTCGACTACCCGGACAGCGAGTGGTCCGGCCATCTTGCGACTGGCGGCTTCAAGGATTCCGCGGCAACGGCTGCACAGGCCTATCGAACCATCTTTGCACTGGCCAAGGAGGGGCTTGGACCCAACTCATGGGTTCACGAGCGCGTGCTGGGCGACCCCCTCTCCGACCTGACAACGGGCGTCATCGACTCGCAACGCGTCTGGGGCGACACCTACGATATCACGGCCCAGATGGTCTCACGCGGCGGCCTGCGCTGGTACAAGAACCGCGTACTCACTGCCTACGACATGGACGCCAAGAACCTGCTGAAGGGTTGGCGCGCCCTGGGTCCGGCCGTCTCGGAGCGCGACGGACGGCGGATGCTCCTCACCATGGCCGCCACGGCCGCGTCGCGCCTGCTGCTGGCCACCTCGTTCCGCGATATGCCGCAGGAGACGCTGCACGACCTCGAGCGGACCTTCCCGTACCACCGGCAACCCGTGAGCGCCCGGCCCGTCGACATGCTGACCTCGCCGGGCTGGCCGCGCATCTACGACTTCGTGACCGGGCCCGGGCGCCGCGTCGTAACGCTCTACAACAACCGCGAGCCGGCTCGGGCCGACACACTGACGCTGAGACTGGCCGGCGACCCGGCGGAGGGCGCGCTGGGCGTGCCGGGCAAGGCCATGGTGCATATCTATGACTTCTGGAACGAGCGCTACCTGGGCCTCGTGCCCGCCTCAAGGCCGCTCGCGCAGGCGTTGCGGCCCGGCGAGGCGCGCGTGCTGGCCATCACGGAAGACGTTGGGTGGCCGCGCGTCATCGGCACGAACCGACACATCCTGCAGGGCTATGTCGATCTGGCCGGCGAGCCCGTCTGGGACGCCCGCGGCCGCACGCTCTCGGGCGCGGCGCTGACGGTCGCCGGTGAGACCTTCCGCATCCTCATCGCCCGCTCGGACCACCCCGCGCTGGACGCCGCCTGCTCCGCGGGAGGCTGCCGCGTGGTTTCGGTCAGCGGCGCGCCGGGTCTGGCGGCGCTGGAGATCGATGCGCCGGCGGGAGGCAACGTGCGCTGGAGGGTTCGCTTCGGTCCGCGGGCCGCATCGTCTCGCCGCTGAGGCCCCCGGTCAGCCGGTCTCGTGCTCCGTCCGCTGCAACAGCGTGCGGCGGAGCTCGTCATCGAGGCGGCTCCAGTACTCCGAGTAGCCGCCCATGCGGACCACGAGGTCTCCGTACCGCTCGGGATGCTCGCAGGCGTCGCGCAGGAGGGTCTGGTCGACCACGTTGATCTGGAGCTGCAGGCCGCCCTGTGCGAAGTAGCCCTCGACCAGCCCGCGCACCTGCCGGCGCCCCTCGGGCGTACGGAAGCAGTCGGCCGCCAGCCGCAGGTTCACCACCAGCGTACCCGGCGCGGCGCCCTGGTCCAGCGAGGCGGCTGAGGAGAGCGCGGCCGTGGGGCCGCGGCGGTCGCGCCCCTGCACCGGGCCGGCCGAATCGGCCACGGGGTCGCCCGCCACGCGTCCGTCCGGCGTGGCGCCCACGGGCTTGCCGAACCAGCCGTAGGTGACGAACATGAGCGTGCCGCAGAGGAACCGCCCGCCGCGCCATGGAGCGTAGCGCTGGAACTCCCCGTAGACCAGGCCCGAAAGCCGCGCCGCCAGCGCGTTGACTTCGGGGTCATCGTTGCCGAACTTCGGCGCCCGGGCCAGGCGCGCGCGCAGGTCGCCGCGCCCTGCGAAGTCCGCGGCCAGCGCCTCGAGCAGCTCGGCGGCGCCCACGCTCCGCTCTTCGAACACGGTCCGGCGCACGGCGGAGAGCGAGTCGATGGCGTTGCTGAGCCCCACAACGTTGATGACGCTCCAGTTCCATCGGGCGCCGCCGTCGTAGTAGGCGCGGAGGCGGTCCAGGCAGTCGTCGATGAAGAGCGTGCGAAGGAGCTGAGGGTGGTACTCGGCACGCACGGCCTGGTTCCGGTTCACGGCGTCCGTGATGGATCGGATCGCCTGCCTTGCATCCTCCTCGAAGCCGGTGAGCAGCGCATCGAAGTCGGGGCAACCCTCCAGCCGCGCGCGGAGGCTCCCCTCCAGCGTCTTCAGCACGTTGATGTCGGCGTCCAGCGAGCCCACGCAGGAGCGGCCGTGGATCATCGTCTCGGTGCAGCCGCCGAAAGCGAAGTCGCGCAGGTCGTCTTCGGGCAGGTTCAGACGCGCCGAGCGGAGGGCGGCAAGGTAGTTCTCCTCGCCGTAGAGGGCCGGAAGGCCGCCGCCCGAGGCGATGAGGTCCAGCGCGGCCTCCCAGGTCTCGTCAGGCGAGTCGCGGCGCAGGCGCAGCGCCAGGTTGGGCCGGCGCGATCCCCGCGCGGCCTCCAGGCAGATGCGGGTGAAGTCGGACGAGGCTTCACGCCCGTCGCGCATGGAGCCGCCCAGAGCCACGTTCCAACCGTTCGTGTTGTCCGCCAGTCGCCAGAGGTCCGCCACCATGCTCCGGGCCTCGTCGCGCGTGATGCGGCCCCGCGCCAGGTCGCACTCGTAGAAGGGGCGCATGAACTGGTCGAAGCGACCCAGGTCATCGCACCCGTCCGCCGCGAAGAGGAACGCCGTCACTGCCAGCGCGTCGGCGAAGCCCTCCGGCGGGCCGTCGCCTACGGAGCGCAGGGCCGCTGCCAGCCGCTCGCGCCGAAGCCGGGCGGCCTCGTCGGGCGCGTCGTAGGCCTCCACCCGCTCGGCGCACCGCGTAGCCAGTCGGGCAACGGCCTCCAGCACGACCGAGAGCGCCTGCCGTAGCGTCTCGGCACCCGCACCGCCTCCCGGAGCCGCGTCCAATCGGGCGCGATAGCCCTGCAGCCCCTCGGCCAACAGGCGGTCGTAGTGCAAGATGCCATGGGTCCATCCGCCGCCCCGCGGGTAGGTGCGGCAGAACGCGGCCAGCTTGGCGTAGGCGGACCGAGCCGCCTCGCCGCTCGCGGACGCCGCCCGGCGCAGGGCCTCGGCCGCGCCGGCCGGCGCGCCGATATCGAGGGCCACATAGAACGCGCCCAGCTCCAGCGCGGGCGAGGGCCCCTCCTCAGCGGTCGGGCCATTCCAAAATCCGCGCGACACGGGGTAGATCGCGCCGCCGCCGTGCGCGGGCAGAGGCGCATACAGCAGGTGCGCCTCGAT
>JAPLCQ010000090.1 GCA_026392115.1 Armatimonadota bacterium | reverse complement strand
GGCGGCTTACGGGGGATCCTTCGGCCAAACGGCGGCCTCAGGATGACGGCGTGGGCGCCCGTGCCCGTCCGTGTGCATCCGTGCCCGTTCGTGCAACGCTCTGCACTTCGCCCGCGCCCACCGTTGCAGGTGCCGCCGCCCGCCGGGGCGAACTTACGGGGTATGAGCGCACCCTTTGCCTTGATCATGCTGCTGGTCACCGGTTTGGCCGCGGCCGCCCTGCCCACCGTCAGCTACACCGCCCTCTCCGACGCCGCTCGGGCCTCGGGGCAGCTGGCGCGGTACGACGGGACGCCGCGACGGACGGCGACGCTGACGCTGGAGGGCCACACGCTCTCGGTCTCGTTGCCCTCCTCGATCCGCGCCTACGACGTGGCGCCCGTGGAGTACACGCTGGAGCGGCCCGGCGGCGCGGGCAAGGCTTGCGTGGAGGCTGTCGCGTTCGAGGATGCCCGCAAGGCGCGGGGGAAGGCGCTCTACGACCTGGCGATCCCCGGCAACCTGGGCGTCCGGATCGACTACCTCGGGAGCATCTCCGCCGACAACGTGCCGGGCAAGTACGTGCCGCTGACGGCCGACCCGAAGACGCCCGTGAGCGCCTACCCGCACTTCAAGCGGGACGCCATGGTCCGCTCGGGCACGGTGCGGCAGGCGGCGCTGGTCTGGTTCAAGTTCCGCGTCACCAACACGGGCGACACCATCCTGGACCCCGAGGGCTTCGGCGCCTCGTTCGCGTCGCCCATCCTGCGCAAACTGAAGCCCGACGGCTCCGAGGAGTGGTTCGCGCATCCCATCAACCTCTTCGAGCGGCACCTCACCTACCTCTACCCCGGCCAGAGCTGGGATGTCTGGGTCCATTTCTGGTGCCCGAGGCTGGGCGGACCCTACAACCACGGCATGGTGGAGGGAGACTACCGCATCGAGTTCCAGATGCTCTACCGCTACCACCGCGACTACCAGTGGGGCGTCAACATCTGGGCCGGAGCGCCCTTCTGCCGGCTTGACGTGCCGATCCGGGTGACCAAGCAGGGCGGCCAGAGCCCCGTGACGCCGCGCTTCGTGCCCATGGACGAGGCCGACAAGACGCCCGGCTACATCGACGCGTTTGAGGAGTTCATGACGGCGTTCCGCATCCACCCGCCCGCGGCGGAACCGGAGCGCCAGAGCGGCACGCTCTACCTGCAGCCGGCGCCATGGACCAAGCACGTCACCGTAAAGCTGATCCTGCCCGGCTCGCGGCGCATCGCCGTGGCGCGTGTGCCGGTGCGGGTGACCGACGAGACGCTGGCCGTGCGGCACAACCCCGCCAACGTCATGCTGGTGGAGCGCGACGGCAAGCGGACGCCGGCCGTCGTGGCGCAGGCCATGCCCGGCATGCGCACGGGAGTGCAGCTGGGCCCCTTCCCGGAGAAGCACCTGCGCGCGGAGATCATGGAGATGAAGCGGCTGGGCGTGAACCTCATCGCCAACACCGCAGGCGGATGGTGGATCGACGAACTGGGCGGCCGCAAGGAGCCCGAGCCGCTGAGCGCGCAGTACAAGTACTGGTACGACGTGCTGGTGCGCGAGGCCGGCCTCAAGCTGCTTGGCTGGAGCGTCTACCCGCCATCGGGCCGCCACTGGCTCAACGCGGCCAAGCCGATCATGGGCGCGCAGGCCCACGAGGCCGCCCTGGCGCCCAAGGGCTACGGCGACTGGGAGGGCATCGACCTGGCCGACCCCGTGGCCGCCGAGGTGGTGGCAGCCTGGACGAAGTACCAGTACCAGCGCTGGGGCGACCTCTGGTTCCGCACCGCCGACGGCCGCGTACCGGTGGACATGGAGGACAGCTGGGGCTGGATGCGCGACGACATCAACGTCCGCTACCGCGTCGGCCCGCTCACGCTGGCGCGGTTCCGGCAGTGGCTGCAGGCGAAGTACGCCACGCCGGGCGCCATGAACGCCGCCTGGGGGTCGAGCTATGCGTCGTTCGAGGCCGTGGACCCGCAGGCCGACCAGGGGATCGAAGGCGACGGCATGCCCCACGGCCCGGTCTACAACAAGCCCGAGCATCCCTTCCACGACTGGTCGCCGGCGGTGGCCGACTGGGATCTCTTCCGCACCGAGATGCGCATGGAGTTCCTGCGGCGCTGCAACGCGCTGATTGGCCGGTTCCTCCCCGGCGCCGAGATCGCCGTGCGGACCGAGGGCGCCAACCTCGTGATCGCCGGAGACGCCGCGTCGCCGAGCATGCACTGGCGGCACGCCTTCTACTCGCAGCGGCGCAACGCCATGGTCTTCGACGTGGTGAAGCGGGCCGACACGCTCCACTTCTACAGCGACTACACCACGCTCCCCTACACCGAGGCCGAGTGGCGGCAGGGAATGCGCGAGATGACGGCGGCGGGCGTGGTCCCCATGTTCCTGCCGCAGTTCGACCACATGCGTGATATCCTGCTGAATGACCACTACGGTCGCGACTACCAGACACACTACGGCCTCGACGCGCCGCGCAAGGGGATGATGATCCACTGCCTGACGGCCGCCTACCCCTGGTGGAAGGCGACCTACGAGGAGGGCGGCGCCCCGGGGATGCTCTGGAGCGACTACCTCTGCGACGGCTTCGCGACCGAAACGCAGAAGCGCGAACTGCGCCTGCTCCGCACCCGCCTGGACGCCCTGCCGCAGACCGACGCCAAGAAGGAGCCTTGACCATGCGCAACCTTGCCCTCGCCCTGCTGCTCGCCCTGGTCCTGGCCCCGGCCGCCCACGCCGCCGAGGGCAAGCCCATGGTTGTCCTCATGGGCAGCGTCACCAACGCCATGTGGCCCATCAAGGATGTGGCCGCCATGGAGCGCTCGGCCGCCTTCGCCCGCTCGCTGGGCGTCGACGCCTACGAGACCTATGTGCCCTGGAACGTGCTGGAGCCCGGCGGCCCCGGCGCGTTCGACTGGACCGAAACCGACAAGCTCGACGCCGCGTGCCGCAAGGCGGGGCTCAAGTGGCAGGCCTTCGTCATGATGAACCCCAGCTACGCCACGCCGAAGTGGTTCCGCGGGGGCGGCAAGGACGTGGCCCACCAATGCCTGGAGCATGGCAAAGACAGCGACGCGCGCTCCATCTTCTGCCCCGGCCTCGAGGAGCACGTGGACCGCGTGCTGGGCGGGCTCTTCAAGCGCTACAACGCTTCGCCTGCGCTGGAGTCGGTCATGTTCGGCGTCAGCGGCGACTTCGGCGAGAGCATCTACCCCGCCGGCGCCGTGGGATGGAACGGGCAGTACCACAACCACGCGGGCTTCTGGTGCGCCGAGGAGCCCGCGCGGGCGTCGTTCAGGGCCTGGGCCAAGCGCCACTACGGAAGCATCGCCAAGCTCAACGCGGCCTGGGCCACCCGGTTCGCCGGGTTCGAGCAGGTCACGTTCCAGCTACCCCATCTGCCCATGCCCGACGCCCGCTGGCTCGACCAGGCCGAGTGGTACCGTGGCGCCATGACCGAGTGGTGCGGCGCCTGGATGCGCGCGGCCCGCAAGCACGCCGACCCCAGCGTGCCCCTCTACCTCTGCGTCGGCGGCGGCGACCATGTGATGCTGGGCTTCGACATCAGCGGCCAGGCCCGGCTCTGCGCCAGGAACAACGTCTGGCTGCGTCTCACCAACGAGGGCAGCAACTACGCCGGGAACTTCATGGGCACCCGCCAGGTGACCACGGCCGCCAAGCTCTACGGTGTGCCGTCGGGCCTCGAGCCGGCAGGCGAGGTCAACGCCCGAGGCGTCACGGCGCGCATCTTCGGCGCCGCGGGGGCGGGATGCAACCATCTCCACTACTACGAGGGCCAGGTGGCCAACTTCGGGGCCGCGACGGCCGCCGAGGGGCGCACCGAGGTCTGGAACCTGTTCCGCAAGCATCTGGTGCAGAAGGCGCCCTACGTCAACGTGGCCGCCTACTACCCGCGCATCGACGCCATGTGCAAGCGGGAGATGAGCACCGAGAGCCTGAACCGCTACGCCTCGCTGCGGGACGCCGTCGACTTCGATATGGTCGATGACAACCTGGCCGCCGACGGCAAGCTGGACCGGTACCGGGTGCTGCTGCTCGGCCCCGTCGCCACGTTGGACGCCCGGGCCTACGCGCGGCTGACCCGGTGGATTCGGGCCGGAGGCACGCTGGTGGCGGCCGAGCAGAAGAGCCTCCGGGTCTGGAACGCCGCCACGTCGACCTTCAGAGCCGTGCCACCGCTGGCCCCGAGGGCGGCAGCCTGGGCGACCATCCCGGTGCTCGTGCCCGCGCGCTACGTCGTCCGTCCCGGCGCGCCGCCGCCCGGCGTCGAGCTCACGGGTGTCTGGAGCCACTCGGAGGGCGACTACCGCTGGGGCGGCAAGAACGCCGGCCTGAAGCTGCCGGTGGACCCCAAGCTGGACTACACGCTCACCTACGAGGGCGGAGTGCCGCTGGAGGGCGCCGTGCTGGCCAACGGCGCCGAGATCGGTCGCATGTCCGGCGGCGCCGGCAACGAGCACAAGTGGAGCTTCCCGGTGCCCGCCGCGCTGCTCAAGGGATCCAACACGCTGCGCTTGGAGTTCCGCATGAAGCCCATGGTCCTCGCCACCGACTCCCGCGAGCTGTGCGTCTACCCGAGGGCCATCACGCTGGAGGCGGCGGGCGGCGACGCGGCCATCACGGAGCCCCGGTTCGGCGACGTGACGCTCGACCGCGCCAAGCTGGCGGCCTCGATGGTGAAGATGGGCAAGGGGCGGATCGTCGCGCTGCCCGCCTCGGCCTACGGCCCGGCCGAGTATGCCCGGGCGCTGGTGATGCTCCTGCGATCCGGCGGTGCGGCGGGCGTCCCGCCCAGCGCCGTCCCAGATGGCGCCGGTGACGGGCTCTTCGTGGCCCTCCGAGGCGACGAGGCGCTTGTGTACAACAGCACGACCCAACCCATCAGCGCGACGCTGAAGCTGCCTGCAGGGGCAGAGCTGGACCGTTTCCACCGGTCCGCCGGCCAGACCATCGAGATACGCGAGCTGGCCCCGGACGCCATTGTCGCCCATCCGCTGAAACTGATGGCCGACACGGGCATTGCGCGAACCCGCCGAGGAGGCAAGCCGTGACCGCAGCACTGATAGCATTGGCCGCAGCATCCGCAGGAACACCGTCTACGCCGGCCGGCGCGCAACTGGACGCCTACGACGTGGTCTGGCGCAGCCCGTCCCGCAACGCCACGGGATCCATGCCCATCGGCAACGGCGAAGTCGTGCTCAACGTCTGGGTGGAGGAAGCCACGGGCGACCTGGTCTTCTACATCGCCCGCACGGACAGCCTATCCGAGATCAGCCGACTGCTGAAGCTGGGCGCAGTGCGAGTGCACATGGAGCCGAGCCCCTTCGTCGGCGCCAAGGACTTCGTGCAGCGCCTGCGGCTGCGGTCGGGGACGATCGAGGTGACCGGCGGAGGTGGCAAGCTGGGCCTCTTCGTCGACAGCGCCGCCCATGTGGTGCACCTATCGGGCTCGTTCGCCCGGCCCACGCGCGTCACCACCACAGCCGAGTGCTGGCGCAACGAGGCGCGGGAGCTGCCCAAGGGCGAGAACGGCAGCGGCTGGTCGGTGCACGACGCCCCCTTTGAGCGCGTCGAGGCGGCCGACATCTTCGAGACCGGCGCGCCCGACCGCGTGGTCTGGTACCACCGCAACGAGAGCAGCATCGTACCGAAGCTATGGCAGAACCAGTCGCTCACCGGCCTGCCGGGGACGTTCGACCCGTTGCTCGGCCGCACCTTCGGCGCATCGATGCAGGGGCCGGGGCTGGTGCGCCGTGGCGAGCGCGACCTCGTGACGCAGCGGCCGGTGCGCAGCTTCGGGCTGCAGGTCGCCACGCACACCGCGCAGACCGGCACCGTGGCCGAGTGGCGCAAGGGCCTCGCCGCGCAAGCCGCCAACTCCGAGCCCGCCGTCGCGGCCCGCCGCACGCAGGCCTGGTGGCGCGCCTACTGGCAGCGCTCGTGGGTCTTCATCTCCGGCGATACCTCCGGACCCGAGATCCCCTCCAACGCCTTCCCGTTGCGGTTGGGCTTCGACTCCAACGGCCAGAACCGGTTCGCGGGCCAGATTCAGCGACCGCTTTGCGTTCCGCGCGTGCTCACCGAGACCGAGATCGCGGCCCACTTCGCCGGTCCTATCGACGCGGCTGCGCCCGAGTCCATGATCGCCGCGGACGCGCCCGGTCTCACGCTGGCCGCCACCATCACGCCGACCGGATTGACCCCGGGGCGCATCCTGGACAAGGTCACGGCGGCGGGCTCCGACGGCTTCCTCTTCGACACGCACCCCGGCGACGGCCTCCGCCTCATCGTCGGGAGCCTGACCCTCGTCGCGCCGAAGTGCCTGGCCGTCGGCGGCAGGTACGACGCCGCCGCCACGTATGACGCCCGCACAGGCGAGGCGTCCATCATGGTCGACGGCAAGCGCATCGCCCGCCGCGAACCGGAGCAGGGCTCGGCCATCACGCGCGGCTACGTGCTGCAGCGCTATGTGCAGGCCTGCCAGAACCGGGGCGCCCTGCCGGCGAAGTTCAACGGCGGCACCTACACGGTCGAGCCCGCCGCCATGGGCATGCCCTACAACGCCGACTTCCGCAACTGGGGCGACTGCTACTGGTTCCAGAACGTCCGGCACATCGTCCATCCCATGCCCGCGTCGGGCGACAGCGACATGATGGACGCCTTCTTCCGCCTCTACGAGGCCGCCCGGCCGCTGGCCGAGGGGCGCACGCGGCTCTACCACAAGGCCGAAGGCGCCTACTTCCCCGAGGTGATGACCTTCTTCGGCACCTACAGCGGCGGCGACTACGGCTGGGACCGCACCGGACGCGACCAGTCCTACGTGCAGTGCCGCTACTGGGCCAACGCCTGGAACCAGGGCCCGGAGCTGCTGGCCCTGCTCCTCGATAGCTGGGACACCACCCGCAATGCGGCCTTCCTCCGCTCGCGTGTGCTGCCCATGGCGGAGTCGGTGCTGCGCTACTTCGACACGCGCTTCCGCAAGGACGCCCGAGGCAAGGTGGTCATCGACCCCACGCAGGTGGTTGAGACCTACTGGGACGGCGTGGTGAACGACCTGCCCACCGTCGCCGGCCTCATCGCCGTCACTCGGCGTCTCTGCGACCTGCCGGCCAGCCTCGTGACGCAAAAGCAACGCGCCTTCTTCACGCACATGCGCGCCGCCTGCCCGGACCTGCCGATCGAGACCGTGGAGGGGCAACGACGGCTGGCCCCGGCGCAGAAGTACGACCCGCGCACCTACAACTGCGAGAATGGCGAGCTCTACGCCGTCTGGCCGTTCCGCCTGGTCAGCATGAACCGGCCCGAGATGCTGCCCGAGGCGCGCGCCGCCTACGCCGCCCGCAAGAACCACCTGCCCGTGGGATGGGGCTACGACGGCAACGTGGCCGCCCTGCTGGGCCTCACCGACGAGGCGACGGGCATCCTGCGGACCAAAGCCGCCAACTCGCACCCGGCCTACCGCTGGCCCGCCACCTGGGGGCCGAACTTCGACTGGCTGCCCGACCAGAACCACGGCGGCAACCTGCTCAACACCACGCACCTGATGCTCATGCAGGCCGAGCCCATCGAGGCGGGAGGCGCGATCCGCTTGCTCCCGGCGTGGCCGCGAGCCTGGGATGTCTCATTCAAGCTCCACGCGCCGGGCAGGACGGTGGTGGAGTGCGTCTACCGCAAGGGACGCGTCGAGTCGCTCAAGGTGACGCCGCCGGAGCGCGCCAAGGACATCGTGATGGACGAGGCCCGCTGAACCCGGCTCGCGTCGCGCCTTAGGGCCCATGGTAGAATGCCGCCATGGGCTGATCGTGGCCCATTGCGTGTCGGCCTACAGCCCCGCGCACGGACTTTGCGAGGGAGTAACACCATGGCACTGGCGGCGCCGGTACTAGCGCCCGCACCCATACGCATTGATGCCGGAGGCGTCGCCCGCGTCGGCTCTACCCGCGTAACGCTGGACAGCGTGGTGAGCGCGTTTGATGCCGGATGCGGCATTGAGGAGATCGCCGGCAAGTACCCGACGCTGCACCTTGCGGATGTCTACGCGGTGATCACCTACACGCTCCAGAACCGTGAGGAGGTGGACGCCTATCTGCAGTTGTCGCAGATCAAACGCGACGCATCGCGGCAGGAGTGGGAGAGCCTGGCCCACACGCAAGAGCTCCGGCGACGCCTGCTGTCGCTGAAGGCCCCCGCCGACACTCCATGTTGAGGTGGCTCGCCACTTGTCGTCATCCTGAGTGCAGCGAAGGGGCCCGACCGGCACGCACCCGTTCTGTAGCCCTGCCCCCATGCGTGTAGCCCGGCTCGCGTTGCGAGACTTTCGCAACTATCAGACCCAGGAGATGCGGCCGGGACCCGGCCTCAATGTGCTCGTGGGCCTCAACGCCCAGGGCAAGAGCAACCTGCTGGAGGCTATCTACCTCCTGGCCACCACCAAGAGCCTGCGCGCCGGACGCGACACGGAGATGATCCGGTCCGGCGCAGGCCAGGCGCTGGTGGAGGCCGAGATCGAAACCGAGCGCGAGGGCGAGGTGGCCATGGACGTCACCCTCACGCCCGGCGACCGGAAGGCCCTGCGCATCAACGGCTCCCGACGCCAGCGCGTCATCGAGCTACTGGGCGTGCTGAACGCGGTCTTCTTCGGCGCCATCGACCTGGGCGTCGTCTGCGGCGAGCCGACACTGCGGCGGCGGTTCATGAACCTCGTCATCTCGCAAATGAGCCCCAAGTACTGCTTCGATCTGGGCGCCTACAAGCGGGTGCTGGAGCAGCGGCGCGGGCTGCTGAAGGAGCTTCGCGACCGCCCAGTGGCCGACAGCGGGCTGGAGGTCTGGAACGACCAGCTTGCCCACTATGGCGCGCCCGTCGTCGCCAAGCGCCGGGAGTTCGCCCAGGAGCTGGCGCCGTTGGCGGCGGAGATCCACGGGCGCATCTCCGGCGGGCGCGAGGCGCTGGAGGTCCGCTACATGCCGAACATCCGCGTGGCCGACGACGCCGGGCGCGACGGCATCGCGGAGGCGTTCCAAGCGCAGATCGAGCGAGTGCAGCACGAGGAGATTCGCCGCGGCGCCACGCTGGTGGGTCCGCAACGCGACGACCTCCGGTTCGCGGTGAGCGGGTCCGACGCCCGGACCTACGGCAGCCAGGGCCAGCAGCGGACCGTGGTCCTGAGCCTGAAGCTGGCCGAGTTTGAGCTGCTCTGTCGCCACGTGGGCGAGGCGCCCGTGATGCTGCTGGACGACGTGATGTCGGACCTTGACGAGACGCGCCGCCGTCATCTGCTGGAGGCTCTGCACCAGCGATGCCAGACCTTCCTCACCTGCACGGGCGTGCGGCGGCTTCCGCCCGACCTCCTGCGCGAGGCGCACATCTGGCGCGTGACGGCAGGGACGATCGAGCCGCAGAGCCTGGACGAGGCCCTGCGCCACGAGGCTGACGACGCTGAGGAGGCGACCGTCCCATGACCATCCGTGCCCTGCTGGCGGCCGCATGCCTTGCCGCTTGCGCTACGTTCGCTTCGGCCGATAACCTGGGCGAGCCCTACGGCAACCTTCCGCTGGTGGACCAGGTGGAGTGCTCCACCGCCCCTGCCGGCCGGTTCGCCGAGGCGCCCGTCGGAGCCTCCCGCGTGGAGCGCCTGCTGGGCGCCGACTGCCGCGTGGCCGCGCCGACCGACGCCGCGCCGGGCCCATGCTACTACGCCTACAAGCTCGGCGTGGGCAAGGGCCTCAAGGCCGGAGGCGTCTACGTGCTGGCGGCCGACTTCCCCGAGGACCAGCCCCGCTCCGTGCATATGGTGAACCGCGGTTGCGAGGCGTTCCAGGGCTTCCACACCGGGCCCACGTTCGGCGACTGCCTGCTCGGCTACACCGCCAACAACATTGAGAGCCTCGACGCGCCGCTCAGCGGCAAGATGCGCACGTGGACGCAGGCGTTCCGGCTCTACGACCGCTTCTACGGCATCCGGCGCGAGCGGGGGCAGGCCGAGCACCCCGACGGTCCCGCCGACGGCTTCTGGGTCATCGTCTTCCATCCCGGCCGCGCCGATGACCCGGTCTCGGCGGGGGCGGCCGTGGCCCGGCTTCGCCTCTACGCCGTGCCGGACGTGGCCAGACTCTACGCACCCTTGCCGAAGCTGCCCGACGGCCTGCCCATGCGCAGCCTCTTCACCCGCGAGGAGATGCCCGACGGGTACGCCGAGGGCGACCATGGCAAGAACGCGGGCGTGGCCGACATGCGGACCTTCTTCCAGTGGAAGGCCCAGAGCATGCGCCTCCTGGGCATGAACACCTTCTGCAAGGACCTGCTCGAGTTCGGCCACAACCAGGGCTGGGACGCCGGCGAGGACGGCTGGTACACGCCCCACTGGGAGCCGCAACGCTGGGAGCGGATGGTGACCGATGCGACCGCGCTGGGCCTCAGCATCCTCCCCTACTACGAGTACACCGGCAGCATGGGCCTGAACAAGCTGGTGAAGTGCGTGCCCATGAAGGGCGAGGGCAAACCCTACACCGGCATCTGGTGGACCGAGATCAACCATCTGGACGTGACCGATCCCCGATCCGTAGACGACGCCCGGCGGCTACTGGACCGGACCGTGGGGCGGTTCAAGGCGAAGGGCCGCTTCCTCGGCGCCTGGTTCCGCATGCGTGTGGGCGCCTGGCCGCTCAGCTTCTCCGAGGCCTGCCTGGCCCGCTACCGGGCCGATGCCGGCTTGTCCGCGCCCGTCACGCGCGAGGCGTTGCAGGCCGATGCCGGGCTCAAGTCCCGTTACGTCGACTGGTGGCTCGGTAAGCGGAAGCTCTTCATGGTCGCCCTCCGCGACCACCTCCGCTCGCTCCTCGGCGAGCAGGCGGTGTTGCTCTGGACCAACTGGAACAACGAGGCCGGCCCAACGCTCACCGGCGGCAAGATCGTGGTCTCCGACGACCCTAACCGGTTCCGCACTACGCCCAACAAGACGCCGCGCGACCAGGACCCGCGGCCCGAACTCCCCGAATGGTGGCAGTGCCTGTCGCTTTCCGAAGTGACCGGGAAGGCGCGGTACCTCGCTTCCATCACCGCGGCTCCGGAGCCCTGGTCCGACAGCGAGTTCGACCACGCCGAGCCGCGCGCCGACCCCGAACGCTACCGCGACACGCCTGGAATCCTCTTCACCTATCCCATCAGCCGGGCCTTCACCACGGCGCGCGCGGCGGCCATGGAGGCCTTTCGGGGCCCATCCGGGCTGGCGGCGGTCCGCTTCCAGCCGCTCAACGAACACCGCGACGAGAAGCTGCTGGGCGACTTCCTCAGCGACGTGGAGTACGCCGGTCCGCTTTGCATGCTCCCCGAGGTGCGCGCCGTGGCGTACGGCGACCCGTGGATGCTGGGCCGCTTGGTGGGCTCCACGCCCATGCGGGGCTTTCCGCACTATGCGCGGCGGTTCCACGCGGCCTATCTGGCGCTGCCCGCGTTGCCGGGCAAGGCGCTGCCGAACGCCTGCTCCGAGCGCGAGGTGATGGTGCGGTCCATCGCCACGCCGCGAAGCGGAACCTACTACTCGGTGGCGCATGTGGGGCTTCGGCCGAGGGCAGGGGTCGTCGTGCGGGCGCCGGGCGCTGGAGCCGTGCGCGACGCCGTCACGGGCAAGCCGCTGCGCACGACAGGGGCCGGCCCCGCACGCACGGTGAAGCTCGACCTGGATGCCTGCGAGCTTCGGGCGCTGGTGGTTCGGTAACGGCGGGCCAGAGGGCCGGACGGAGTTGACGCCGTTGACGTTGTCGACAGCGAGGTCAACGAACGTCAACGGCGTCCTTGCGAGCCCGCCTGTTACGGCTACGCCTTGGGCAGCTTCCAGGTGCCGCGGCGCTCGCGGTCGAGCCAGCGGTTGGCTTCCTTGTCGCCCACGAAGTGCCAGCCCTTGGGATCCCACTTCAGTTCGCGCCCGTTCCAGTAGGCGTGGTTGCCGATGTGGCAGACCGTCACCGACCGGGCGCCCACTTCCACGTCGCAGATGCAGCGCTGGCGCGAGCGGATGCAGTCGAACCAGTCCTGATGGTGCCCCGGCGACTTGCGTAGAGGCTTCTCCGTGGCGCCCAGCGGCTCCTTGACGATGTTGTCCGGCCAGCTCTGAATCTGTCCGCGATCCACGTGGACGGCGCCGTTCTCACCCACGAAGTTCACGCCGCCGTAGGACTTGCCGTCCGGCGCGGTCCATGAGCCGTGGATCACCACGACACCGTTCGCGTAGGTGTAGCGGTTGCCCTGGCCGCTCTTGGGGTCCGCAGGCGGGGTGACCATGATGGGCCCGCTCTCGTCCATTCCCAGGCCCCACTGCGCGATGTCAAAGTGGTGCGCGCCCCAGTCGGTCATGCCGCCGCCGGAGTACTCCTTGAAGGAGCGCCAGTCCGGGAAGTGGTTGTGCACACCGCGCGGGCTGAGGATGGCGTTGTAGGGCCGCATGGGCGCCTGGCCCAGCCACCGATCCCACTGCAGGCCCGGCTCCATGGTCTCCTCGGCCAGGTCGCAGGGTCGGCTTGGGCCGCCGACGGCCACGTAGACTTCCTTCACCTTGCCGATGCGACCGTTGCGGACGGCCTCGCAGGCAACGCGGAACTCGCCGCCGCTGCGTTGCTGGCTTCCGGTCTGGAAGACGCGCTTGTACTTGCGGGCGACATCGATCATGACCTTGGCCTCGGCGATGGTAAGCGTCAGCGGCTTCTCGCAGTAGACGTCCTTGCCCGACTTCATGGCCTCGACGGCCGGGATGCAGTGCCAATGGTCCGGCGTGCCGATCAGGACGGCGTCGATGTCCTTGCGAGCGATCACTTCCTGGTAGTCCCAGGTCGCGAGCACGCCCTTGTAGGTCTTGTCGTTGCTGTAGCCCTGCGTTACCGTATCCTTGGCATCGTCCAGCCTGGACCGGTCTACGTCGCAGACCGCCAGCACCTGCGTATCCGGGTGGTTCATCAGCAGGTTCAGGTGGCCCCGGGCCTGGTAGCCCACGCCAATGACGCCGACCGTGATGCGCTCGCTGGGCGGCTTGCGGCCGCCGAGGCCCAACGCCGATGCCGGCGCCACCATGGGCGCGGTCACCGCGGCCGCCGTCCGCACGAAGTCGCGGCGGGTAAGCTTGTCGTTCATGGTCCCTCCCGGGCGTCCGATCTGCCGAACGCCGCCACGCGAGCCTTGGCTCTCTGCCCGCTAGGTTCACCGCGGCGCGCGGCGCCTCCTCCTTGAGGAGGTGAGGAGGTGAGGAGGTGAGGAGGTGAAAGGCGGTCCGTGTCCGTCCGTGTCCGTCCGTGTTAGTCCGTGTCGGTCCGTGTCGGTCCGTGTCGGTCCGTGTTCGTCCGCCTGCGGGTACCCTCTCCGCGGAGGTGCAGCGAATGCGAGCTGTGACGCGGAGTGGCGAGCATGTGGGCGAGTGGCGTTTGCGGGTCTACGCCGATACCGCCGAGGAGCTCCTCGCCGAGGCGGCTCGGGCCGTCGCGCGGCAGTGCGGCCCGACCGGCGGCGAGTTGGGTCCTGAGCAGGAGATCACGGTCGAGGCACGCGATTTGCCCACGCTTCTGGTCGATTGGCTTAACGAGATGCTTGGCCGATCCGAGATAGCCTGTGCCGCCTTCACGGAAGTCACCGTGCTGGAGCTGACGGAGCGTAGCCTGCGGGCCGCCGTGCGCGGTCGTCGCGTCACGCGGTGGCGATCCTCCATGAAGGCAGCCACGTATCACGACGTGGAGATGGTTCGCCGCGGAGCACGGTGGCGGGCGTCGGTACTGCTGGATATCTAGCGGAAAGGCTGATCGGAAATGTCCCGGAAACACCCACAGAAACGGGCCAAGGGCGATGAGCGACTGGCGGCGGACCTGAAATCGAACCGGGCCGAGTGCCCGGGCAAGCCGCAGTTCACCCGCGCCGATCTGACGCGGGTGGGTCCCTGCTGCTACGAGATCTCGCGCGAGGGGCGCCCCGCCATGCTGGCTCCCGCCCGCATCTACGCCGACGAGGCGCTGCTGGAAGCCATGCTGCAGGGCGAAACCCTGAACCAACTGGCCAACGTGGCGTCGCTCCCCGGCGTCACCGGCTGCGTCTACGGCATCCCGGACATGCATTCCGGCTACGGCTTCCCCGTGGGCGGCGTGGCTGCCATGGAGCTGCCCCACGGCATGGTCTCGCCCGGCGGCGTGGGCTTCGACATCAACTGCGGCGTGCGCCTCATCTCGCTGCCCATCACGCGCGAGGCGGCCGGGACCGGCGTCGCCGACCTGACGCACGAGTTGAGCCGCGCGATCCCGTCCGGCATCGGCACGGGCGGCGGGGTGGAGCTAGATCGCTCCAACCTGAACGGCGTTCTGGAGGGCGGATCCCGCTTCGCCGTAGAGCGCCTCGGCCTGGGGCTGCCACAGGATATCGACCATACCGAGTCCGGCGGTTGCCTGGCCGGCGCCGACGCCGAGAAGGTCTCCTACCGCGCCTGTGAGCGGGGCCTTGACCAGTTGGGGACCATGGGTTCGGGCAATCACTTTGTGGAGGTGCAGGTCGTCGACCACGTCTTCGACGAAGCGGCCGCGGCGGCGTTCGGCCTGACGCCCGGTTCGCTGTGCGTACTGATCCACACGGGCTCACGCGGCCTGGGCCACCAGGTCTGCACCGACTACGTGAAGCTGATGGACGCCCGGCTGGCCGCACAAGGCATCAAGCTGCCGGACCGGCAGCTCTCCTGCGCGCCGGCCTCGTCGCCGGAGGGGCGGGACTACCTGGCCGCCATGGCGTGCGCGGCCAACTTCGCGTGGGCCAACCGGCAGGCCATCGGTCACCGGGTGCGGAAGGCCGTGACGCATCTCTTCCGCAAGGTCTCGGGCCCGTCGGTACGCGTTGTCTACGATGTGGCGCACAACATCGCCAAGGCCGAGGAACATGGCGGGCGGCAGGTGCTGGTGCATCGCAAGGGCGCCACGCGTGCGTTCGGGCCGGGCCACCCCGAGATCCCCTCCGACTATCAGGCCGTGGGCCAGCCCGTGCTGATCCCAGGCAGCATGGGCACCTGTTCCTACGCGCTGGCCGGCGTGGCGGGAACCGGCGAGCTTTCGTGGGCCAGCACCTGCCACGGCGCGGGACGGAGCCTCAGCCGGACCGCCGCCAAGCAGGCCACCACGGGCTCCGACGTGCGGCGCGACCTGGAGGCGCAGGGCATCGTCGTGCGCGGCGCGTCGGGCCAGGGCCTGGCCGAGGAGGCGCCGATGGCCTATAAGGACGTCGATGTCGTCGTGGGTGCGGTGGAGGCGGCCGGCCTGGCCCGCAAGGTAGCCCGCCTGCGGCCGCTCGGTGTGATCAAGGGATGAGGCCCTGGATCGATACAGCGCCATTCCATGCGCTGAACGTGGGCGCGGGCAACCGGGTGCTGGACGCCGTCTTCCCCTTCCTCACATCCATGCACCAACAGGGATGGTTCATTGCGCCGGTTTGCATCGGCGTGGCCTTGGCGTTGTGGCGCGGCACGCCTCGGGCGAGGGTATGGATCCTCTGCGCGCTGGTGGCTGTGGGCATCGCCGACGCCGGCGCCGCCAAGGGCGTGAAGAAGCTCTTCCCGCGCGAGCGCCCCTGCCACCGAACGGCCTCCGGCGGCGCCGTGGTACCGGACGTGCGGCAGGTCCCCGGAACGGACTGCCCCGGCTCGCCGTCGTTCCCGTCGAACCATGCCGCCAACATGATGGCGCTGGGCACGGTATGCTGGTGGATGACGCGGCGACGGAGCCGATGGGCCCCGCTCTGGTTCTTGCTGCCGCTGATCATCGGTTACACTCGAATCTACCTGGGTTACCACTACCCATCGGACGTTCTGGGCGGCTGGGCCATGGGGGCCGCCGTGGCGGCGCTGACGATCTTCGCCGCCAGACGTAGCCCCGCGGTCCAAGCCGCACTGAGGGAGTAGCGCGGAGATGCTTGCCATGCTTGCAGCCACACTCGCACTGGCCCAGGCGGCCCCGGTGCAGCCACCGACATTCTGGGTCACGTCCAGCCTCGACAACGTCTTCCGCGACGCCCGTCCTCCCTCGGGCGCGGCGGGAGGCGCCGGCTCGGGCCAGGCAGGCGTCTTCCTCACGGCGCTGAAGGGCCAAACCGTCTCGGCGCAGATCGTGCTGCTGTCGGACGAGGCGCCCAATGAGGCCGCGCTGCCGATCTCTTCGCCCCTGAAGCCCGGCTCAGGCAAGCCGATGCCCGCCACTGCGTTCCGGGCGGCCTTCGTCGACTACGTGCGCGTCGAGAAGAACAGCACGGCCACGCCCGCCCCGGAGTTGGCCCGCAAGGCGCCGGATGATTTCCCCGACCCGCTCAGCGACGCCGCCACGTGCGCCTTGCGGCCGCGCCAGGCACAGCCCGTCTGGGTGGCCTACTCCGTGCCCCGCAATGCCGCGGCAGGCGACTACGCGGGCGAGATCGCCGTCACGCTGGCCGGCGGACCCCTGCGCGTACCCGTGCGCCTCACGGTGCTGGACGCGGCGTTGCCCATCGAGACGCGGCTCAAGGTCACGGTCTGGATGGACCACAACAGCCTGGCCAAGCGGCTCAACGCGCCCATGGACACCGAGGCATTCTGGACCGCGCTGACCCGCACCGCCGCCATGATGCGCGACCACCACCAGAACGTCATCCTCACGCCCTGGTCGCTCATCGGGGCCACCCGCGGAGCCGACGGCAAGCTGCGGCTCGATTTCGCGCGATTCGACCGCTGGGTGGAGATCTTCCTGGCCAAGGGATTTCAGGGCATCGAGATTTCGCACATGGGCGGCAGGAAGAACGGCCAGTGGGAAGACACAGAGTTCGTCTCTTACCCCATGGCCGCCACCGGGCCCGACGGCGGCAAACCCCAGTCGGCCGAGCTCGAAGAGTGGCTGCCCCTGCTGCAGGAGCACCTGAAACAGCGCGACTGGCTCGCCAAATCGATGATCCACGTTGCCGACGAGCCCATTGACGTCAACGTCGCCTCGTGGCGACAGCTTGCACGGCGGGTGAAGAAGGCCGCGCCGCAACTCCGGCGCGTCGACGCGGTACATGTGCCCGACCTTGCCGGCGACCTGGAGGTCTGGGTGCCGCAGCTGAACTACTACCAGCAGTGGGAGAAGCGCTTCGAGCAGGCACGCGCCGCGGGCTCCGAGGTCTGGTTCTACACGGCCTGGGTGCCGCAGGGCCGCTTCCCGAACCGTCTGATGGACTACCCGCTCATCAAGACCCGCATGCTGCAGTGGCTGAACTATACAACCGGCACGACCGGCTATCTCCACTGGGGCTTCAACCAGTGGGAGGTCCCGTTCCTCCAGTTCGCGCCGGGCGACAACGCCATCGTCTACCCAGGCGACGGCGTGCCGAAGTCCAGCCTCCGATATGAGGCCATGCGGGAGGGCATCGAAGACCACGAGATGCTCTGCATGCTGGAAGACCGCCTGGGCGCCACGGCAAAGCGGCTGGGACTGCCGCAGGTGGACGCGCGCAAGCTGGCGTTGGAGTTCGCTCGGCAGGCCGCCGCGGGATACGAGACCTACACCCGCAGCCCCGAGCGTCTTGAGGCGACGCGAGTGGCCGTCGGGCGCGCCATCGTCGCGCTGGACGGCCCCGTGGCCTGCGCCATCCTGGCGCGGCAGGCCGAGGGCGGCGAAGTGGAGATCACCGGGTTCGCCCGGCCGGGCGCCGTGCTCTCCGTCGGAGGGATGCACGCCGCCGCGGGAGCGGACGGCCGCTTCTCGCTGGCAGTCGCCGCCGCCGCGCCGGTCGTGGCGGTAGAAGTGAGCATGGGAAGCGCCAAGACGACCATTCAGACGCCGGTTGTGGGAGAGTAGGAGGGCGGGGCTCAGTCCCCGCTCACCACCACCACCAGAGGCTCCCAGAGGCTCGACCAGCCGCCGCGGCGCCAGCCGTCGGTGTCGAGCCGGGCATCCATCTCTTCCCAGTCCGCCGCGCCCCTGGCCGCACGGACGAGGATGAACACGCCGACCACCGCCGCGGCGAGCAACGCGCCGCAGTAGACGAAGTCGATCCACGCCGGCCGCGTCCAGGGCTCCATGTGCCGGCTGTAGCGCGAGCCGGCGCTGACCATGGTCGTTAGCGACATGTTCAGCCCGCCCCTGCTTGCGGCGGCGATGGCGGGGAGCACGGCATAGACCGAGTAGATGGCCAGGCCCGCGCATCCGCAGGCCCACAGAAAGCGCCGCCACGAGCTGTTGAGCCCCAGGCTGAAGCGCAGGTCGCGGCTTCGCCGCTTCTCCTGCCCCTCCGCCAGGTCCGCCGCCATCAACTCGGCGCGAAGGTCGACCAGATCCGGATGGCCGGGGTAGCGGCCGTCCAACATCTCCAGCAGCGCCCGGGCCTGCTTCCGGCGGCCCCGACTGATCAGGAGGTGGACCCGCGCCGCCTGGGGTATGGCGTCGTTCAGGTCGGCGCGGCCGGAGGAGTATCGAAGGGGCCCAGCCATGGCGTCGCTACCTTACCAGCCGCAGGACTTGGCGGAACGGATCGGTGCCCGCCCGCTCGAGCATCTCATAGATCGCCGTCTCGACCGTTGAGATGACGACCCCGGCCGCCCGCATGCGATCCAGGGCCGCCAACCGGTTGGCCTCGAGGCGCGAGGAGACCGCGTCGGCCGCCACGTGGACCTGGGCGCCCGACGCCAACAGGTCGAGCGCCGTCTGGCAGACGCAGACGTGCGCCTCCACTCCACAGACCAGCGCCTGCCTGCGGCCCAGCGCGCGTACGGCCTTGTGGATCGCGTCGTCGCCCATGCAGCTGAAGGTCATCTTGTTGAGCGCCGAGGCGCCGGCCAGCATACGCTCGGCCACCTGGGCCACCGGCTCGCCCAGCTTGTCGCGGTTCTGCACGGTGACGACGGTCGGCACGCCGAGGATTCGCGCCGCATCCATCAGTTGGGCGCAGTTCCCCGCAACGGCCTCGCCGCCGGCCACAGCCGCCATGAGCGACGGCTGCACGTCGATCACCAGCAGGAAGGTCGTCTCGGGCAGGAGTATCTGTGGGTGTCTCGCATGCATGGCCGCCTCCTACCGTTTGCCCGCGCCGGTGAGCAGGTTCAAGGCGTCGCGGAACAGGGAGCCGGTGTCGGCGTTGGCCGAGCCCGCCGCCGTGACCGCCCTGTCGGCCGCGCGGCGCGCATCGGCACGGCTATAGCCAAGGTTCACCAAGGCCTCCACCACATCCTCCAGCGCCTCGCTCGCACTGCCGGCCGCAGGCGCCTGCACGCCGGCGACACGAAGACCGAAGAGGAACTCGGCCAGCTTCTCGCCCAGTTCCAGAGCCACGCGCTGGGCCAGCTTGGGCCCGACGCCGGGGATGCGCGTGAGCGCCTTCACGTCGCCGGTGGAGACGGCGCGCGCCAGCTCCTCGGCGTCCATGATGCCCAGCATGGAGAGCGCCACCTTGGGACCCACGCCGGAGACACCCATCAGCATGAGGAAGACCTGACGCTCCTCCGGCGTTCGGAAGCCGTAGAGCGTCATGTCGTCCTCGCGGACCACCATGGTGGTGTGGACCAGCAGCTTCCCGCCCGTCTCCGGCAGGGAGGAGAGAACGCTCAGCGGCACATGGGCCCGATAGCCCACGCCGCCCACGTCCAGCACGATGCTGTTGGCCTCCACGGCGGCCAGCGTCCCGTTGAGATGTGCGATCAAGCCCTACCCCCTGCCGCGCGGGACGCCCGGGTGATCGGGTCCCCGCATCGGCATAAGTATGGCGCAGTGCGGCCCCGGTTGCGGCCCCGCGAAGGGCCGGCCGGGGCCGAGGAGGTGACAGGGAGGCGGTGCGTCAGACCTTGCCGTGCATCTCGTTGTCGCCGTAGAGCGTCTGGATGTAGGCGATCTGCCCCTGGTGGTAGGTCATGTTCCAGTACGGCGCGAGCATGATCTGTCCAAAGGTCATGACCATTCCCTCGCCCCAGGGGAGCGTCACGGTCTCACCCAGCTTCTCGTCGGGAAAGGTCTCGATGGCGGCCTGCAGCGTGTCGGCCGAGGCGGCGAGGGCCGCACGAGCGGCTTCTGGCGTCGCCAGGGCCGCCTTCGCCGCCGCGTAGGCCTCGCCCTCCATGGCCGGCACCGTCTGGGTGGTGAGAATGGCCGCGAAGAAGGGGTTGATGATGGCGCACTCCTGCACCTGCGACAGAGCGGAGCGACCGAGGTCCAGTGGCTTCCAGTCCTGGCGCTCGGCGGGCATGGCGTCGAAGTTGATCACGATGTTGTCGATGGCCGAGCGGTTCATCTGGACCGCCATCTGCTTGAGATTGCTCACGTGCTTGCCTCCTTGGCCGGTTGGTTCCCGGCGGCTACGGGGGTAATACGCGCCATGAAGGCGACTGGTGCCGCTCCGGGGGGCCCGCTCCCCTCCCCGGGCGGGCGCCGGAGCGCCCGGGGAGGGTTGGCGGCTACTTGGCGTTGGCGGTGACGCCAGGCCATTGGTCGGTGCGGAACGGCGACGCCGGCAGATCCGCCTTGTTGACCAAGTTGCAGACGGGGTTGTTGCCCCAGGCGTAGCGGACGGCAACGGGGCTCGCGATCCCCGGCGCTGAGACGACCACCGCGGCGCCCTCGATTCGGGCCTTGGCCCAAACGAACTTGCGGTCGGCGCCGGCGATGGCGAAACCCTTGAGCTCGCCTCCCTTGGCCGTCAGGCCTGCGGCATGGGTGAACTTAAGCCGGATGGCCGAACCGGTCTTCTGCATACCCGAGTAGACGGGGCCGGAGTACTCCAGCGTCTTGCCGTAGGCGATGCTCAGCGCCGAGAGGGCCAGGCGCAGGCCCACATCCTGCTTGTTTTTCGGGTGGATGTCCTGCGCGTCGCCGATGTCGATGGCAACGGCCATGCCCACCTTGGGCGTCTTCTGCGCGGTCATCAACTGGGCCTCGCGGAGCTCCGGCCACGGGTCGGCCTTCGGCTGGTCATCCACGGCCATGAAGTTGGCCAGCTGCACGATGAAGAAGGGGAAATCCTGCTTCCACTGGGTGCGCCAGTCGCGGATCATGGTCGGGAGGAGCGTGCGGTACTGGTAGGCGCGTCCGGCGTTGCTCTCGCCCTGGTACCAGATGGCGCCCTTGATGCCGTACGGGACCAACGGGGCGATCATGCCGTTGTAGAGCACGGTCGCGATGTTGGGGTTGCTGTCCATGCGCGCGGGCATGGGCTTGGTCTGCGCCATGGGCGTGGTGGTGGCGTAGGACCAGACGCCCGCGAGGCCGACGGCGTCGGAGCCCTCCGGTTCGAGCCGCATCTGGTACGCCGCGCCGCAAATACCGCCGGGACCCGATGTGTCGAGGATGCGCACGGCCACCACGTTGGCGCCTGCCTTCAGGACGCCGGCGGGCACCTTGTAGCTGCGGTTCTGATCCCAGACGGAGGCCGAGCCCACGGCGACACCGTTGACGAAGGTGGTGTCGATGTCGTCGATGGGTCCCAGCGAGATCTGCGCGGGCTTGCCTGCGGCCGAGGCGGGCAGCTCGAACTCGCGGCGGAACCAGGCGACGCCGTCATAGCCCGACAGCTCGCTGTCGTTCCAGTTCTGGGGCACGCGCATGGTCTTCCAGCCGGAGGTGTCCAGCGTCAAAGACTGGTAGCCCTTGGCGGAACCGGTGTCGTTGGCGGCCCACCAATCCTGCATCTGCTTCTCGAAGTCCGACGTCTTGGAGCCGGCGCTCTTCACGTTGGCCACGGCGGCGCGGAAGTCGGGCATGGTCTGGAGGGCCGCGGCGCTGGTCCACGCCTCGGCGATGGTGCCGCCCCAGGACGAGTGGATCAGGCCGATGGGGACGCCCAGCTCCTTCTGGAGCTTGCGACCGAAGAAGTAGGCTACGGCCGAGAAGCCGCCGGCGGTCTCGCTGACGCTGGCGGGGGAGCAGACCGACCAGACGCCCAGCAACCCGTCGGGGACCACCGGAGCCAGTTCGCGCGGCTCAAGCGCCACAGTGTCCTGCACGGTGTAGAGGCGGATGTTGGGATGGTTCGCACCCGCGATCTCGGCCTCGGGGTAGTTCACGCTGCCGATGCTCATCTGCATGTTGGACTGGCCGGAGCAGAGCCAGACATCGCCCGCGGCCACGTTCTTCAGCGTCACGGTCTGCGGACCCTTCACGGTCACCGTGAGGTTCGTCGCCGCCTGCAGCGGCCCCACGCGGACCATCCACTTGCCGTCGGCCGCGGCCTTGCCCGCCACGGTCTTGCCCGCCACGGTAACGGAGACGGCGGCGCCGGGCGTGGTCCAGCCCCAAACGGGAGCCGGGGCGCCGCGCTGCAGCACCATGTTGTCGGTGAACAGGGGATGGAGGAACGGCTTCCGGGCCTGCTGGGCGTTCGCCGACGGCGCGGCAGGGAACGCCAGCACGGCCAGCGCGGCGAGGGTTGCCGCCTGTCGGTGCTTCATGAATGGACCTCCGGTTCGCCTGCGCGTGGAGCGTTGGCTTGCAGCCGCGCAGGAAGCTCTTGTTGGCGCATGCTCCGCGCCCATACGTTGAGGGTACCGCGTGCGCGGCCTCGGCGCTACGCAACGGCGCTCCAGATGCCGCAAGCCTCGGTCTCATCGGCGTACCATCCCGCGCCGATGCCGGCCAGCATGGCGGCTCCGCGCGCTCCGGCGGAGCGTCCGCCAACGGTGATGCTGATCTGCGCCGCTTCTGCCAGGATGCCCGGCCAGATGGGGCTCGCCGACGGCCCGCCCACCATGACCGCGCGCCGGAACTCCATGCCGTAGGACCGTAGCGCCAGCAGCTTCTCGCTGAGCAGGGAGGCGGCGCCCTCCATGACGGCGCGGCTGATGGAAGCCGCATCGCCGTCGATGGGCCCCGGCGGCAGGCGCAGGTCGATCTTCAGGCCGCCCGCGCCGGATGGAGCCGATGCGGCCGCCTCGTTGAAGACGCGGAGGCGGTCGGCCCGCCCCGGCGCGATGAGACGGTCGATGTACCAGTCGATCTGCCGGCCAATCCCGGTGACGGAGAACATGCCCGCCCATGGTCCGCCAGAGGCAGAGAGAAACGGGTCGCAGAGCAGGCCGGCCTCAAGCAGCGGGCCACGCAGGACGCAGGGAGTGAAGCCCACCCACGAGGTGCCGCACGAGAGGAGCAGGTCGCCGGGCTCCAGCGCGCCGACGCCGCGGGCGGCCGACGGGTGGTCGAACGAGCCGGCTGCCACCAGCGTGCCGGCGGGCAAGCCCGTGGCGTCGGCGGCTTCCGGCGTAACCGGACCCAAGGGCATGCCGGGGTCAACGAGCGACGAAAGGCGATCCTGGCCGATGCCCAGGCGCTCCAGGTGCGGCCGGTAGTAGGACCCGGCGGCCTGATCCACCAGATAGGAGGTCGTCGCCGTGGATCGATCCATTCGCCAGAGCCCCGTCAGCCGGTGGAGCAGCCAGTCGGTATCCATGGCGTAGCGCCCGGCCGACCGGTAGGCCTCCGGGCGGTGCTGCCCCAGCCAGGCCAGGTGCGCCAGCGGGAACATGGAGAGCCAGAGCCAGCCGGTCACCGCATGGACGGAGGCGGGGTCGAGCCCCTCCAGCGCCGGCGGCGGGTCCTGCACGGCGCGCTGGTCCATCCAGTTGATGATGGGCGTCAGCGGGGCGCCGGCGGCGTCGGTCAGGAGGGTGTTGCCCGACGCCGCGGACATGGCCAGGGCCGCCACGGGCTCCGGCGCGCCGTCGGTGAGCCGTCGGATCACGCCGCAGACGCGCCGGTAAAGCTCCTCGGCATCGGCCTCCACCCAGCCCTCGCGGGGCTTCAGCAGGACGGTCTCGACGCCGGCTTCGGCGAGCATGGCCCCATCCCGGCCCATCAGAACGCCCTTGATGGCGCTGGTGCCGAGGTCGAGGCCGATGAGCGTGGATGGCTGGGTCACGGGCGATCCGCTCCATCGGGACGGGCAGACGTGGCAAGCGGCCACAGCCCACATGGGACCGCGGCCGCCTGCCGGACGGAGAAGCCCACACGGGCCGCTCCGGGTGAGCGATGTGCGACGGGGCCTAGCGGCCCATGCCGGGCGCTCCGCCGCCGAGCATGGGTCGGGGCGGCGTCTTGCTCTGGGCTGTGTCCACGCCGGGCAGCGTGAGGGTCGTAGGAGGCGGCGCTCCAGACCCTCCTGCCGCACCCGAGATCGGCGCCGGGCCACCGCCCGTGGCGATCGGCGGCGGCGCTTTGTCTTTGCCAACCCCCACCGACTTGAGGATCACCACCAGGCAGAGCACCAGGATGACGATCACGGCGGGGATGACCACCTTTGGATCGAGGTTCTTCACAAGCACACCAACCTTAGATGTCGGACGGGTCGAGGTCGAGGTGCCACTGATGGCCCTTCAGGAACCAGTTGAGATCGTAGTTGGCCGTGCCCAGAGGCGTGACGAACGGAACGCGCAGCAGAGCCGCATGGCCGTCGAAGAAGACGGCGTTGGTCATCTTGTCGTGGTTCTCGTTGGTGGTGGTCCACATCCAGGGGGTGGCGCCGCCGTCGTGCCAGGCCTCTTCGACCACCGGGGCCAGAGCGGCTGGCCGCTGGATCGATGCCATGCGCATGGCGTGGCGCCAGGTGAAGGTGTAGCCATCGATGGCGTGGCGGAAGTAGTAGCTGCTGGAGACGGCCCACGGAATCCAGCGCTCAGCCTGGGCGTCGCTGGGGCAGGTGAAAATCTGGACGTTCTTGACGTAGGGGTTCAGCACGCGGACATGGCCGCCAAGCTGCCCGTTGGACAGGTAGCGCCGATGGCCCCAGGCCTGGATGTGCAGGCCGCCGCGGTAGCCGTTGGCGTAGTTGCACATCTCGGTGAAGGAGGGATCGTCGTTGCAGGTGACCGACGAGTCCGGCATGGTCTCGTCGTAATCCTGCACGTACATCATGAGGCTCAGGCCGATCTGCTTCATGTTGGAGAGGCAGGAGGTCTTCCTGGCCTGCTCACGGGCGCGGGCGAAGACAGGGAAGAGGATCGCCGCCAGGATCGCGATGATCGCGATGACGACGAGCAGTTCGATCAGCGTAAAGCCACGCCGACCACGTTGTGCATGCATCAGTCTCACATCCATCTCCTTCGTGGATTTGATGTGCCGGCGCTCGTTGGCGACGGTCATCGCTATAGGCGAGCGGACCGGCTACGCGCCCTTGCGCGGCCGGACTGCGAGCACCCACATGACTCACGGACAACCAGTTGCGTCGGACAGGTGACGCGACGGGCGACGCCCGTGTACGTTCCCGCCATGCGGTCCAAGAGCAACCTTGCGGCGGTCTGACCCATCTCGTAGAACGGCTGCCTCACCGTTGTAAGCGGCGGCTCCATGAGCGCGGCAGCTCCGATGTCATCGAACCCGGCTACGGCCACATCACCGGGCGCCCTGAGCCCCCGATCGCGCAGCGACCGTATGAGGAGCAACGCCAATCCGTCGTTAACCGCGAAAACAGCGTCGGGGATGGCCTCCGCGGCGATCCAACCGTCCACGATGCGCGCCATCCCGGCGTTGGTCTCGGTGGTTGATCCGGCTAACTCCACACGGGCCGGCAGTTCGTGGGCGTCCATCGCCTCCGTGTAACCTGCCAGCCTCTCGGTGCACGACGAAGGCTCGGGCGCCAGCGAGACGGCGACGATGCGCCGGTAGCCGTCCTGCACCAGATGCTCGCAAACCTCACGGGCCGACTCCACGTTCGAGACGCCTACGTAGTCGCAGTCGAGGCCCTGCAGGTACCTGTCGATCTGCACCACGTTGACGCCGCCGCCGAGGGCCTCGGCAAGAAGGCTCCGGTTCTGGTCCGTGGGCTCGGCGTAGATGATGATCCCGCCGATGCCCTTATCTATCAAAGAGCGCAGGTGCGCCGCTTCGGTCTCATGCCGCCTCTCGGCGTCCCTGGGCGTCTCGCACACGATGAGGTGGTGATCCTCGCGCCTCATGACCTCCTGACAGCCCTGGAAGATGGCCGCCGAACCATCCCGCGCCATCCCATAGACGATCAGTGCCGCCAATTGCAGCCGGTCCCGGGCCTCCCTCGGCGTAACATGCGGCTCCGGAAGGCCCAGCACCACGGTCCCGCGCCCTTGTTCCGGGGCAACCAGACCATCCTGCCGCAGTACCTCCACCGCCTGCCGGATCGTGTCGCGGCTGCACCGAAACTCGGCGGCCAGGTCACGCTCCGACGGGAAGTACTCTCCCACCGCATAGCCGTAATCCGCGATGCGGTCCCGCATGATACGAACGACGCGCTGATACGCCGGAAGCCTGCTCCGTCTTACCGCCGCGTCTACGGTTGGCCGCGTCGCCATCGTCTCGTTTGCCTCGCCCCGAACCCGGCCACACGGCTCCACGGCCGGCGCACTCCAGTTTGGCTCCCCACCACTTTACACCACTTGCCTGCCACTGTCAAGCGACCGGCCCGCGCGGGTGCGTGGCGAGGCCAAAAATCGTGAGCGGTATACTGGTTCCATCACTCGCTTCAACGCCGAAGCGCCGTCAACGATGGGGAGCAGCCATGGGCGAAGCAGACGTTGCAGGAGGCGCCGGCGAGCGCCGCGAGACCCAGACAGACTTCATCCGGGAGGCCATCCGCGAGGACCTGCGGAACGGCCGCTTCGACCGCGTCCACACGCGGTTCCCGCCGGAGCCCAACGCGTACCTGCACATCGGGCACGCCAAGGCCGTCTGGATCGACTACGGCATCGCCCTGGAGTTCGGCGGCAAGTTCAACCTCCGCTTCGACGACACGAACCCGGTGCGCGAAGACCAGGAGTTCGTCGACGCGATCATCGAGGATGTCCGCTGGATCGGCGCCGACTGGGAGGATCGCCTCCTCTACGCCTCAGACTACTTCGAGCAGATGTACGAGTGGGCCTGCGACCTGATCCGCAAGGGCAAGGCCTACGTCTGCGACCTGACGCCCGACGAGGTGAGCGCCGGCCGCGGCACCCTCACCACCCCCGGCATCGACAGCCCCTACCGCGGTCGCACGCCCGAGGAGAACCTGGACCTCTTCGCCCGAATGCGCGCCGGCGAGTTCCCGGACGGCGCGCGCACCCTCAGGGCCAAGATCGACATGTCCTCGCCCAACATGCTCCTCCGCGACCCGGTGATGTACCGCATCCTCCATTCCGACCACCACCGGCAGGGCGACGAGTGGCGCCTCTACCCCATGTACGACTGGGCGCACGGCCTCGAAGACTCCATCGAGGGCGTCACCCACTCGCTCTGCTCGCAAGAGTACGAGATCCACCGGCCACTCTACGACTGGTTCCTGGACGAGTTGGGCATCTACCACCTGCGCCAGATCGAGTTCGCGCGCCTGAACCTCTACTACACCGTCATGAGCAAGCGGCGCTTCATCGACCTGGTCAACGGCGGCTATGTCAGCGGCTACGACGACCCGCGCCTGCCCACCCTCGCGGGGCTCCGGCGCCGGGGCTTCACGCCCGAGGCCATTCGCGAGTTCTGCCGCCGCATCGGCGTCGCCAAGACCGACAGCATGGTCGACGCGGCGGCGCTGGAGGATTGCGTCCGCGAGGACCTGAACCGCACCTCGCCGCGCGTCATGGCCGTGCTCGACCCGCTGAAGGTGGTGCTGACCAACTACCCCGCGGGCCAGGTCGAAGAGCTGGACGTCATCAACAACCCCGAGGACCCCTCGGCCGGCACGCGCAGGGTCCCCTTCTGCGGCGAGCTCTACATCGAGCGCGACGACTTCCGCGAGGAGCCGCCGCCCAAGTACTTCCGCCTATCGCCGGGACGCGAAGTGCGTCTGCGCAACGGCTACTTCATCCGCTGCGAGGAGGTGGTGAAGGACGCCGACGGAGCCATAGTGGAGCTTCGCTGCACCTACGACCCCGCCACCCGAGGCGGCGACGCCCCCGACGGACGCAAGGTTAAGGCCACGCTCCATTGGGTGGCGGCCCCCACGGCCGCGCCCATGGAGGCGAGGCTCTACGACCACCTCTTCCTGAAGCCCGACCCCGACGACGTCGAGCCCGGCCAGACCTACCTCGACAATCTGAACCCAGACTCCCTCAAGGTGGTTCGCGGCTACGTGGAGCCGTCGGTCGCCGAGGCTTTGCCGGGAACGCGGTACCAGTTCGAGCGGCTGGGCTACTTCTGCGTCGACAAGGAGAGCGCGCCGGGCGCCCTGGTCTTCAACCGCACCGTCACCCTCCGCGACACCTGGGCCAGGATCGAGAAGGCGGCCAAAGGCGGCAAGTGACAGGCGGGTAGCGGTTGACAAGCGCCGCGCCGAACGGTAAAATGACAGTCGCGTTGCCGGATAGCTCAGTTGGCAGAGCGGCTGACTCTGGATCAGCAGGTCTAAGGTTCGAACCCTTATCCGGCAGTGACACCGCCGTTAGCGGCGACAACAGCATCAGGGGAGTTCGTGATCTCACGGGCTCCCCTTTTGTTGGAGGGAGTCGGATGACCCAAACACTAACAGTGACACAGCGAACAGGACAGCTCAGCAGGACTCAGCCCCTCGTGGCCCCGATGATGACCAAAACGGGACTCGGCGAATCCGCGGAATCGCTCAGCAGGACTCATGACGATCAGATTCTCGCCGAGTACATCGACCATCTCCTGGCCACGCGCTCCGCCTCGTCGTCCCGACAGGCAACAACCAGCTCCAACCCAGTCCGGTCTTCCATGCAGCCTCCCCAGCCTCCGGTACCGGCTGACTATACAGCTAACATCCGCGCCAGTGTACACTTGTGCGCCCTGCACCGTTCCTAGGGTGGGGCGGAACAAGTAACGACGCCGGTGACAGCGTGTCGCCAGGAGGAGGTTCCCATGGAGATGTCAGAGATCGCCCGCACGAGGCAAGCCATCGGCAAGCGGATCATCGCACGCCGGTCCGAACTAGGGCTATCGCAGGTCCAGGCGGCTAATGTCCTCGGCATGACCCGCTCCACCTACGCGCAGTACGAGGTGGGCTACATCGACATACCGTCCAGCCGTCTCATCCAGATATGCACCACGCTGGACATGACGCCGGACCACATCCTTGGCCTCGGCGCCGGAGATGCCGAAGCCGCCCTGGCACGGGCCCGCACCCAACTCCAGGGCATCGCCGAGACCCTGGGCCTCACCTGCGCGCCCCTGCCTGCGGACGCGGCGCCGGAGTAGCGGATCAGCGTGGTCGCACACTCCATGGCCAACGCCGCGGGCGCCCCATCGACCTCACACCGCCGGGACGCCGTCGGCGCACATAGCCTCCGCGCTCCGGGTGATTGGGCTGATCGACCGCGGTTTCGACTCCAGCTCGCCCTCGATGGACGACCGCATGACCATGGTCCCGTCGGCATGCGGGATCGGCGATCCGTACCGCGCGTCGAGGCCCCGCACACAGGCAGGAGCCTCCGGGTCGGCTACCGCCGCTCTATGGAACCGCGTCCGCGCGGCTCCGTGCGGTCGGCTGCTACACTGGCTGTGGCGTCCGGGCCTTTGCCGGGCCGCACTCCACCTGTTCGAGGCTGCACATGACCCCCCGAGAGGCCTTCAAGCGTGCCGTCACCCATGGCGGACCGCCCGTCTGCTCACCGCAGATCGGCGGCGGGGCCGGGTTCGATACCAAGCTGGCCGGCAAGCGGAGCGTCTGGGAGACGGCCCTGGAGGACACGCTGGCCGCAGTGGCGCGGTTTGACATCCTCCCGCTCATCAACGTGGGCATCCCGGACTTCGGGGAGTGCAGCCCCCAGTTGCGCTGGATGCTCTCCGACGAGAGCCGCGAGGGCGAGCGGACCTTCCGCACGGAGCGTCTGGAGACCCCGACCGGAACGCTGACCCGCACGATGATGCAGGAGCCGAGCGGCGGCTACTTCACCAAGTACGCTCTGGAGGCGCCCGAGGAGCTGAATGCGCTGGCCTGGTACGTGGACGCGGCGCTGGATGCCGACCTGACCCGCGTGACGGAGTACGTGCGGTCTGTGGTGGCCACTGTGGGCGACGCCGCTGCGGTGGACGTGCAGTGGCCGATGCAGCCCTACGAACTGCTCTGCTTCCCCAGCACAAAGGACACGGCGCTGCTGGTGCACGACTGCCCGGAGCAGGCCCGACGCATCATGGAGCGCATTGTGGAGCTGGATGCGCGGATCATCGACGCCGTGGCGGCCGGCGGCGCCGACTTCGTCTTCCTTGGCGGGCCCGCGAAGGAGATGATCTCCCCGGCCTACTACCGCAACTACCTTGTGCCCTTCTCCAAGCAGGTCACCGACATCGCGCACGAGCGCGGGCTGCTCATCTACTCGCACATCTGCTCACCCATTGAGCCGTTTCTCACCCTGGGCTTCTACAACCAGATGGGGATCGACCTCTTCGAGACCCTCAGCCCGCCGCCGGTGGGCAACGTCGTCTCCATGGCGGACGCACTGACCAAGCTGGACCCCGCCATCTGCACCCGCGGGAACGTGGGACTGGACCTGCTGCTCCAGGGCTCCACGGACGACGTTCGCCGCGCCACCGCCACGGTGCTGGAGGAGACCCGAGGGCGCATGCATATGGTGGCCGCCAGCGACTACCTGCTCTACGACGTGCCCGAGGAGAACGTCCACGCCATGGCGGCCGTGGTGCGGGAGTGGGCCGGGTAGGCTACTTCGCCTCGATCCGGTAGACGGCCGCCTTGGTGCGCACGAAGAGCGTCTTGCCCACGGCGACGGGCGAGGCCATGCAGCCCTCGGGCAGCTCGCTCTCGGCGATCACCTTGAACGCGGGACCGGGGTCCAGCACGTAGCCGCGCCCCTGCTCGCTGAAGAGGTAGATGCGGTCGTCGGCCAGGATGGGGCTGGAGGAGTAGGTGCCGGTGAGGCGCTCCTTATAGACGGTCTTGCCGGTGGCCGCATCCAGACAGGTAAGCGTGCCCGAGTCGGCGATCACCAGGATGCGGTCGCCGAGCAGGATGGGCGAGGGCTTGCTGGGCATGCCCCGGTCCAGTTCCCACGCCACGTGGGTGGCCGTGACGTCGCCGCTACCGCCGAGTCGGATGGCCAGCATATGCGACGAGTCGAAGCCCGTGCTGACATAGACGCGCTCGGCATCGACCAGCGTACGCGAGGCGTTGGAGTAGCCGCCGTGCCGCGCACGCCAGATCTCCTGCCCCGTGGCGGGGTCGTAGGCGAAGACGCCCATGGCCGCCTGGCAGATGAGCTGCTGTTTGCCCTGGTAGGTGGCCAGGACAGGGGTGTTGAAGCACTTGCGGCGGTCGAATGCCACCGAGGCGGCGGGGCCGCTGGTTCGGTCGGCCATCCAGAGGGTGGCGCCGGTGGTGAGGTTCAGGCAGTAGGTGCGCTGCGTGTCGGTGCCGTCATAGGTGAGGTAGAGCCGGTCGCCGGTGAGCAACGGCGAGGAGCCGGGTCCCACCATGTGGTTGCAGTTCAGGTCGGTCCGTTGCCATAGCTGTGCCAGCGTCTTGTTGTCGAAGCAGACGGTGCCATGCATGCCGAAGTGGACGACGACCCGTCCGCGGCCCGCCACCGGCGAGGGAGAAGCCCAGCTGTTGGTGGGATTGAAGTCGCCCGGCGATGTCGGCTGGAATAGGACCTTGTCCAGCAGCACCTTGCCGTTCTGCCGGTCGAGGCAAACCACGGACATGGCTTTGCCGTCCTCGGTGGCCGTGGTCAGCCAGAGGCGCTGCCCGTAGACCACCGGCGTGGACCAGCCCCGACCGTGGATGGGCGTCTTCCAGACCACGTTGCTCGTCTCGCTCCAGGCGGCAGGCAAGCCCTTCGCAACGGCGTAGCCGGTGCGGGCCGGGCCGCGATACTCGGGCCACTCCGGCTCACCGGTCTGGGCGCCCGCATTGGCCACCGCCGTCATCAGGCCGACCCATAGCGCGCTCATCACTTGAAACTTCACGGGTAGTAGCTCCTCCGGCACAAGGTTCACCTTGCGGGCGGAGGATACCTCCCCGCGGCGAGTGGCGCAGGCGGCCGGACCTCGGCGTCCCTATGAAGCGTAGATGCTCCTCAGCTCCGCCGGCGAGGCCACGGTGGTCAGGGCGTCCTTCACGCGCTTCAGGGTCTCCACGCTCTCGATGCGGCTGAGCTCGTCCATCTGGCCCAACGCCGACTTGCCGAAGCGTAGCTCCAGGCCAAGCTCCAGGGCCTCAAGCAATCCCGTCTTCAGGCCCTGCGCGACGCCCTCTTGCCTGCCTCTCTCCAGCGTCTTGGTCTCAAACTGTGATACCCCCATTCGCCGCATGTCGCGATAGAGCGCCCTGCGGCGGATGAAGCGCGACTCTGGCCGCCTCCGTCAGTCGCCACCGGGCCGTCCTTGACGTCGCCCTGAGTGGAACGAAGGGCCCCGACTCCTGCGCCGCACCCTGGTGCCCCGGCACGCCCAACGGCCCGGGAGAGCCACCGCAGCGCTGGAGTCGGGGTCCTTCACTTCGTTCAGGACGACCGGCCGGGGCGCGACCATCGCCCGCCACCGTGCCGTCCTTGACGTCGCCCTGAGTGGAACGAAGGGCCCCGACTCCTGCGCCGCGCCCTGGTACCCCGGCTGGCCCTGCGGCCCGGGGAAGCCACCGCAGCGCTGGAGTCGGGGTCCTTCACTTCGTTCAGGACGACCGGCCGGGGCGCGACCATCGCCCGCCACCGGGCCGTCCTTGACGTCGCCCTGAGTGGAACGAAGGGCCCCGACTCCTGCGCCGCACCCTGGTACTCCGGCTGGCCCAAAGGCCCGGGAAAGCCACCGCAGCGCTGGAGTCGGGGTCGCGCGTATCGGTCGCTTCGTGCAGGTGAGTGGCGACCCGATGCCGAACCTTGCGGCAGAGGTACGCGCCCATGCTTCCATGCATCGCAGGATTGGGAGGTCTACTCGCCATGAGCCCCGCCCGACCGGTCTGTCCTCCCACTCCGGCCGAGATGGCCGACGCCGGCCGCTGGGTTGCGGCCCATCTCCGGCGACCGACGGCGCCCGCCCGCAAAGCGGCGCCCGTCGCCCCGCCAGCGGGGCTCACCGTGCTGGCGAACCACGGCCCCGTGCAACTGAACGCCCGGGGCGGCGCTCCGCTCCGCATCGGTGGCGTGGACTACGGCCACGGCCTCTACTGCCACGCTCCGAGCAAGGTCGTGGTGCGGCTGCCCGGTCCCGGCGAGAGGCTCACGGCGCGCGTCGGCATCGACGACCACGCCAACGGCGGCACCGTCGTCTTCAGCGTGCGCGTGGGCGGCATTCGCGCGTACCGGTCGGACACCATCACCTGCGGTAGGCCTGCCGAAGGCATCGACGTGCCGCTCTCCGGCGCCTCCGAGTTCACGCTGGAAGCGGGCGACGCCGGCGACGGCATCTCCTGCGACCAGGCCAACTGGGCCGAGGCCGTGGCGACCCTGGCCGACGGCCGCACCGTGCGTCTGGGGGACCTGCCCGTGGCAACCGAGGCGCCGACGGCGCGGACGGCCTACGCGCTACCATTCTCGTTCACCTACGGCGGCGCGCCGTCCGACGAGCTTCTGCCGACCTGGCAGTTCGCGACCTCAACGGCCACGCTGCCCGGCGGGCGCACTCGACACACCCTCACCTTCACCGAGCCGGGGCCGGGGCTGGAAGCCGTCTGCACCGCCGTCACCTACCGCGACTATCCTGTGGTCGAGTGGACGCTGGCCTTCCGCAATCGGTCTGGCGCACGGTCGCCGATCATCGAGGGGGTTCGCTCGCTCGACGTCAGGCTGGAACGTCCGGGCAAGGGCCCGCTGGAACTGCGCCGCTGGCTCGGCAGCATCTGCGCCGCCAACGACTACGAGCCCATCGTGGAGCCCATGGCGCCCGGCGCGTCGCGGCATGTAGCCACGCAGGGCGGGCGACCCACCAACAGCGACATGCCCTACTTCAGCCTTGCCTGGCCCGGCGGCGGCGCCCTGGCGGTCATCGGCTGGGCGGGCCAGTGGTCCGCCGACTTCGTGCGCGACGCCTCCGGCCGCCTGCGCGTCTGCGGCGGGCAGGAGCGGACCCGCTTCGCCATGGAGCCCGGCGAGGAGCTGCGGAGCGCCATGGGCGTGCTCCTGTTCCATCGCGGCGACCCGGACCGCGCCCAGAACCTCTGGCGGCGCTGGATGGTGGCCCACAACCTTCCCCGCCCCGACGGCAAGCCCATCAAGCCCATGCTGTCGGCCTGCAACGGCAACCACTACCCCGGCATCATCACCAACGGAGCCGAGGAGCAGCGCTTCCTCAACGGCTACCTGGAGCAGGGCGTCCGACCCGAGTTCTGGTGGCAGGACGCTGGCTGGTACCCCTGCGACCCGGACGGCTGGCCCAAGGTCGGCACCTGGGAGGTGGAGCCGAGCCGCTGCCCCAGGGCATCCGGGCCGTCAGCGACTGGGCGCGGCAGCGGGGCATCCGCACCATCGTCTGGTTCGAGCCCGAGCGCGTGGCGGCAGGCACATGGCTGGCCGAGCAGCGTCCGCAGTGGGTCATCGGCGGCAAGGCGGGCGGCCTGCTACGGCTGGGCGACGCCGAGTGCCGATCCTGGCTGGCGCAGCACATCGACAAGCTGATGACCGATCAGGGCATCGACCTCTACCGCCAGGACTTCAACATCGACCCGCTCAGCTACTGGCAATCGGACGACGCCGACGACCGGCAGGGCGTGGCCGAGATGCGCCACGTGGCGGGCTACCTCGCCTACTGGGATGACCTGCTGCGCCGGCGGCCGGGGATGCTCATCGACTCCTGCGCCTCGGGAGGCCGCCGGAACGACCTGGAGACCCTTCGCCGCGCCGTGCCGCTCCTCCGCAGCGACTACACCTTCGAACCCGTGGGCGAGCAGTGCCACACCTACGGCGTCGCCTCCTGGATCCCCTTCCACGGCACGGGCTTCCTAACGTGCGACAAATATCTGATCCGCAGCCAGATGTCGCCCGAGTTCACCATGGGCGTCGACACGCGGCGCAAAGACCAAGACTACGACCTGCTCCGCAAGATGGTGGCCGAGTGGCGGCGCGTGGGCCCGTGCCAACTGGGCGACTACTGGCCGCTGACCCCTTACAGCAAGGCCAACGACGCCTGGATGGCCTGGCAGTTCGACCTGCCCGAGGAGGGCCGCGGCGTGGTACAGGCCTTCCGCCGCGCCGACTGCCCCACCGCGAGCCTGCGCGTGAAGCTGCGGGGCCTCGACCCGGCAGCCACCTACACGGTGGACGAGATGGACGGAGGCGCGGTGCGCACGCTGACGGGCCGCGCGCTCATGGACGAGGGGCTGGAGATACGCACAACGGAGAAGCCCGCGGCGGTGACCTTGTGCTACGGGCGGGTCAGGTAGTCGGCGAGGTCCAGGGCGCGACGGCCCTTGACGTCATTGACAGCACTGTCAATGAGGTCAACGGCGGCGGGTGCGCCGGCCACGCCGCTTGCCCCGAAACGCCGCGATGGACCTGTCCGTCTACACTATGGAGGAGACGCCATGACCGGTTTCGGGATACCTACGCCGGGCGAGAAAGGGAAGCAGCCGCCCGCGGGCCTTCGGTCCGGCAACCGCACGATGCGTGCGCTGGTAGCGGCCCTCCTTGCCACCGTGGCCGCCGTGGCCTTCACCACGCTCATCACGTACCGCTCCACGCGGCAGACGGAGGTCGCCGTCGAAGCTCGTGCCTGGTCGCCCAACGGGAACCCCAACAGCCCCATTGCGCCGACGGAGAGCGTCTCGATCGTCACCGAGGAACCGAGCCCCGGTATTATCTGGATCCCGCTGGCCCTGGCATGCGGACTGGGCGTTGTCTACGCCATCCGGCGGGGACGGTCTGCCTCGCGCATGCGCTTCCTGGGCGAAGTGACAGATGTGACCGTGGCCGGACGCCTGGCCGAAGCGCTGTGGGAGGGCGACCTCTACATGCGCACCGAGGCCGAGGAGGCGCTGATCGGCCTGCTGCCTCGCTTCAAGGCATCGGACGCAGGATGCCTCTCTGACGCCCAGCGCGCCTGCCTGCACCGAACGCTCAAGGCGCCCAAGCGGCGGCGCGAGGCCGACCTCATCGTGGCCGTCATCGGAGCCCTGACCGAGATCGGTGACGCCCGCGCCCTGCCCCATGTGGAGCGGCTGGCCGAAGAGACCGCTCGCACCGAGGCTCAGCGGCTGGTGCAGCGCGCCGCCATGGAGGCGCTACCCGCCCTGCACGAACGGATCGAGGTGGCCCGCGCCGCGCGTACGCTGGTCCGCCCTGCCCAGGGCGGCCCGGGAGCCGACACGCTCGTGCGCCCCGCGGCCCCAAGCGCCGACACTCCCGTCGAGCTGCTCGTGCGGGCCTCCGCCGCGCCGCCGGAGCGCTGAGCCGCGCCGTAGCCTCCGGGGATCGCGTATACTCTCCCAATCCGGCCGCTGCCGTCCGGCCACCCGGGAGATGCCCATGTTCGCCGTCGCCCTGCTCTGTTCGCTTGCCGCGCTCGCGTCGCCCCTCGCCGGTCCGCCGGCCGTACAGGTGGAGCCCATGGGATACAGGGACGCCGCCCTTGCCGCCCGGGCATGGCGTCCCTCCGAGTGCGCAGGCCCGGTGGCCCTCGCCGGCGGCAACCTGCTCCTTCCCTGCCGCATGTCGCAGAAGGGCCAGAGGGCGTACTGGGACAGGGACCTCCGCCTGAACCTGAGCGCCGCCTCCCGCATCGCCTTCAAGATTCGCGTGGTGGGCGATACCTCGGGCATCTCGGCCTGTACGCTCTACTTCCGATCTGGCGAGGGCTGGTACGGCGGCGAGTTCGACGCCGGCGCCGGCGACTGGACCACCGTGCGCCTCGACCGCTCCTCCTTCGTGCCCGAGGATACGCCCGCGGGCTGGGGCAAGATCGACGGTATGCGCGTGGGCTTCTGGAAGGCCGGTCCCGTGGACACGCGCGTCGAGTTGGGCGCAATAACCGCCGAGACCGCCGCCACGGTGGTGGTGCGCTGCACCGCTCCGGGCGCCGATCGCTCATCGGCCGACAGCATGGTCAAGCTCCTGCGCTCGGCCGGGATCGACGCCGGCGGGATCGACGACACCGATGTGGCGGCGGGCATGCTGGCCGACCGGCGCCTGGCCGTCTACCCGAACAACCCGACCATCGGCGAGGCCGAGGCGCGGGCCATCCGCGACTTTGTCGCGGCGGGTGGCAAGGTGGCGGCCTTCTATGCCCTGCCCCCGTTCCTCGCTCAACTCCTGGGCGTCATGAACACAGGGTGGACAAAGGCCGCCTACCCCGGCCAGTTCAGCACCATCAAGCCTGTGGTCGGCCAGTTGCCCGGCGCCCCGCCCTTCACGGACCAGGCCAGCTGGAACATCCAGCGCGCGGCCCCCGGGGAAACCGCGACGAGAGTAGCGGCCGTCTGGCTGGACAGCACGGGCAAGTACAACAACGACGCGGCGATTCTCATCGGGCGCAACGGCTCGTTCATGACGCACGTGGCGCTGGACGACGACCCTGTCCGCAAGCGGACGCTGCTCCGTGCGCTGCTGGGCGCCCTGCAGCCCTCCGTCATGAGCGATGCCGCGGCGGCGGCGGTTGCCGAGGCGCAGGTCCTGGGCGACTGGCCCGACCTGCCGTCGGCGCGCAGGGGCATCCTGTCGCTGGCCGGTTCCGGCCCCGGGGCCGCGCAGGCGCGGAATGGTATCGCCGCGGCCGACGGGCTCTTCAAGCAGGCGTCGGGTTTGCTGAGGAAGCGGTATTACAGCGGTGCGATCCAGGCCGCCGAGAAGGGCCACGCCGCCCTCGAAGCCGCCCACGGCGCCGCGATGCCGGGGAAGCACGGCGAGTTCCGCGCCTTCTGGTGCCACTCGGCCTACGGCGTGCAGGGCTACACCTGGGAGCAGACCTGCGCCAAGCTGGCCGCCGCGGGCTTCACGGCCGTGCTGCCCAACATGCTCTGGGGCGGCGTCGCCGACTACGCCAGCGAGGTCCTGCCCGTCTCCGAGGCGTGCAAGACCCAGGGCGACCAGATCGAGGCCTGCCTGGCGGCGGCGCGCAAGCACGGACTGCAGGTTCACGTCTGGAAGGTGAACTGGAACCTGGGCGCGGCGCCCGAGAGCTTCGTCACACGCCTGCGCGCCGAAGGACGGCTGCAGGCCGACACCCAGGGACGCGAAGGCGCATGGCTCTGCCCCTCGGATCCGCGCAACCGCGACCTGGAGCGCAACGCCATGGTGGAGGTGGCACGGAAGTACGCCGTGGACGGCGTCCACTTCGACTACATCCGTTACCCGGACTCGAACCACTGCTTCTGCGCCAACTGCCGGGCCCGGTTCGAGACGCGCCTGGGCCGCCAGGTGGCCGCCTGGCCCGCCGACGTGCTGCGCGACGGCCGCGACCGCGAGGCCTACCTGGAGTTCCGCCGTTCCAACATCACCGCGCTGGTCGAGGCCGTGGCGGCCGGCGCCCGCGCGGTGCGGCCGGGCATCAAGATCTCGGCCGCGGTCTTCCCGAATTGGCCCGCCTGCCGCGACGAGATCGGCCAGGACTGGGCCAACTGGGCCAAGCGGGGCCTGCTGGACTTCGTCTGCCCCATGGACTACAACGCCTCCACGCCGCAGTTCCGTGCGCGGGTGCGGTCGCAGCGGCCTGCGGTGGTGGGCGGGCCCCTGTACCCCGGCATCGGCGCGTCGGCGCCCGGCCTCAACGCCTCGCAGGTGCTGCGGCAGATCGAGGCGGCCCGGCAGGAGAAGGCCGACGGCTTCACCATCTTCAACCTGGACCGCCGAACGCTGGACGAGATCGCGCCGGTGCTGGCCCTGGGCGCCACCCGGCGTTAGCCGCCGCACCTGAACCGCCTCCCTGGAGCCGATGCGCCATGCGACGTACCTCGCCGATGCTGACCGCCTGCTGCCTATGCCTCCTCTCAGCATCGGCGCTCCAAGCCGGGCCGAACCCGCCGCCCGTGCCCTTGCTGGTCGGCGGCGCGGCCCACGGGTCCGAGTTCATCGATGCGCTGGCCGATCTGGGCGTGGGCAACTTCGTCTGGATCCCCAAGTGGTGCGACCCCACATCGCCCGCGCCGTGGGACGACAAGCACACGATCATGGACGACGCAGACGCATGCGTGCGGCGCAAGATGAGCTTCATGATCAGCCAGCGGCGCGGCCTCGGGCGGGTCTGGAAGCTCGGAGGCAACGAGTACGGCGGCGACACCGAGACCTAGCTCCACAGCGCAGCGACGGTCCGTGAGATATCCCGTCGAGCCGGGCCCCTGTTCGTCGGGCTGCAGGCCGAGGAGATGGATGCCGACCTGCTGCAGAGCGCGTTCCGGGTCAGCGCCCGCACGCGCATCCCGGGCATCTACCGGTTCACGGATCGCGCCGGCGGGCGACGGAGCTTCGAGGGCGAGTTGGCCCGCATCGCGCGGGTCTACCACGCCTACGGTCCGGGCATCCGATACTGCCCCAACCTGTGCGTCTCGCTGCACCATAGCGGGTTCCGGGCGGGCGGCGACGTCGTGATGGCCGAACTGCTCGAGGCACTGCCGAACACCGAGATGCAGCTGGCCTACCTGCGCGGCGGCGCACGGCAGTTCGGCAAGGAGTGGGGTGTCTGGGTGTCGCCCTGGTACCGCGGCCGCGTGCCAGGCGAGGACAAGGAGCTCTGGAAAGGCGACTACACGCAGCCTACCGGCGCCCACACGGTGTCATCGCTGCGGCGTTGCCTGTACCTCTCCTACGGCTCGGGTGCGCGCGTCCTGACCGTTCAGCAGACGGAGCCGCTGCTCGCTCGCAAGCCGGGCGGCGGCTACCAGCTTGCCACGTGGGGCCGGGAACTCAAGGGCTTCTGGGACTTTGCCCGGCAACACCCGGAGCCGCTCCGCCCCATGGTCCCGCTGGCGCTCCTGGTGGACAAAGACAACGGATGGGCGCCGGGCCACCTCCACGGCGACTGGCTCGATCACCAGACGATCTGGGGCAAGCTGCCGGCGGAACGGTCCGACACCATGCTGGCAGCCTTCCTGGATGTCCTGCTGCCGGGGTGCGAGCGCGCCGAGCCCGACTGGTGGAAGGAGGAGGGCCGCTTCTACCCCGGCTACTTCTCCGCCACACCGGCCGGCGCGTTTGACATCGTCTCATCCGACATACAGGCATCCAGGCTCGGCCAGTACCCCGCCGTCGTGTTGATGGCCGATGTCGACATGACGCCGAGGCTGCTGAACACGCTCCGCGCCTACGTGAAAGGCGGCGGCTCCCTCTACCTGAATGCCTGTCAGATGCGCCACAGGGAGGACTTCGTGCAGGACCCGACGTTCCTGGGCGCCACTATCGGAATGGGCAGCTACTTCGACGAGGTGCCGCAGGCCCTGATGTCCACCCGCCGCAACTGGACGCCGAACCGGATCGTGCGCCGGCTGCCGGTGGCCGGAGTGACCGAGGTCGACATGCTCGGGCCGTGGTATGTAGCGCAGGACGTGCAGCCGACCACCGCCGAAGTGGTGGCAGACGACGGAGCGGGACATCCCGTCCTTCTGCGCCATCGGTATGGCCTCGGGACCGTCTACCTGTCGACGCCCGAGTACATGATGGAGGGCTTCAACGGGATCAAGTCGCCGCTGGGCTTCTTCGCAGGGCTGGTTCGGGGGCTCGCATCGTCGGGTCCGGTGGCGGTGACGGCGTCCGGGACGGATCAGCCGGCGGCGGATGTCTCCTGGGTGGCTGCCCGGCAGGCGGACGACACCGTCATCAGCCTGGCCAACCACGGTAAGGCGGAGCGAACCGTCGATGTGGCATACAGCGGAGGCGGCGCGGAGGCCTCTCTGGACGTCGGCTCAGGGACCTTGGCCGTTCGGCAAGCGCCGCCCAAGGCCATCTACTCCATCAGTCTTGGGCCTGAGGATGTGGCGGTCGTGCGAATCCGGAAGTAGCGCGCGCCTGATTGGTCGGCGCCGCCTACTCGGCCGGCCACTGCCTGGCGATCACCTTGTGGCACGTGGTTTGCCCAAGGTGCGGTCATATGAGGAGGCGCAATGAGCAGTCCCCAGACCAGTCTCTTCGAGCAGATCGGTGGCATGGAAGCCTGTCGGCGGCTCTCCGCCGCGTTCCACGACCGCGTGGCCGGCGACCCCATTCTGGCTCCTATGTTCCCAAAGGACCTCGCCCGCGCCACGGAACACCTGGCGCTCTATCTCGCCGAGAAGCTCGGCGGCCCGGACGACTACACTGCCCGACGCGGCAAGCAGAGCCTCCGGTGCCGCCATGCCCACCTGCCGATCGGCAGCCCGGAGGCGCACGCATGGCTCGACCTCATGTTCGCGTCGGTCGATGCCATCGGCATCTCGGAGCCCGCACGCCAGGCGCTCCACGACTTCTTCATCGGCGCCGCGACCGGGCTCTCCGATCCGCTGCGCGACCTCTACAGGCTGCCGCTCGATGAGCTGCGTCCCATCCTGACCACGCGGCCCGCCCTGGCCACCGAAGCCGACACGGGCCGGACGCTCCTCGCCGAGGCCGCCGGGCGATGGGACGTGCCGCGCGTGGAGCTGCTCCTCGAGGTAGGAAGCGACGTGCAGACCTTGGACAGCCTGGGGCACAACGCCTTGTACCGTGCAGCCAACGCGCAGTGGCCCGGACGCGAAGCCGAAGGCCGCGCCGTCGTCGAGCTTCTGATCGAGCACGGCGCCGACGTCATCGCCGCCGGAGGACCGGGCAGGATCACCGCGCTGCACGCCGCAGCCAGACGCGGCATGATCAAGATCGCCGAGGCCCTGCTGGCCGCAGGCGCCGATATCGAGGCGCCGGATGCCAAGGGCGAGACACCCCTCCGCCGAGCCGTCAACTGCGGCAAAGAGCCCATGGTACGTCTCCTGCTGGCGCACGGAGCCGACCCGCGCTCTCAAGACAAGCATGGCAAGACGGCGCTGGATGCCGCCCGGACTGAGGCGGTGAGGGCGATGCTGGTTGCGGCGGCCGCAGCCAGGCAAGCATAGGGCGTTACCCGCCGCGCAGGAGGCGGCCCAGTCGGCTGAAGAGGCCGCGGAGACCACCCTCCTCCGCAACCTCGGTCTCCTCGGGCGCGTCGGCGGCCCGGAGCAGGCGGTCGGGCTGGGTGGTCGGTGATTGCATCGCCGGGCGGACCAACAGGTCGCCGATCGGCGCGGCGACTGCGCGGCCCAGCGTGGCGTAGCGGCGGAAGGCCTCGGCGGTCTGAGCTGCCTCCCGGCTTGAGGGCGCGCGGCGGTCGAGATGGCGCTGCACGTCGAAGCGAGCGTAGCGGCGGTGCAGGGAGGCCATGGCCACCAGGGCGGCCACGCGCGCGGCGTCATCCATCCGGGTATTGGCCACGATGCGATCCACCATGGCGGCAGGGCCGCCGAGCTTGGTGAGCGGCCGCACCATGGCATCGTCGAGACGCCCATCGGCCATACGGGCGGCGGAGACCACTTCAGTGATGGCCGCGGCGCCGTACTTGGCGGCAAGCGCCTCGGCCGCCATACGTGCGGCTCTAAGCCGACGGCGGGCGTGCAGGAGGGCCAGGAGCGGCGCCCACGGATCGGGCTCCTCGAACGCCGCCAGAGCGCGAATGGCCATGCTGCACCGGGAGCCTCGGCCCGCGGTCATGACGACGACGGCTTCCTGCAGGGAGGCGCCGCCCACGTCGGCGGCGGTGGTGAGGAGGCGTGTGATGGTGGCCCAGTGGCCGGCGGCGGCGAGGGCGGCGATGAGGGGCTGCTCCACGGCCTCGCGAGGCAGGCGGCAGAGCTTGCGGCGCGCGGCAAGGTGCGCCGGCGCCGGAAGCCGGACCAACCGATCGATCAGTTCCCCGGGCGTTTCCGCCTGCGGATCGGTGCGCCTGGGTCTCGCTCTTGCCGCCATAGGGATGCAGTGTGGCCGGGCGGGCCGGGCGACGGCAACGGTCCCGTCGACCCCGCACGAAAATCGCCGTAGATTCTAGGACGCGCGGCAGGAACATCCGGTGCCCGAGGTGAATCAAATCGGTGCTTGATGGTGAGTCCCAACCGCCTGGCTCTCTTGCCCGGGGCGAAGACCTCCACTGCAGGCTATCACATCGTTCGGAGGATGAACATGAGCAAGGGTACGCAGAAGCGCGGCTTTACGCTCATCGAGCTCCTGGTGGTGATCGCGATCATCGCGATCTTGGCCGCGATCCTGTTCCCGGTCTTCGCCAAAGCTCGTGAGCAAGCACGCAAGACTTCCTGCCTGTCCAACCTGAAGCAGCTGGGCCTGGGCTTCATGATGTACGCGCAGGACTACGACGAGACGCTGCCGGGCGTTCGCTTCGGCAACGGCGCCGGCCAGAGCTGGCCGTGGGCTGTCTGGCCCGGCACCTACGACTGGACGGGCGTCTTCACGTTCGCCATGCAGCCGTACATCAAGAACAAGGCCATCCTTCAGTGCCCCAGCGGCACCGAGAATGACCGATGGTCAGGCGCCAACGGCCTCTCCTACTGCTACTCCGAGTACTTCTACAACTACGATCAGGGCTGGAACAAGCTGGCCAAGGTCGGCAATGCACCCGAGGGCGTGGCGAAGGTCTCCCTGCTCAGCGAGTGCTTCTCGTCGGGTATCTACATGGACTGGGAAGGCTGCTCCGGCGAGCCCACCCTTGACGGCGGCGTCTGCGACGGCCTGAACCGGATCCGGTACCACACCTGGAATCCGTGGCAGCCCAACCACGACGGCACCAACATCACCTACGCCGACGGCCACAGCAAGTTCGTCGCCAAGGGCGCCATGCGCAGCTACCGGATGCCGTCCAACTGGACCGACAACCGCCAGCGCCCCGTGGTTTGGCCGGGTTCGACCGAGCCGTAGGCTGGAGGCACGCAAGGAGTCAGCATGCAGCGCAAGAAGATCGCGCTCTGGGCGCTCTGCGTGGCGGGCATGGCCTTCGTGGCCGGCTGCGGCCCCAAGCTGACCGAGCAGGAAAGAACGCTCGGTCCGCCACCCAGCGCCAAGAACGTGCGCGGCGGGTACGTACCGCCGCCGCCGGGCGCCAGCACGGCCGCGCCTCCCATGGCGACGGGCCGCTAAGCAGCCCCTGTTCGTGCCGGTGATAGGGCCGTCCGCACTCCGCGGGCGGCCCTTGTCTTTGCCTGAGCGCGCGGGTAGACTGTGATTCTATGAAGAACATCACAGTCACAGTGGATGACGACCTCTACTTCCGCGCTCGACTCTGCGCCGCTGAGCGCAGAACCACGCTTTCGGCCCTGGTTCGGGCGTTTGTGCAGAGCATCGTGAACGAGGAGACACCATTCGAGCGCATGCAACGGGAGCAGAACGACGTCCTTCTGCGTCTGCGGTCCTCGGGGATGGGGCCAGCGGCTTCAGGCCGGCTCAGTCGGGAGGAGGTTCACAGCCGCGATGCGGTTCGTTGACACGAGCATCCTCCTCTACGCGGTCAGCGTCGATCCCGGCGAGTCCGCCAAGGCGGCGTCTGCACGTGCGCTGCTAAACGAAACCGACCTGGCCCTCTCGGTGCAGGTGTTACAGGAGTTCTACGTCCAGGCAACGCGCCCGTCCTCGCCTTCGCGCCTCGCCCATTCGGATGCCGCAGCCCTGATCGCGTCATGGCTTCGCTTCCCGGTCCAGGCAACCTCAGTGGCGCTCGTCACAGCAGCCCTCGCCGCGAAGGACCGTTGGGCCATCAGTTACTGGGATGCCGCCATTGTGGAGGCCGCCAGGATGATGGGGTGCTCCCTTCTACTGACCGAGGACCTGCAGGACGGGCAGGAGTTCGGCGGCGTGCGCGTTCAGAACCCGTTGGCGGCATCCATAAGCTGACGTCACCGACCGCCTGCGGGACCCCTTTGCCCGCGACCGGCGGAGTGGTTCACAATAGGGGCCATGCACACTCGACTCGCGACCCTCTTTGCGTTTGCTCTGGCGCTGACTGTTGCGCCGATCCGCCCCGCCTCGCCGCAGAAGCCTGCCGAGCGCGCCTACTCGGTGGATGAGCTGACCGTCCTGAACGGCATCGGCGGCTTCGGCGACGTGGGCGTAATCGACGCGGACCGAGACGTCGTGGCGCCCGGCAACAAGCTGGGATTCGCGTTGCGCTTTGAGTTCACCGACCGGCCGGGTGAACCCAGCTTCTGGTCCGTGCGGCAGGGCTTCCCGCCCGGACAGGACGTCAGGCGCGTCGACGGCCTGGAGTTCGACCTCCGCGTGCGCCGGAGCGACCGGTGCAACCTGGCCCTCTACCTGGTGGAGCCCACGGACAACCGGTGGGTCTGCTGGACCGGCAAACTGGACGAGCAGCCGCGCGACGCCTGGGTCCACATCACCGTGAAGCGGCCGCAGATGGGCAAGTGGAAGCTGGCCTCGGTGGACCACGACTGGGACACGATCTCCGCCATCGGCATCGAGGCATCCAGCGGCTCGGCCACCTTCAATCTCGACAACGTGCGCCTGACACGGTCAACCGGTGCGCCCATCGAGCTCTTCAGCCCCGCCGACGACGGCTGGGCCCCGCTGCCGGGTCCCGCACCGGCGCTGCAGGGCGCGCCTTCCGCCGGGCGGGCCTTCTTCCCGTTCGACCAGGCCCGTTTCGGCGACCCGGCTCTGCAGCTCACTCCGCCAGGCTTCGCCCAGCTCTTCGGCCCGGTGGGAACGCCCCTTGCCGGCGTCGGCCCCGGCCTGTCCGACCACGTGCGTCGAATGCGAGCCCTGGGGGTGCCGGTCATCGCCTACAGCACCTTCGGCTCGGGCTACACGCGCACCTTCACGCGGCGCGGCGCCTGGGACACGAACCTGGCGGGGACCTCGCTGAACACCATGCCCGGCCCGCGCACGGGCTGGGACTTCCAGCACACCTACGCCGCCGCGCATCCGGCCGTGTTCGAGGCCCAGAAGCACCGAATCGACGCGCTCATCAGCGCGGGCATCTCGACCTGGATGGTGGTGGACTACACCTTCCCGTGGATGGGCGCGCCCTGGGGCTACTCCGACGCCATGGTGAAGGCCTTCCGAGACGACTTAAGCGGCCTCGACGAGGGGCTGCACGTGGTCTCCAAGGGCCGCACCCGAGTGGTGCGCTTCGCCGACTACTTCCGCGAGCACAACGGGTTCGCCCCGAAGCCCGCCGACCTGGGCCTGACGGACTGGGCGCGGTTCACGCCGCCGGGCGCTGCGGACACCGACGCCCGGCGCGGCGTGCGGCAGACGCTGTTCCTTTACCTGCGCTCCTACGAGTGGCTCAAGCTGCCGGACCGCGTGGGTCGCCACTACCGCTCGCGGGGCGGCCAACCGCTCTGGATCGTCCCGAACCCCGAGGACAGCTGGGGCTCGAGCGACTACCGTTACCTGATCCGCTCGGCGGGCGTGGGCAACCTCTTCCCTGAGTGGTTCGGCTGCATCGGCTTCGCCGCCGAGGCCGGCTACGCCAGCCTGCCCAGCCTTCGCGAGGACGCCACCGACGCCGGGCACAGGCTCTCCATCATCCAGGAGACGGGCGCAGGCGGTCACAGCGCTCCTTACCTCGATTGGCGGCCAGCCTACAACGGCGTCTACGCGCTGGCGGCGGCGGGCCGAATGGATGACTTCGACAACGACTTCCTGGACGAGGCCACGCTGGAGCAGATGCGAAGCCCGGACAAGAACCCCACGCAGTTCAACCGCTTCCGCGACGGCGCGGCCAAGGCGCTGGCCTTCCGGCAAGCGGTAACCGAGCGGCCCATGCGGCCCAAGGCGCGCATCCTCTGCGTCACCGAGACGCCGCCTGCGCGCTCCTGCGGCAGCGTCTACTTCAGGCTCGACCAGCCGCACACGCTCGCCGTCGGCCTGTCGCGGGCGCACCTCGTGTTCGACCTGCGGGACAGCGTGGAGCTTGAGCGCGTCCTACCCCGCTACGACGTGGTCGCCTACTCGCCCTGGGCGGCCCGCGTGGGCGATCTGGCGCTGCTGCGACGCTGGCTGCAGGCCAAGCCGGGGCGCGTGCTGGTGACGCACAGCTTCGTGCCCACGCGCGATACCCGCGAGTACGGCGGAACGGACGCGTCGGTGCGCTTCGGCATCGCCGGCGGCGGACCGGCGCTGGGTCTGGGCAGGATCGCCTGCGGGACGCCCGCATCCGAGCCGGTGACCTGGGCGCAGGGCGGCTGGGCCTCGGCGCTACCCCTGGGCGCTGACGTGAAGGCTCTGGGCGCACTGGCCACGACGACCGCCGGCAGTTCGTTGGTCCGCTGCGGGAAGCGTGCGCTGATCTCCGAGGCGCGAGTGGGCAAGGGCCGCGTGATCTACCTTCACTACACACCCGGCGACGGCGAGGCCGTACAGCAGGTCGACGCCGCCGTCCTGGGCGAGGTCTGCCGCCAGTCCGGCACGCCGTCCGGGTGCCGCACGGACTTCGGCGCGTCGGTGCAGCGCTTCGGCGTTGCGGGCGGCCAGACCGTGGTGGCCTGGGACACCCCCGCCATGTCGCGCTGGACCTTCCGGTACGAGCCGGGCATCGCTCCCATGGAGTACGCTGATCCCACGGTGAACCGCACGGTGCATGTGGCGGCCGGGCCGGGCGTCTGCCTGGTCTACGACTTCTGGAACGACACCATGCGCCGAGCCAAGCCCGACGGCGCATCGGTCGGCCTGGCTATGAAGGGAGCGGTCACCTCCCTCTGGTATGTGGGAGAGGACACGCCCGCCTTCCGCCGCACGGTGGGCGCCGCCCGGGCGCTCCGGTCGAAGATGCGCTCCATGGGATTCGGATAGAAAGGAAGCCAGCCATGATGACCCTTCCTGCCCCGCCGCCGCGCCTGGTGTTCGTCTGCCGAGCCGAGAACGACCTCTACAGGGCGATCTGCAGAGGTATGAAGCATCGCTTTGCTCGGTTCGACGCCGCCGGTCCGGCGCTGGCCGCCGCGCCGAACGGCGGTTCGCTGTTGCTGCTGGCCGACGGGTACCCGACAGCCAGGACCCAGGTCCCGGAGGGCCTTGCCTCCCGGGCATCGGAGCGCGGCGTTCGCCTCTTCCTGGAGTACCCCGAGCGCGGCCCCGGCGTGGGCGTAGGCGCGGCCCAGACCGCGGGCTGGCGCCGCGCCGTGGTGGCCTCGGAGGCCCTGCCCGGTTTGCCGAAGCTCCGCATCCTGGGGCTGCACAACTTCCGCTACGCGCCGGCCGCGGTCGAGCGGGCCGACCTGGTGGCGGCACGGGTGGCGGGCTTTGACAAGGCGCTCTTCGGGCTACCCGCCGACGCCGCGCCGCTCCTCTACGCCGATGCCGAGACCGGCACGGTGGTGGCGACCACCTCGCTCAGCCGCTTCGCATCGGGCCGCTATGCGCCGACGTCGGCGTGGGAGGGCATGCTGCTGGACGCCGACGCGGCCCGCATCTACGACGGCCCGGCGGCGGCGTGGCCGGACCGCATCGGCCCTGCTCCGCCCGCCCGCGCCACCGGCGACGGCTCGCTGGGCCTGCTGGAGGGCTTCAATGCGGCCGTGGAGCCGGACGGAGCCCAACCCGTCCGCTGGTGGCGGCGCGGCGACTGCAACGGCGAGGCTGCGGGCGCGCTGGCCATGGCCGGGCTCGCGCTGAACGACCGCGAGCTCACCGCCATCGGAGGCCGCATCGGCGACTGGTACGTGGGTTCCATCATGGCCGGCGGAGACCGGGCCGACCCGTCGCACCCGGCCTTCGGGCTGCTGGGATGGAACGACGTGAAGCTCTACTGGGGCAACCTCGACGGCTACGGCGTCTACTACGGCGACGACAACGCGCGGGCCATCCTGGGCATGTGCCTGGCCGCCTCGGCGCTGAAGACGGAGCGGTGGGACCGGCGCATCCTGCAGGCGCTCTTCGCCAACGACCGCCTCACCGGACCGCGCGGTTTCCAGCCCGACAGGGTGGACCAGCCCGACCTGGTCCGGCAGGGATGGCAGGCCTACAAGGCCGCGCCGACGGTGAGTTACTCGCCGCACTACCAGTCCTACATGTGGGCCTGCCGCCTATGGGCCGCCACTCGGACAGGCCACACGCCCTTCTTGCGCGTCACGGAGAAGGCGATCCGCGAGATGATGGAGGCCTACCCCGACCGGTGGGCGTGGGTGGGCAGCGCACAGCTCGAGCGCTCGCGGATGCTGCTCTGCCTGGCCTGGCTCGTGCGCGCCGAGGATACGCCGGAGCATCGGGGCTGGCTACGGCGCATGGCCGGGGACCTGCTGGCCCATATGCATCCCTCCGGCGCCATCCTGGAGTCGCTGGGCGCGCCCGCCAACAACCTGCCGCCGCCGGGATCGAACGAGGCCTACGGCACCGCGGAGACGCCCATCATCCAGACCAACGACGATGCGGCGGCCGACCTGCTCTACGCCTGCAACTTCGCCTTCCTGGGCCTGCACGAAGCCTGCGGCGCCACGCGCGATCCATACTACAAGGAGGCCGAGGACCGCCTGGCGGGCTTTCTCTGCCGCGCTCAGACCCGGAGTAAGGCGCATCCGGCTCTGAACGGGGTATGGTTCCGTGCCTTCGATGTGGGTGGCTGGGGCTACTGGGCCTCCAACGCCGACGCGGGCTGGGGCGCGTGGGCCGTGGAGAGCGGATGGACGCAGACTTGGATCAGCGCCGTGCTGGCCATGCGCCGCAGCCGGACCACGCTCTGGGATGTGACAGCCGGCAGCAAGATCGGCGCCCACCTGGCCGCGGTCAAGGCGGAGATGGGCGCATCCGAGACGCAAGAGAGGACCAGATAATGACCGGATCGAACGTGGCCGGTGCGCCCGAGCGCCGCAAGCTGGGACGAACCGGCGCCGAGCTCTCCGTGATCGGCTTCGGCGCCATCGTGCTTATGGGTTACGAGCAGCCCGAGTGCAACCGCATCGTCCGCCGCGCCCACGACGCTGGCGTGAACTACTACGACGTGGCCCCGAGCTACGGCGCGGGCGAAGCCGAGGAGAAGCTGGGGCCCGCGCTGGCAGGCCTGCGCGACTCGGCCTTCCTCGCCTGCAAGACCGGCGAACGGGAGCGTGCCGGCGCTCGAGCGGAGTTGGAGCAGTCGCTGCGGCGCCTGCAGACGGACCGGTTCGACCTCTACCAGCTCCACGGGCTGGCGAGCATGGACGAGCTGGACCGCGCCACGGCCCCGGGCGGCGCGCTGGAGGTGCTGGCAGAGGCGCGGCAGGAGGGCAAGGCCCGGTTCCTGGGCTTCTCCGCACACTCTGTTGAGGTCGCGCTGGAGGCCATGGCCCGGTTCGACTTCGACACGGTGCTCTTCCCGCTGAACTACGTCTGCTGGCACCGGGGCGGGTTCGGTCAGGAGGTCGTGGCGGAGGCCGGGCGGCGGGATATGGGCATCCTGGCGCTCAAGTCGCTGGCCCGCCGACCCTGGAGCGCCGGCGAGGAGCGCAAGTACGGCAACTGCTGGTACCACCCCATCGACGACGAGGCGGAGGCCGCCGACGCGCTGGCCTTTACGCTCTCGTTGCCCGTCGCGGCCCTGCTGCCGCCCGGCGATGCGCGCCTCTTCGACCTGGCGCTGGGCATCGCCTCTCGCACGGCGCAGTGGACCGCCCCCGATCCGGACCGGCTGATGCGGCGGTCCGAGGGCGTTGAGCCCATCTTCAAGCGCTCGGCTTGACCCGAGCATAGGAGCGACACATTGGCCAAGATCACCGTTGAAGGGTTCGGCGTCATCGAGGCGCCCGTCGGCACGAAGCTGGTTCTGGCCCTCGAAGACGCGGGCATCGACATCCTGCACCGTTGCGGCGGCAGGGGGCTCTGCACCTCGTGCCGCGTCGAGGCGCTCGAAGGCGAGACCGAGCCGATCAGCGACGTGGAGCGCGAGGCCCTGGAGAAGCACGAGATCGACGACGACTCGCGCCTCTCCTGCCAGATGCGCGTGCTCGGCGACATGACCGTCCGCGTGGCTCGCCGCGCCTCCGACGAGGGGCTGGAGCCTGGCCCGCGCCCGGCGGACTGACAGTGACCGCCGCCCCGAAGGCGGCAGCAAAGGAGCACGAAATGGCGAATATCGGTTACGACGACACCCCGGTCCTGCCGGGCATCGGCTTCAGGGTCCACGGTGGCGAGCGCCCCCAGCCGCCTGTGATTACCCCGCCCACGCCCAGCACTCAGGCGACCGCCGGCGCCCCGCCGTCCGATGCCGTCGTGCTGTTCGACGGCGAGACGCTCAACGGCTGGGTCTCCTGCCGCGACGGCAGCCCCGCTGGCTGGAAGGCCGAGGCGGGCGTCCTCCATGTGGTTCCCGGCGGCGGCGACATCCACACGGTGACTGAGTTCGGCGACTGCCAGCTGCATGTCGAGTTCGCGGCGCCGACTGAGGTGAAGGGCGAGAGCCAGGGCCGCGGCAACAGCGGCGTCTTCCTCATGGGCCTCTACGAGATCCAGGTGCTGGACTGCTACGACCACCCGACCTACGCCGACGGCACCACCGGCGCCATATACGGCCAGTACCCGCCGCTGGTGAACGCCTGCCGCAAGCCCGGCGAGTGGCAGTGCTACGACATCATCTGGGTGGCCCCGAGGTTCGACGGCGACACGCTGGTGAGCCCCGCCCGCGTCACGGTCATGTTCAACGGCGTCGTCCTGCACCACAACACCGTGCTGCAGGGCCCCACGCAGCACCGAACCCTGGCCAGCTACGAGCCGCAGCCGCCCGTCGGTCCGCTGACGCTGCAGGACCACGGCGACCTGGTCCGCTTCCGCAACATCTGGTACCGCCCGCTGACCGGCTATCCCACGCCGTAGCGCACCATCCGAAGCATCATGCGAGCGGCCCCATCCCTCTTGCCGCCTTGGGATGGGGCCGCGCTGCGTCTCACGGCGCCGTGGCGGCGGCGAGCTCGCTCTGGGCGCGGGTGAGCAGCTTGTTCAGGTCGGAGGCTGCCGGGCCGGTGCAGCGGGCCCGCAGCGGCGCCACGCGGTCGGCCGCGGCCCGCAACGCGGCGGCATCCCCTCCCGCGGCGGCCAGCGCGGCGGCCACGCTCCGGGCCTCGCCGGCCCACTCCTGCCCTGCCGCCGCCGCGGCATCAGCGGCACGGCGCAGTGTCGCCTCGGCCAGGCGGGCGGCATGGGCGCGCAGCATGGCCCGCGTACCCACCCAGCAGGCGGCAGAGCCCTGCGCAGGCAGCGCCACCTCCCACCTTGCAGGGTCGATGCGCCGCCACGACGAGAGACCCTGCAGCAGGTCGCACGCCCCGATCTCCGTACCGGCCGACAGCCCCAGGGCGACCAGGTCGAGGCGCACAAGGCCGGATGCCGCCTGTGGCATGGGGTTGCGGAACGTGAAGTGGAGGTCACTGGCCGCCGCCTCGCCGAACCTCTCGCACCAGGGCGACGGCGCGTCGGCCCCCGTCGCCTGCGCCGTCCCGCCCACGGTCCACGCCGCCGAGGCGTGCGTGACGGGCCGCCAGCCTGCGGCGTTGAGCTGCTCGATGGCCGGCACATATCGGCGATAGAGGTCGCGCACGGGCTCAAGCGTCCGTTGGGCCGAGGCGATGCTCCCCACGGGCGGAAAGAAGCCGCTGCCCAGCGACCTGTCCAGCGTCGCCTGCACCTCTGCCCTGCCGCTCGGGCGCGGCGCGCGCCAGAGCCGCCACGACTTGCCGCCGCCGATGAACCGGAGGTACCGGTCGGTGCGGTCGGACCGGCCCAGCTCGCCGATGCCCTCCAGCATGGGCACATCGCAGAACGGCGCACAGAAGGCCACCAGCGCGTGGCCCACGTTGCCCGAGGTGGCGAATCCCAACCGGGTGGTGAACTCATGCATCCGGCGCTGGAACTCCCACGCCCCATCGTGCAGCCCGATGGCCCGGTTGCCCGCGCCGTAGGTGGGCGGTATGGTGGAGGCCCCGATGTGTTCACGCCGGCAGTTCAGGCACCGCAATCCCGCAAACGCGTCGGCGGTGACGAGAGACCTCCATACGGCAAAGCCGGGCCGCGCCACGGCCTTCTCAAGCGTGATCCGGGCCTGATCGAACAGCGACTCGGAGACGGCCGGGTTCTCGCAGACCAGGAAGTTGAGGCCCCATCCCGGCGCGTCGGTCTTGTTGTAGCCGGTGTGCGCGGGCCAGTACTGGGTGTCGCCGTTGTAGAGGATACGCCCGTCGGGGCCTTCCATCAGCTTCTTCAGGGTCTCATCAGGCGGCACATAGCCCGTAGTCGAGCCCTGCTGGGCCAGGAGGCGCAGGGCGACGCGGGCCTCGGCGTCGGTGGGCTGCGGCTTCTCCGGCGCGGTGACCATGCGGAAGTCGTACATGCCGTGCATATGCCACGCCGTGGGCCGCGCCTCACCGAAGTCGGAGATGTCCTCCACCTCGATGCCTGCCACGCGCAGGCGGCGGGTGCGCGGATCGCAGGTCTCATCGAAGCCGTAGCCCAGATACGTCGTCGCCGAGCCGCGCTTGTCGAAGTCCGCGGGATGGAGCGCCATGTACTTCTCGGCCGAGCCGCGGAAGCCCTGGGCGGGGTCATGCAAGTAGAGCTCGAAGCTGAAGTCCGCGGCGCCGGGCGACTTCAGGTAGGCCGGCGTGAGGCCCAGGTAGCAGGTGATCCTCAGCGCCTGCTCCTCGGGCGAGAAGTCGAGCACGGTGACGCGCGGCCCCTGCCCCAGCGGCACGCCGAGGCTGACGCCCTCGCCCTGCGAGCCGACACATGCCCAGGGGTAGGGGGAGCACTGGCCGTCCCCCCACATCACGGCTTCGGTGCGGCGGCAGACGGCGCCGGACACGGCGCGGCGGAAGACCTCGGCGTCGTCGTACCAGACCCAGTCGGCCCGGCGTAGCGGCACCGTACAGCGGACGGCCACGGCCCGGTCGCGGCCGGAGGCGTCCTCCACCCGGCAGTCGACCAGAACCCGTGCGCCAGCGGCGGAGAGCGCCGCCTTCACCCGAACCCCGTCAGCCCCGGTCAGCTCAAGTTCCACGCCCCGAGCGTCCCCCGCAGCGCGGCCTCGGAGGGGCAGGAAGCCGTCGTCAAGCCCCTTCGCGGGACGGGCGGTTCGGTCCGCCAGCGAGAAGCCGCCGGGAATGGCCTCCGGACCCGCGTCTGCGCCGGCGCCGAGGAGTGCGCCGTCCGGGGCGATCCGCAGCCGCAACCCGTCGCCGGTGCGAAGTTCCAGCGGCGGGGCCGCACAAACAGCGGCGGGCGCGACCGAAGCCGCGCCCGCCATGAGACAGAGGACCGAGACCCGTGCGCGGAGGGACCCCGCGCGGCCCGGCCTACGGAACCACATTGAACGACAACGTGCCGGCGCCCGCCACGAACCATGCATCGCCGGCGAAGGCTGCCCGGGCCGTGTGGGCGCCCAGCGGCTCGTCCGCGGGCATGGCCCAGACGACGTTCGCCCAACCGTCGGCGCCCACCACCCCTGTGCCGACCTCCGTGCCGTTGACGCTGAACGTGATGCTCTTGCCGGGCAGGATGACATAGTCCGGCAGGCTGCGCACGTAGGCCCGGAGCGGGTGCCCGGTCCCGCGCTTGGCGGAGCGTACGTAGGTCCAGATGTAGATGTCCGCCTTGTTGGCGGTGAGCTTGCCGGTGTTTGCCGAGGCGAGATAGCCTCCGTTGCCGGCCCACTCGCCGCTGATGACGCGAATGCCCGACCCGGCTCCCAGCGCCACGGTGTATCCGAGCTGGGCGTAGCCTGCCGCGCGGGTGGTGTCGGTCCCCACGAGCGTTCCGTCCACCTTGATGGCCATGAGCTTGCCGCCCACCGGCGTGTTGTTCAGCAGGTAGAGGTAGGCCTTCAGCACGGTATACGTCTTGATCTTGGCGGTGCGGTCGATCACGTAGACCTTGGTCGCATAGGACAGCGCCGTCAGCTTGGCGGTCGTGGTGACGGCGCGGTATACGGGGTCGTATCCGAACGATGCGGTGATCGTCCGGGTGGCCGGGCCGTCGGTGATAGTCCAGAGCAGCGCGGCGGCGCCCGCGGCGTCGGTGACGGCGTCACCCACGTGAGTGCCCGCTACCGCGAAGGAGAGCGTCCGTCCGGCGAGGGGTGCGCTGGTGGCGTCGACGTAGAGGAAGCCCTTCAGCGCGATCGTGTCGGCGATGACGCCCGTGCGGTCCGGAGAGGAGAGCCTCGTCGCGGTCCTGGTCTTCTCGAGCACCGTGAAGCCAGCCACGGCTGTGGCGGACCGACCGTCGGGGTTGGTGAAGACGACGTCCCGAGCGCCGGGCGTTGCCGGGTCGGCGACATCGAACGTGATGCGGGCCGACGTGGAGCTCAGGACCGTGACCGTCACATTGCCGATGCCGTTGACGGCTCCGCCGGTCAGGTGCGCGGTGGGACGGGATGCGAAGCCCGGACCCGGGTCGAAGAACCCGCTGCCGGTCACATCCAGCGACACGCCCGCGGTGTTCTGCAGTGCGGAGCCGCCGGGGCTGGCCACGGTGGGAGCCGGTGCGCGGAGCGGCGTGATCCAGGTGCCCCAGACGCTGGTATCGGCGGCGAACTCCTGGGTGGACCAGACGGTCATATCATCGTTCGGGTCCAGCCCGATGCCGCCATAATGGCCCCACCGGTTGGTGGCGCCCACGAGGACGTCATAGGAGGCCAGGCCCGGTACGACCTGGGTGATGCTCTGCATGGCTCCGGAGGGATCGCCTGCCAGGCGGCCGCAGGTGTAGACGCCCACATGCTCGACGGTCGAACTGCCGCAGAAGGCGAGTGCGGTGTGCCCCTGGCCCGTCACCATGATGCTCGGGCAGTAGTAGGAGTGCGGGTTGGTGACGCCGGCATCATAGACGCGCCCGTTCTGGGCCAGAACGGGCGTGGCGGTCGGAACCGCGACCGACAGCCACTCGACCCCGAGCCGGTCACTGTGGTCGCCGCCGCCACTGACGTTGAGCGAGACGCTGCGGCAGGCCCAAAGGCGATCCCTGTGCAGAGTGGCGGACTGGATGCGATCATCCCCGGTGTAGATGGGATGCGTCGACCCCAGGGCCGGTGCGAACTGCTGCGCGGCGGCGCCGTACGTCGGCGTCGAGACCGTGACCATGTCGCCCAGAGTCGGCGAGCCGCCGCTCCAGGTAAGCGACCTGACCGTGAAGTTGCCGTAGGTCGCCGTGCTCGACGCCGCGAACCAGGCCCGGCCGCCCACCGGTGCGGCATCCATGTTCACGGCGGGCACGGGCGTGCCGTACATATCGGTGATGTCCGCCGATACCCACACACTCCCCAGCGAGGGCGAAGCGGCCACCAGCGGAGCCTTGGCGGTGGCCGCGATGCGTGTGTAGACGCTGGAGGCGCCCACGATGGTGATACCGACGTAGACCCCCTCGGCGTCGACGCCAAGGGTCGGGTAATCGCTCAGGCCGGTCTTCTCGCCCACCGGGATCACGTAGCGGTCCCAGGAGCCCGTGGGGTCCGACGTGCGGGAAACGGCCAGGAGAACCTGGTTGTTGGCGCCGTACGGGTCGCCGAACTCCAACGCCGCGGCGAAGAAGCGCGACGTGAGCCGGTCGTAAATGACGCGCGGGTTGCCGATGCCGTTGTGCGGGTAGCCGCCGTCTGCCGCGAAGAAGGCCGCAAGCGACACACTGGAGCCGACCTGCGCCCCGCTCCGGTCATAGACCGAGGCCAGGCAGTTCACCAGCTGCAGGTAGTGGGCGGGCCCCATGGCGCCGACGGAATCCGGCGGTTCGGTGCCCGACTTCCGACGATCAACGCCGGGAAAACCGGTCCCGACATCCTGCGGCGAGAGCGGGCGCACGCCCTTGCCCGGCGAGGCCGGAGGCGCGAGGAAGAGCCCCTCGTCGCCGCCCGATGCCCGATTGAGGCGGGACCAGACATCCGAGCCGGGAGCTTGTACGGGCGCCACAACGCCGGAGCGGACCATCGCGGCCCATGACGCGGTCGCCGGCCTCGAGCCCGTGCTGACGCGTGTCATCGGTCCGGCGATCGCGGAGGCCGCGGCGAACAGCGCCGCCGCGGCTAGAACCCCGCGCAAGAGCGTCGGGGCTGGGTACGACCTGACCATGTATCGAAAACCTCCGTGGGCTGGGCCCACCTGAACAGAGCGGAGACGATGCAACCCGACGGAACCTACAGGCCGAAGCCGGTGATCCGCTGATAGGCTTCGCGGTACTTGTCGGCGGTGCGCTGGACCACATCATCGGGAAGACTGGGAGCAGGCGGCTCCTTGTTCCATCCGGACGCGGTGAGCCAGTCGCGCAGGTACTGCTTATCGAAGGAGGGCTGGGAGCGGCCCGGCTCGTAGAGCCCGGCATCCCAGAACCGCGACGAATCAGGGGTGAGGGCCTCATCGGCCAGCGTCAGTGAACCCTTGTGAAGGCCCAGTTCGAACTTCGTGTCGGCGATGATGATGCCGCGCGTCAGGGCCCGGTCGGCGGCGGCCTTGTAGATGTCGACGGAGACCTCGGCCAGCCGGGCGGCGGTCTCGGGGCCGACGATCGCCCGCATCTCCTCCATGCCGATGTTCATGTCATGGCCCGTCTCGGCCTTGGTGCTGGGCGTGAGGATCGGCTCCGGGAGCTTGTCGCACTCTCGGAGGCCCGCCGGCAACGCCAGTTCATGCACCAATGCGTCGCGCCCGGGACCTCCCGCCGCCTTGTACTCGCCCCAGAGAGAGCCCGCCAGGTAGCCGCGCACCACGCACTCCACGGGGAACATCTCGGCCTTAACCGCCAGCATCGAGCGTCCGGCCAGCATGGACCGCGTCTCATCGGTCACGGTACACCCGGCCTCGGCAACGCGGGCGCAGATGAAGTCCAGGTCCGTGGTGATGCAGTGGGTGGCCACCAGCGGCCGCAGGGCGCGGAACCAGTAGAGCGACATCTGGGTGAGGACGCGGCCCTTATCCGGCACGCCGTTGGGCATCACGCAGTCGAACGCGGAAATCCGGTCCGAGACCACGAGCAGCAGGCTGTCGCCCAGGTCGTAGACATCGCGTACCTTGCCGGTGGCGAAACGGGGCAAGCCCGGAAGGTCGGTCGTGAGCACAGGCGTGGACATGGGTCGGCACCTCCATTGCGGTGCGTAGAATCTACCGGCCACGAGGCAGGAAGTCAATGGTGGGCGCCAGCCTACCCATGGAGTAGATTACGCCCGCCAGTCCCGCCGCGTATCCCGTTGGCCGCCGAGCGACCTGCAAAGGACCCGCACGGACAGACACAGACGGCGCTTCGCCGCGCCTCTCCGTGTGCCGGTCGCACCTACGCGGGCGTCAGCCTGTAGAGCCTAACCGTCGCCGGTGGCAGGGCGTCGTTCAGGCGGAGGTCGCCGGCGGGGACGATTGTGTCTCGGATCGGCGCCAGGTCGTGGTCGGCGTCCAGCTGATGCAGCGTGACGCGGGTCTGGCCGGTCCAGGGGAGGCCGGTCACCGAAAGGCCCGCAGGCGTGGGACCTTCGGCCACGTACCGGCCGGCCATGATCTGCGCGGTCCGGCCGTCCTCCGATAGCCCCGCCAGGAGGCCCAGTCCGGCCGCCGCATCGGAGCCCGCGGCGGCGGCTCGCAGGGGCGTCTCCAGCATTCGGCTGAAGGCGCTTACGGCGTGCCAGTTCTTCTGCCGCTCGCCTTCGCGGGTGTAGAGGCCGTAGACCAGCGTGTCGGCGGTGTAGAGGAACGCCTCGTCGATGGGCAGGTCCTGGAAGAGCGCCAGGCTGGTCGCCACTCCCGAGGCGCCTCGCGGGCCGTTGAGGCCGCGGGCGAAGGTGGGCCAGTCCTGCCAGTCGCCGTCAGGGCAGCAGTTCCACTCGTTCAGGTGCGTGGGCGTTCCGGTGAAGCCGTGGGCATCCAGCAGGTCGCGCATGGTGCGGGCGCGGCGCTCCCAGATGCTCAGGTCGCGCCCCGCGTAGGTGTGCCAGCTGAAGAAGTCCAGCGGCGCCCCGCGTTCCTTGCAGGCGCTCAAGAGGCCCTCGACGAAGGCGTGGTCGTCGTTGGCGTAGGCGTAGGCCGGGCCACCCACCAGCACGTCCGGGCACGCCGCCTTGATGGCTCTGGCGGCCGTGACGTACAGGTCATAGTACGAGGCCCAGTCGCCCGACCAGCAGCCCGGCGGGATGTCCGGCTCGTTCCATATCTCCCAGTGTCGGATGCCCCACCGGTGGCCGCCCGCCCAGCCCTCGTTGACGTGGCGGATGATCCCGATGCAGACCCTCGCCCAGCGATTAAAGTCCTTCGGCGGATGGGCGTTGCGGCGGCGGGCGGTGTGCTCGATGCGGCAACCGAGGCGGTACTCGATGCCCATGCCCAGGTCGACGATGGCCTTCAGGTAGTCGTCCGTGATGGCGAAATCGTACGAGGCCGGGTCGTCCGGGTCGGCGTCGGGGTCGGGAAAGACCGCATGGATGTCGACCATCAGGTCGGCCGGCCACTGGCAATCGTGCAGCCGGAGCATGGGGTGCCCGAGTTCGCGGAAGCCGTCCGACAGGTCCATGAGCCCGCCCAGGCAGAGCGGCCCGTTGTTGGCGCTGTGCAGCGGGCGGATGCGGCCCCGCACGTCGCCGAAGTCGACCCGGAACGCCGGGCCCTGATCAGCCATGTCCATCCCCTCCTACCGGTAGACCACCGGGTCCTTGCGCCAGTCCCGGTCCCTGTCGAAGCCGTACTGCAGCACGCGTGGCCGCCGCTCGCGCAGGCGCACGGACTCCATGCCGAGGTAGTAGCCGTCGGACTTGGCGTTCTTGCCCACGCACTCCAGCCGCAGCGTGTACTTCCCCGCCTCGGGCCAGAAGTTGAGCAGATGGACCTCCTCGTTGACGACCTTCTCGCTGTAGAGGTCGATCGGCTCGCCCAGCTTCACGCCGTTGAGCGTCGCCTGGTAGCGGCCGAAGTCGTAGGACTTCGTCATGTTCAGCACCAGCACAAGCGGCTCCTTGGCCTTCACCTCGAAGGGGATCTCGACCCAGGCGCCCTCGGCCTGCGCGGGTGTGTAGATGAGCTGCGCGCCGGGGTAGAGGTCCAGCTGCTGCGTCTCGGCGCCGCCCTTGCCGTGGTAGGCCGCGGCGGTGAAGTCCCGTGCGTAGGCGGTGACCCGCTCCAGGCCGGGGAGGGCCCGCGCGGCGGCGTCCGGCGCCCGGGCCGCGAAGGTGGGAGCGCCGGTCTGGTACCAATAGGCCACGGAGGAGTAGTCGTCCTGGCGCTCGTTCCAGCTCATGCTCTTGTGGTCGGGGTTCTCGTCCGGCGCGATCCAGCCCCAGTGCTCGAAGGCGACCTTGACGCCCTTGTTGAAGACGACAGGGTCGTTCAGATGCCATCGGTACGCGCTGGTATGGCCTCCGACGATGCCCCACTGGTCGAAGCAGGGCACGCCGAAGTAGAGCGTGTCGGTGGTCTTGAGGCCCCATGCCGAGCCGAAGTAGTCCTCGGTGCCGGTTCCGTGGATAGATGGGACGGCCTCGCCGTCGATGGTGATCTTCTCGTCGCCCTCGCCGAACCAGGCCGGGCTCCGCATGCGCACCGCCATGACGATGCCCACCAGGTGGCCCTTGCCGGTGGTCTCCAGCGCCACATAGTCCTTGCCCTGCTCCACGGGGTACTCCTGCCGGTACTGCGCGTAGAAGTAGGGCGTATCCTTCGCCAGACGGTCGAGCTTGATCCAGTCCACGTTGTAATAGAGCAGGTTGACGGGCTTGGCGCTCTGGTTCACGACCTCCACGCGGGCCGACCTGCGGAAGGGCATGCGCCAGTAACAGTTGTAGGAGTCGGCGTCCTCAACCACCACGGGCAGGCTCTTCACCTCGCGGCGCAGGCCGAAGCAGTTGGCGAAGAAGTCGCCCAGGGGCGCCTCGACGCCGGGCCTGTCGCTGCCGTCCCAATAGATGCGCAGGAGCATCTCCTGGTGGTTCGCCGAGCCCTGCGGCGCCCAGCCCTGCGGCTCGGGACCGAGGAAGGTGAACCACATGTGCGTGATGACGCCGGGGCCTTTCACATCCATCACGGTGTGCGTCTGGCCCGGGGCCACACGGAAGTTGTCCCAGTTGCTCTTCTCGGTCCGGTCGCTGGTGGGCGGCGCGGCGGGGTCGTACTTCCCCTCCTTGCCTCCGCGGAACGAAGAGGTGGCGCGCATGCTCCGTCCCTGGTGCGGCGCAGCCAATGAACCCAGAATGTCCTGCGCCAGGCAGGAACCGCCGCCGGCGACGGCCAATAGCGTGGTCAGACCCAGTAGACCCAGACGCGGCATGCTCAAACCTCCTGGAGGCATCGTCCTCCGCCCTCCTAGGTTACCGGAAGGCGGCGGTCCTTGCGCCCCCGGTTCGGCGCTCCGCGTGAGGTGAAGCGCCCAAATGCCACGTACGCCGGCCCGACCGACGGTGAGCGCAGCCCTGCTCGCCGCGACCTTCGCACTCTCCGCACAAGGACACGCCGCCATGCCCGATACGCCCGCCAGCAGCCGCATCGACTTCGCCTACTCCTTCGCCACCCCGCACCGCGTGACGCTGGGCAGGCCCGACGCAAGCGGCCGCACGCTGGTGGACCTGCAGCCCGGCTCGGTGCGCCTGGCATGGAGCCACGACGATCTGCGCAACTACCCTCCCGCGGCCTTCAAGACGCCGCCCACGCAGTGGTCGTTCACCATCACGCCGCAGGTCGCGGGACACGGATTCGCGCGTCATGCGTGGACCCGGTGCGAGGGGTGGCTGCCGTCGGTCCTCACCACGTTCGACGACGCCGAGGGCAAGGTGACGCTGGAGGTGATGGGCGGGCTCAAGGCAGCGGAGGGCCGCCTGACGCTGGAGAACCCCACCGACCAGCCGAAGCGGGTCGTGATCCGCTGCGAGAGCGGCTCCTGGGGCGAGAACCCCGGCTGGATGGAGCCCGCCGTCAGCGGCGCCGACCACATCATCGCCGGATGGAACGAGCGTGCCGACCGGCTGCTCCTCCTGGGCCTCGGCGCGCAGTCCAACTCCGAACGGCCCGACGGTCGCTCGCCCGGAGCCAAGACCCTCCTGATGACCTGGACGGTGCCCGCACACGGCAAGGCGTCGGGCTGGATCGTGCGGCCCTACCTGAGCTTCAGCGCCGAGATGCCGGCCCTGCGCGCCGCCGACTGGGCTGCCGACATGGAGGCGGGCAAGCGCGAATGGCGAGAGCTGATCGGCCGCGCCGCACAGGTAAGAGTCCCCGACCCCGGCGTCGTGAGCGCCTACAAGGCCTGTCTGGCCGACCTCTTCATCATGCGGGAGCCGGCGGCCGGAGGTCACATCGCCGCCGTGCCGGGCACCGAGGTCTACCGCGCGGCGAACACCCATGAGGCGGCCATCTCGGCCATCACGCTGGACCAGCTGGGCCTGCACAAGGAGGCCGAGCGCGGCTATCGGCTCCCGCTGGCGCTGCAGGAGCCCGACGGCAACTGGGACGACAACCGCGGCTGGGGCCACTCCATGTGGAGCTGCTCGGGCTTCAAGACCTGGTTCATCATGACCCACTACCGCCTGACCCGAGACCGCAAGCACCTGGCCGGCGTCTACCCGCGCATGCTGGCCGCAAGCCGCTGGCGCGAGACGCAGCGCGCCCGCAGCCGCGTCCTCGAGGCGGGCGCCAAGCCCCTGACCTACGGCCTCATGCCCCGAGGCTTCGGCGACTGCGGCCTCTACAGCGACGACGACATGTACGGCGTCTTCACGCCGCACAACATCTGGGCCGTCTACGCCGACGGCATGGCCGCCGAGGCGGCGCGCATCCTCGGCCACACCGCCGAGGCCGCCGAGGCCGCCGAGCTGGAGCGTATCTACCAGACCGGCAAGGCCGATCTGCTGGACGCCATGGAGCGCGGGGCCATCACGGAAGGCGAACGGCGCTGGATACCCGGCGTGGCGGGCAACACCAGCGGCAGCCTCTGGGGCAGCCTCAACGCCCTGACGCCCTGCGAGCTTCTGCCGGCTGATCATCCGCTCATCGACGGAACACTTGCGCACATGGAGGCCCGGCTCAGCCCCGGCGGCATTCCGATCCATACCGGCTGGCTGGCCGACGGCATGTGGGTGGCCATCACGCTGGACAACCTGGCCGAGGCGCACCTGCGCAGGGGCAACGGCGACGCGGCGGCCCGCTACTTCCGGGCCACCCTGAACCATGCCACTCCTCTTGTCACGTGGTGCGAGGAGCGCGGCCAGGAGCCCGGCACGACCCAATGCACCGGCGACCGCCAGCACCTCTGGACCCCCATCGCCGTAGCGCGCGCCCTGCGCGATATGCTGGTGATGGAGCAGCCCGACGGCCTCCACCTGGGCCTGGGGACCGATCGCGAGTGGCTGGGAAGCGGCGGCCCGGTGGGCATCTCGGGCGGGGCGAGCGAGTACGGCCCGGTCAGCTGGGCCCTGCGCTACGACGCGTCCTCCGGCAAGGTCACCGGCGAGGTCGGGCTCTCGCCGAAGCGCAAGCCCGGTCGCCTCACGGTCCACGTCCGCCTGCCCGACGGCCTCAAGGTGACGGGCGGCTCATTGGCCGGCGGCCATGCCGCGCAAGGCGGCGAGGCCATCGTCTGGGAGAGCCCAAAGGCCAACCTCCGCTTCGAGGCGACGGTGGCCCGGGGTGCCCCCCACGACTGAGTAACCGCGCAGCCTGAGCGACTGAGTCCGTTATCATGCTGCTCAAGTGATCGCGCCCCGGCCGCTTCGGCATCGTCGGCTCGATCAGGCGGGTCTACTGTCCCGGTGCAAGCTTCAGGCGTACCTTCGGATCGTCGAAATAGACGTTCCGGGGATCGAAATCGTCCGGATCGTAGGAGCCGCCGATCCACTCGAGGAGGGCTTCGCGGTCCGGGTGGCTCGTATCGCGCATCGCCGCCAGGAACTCGGCATAGCCGTGTATACCACCGCAGTCCTCCGGTGGGCACTTGCCCGATCCGCCGACGCACCGGGGGTACTTGGCTCCGGTCTCCACGAGGGTGACGCACTCCAACGCCACGATATGACGCCAACCATCACCGAAGTCGTAGGTGTAGTTGAACGGCAGCTCGGACTCAGCTGCATACGGGTAGACCGGCACCGACCACCCGGCGCAGACCGGCGGTCCGTACCCCTGGTCGTCCGGTATCCCGATGTCCACTCGATCACCCTCCCCCGGATTCCAAACACGGAACTCGTGAAGGTGGCAGTCTGACCAACCCATGGCATCCTGGATCGCCACGTGCAGGTCCCAGAAGGTGTAGGCGGCCGGCACCTGTATCCTGCGCCACACAGGCGGGTCGCTCTCGGCGAGGACGACGAAGAACTGCAACACCTCTTTGGGCGAACGGCGCACGGGGCGAGCCGGCTTCTTGGCGGGGCTCTTGACAGGCACAGGATCACCTCGATCGGCAGATTTGGCGCGGACCCGCCGCACGACTGCGACGCGGCGCTGGGCGGCGCGCACACCATCTAGTGTACCCATCGGTGCGAAGGCGACCGGCTGGTCCGCCATGGCGAGGCGCCGCATACACAAGGACGGCAGGGAATGGAAGACGACGGACAGCCTCGGTCGCGACGATCTCCCGCTCGCCGGGAAGGCGCTCGACATGGCACGCACGAGGGTCTTCGAGCGGCCCAAATCGTAATGCCATCCGGCTGGCCTCGCGCCGGAATGTGCGCACATTCGCCACGCAGCGGACAGGTCCTCTGGTGCGGTAGTATCACTACAGGAGGTGGCCTATGCTCAGAGACAGGGTCTCCGATTCCATTCGTGCGCTCTATCCCGACGCAGATACGTCACACCTCATCGAGTCCGGCGGCCGAGTGACGGGCTACGCGGTGGACCAGCGGTTCAGCGGCATGGTCAGCCGGAACGACATACATACGATCTGGGACAAGCTTCGGAGCGACCTGGGGCCGGACGCCGTGCACGTCGGCTTCCTGTTGTTCCTGTCGCCAGAGGCCGTCGCGGCCTTCGCGACGTCGTCAGGCGTGCAGGCGTGAGCGCAGCATCGGCTCCTGCCGACGTTCTGTGGGAGTACGTCAAGCAGGTGCGGGACCGAGTGACCGCAGCCGACCCGGGCCTACTGGCCATCGGTAACGGCCTGGTCTACCACTACACATCACTCAACACCCTGGATGCGGCGACAAACGGCGGCGCCCCCGGCGTTAATCGCTTTACCAAGCTGCGTGCATCCTCCGTGGCCTTCATGAATGATACGCGCGAGTACTCGTATGGGCGAGACATCCTGTCCGGTCGCATTGACGGAATGCTGGCGAGCACCACTGGCTGGCGCAACGATGTGCTCAGCGCCATCAAGGCGCTGTCGGTGTCTACGGAACCCAACGTGTTCTGCGTATGCTTCTCGGTGGTCGACGATGACCTGAGCCAGTGGCGTGGCTATGCAGATATGGGGCGGGGATGCGTCCTCGGGATTGAGCGTGCGCCACTCCAGGAATACGTCTCCGGCATCGGGTGCTGGGTGACGTACGACCTCGGCCGACAGCAGCGCCTTGCGGACGAACTCGTTGCCGACTATCTCGACACGATGCAGGTCTTGACGAAATCTGCGCAGTCTGCCGTGGCGGATGTCGCTAGCTGGTTCTCCGCGTTGTTCCCCAGTCTGTGTATGCTCTTTAAGCATCATAAGTGCGGCGCCGAACGCGAGTACCGCGTCATCTACAGCCCTTCGGGACCGTCCGCCACCCGAGTTCAGCACTACAGATCGGCAGGGTCGCGCATTGTCCCGTACGTCGAGCTGGACCTGGAGGGGTCCCAAGCTGTTCCGCTACGGGTGGTACGCCTGGGGCCAAGCGCCGGCGATCCCCGCAACATCGCCGCCATCGAGGCCATGCTCGCCGACAGAGGAGTCGCGCTGCCCGACGGGACACCCGTCCCAGTGCTCCCGAGCGACATCCCGTTCGTCCCGACGCCCTGATTGGTCGGTGCCACCCTGCGGAGCGGCGTGAACGCCACACACAGCAAGAAGCCGCTCGGCCAATGGTGACCGAGCGGCTTTGTATGGGAGCGGGTACGATGCCAGGTTACATATTCCCCGCCCAGGTCCGGCTTCGGTTCGAGGCCGTGCGCGGAGGCAACCTTCTCCGCGTTTCGTCCGACTGTCGGAACCCGTCTTGTGTTCCGTAGTATACCCATAGCGGCTAGCGAGCGGGCCGCGCCACCGCATGTAGGAGGCATACGGCTCAACGAGCAACTTGGCTGGCTTCTCGAGTCCCGTGACCAGTGGTCCGACCACACCAATGCGGCCGGCTTGGTTGGCACCATAGCCGGACGGCAGCCACGTGGTCGCCGCGGCCACTGGCGTGTCATGCAGGTACAGGTCCCCCGGCTCATCCTCGAACGCAAACCGGTTGGGATCGTGCCCTTTGCACCTGTAGCCGAAGCACACACTCCCATGCAGGTGCATAGGGCGCGGGGGCGGAGTGACGTGCCTGTTGAACCGACACACGGTCTCGCCACCGACTGGCCCAAGGCCCTGCTCGGCGGCACCCCAGCCAAATGCCTGCTCGACCAGCGTGTCGTAGTTGGTCGTAACTACGTACAAATCGAATCGCGCGCGGAGCTCCTCGAGGAAGCCCCTAACCTCAGGCCACTTCACCTGGCTAACAATCCGCTGGCCGCTGGCGCGGACCGACTCGCCGAGGCGCGTGATGAGCGCGTCACACGCGGACGTTACCCATGTCGGATCATAGCAGGGCACGAGATGAGAGCGCATTCCACCTGTCACTACGCCCTCGACCATCCGGTTCATCGATGCTGTGCCCGGCTGCCAGGTGCGCGACAGGCTGGCCAAAGCCTCCAAGGCGTGTAGCACATGCTCGAACGTCGCGGCTGGCGGATATGCTTGGTCGAGTACACTGCGCAACCGTTGGGGCTGCGATGTGTCCCCCGACCACAGGTGAGCGCTCCGCTGCGCGGTTGCATCCTCGATCGCCTGCCAGACACCCTTCGTCAAGTCCATCGTGCCGGGCACGCCGCAGTCCATGGATGCACCAGCACCTAAGAGCAACAGAAGCGCAGGCTTCGTGTTCTGGAGCATGCCGTAACCCTCGGCGGTCCTGGAGGGGACCGCAACGTGCAGTTGTTGGCTGGCGTTACTGCCGCCTGGCTCCGCAGTTGGTCAGACTGCAGAAACCGGTCCCGTACACTATACTTCACTTCGGCCGCGCCAACGATGTCGCTGAGCGCGCCAGAAGCACACGCGCGTGACATCACACACCCGAGTCAAGGCGCACCCGTTGCGCTTGGGTTCACCGTTCCGCTGCCGTGGGTGCCCCACGACGACCGGTGCAGAGCCCGGGGCGAGGTGGAACGCCACCTAGCGGTAACTGGCCTGGTCGGCGGCCGCACGGGGCGGTCTTACACCCGTGCCCTGCTGCCGGCTCGACCGTCTACAGCCGGGCCTGGGGGCGGTCGTCGCCATGCCTAGACGCGCACCGGGACTTGCAGGCGGGGCGTCAGGACGAGGAGACTCGCTCCATAGCGGTAAGCGTCAAACCATCCCCACGTTCCCTTCGCCGTCTCGGATCCGGATAATGCCTCCATCACTTGCATGGAGGTTGACATGGCGAGCAGGGCTCTGGTGGAGACTGCGTGGCGGGAGCGGCTGGAGCGCTTCGCCGCT
>JAPLCQ010000161.1 GCA_026392115.1 Armatimonadota bacterium | reverse complement strand
CCATGAAGGGCGTCCGGTAGCCCATGGCCTGCCAGCTCGAGATGGCCTCCCGGCTCTCGTTGACCACCAGCACGGTGTCCACCTTCAGGTCGTTGTCGCTCGTGTAGCCCACCGGCGTCTGCAGGCAGGTCGTGTTCTTTCGGGTCCGCCGCACCGACTTCGCGCCGGCGGGGATGGCCAGGATGCGCTCCAGCCGGTCCGGCAGGCCGTTGCGGTTGAGGTCCGGGGCCATGCCCTGCGGCTCGGTGACCGGAACCGGCTCGTTCAGGGCGGGCATGGGAAGCAGCGATGCCAGCCGCGCCGTGACGTCGCCCTCATAGAGCCCCACCGCGCCCAGGAGCGCCGTCCCCTTGGACTTCAGCTGGACCGAGGCGTCGGCCGTTTGCGCCCCGTCCGGCGCCTGCACCAAGCCGGAGATGAGCTTCCACCGGGCCGTCGCGGCGGGTATGGCGGGGCCCTCTTGCCCCAGGAAGCCGGCCGCGCCGAAGAAGCGCACGAAGAGGTTGCAGGCCGCCGGGTCGACGCCCGACGTTCGCACCCAGGCCGCCACCGTAAACGTCGAGCCGGGCTTCACGGCCATCTGGCGCCCGGTCGCCCCGGCCCAGTCGGCCCCTGAGCCCTCGAGCCGCAGCCCCTTCACTTCCGGGTTCCGGCGGTCGGTCACCCACTGTGCGCGGTTGCCGGCGGGCCGGTTGAGCGTCCACTTCTCCGGGTCGAAGACGCCGGAACGGAAGGTCGGGTTGGCCGCGAGGTTCGTCTGGGCGACCAGCAAGAGCATGGCGAGGCCGGCAAGCATGGACGGGCTCCTTACGCATCGCGCAGACAGTGCGCGGCACACAAGTAGGGTACCGCGCTACTGCTGCCGAGGGAACTGGATGACGATGTCCGGCGCCATGCCTCCGGTCGCTGGCCGCTTGGCATCGCCGCCGTCATCCTTTCGATCCGGCCCCACGCAATAGAGGATGAAGCCGGCTCCCCTCTGGCGGTAGATCAGCGGTCTGCCCGTGAATGGGTCCACCGATGCGGTCCGGCCTGCATCGGCGAGGCTGGGCGGGAAGCCCCCATGGCGCTGTTGGTACCGCGCCAGCCGCACCAGGCCTGTTCGCAACGCTCGCATGGCCATGGCGGTTGTGATCCTGTCCGACACGATGTCGAGCGTCGGCGCGATCATGGCGAGCAACTGGTACGACGGCCTGTGGTGGTTGGCATCTACCTCGTCCCACAGCTTGCGCAGGTCATCGGTTTGGGCGGTCGATCCGGGCTCGCGCGTCTTCCGCAAGATGGTGTATGCACGGCGCCAGTAGGCGATGATCTGCGACTCCCAGGCGCGCATGAGCGTTTCGCTGCCGGCTGCTGAGAGGAGCGCCGGGACAGCGGCCCTGCGCGACTTCTCCGAGAAGGCGCCGCCCACCCGGCCGCCCTTGCGCACGATGTCTACGCATGCGCGGCTGATCACCACCTCTCCGCCGATCGAGTACCGTAGGTCGGGCAGCGGACCGAGCGCCGACAGCGTCCGTTCGGCATACGCCAGTGTGACCGGGTCATCCATATGGCAGAGGACGATCCTCGTGAAGGCCGCATCAGCGGTCGCCTCCAACGCAACGCGGACCAGCAGCGGAATGAGCGCGGGATCAGAGCCCACGTGCTGCGCCAACCGGCCGCACCGCGTCAGATCAGTGAAGGCCTCCTTCTGCCTGCCGGCATCGGACGCCAGAATCGCCCTGATGGCAAGCAACTGGGCTGCGGCACGGGACGCGCCGGCGCCTGAATAGCTGACGTCCGGTCCCTGCTCAAACGGACGCTCGAAGTCGCAATCCGGCATCCGCGCCGCAGCTTCGGCGAGGCTGAGCATCTCTGCCCAGCGCACCAACCGCCGCTGAGCGGTCTGCCGATCACGGCTGGTGGGCTCGGGCCGGCGAAGAGCCTTGAGGGCGTCGGCCAGTGCAGCTCTGTCCGCCCGGAGCCGCGTCTCGACATCCACCATTCGGCGAATGAGCGGCGCCGCGTTCCGCTCGGGAGGCACCGGAGGTATGCGCCGCAGGTCATCGACCTCAAGCGGCAGCTTCTCGCGGCGTGCGGACGCCAACTCCTCGGGTAGCCGCGCCGCCGAATCTGAGACATCGCCCAGGACCGCCCAGCCGGCCAACGCCCACCAGAACCCCACCGCGCCGACTGCCACGCATAGTCCGGCCACCAGAACGATCCGCCACCTGGGCCACGGACGCTTTGCCATGGTCACCTCCTCCGCCCTTCGCCCCGCCTGAAGCTGTCGCGATGGGCGGGCTTCTAACGCATCGCGCCAACAGTGCCCGGCCCGCAAGTAGGGTACCGCGCCATGGTAATGTAGTGCTTGGACCTCTGCCGTCGCCGACGGCCACAGGACGGAAAGGAGCATCGAATGCCGTAGCGCAAGTACCCGCGCGGACACGTCACCGCCGTAGGACAAAGGCTGTATGAGCAGGTGATCCGCACGCTGGTCGAGACGGAAGGCAATATCGGAAAGATTGTGTCCATCGATATTGACTCCGGTGATTACACCATCGATGACGACGCCATTGCTTCTGCGCGTCTGCTGCTGGCCCGCAGGCCCGATGCCGCCATCTACGGCGCACGGATCGGCTACGACGCTATGTTCGCCGTCGGCGGCACGCTGAACCGAACGGCGTCCCTCGCCCTCGGCCCACTTTGACACCGCGACCCCGACACGACTCCTCCTCCGGGTAATGTATGGCCCATTCGTTACGGAGGTGCTGACCAGTGGCTGATGGAGTGTTGTCGGGCAAGCGGATCGGGGTGATTGGGGCGGGCGCCATGGGGAGCGCGCTCTGCAACGGCTTGGTGAAGTCGGGCGCGGCCCCCGCCTCCGCGCTGCTGGTGAGCGACGCGCACGGCGCCCATCTGGAGCGCATCCACGCCGCGCTGGGCGTGCGGACCACCGCCGACAACGCGCAGGTCGCCGAGCAGTCCGACATCGTGGTGCTGGCCGTGAAGCCCAACACGGTGCCCGTCGCCCTGGCCGACATCCGCGATGCTGTCCGCGCCGACCAGCTTCTCATCTCCATCGCCGCAGGCGTGCGCATCCGGGCCATCGAGGCCGAGATTCCCGTGCCCGTGGCCGTGGTGCGCGCCATGCCCAACACCGCCGCGCAGGTTAATGCCGGGGCCTGCGCCTTCGCCCGGGGCGCCCATGCTTCCGATATGCATCTGGAGTGGGTCGCGGCCATCTTCCGCTCGGTGGGCTCCGCCATCCAGCTCGACGAGCGCCTCATGGACGCCGTCACAGCCCTGTCGGGCAGCGGACCCGCCTACATCTACCTGGTGATCGAGGCGCTCATCGACGGCGGCGTGAAGGTCGGCCTCCCACACGAGATGGCGCACCAGTTGGCCGCGCAAACCGTGCTGGGGGCCGCCAAGATGGTGATCGAGACCGGTCGCCACCCGGCCGAACTGAAGGACATGGTCGCCACGCCCGCCGGAACCACCATCACCGCCCTGGCCGCGCTGGAGCACGCCGGCCTTCGGGCCGCCCTGATCGATGCCGTGGAGCGCGCCGCCCAGCGGAGCGCCGAACTGGGGCAGTGAGCGTGCGCCGCCACTGGATGATGGTGGCGCTCGCGGCGCTGCTCCTCGCGGCGGCCCACGTTCCGAGCGTGGCGCAACCCGTGCCCCGGCGGTTCGTCGAACGGGTCCGCGAGCTCGCGCCCGCATCGCCCGGCGACAGGCCCGATCCCCGGGCCGTGGAGGCCATGGAGCTCGTGATCGCCCGCGTGGCCACCGCCCTGCGAAGCGGCCAGACCGCGCGCCGGGCCGAGCGGTCGGCCCAGCCGTTCGCCGAGGCTGTGGATCGGGCCGCCCGCGGCGCCGACAACGGCGCGACGGGCTTCATCTGGATGCGCGTGGACGCCGCCCGGCGGGGCGACCTCGGCGCCGTCGTGGTGACCTACGGGGCGGCGTCGCGCCTGGCCCTCCTGCGGCTCGCCACGGGCAAGCGCCTGGCCCTCCCCGCCGAGGCCCCGTGGCAGACGCCCTGGTCGGCGCGGCCCCATTTCGCCGATGACACCACTCTCGCGCTATCGTGCGACAGCGTGCAGGACATGGGCATGCGCACGGGCATGCGGCTCGACACCTACCGGATCAGCGGGGACGCCGCCGTGCGCACCGGCCGCGTGGAGCTGGCGCGTACGCTCGAGTGGGGCGGCTGTGCCCTGCGCGGCGACCGAGCCATCGTATCAGCCCTCCAGCCGCCGGAGGGCTTCTTCACGGCCGCACCGGTCCTCCTCTTCAAGGTGCGGCAGGAGTGGCGCCTGAACAGGGGGCGTGCGACGC
>JAPLCQ010000148.1 GCA_026392115.1 Armatimonadota bacterium | reverse complement strand
CGACGCTGTTCAGGGCGCGGATGATCTCCTCGAAGTCGATCGAGCCGCGGCCCGGGGAGCGGAACTCCCAGAAGCGCTGCGGATTGCCGAACTCCGAGTGACCGCCGAAGACGCCGATGGGCTTCGGGCTGTCCGACCAGTAGACATCCTTCATGTGAACGTGGAAAATGCGCTCGCCCAGTTCATGGATGAACTGCACGTAGTCCACGCCCTGATAGCCGAAGTGGCTCGGGTCGTAGTTGAAGCCGAAGGCCGGGTGGTTGTCCAGAGCCGCCAGCGCCTTCTTCGCGCTGTAGAGGTCGAAGGCGATCTCGGTCGGGTGGACTTCAAGCGCGAACTTCACGCCGTTCTCGGCGAACACGTCGAGGATGGGCTTCCAGCGCTCGGCCAGGAGAGCGTAGCCTTCCTCGATCTGGCTGGGCAGGTTCGGCGGGAACGAGTAGAGCAGGTGCCAGATCGACGAGCCGGTGAAGCCGTTGACCACGGGCACGCCCAGGTTCTTGGCCGCTACGGCGGTCTTCATCATCTCCTCGGCGGCTCGCGCGTTGACGCCCGCCGGGTCTCCATCGCCCCAGATGGCCGGGGAGAGGATGGCCTTGTGGCGCTCGTCGATCCGGTCCAGGACCGCCTGGCCCACGAGGTGGTTCGAGATCGCCCAGGTCTGAAGTCCCTGCGCGGCCAGGATCTCGTGGCGGGACTCGCAGTAAGCCGCGGCGTCGGGTCCGGTGGCCTGGGCCACGTCCATGTGGTCGCCCCAGCAAGCCAGTTCGATGCCGTCGTAGCCGAACTCGGCGGCCTTCTCGGCGATGGTGGTCAGCGGCAGGTCGGCCCACTGACCGGTGAAGAGGGTGACAGGTCGTGCCATGTCTCGGAATGCCTCCCTTGGTGTTGCGCGCCTACTTCAGCGCGATCGAAGTGCCCTTCTCTGACGATGCATAGAGGGCGTCGAGTATCTTCATTACGTCCAGCGCCTGATCTGCCGTGGCGATGGGCTGCTTGTCCTGCAAGATGCAATCCACGAAGTGCGCCACCTCGGCCTCGTGCCCGCTGACGTTGGGGTAGGCGGGGGTGATGTCGACGGGCGAGTCGTACCGCTCGGTGAAGATGCGCAGGGGCTCCATGGTGGCGCCGCCCTTATCTCCGTAGACCTCGTTGTAGAGCCTGTCGCCGGCGCAATGCTGCGCCCAGGAGGCCTCAAGCGCCAGCGAGGCGCCGTTCTCGAAGCGGATCATGCCGCAGGCCAGGTCCTCAACGTCGTAGGATCCGCCCTTGGCCGGGACGCCCCACGAGCCGCCGCCCTTGCCGAACGGGCCGAACTTGGCATAGGTGGCGCCGTAGACGCTCACGGGCTTGGGGTTGCCCATCAGGTAGAGGGTCAGGTCCAGGGCGTGGACGCCGATGTCGATCAGCGGTCCGCCCCCGGCCATCTCCTTGCTGGTGAACCAGCTTCCCATGCCGGGGATGCCGGTGCGGCGAATCCAGCCCGCCTTGGCGTAGTAGATGTCGCCCAGCTCGCCGCTGTCGATGTACTTCTTCAGGACCTGGCAGTCGCCGCGGAACCGGTTGTTCATGCCGATCATAAACTTGCCCTTGGCGCGCTTGGCGGCGTCCACGATCTTCTTGCCCTCGACCGCGCTGATGGAGAGGGGCTTCTCGCACAGCACGTGGCATCCGGCATCCAGCGCCGCCACAGCCACGGCGGCGTGCAGCGCGTTGGGCGTGCAGACCGACACGGCGTCCAGCTGCGCTTCCGCCAGCATGGCGGTGTAGTCGCTGAAGATGGACTTCACGCCGTAGCGTTCGCCCACGCCCTCGGCGCGCGCGGTGTTCAGGTCGCAGAGCGCCGCGATCTCCACGTCGGGCAGCTTGGCGTAGCCCTGGGCGTGAACACCGCCGATACCAACCCCAACGATACCTACCCGGATCTTGCCGGATTTCTTAGTCTTCTTGGCCACTCCGTAACTCCTTTGGTCGGCGATTGTCGACCGCACATGTCTCGGGCATTGTGGCACACCCGTAGGCGGCGCGGTGTCTCTAGGGTCGTATCCATCCCCGGCGTTTGTAGATCGCCAGTCCGATGATCTCGTGCAGGCTGTCGCGCAGCGCCGCGACACGCGAAGCAGGCATGGACGGCGCGCGTTCGTCGTACCGCAGTTCGCGGCACGGCACGCAAGTGACCCGCAGGCCCGCGCCCTCAAAGACGCCCCCGGACCGCTTCAGGTGCCATGCCTGGCTGACCACGATGACGTGTTTCCAGCCGCGCTCACGGGCGATGCGGGCCGTCTCCAGCGCTTCGTCGTGGGTGTTCTCGCAGGTGCGGGTCTCCAGCATCGGCACGTCCAGCCGCAGGTCCTCCAGCTGCCGCCGGGCTTCGGGAATCCAGCTCGCGCCGTCGCCGCGTCCGCGGGAGATGAGCAGGTTCGGCGCCCAGCCTGCCCGCCGGAGCTCGACGCCTCTGAGAAGGCGCGGCAGGGCGGCGTCGGTCATCTTGAGTTTGTCCTGACCTCCGGCGGCAAGGACCACGATCGCGTCGGCGTGCCGCGGCGCATCCGAGCGGCTGACGCCGCGCAACATGGCGGCGGGCAGGGGAGAGACCGCGGCGACGGCAAAGACAACGCCCGCGGCGCCGGTTGCCGCCACGAGCCAACGCCACCGGCCCGCGCATCCGGCGACGAGCCCGACCACGAGCGACGCGACATAGCCGCCCGTCAACGGCAACGGGTAGACGCCGGACAGGTACGAGACGGCGGTCTGAAAGGCGGCGCCAGCCATGCCCGCGCAGCAGCAGCCAATCAGCAGCCGGCGCGGCCATCGGCGTCGCCTGGCGGTCTCCAACGTGCGTGTCTCCTTCACCTACCGACCGGCGCCGCGGCGTTGCGCGTTGCATCTGTCGCCCGTCTACAAGGTAGTATTGGCCGTTCGGAGGCCGGTCTCCTGCCTGTACGGGCGCCGCCGCGGCGGACCCGTGTTGCATCGGGCCTCTTGCAGCGTAGTAGAAGTGCGGTGGGCTTCGTCGCATGCGCGGAGCTTGCGTCCGTTGACGGATGCCGGACGCCACCGTATAATCGCGAAGCCCACGACATCTGCACTACGACATGGTGTGCGCCGCATAAGTGACGGCGTGGAAAGGAACCGCAAGTGGCAAGCAGGAGGCAGAGGGCGTTCACCCTCATCGAGTTGCTGGTGGTTATCGCTATCATCGGTATCCTGGCGTCGATGCTGTTCCCGGTGTTCGCCCAGGCGCGCGAAAAGGCCCGGGGCATCAGTTGCATCTCCAACATGCGCCAGCTCGGCATGGCCGTACTGATGTACGTGCAGGACTACGACAGCGCCTATCCGGCCCAGGATCACCTCTACATCGAGGGCAACTGCCCGTTCTGGATGGACGCCGCGTACGGCGTGCCTGACTGGCGCAGCAGCCCATACGCGAACTGGGCGCAGGCGGTGCTCAGTCTCACCACCCGCGACACGCGCATCTTCGCCTGCCCGTCGAATCGGGGCTGGACGCAGAACTCGAACCCGCAGATGCCCGGCCTCAGCTACATCTACAACGGCTTCGCATCCGGCAGGGGCGAGGGTGGCAACTCAGAGCCATCGCAGAAGGTCATGCTCTGGGATTACCGCTACCTTACCTCCTACGCCGTGGCCAATCCCGCGCCGCCGATCCAGGGCCTCTGCCCGGAGCCGGGATGCTACTGCTACTACGAGGGATGGTCCGCCCACAACGAGCAGTTCAACCTGGTCTATTTCGACGGCCATGCCAAGAACATGCCGCAGGCCACTTTCCGTGGCGGTATCTGGGGCCTGCCTGCCGGCAATCCGTTCTCGTTCTGACCAGACTGGGGGAGAGCCGATGAGTCATCTGCTCCGCGATCCGCAGACGCGCGAGGTCGTTCGCGAGGGCGCCACCGAGGTGCGAGAGAAGCTCCGAGAGGACTTCTCCCGATGGACACGTTCGCGCCGCTACATGTCGTTGAAGCCGGAAATTGACTGCGGTGAGTGCATAGGCCAGTGTAAGACGGCCTGCGCGGGTTGCGCCGGGACCGGCAAGGGCCGCGTACGGGGCGAGGACGGCTCCGTGCCTCCCTGCGCCCTTTGCGACGGGCATGGGGCGGTCACCTGCGTGGCTTGCTCGGGCAAGGGTCGCGTAGAGAACGTCCACCGCAAGAAGTGGATCTGGCTGATGGGTCTGGGCGGCGCAGGTTGGCTCCTGATCTTTTTCCAGCTCTGGGGCCGTGATATCCTGCCCGAGCAGCGTGCCGCGGTTCTCGATCGCGGCGCCCACGGCAAGGCCGTTACCGCGCCCGTCCGCGGCAGCCGGTACGGTATGAGCCGCGATGGGGGAGCCGGCGCGCCCGTTGGCGGGCAGCCGGGGATGCAGCCCGGCATGGGCCGGCAAGCCCCCGGGCAACAGGGCATGCAGCCCGGTATGGGCGGTCCGGCTCAGGGCGGCATGGGCGTGCAGCCCCCCGGCGGCGGCATGCCGTACGGCCAGGGCGGCTATCAGGGCGGCGGCAACTCCATGGGAGGACAGGCCGGTCCGCCTCAGGGCGGCGTGGGCGTGCCCATCCGCCGCTAATGCCTCAGGCGTTGCGGGCCTTCTTGCCCAGGCTGGCTCGAAGGCCCACAGCCCATACATCGGCGGCCGAGTACGCTATCCACAGGGCGATGGCGAGCACACCCATGCTGATGGCCAGCGTGGGACTGGTGACCGCGTGCTTGATTGTGTGCCCGACCTGCATCGGGCGCATGACCAGATCCCACGAGTTGTACCGCTCGATCAGCCCCAGGTAGACGCCGATGGACATCGCGGAGAACAAGAGCAGGCCGAGGAGTCCTCGCCAGAACCCACGCAGCTTCAGCGCCATATCGACCGGGCGGATCGCGAGGATCAGGCACAGCATCCCAATGCCGCTGTACGCCGTGTAGAAGAGCGCCCACCGCGCCGCCGACAGCAGGGCCGCGCGGTCGTCCGCCCCGCCGTCCGCCAACTGGCTCCAGTGACCCGAGAGGAGCAGATGCCGCCACTCGGTCAGCAGGTAGCAGGTGTTGGGCAGGAAGGCCAGCCAGACGACTCCAACCAGCAGCGCCAGGGCCACTCGTCCGGGGCCGCGCTTTCCGCCTCCGAGCGCCGCTGCCACCAGCAGCCCCAGCGCCACAGGCGCAAAGGCCAGGCCTACGTTGATAGCCATTGAGCGCAGCGTCTCGGGGGCCATGCATCCATCTCCGTGTGCTGTAATATACGCATGACGGAGGCGGCGGCGGTCGGGTTTCGCCCACGGGCGCGGCCGCTGGAAGGGAGCAAGGCAGTGGCAAGTTCGCAACCGGCTATCCCGGACAGTCTCACGGGAGTGATCGCTCCGCTCTTCACCGCGGTGCACGAGGACGGCTCACTCGATCTCCGCGGCAGCGCCGAACTGGTTCGGTGGTTGGCAGACACCCGCGCGGTGGATGGCGTCTTCGCGCGTAGCGGCATGGGCAAGATGTTTACCTTCACCGTGGACGAGGCGCGACGGCTCATCGGCTCGGTGGTAGAGGACGCCGCGGGCAGGATGCACGTTCTGGCGGGTTGTGCGGGCGAGTGGCTGGAGCAGCCGACCGGCCGGTCCGCGGACCCGGCGCGTTACACGAGGCAGGCCATCGACCTGACGAAGTTCGCCGCAGATGCCGGGGCCGATATCGCCGTGCACATCATCCCCCATGCCATTGCGGCGGAGGAGGGCGAGACCGAGTTGGATGTGGTCCTGCGCTACTACGAGGCGGTCCACGAGGCCGCGTCCATGCCCCTGGCGCTCTATCAGCCCGGCGGCGTTCCCAAGCCCTACCAGCTGACGCCCGCCCTGATGGCCCGCCTGCTGGAGATGCCGCGCATCATGGGCCTCAAGCTGTCCACAACGGATCCGAGGCTTTTCGGGCCCATCGCCGAGGTCTGCGCGACTCGGCCCTTCGGCCTCATCTGCGGCCACGAAGGTTACTACAGCAAGGGCCTGCGCCAGGGCGCGGTGGGCGTGATCGGCGGGGGTTGCATGCTCTATCCGGACCTCTTGCAGGCGGTGCGAACGGGGCACGCCGCCGGTGACCTGGATGCGTCGGCCCGGGCGCAGGAACTGGTGGACGAAGCTCTCAAGGCGATGGAGGGCAGCGACTTCGTGGTCGCGACGAAGCAGGTTGCCGGCTCGATGGGCTACGAGGTCCAGCCCTTCGACCGGTCGGGCGCGCCCCCTTGCGATGCGGGTATCATCCATGGGATCAAATCTACACTTGAACGGCTGCGTAGGAAGTGCGCGCAAGCCGGTTGATTCTGCGGGCGCCGCAGAATTCGGGAGGTTGGAACCGTGGGGTTCATGGACGGCAAGCGCGTTCTGGTAGCCGGAGCCAGGAATCGGTGGAGCATCGGATGGCACTGCGCGGCATCGCTCGTGCGGGAGGGCGCCCAGGTGGCCTTCTCGGTGCTCAGCGAGAGGGAATACGAGGACGTGGCGAAGCTGGTGTCGACCAGCGAGCAGACCGATTCGCCGATCCTGCGATGCGACGCCACGAAGCCTGAAGAGGTCGAGAGGCTCTACGCGGAGCTTGGCGAGCGCTTCGACGGCAGACTCGACGGTCTCATCCACAGCATCGCCTACGCCCCGCGTGAGGCGCTGAGCGGCAAGTACGTCGATACCACGGGTCCGGACTTCTTGTTGGCCATGTCCACCAGCGTCTACACGCTGATCTCCCTGACCCACGGGGCCAGGTCCCTCATGGAGGCGGCCGGCGGCGGCTCTGTGGTGACTCTCACCTATCTCGGCGGCGTTCGCGTCATCCCCAAGTACAACGTGATGGGCGTCTGCAAGGCCGCCTTGGAGTCGAGCGCCCGCTACCTTGCGTACGACCTCGGCCCGGATCGCATCCGCGTCAACGCCGTGTCAGCTGGTCCCATCAAGACGATGGCGGCCCAGGGCATCCAGGGCTTCGGCTCCATGCTCGACGCGGTGGCGGATCGGGCGCCGCTCCTCCGGCGGATCGGAGCGGACGAGGTGGGTGACACGGCCGCTTTCCTGCTCAGCGATCTCTCCCGCGGCATCACCGGGGAGACCGTCTATGTGGACGCCGGCTACCACATCATGGGGCTCTAGACCATGCAGGGCGCCGCTCCCGGTCGCTCCGATGCTTGGGAACTGCTCTGCACCTACACCGCCGGTGACGGCCTTCGGAAGCACGCCCTGGCTGTCGAGGCGGCCATGCGCACCTACGCGGAGCGTGCCGGCGAGGATGCGGATGTCTGGGGCATCTGCGGGCTCATCCATGACTTCGACTACGAGCGGTGGCCGGACGCCTCCGGCCATCCCGTAGAGGGTTCGCGGATACTCGCGGAGCTGGGCTGGCCCGAGCCGATCATCACGTCGGTCCTCGGTCATGCGGACTACTCGGGTGTGCCGCGCGAGACGCCCATGGCTCGGTCCCTATACGCCGTCGATGAGCTCTGCGGCCTGATTATGGCCGTGGCCTACGTGAAGCCCGGGCGCTCGCTGTCCGAGGTCGATGTCCGCTCAGTGCGGAAGAAGATGAAGGACAAGGCGTTCGCCCGCGCCGTCTCGCGCGAGGACATCGTGCTCGGCGCCGATGAACTGGGCATGGACCTGGACGAGCACATCGGGCTCTGCCTTGCCGCGCTACAGCGGTCGGCCGAGGCATTGGGCCTCTAGCGGCCAGCCATGCATCCGTACCTATGGGTGGCCGCCGCCGTAGGACTGCTCATCTGCGTCTTGCTCGTCCGGCAGGTTGCGGCGTCGACGCGGCGCCTGAATGAGCGCATCGCCGCGCTGAAAGAGGAAGAGGCCAACCGTACGGGGCCGCCGGAGGACCCCTACATGGCGCTTGCCAGACTCTACGCCGAGGACGCGGCGCAGAGGAAGCCCAAGCCGCTCCGACGCAGGTAGCGGGCGCACCGCCGGGCTGTCCCGGTAGTGCGCCCGCTGGTCTTTGGACGGGGTAGGGTCGGTCTACTCGCCGTAAACGGGGTCGTCCGGCAGTTCCTCGTCCGGCTCCGCCTCTTCGTCGTCCACGCCCTCGAGCGAGATCGGTGCGGGCGCCTCGTCCTCTTCATCCTGGTGGTGGCGCACCGGGCCCGGATCGGGCGTCGGGATGCGCGGGTTCTTCTGCCGGCACTCCTCGCACTGGAACTTCACCGTCTTGGCGGACACGAGCCATACCGGGATTCTCGGAATGGCCTTGCCGCACTCGCAGCAGTGAACTTCGGCGGGGGCGATATCGTCCAATGTTGTCATTCGCCGTTAACTCCTACGAAATCTCGTTCAGACTGCCGCCGGCTTTTCGGCCTCGACGGGTGTCGCCGCGGGTTGGCGCGCGTGCGCTTCGTTGGCGATCTTGATGGACAGGATGCCGTTGACCACCATGATCACCGCCGCCATCGCATATTCGGCCCAAGCGCGGCTGTTGACTGGTGATCCGGGTTCCGCCAGCACCTGGTTGCCCCAGATGAGTCCGGCTGCGGCAACGATCAGGAGCGCACCGGCGGAGAGGATGAAGCCGTTGAGATAGTGGAGCTTCACGATGCGAATCCCAGCCTCTCCCGGCGCGAGCGGCCTCACCCGCCGGCCGTGCGCCGAACAGACTAGCGCCCCCGATCCAACGGCATCGGGGGCGCGAATGGAGCCGACGAGCGGATTCGAACCGCTGACATGCTCATTACGAGTGAGCTGCTCTACCACTGAGCCACGTCGGCACAGCCCAACCGAGGTGCCGCGAACCGGACTTGAACCAGTGACACGTGGATTTTCAGTCCACTGCTCTACCAACTGAGCTACCGCGGCACAGCGAGGAGGATTATAGACGAGGCCTTAGGGCCATGTCAAGGCCGGGAGAGGCATTCGCGGGCCTCTCCCGGTGGGACTGCTATACGTCCAGCCGCGGACCTGCGGCGATGGTCTCCGGCCTGGCGGCGTCGGCGAACTTGGCGAAGTTCTCCGCGAAGAGTTCGGCCAGATGGCGGGCCTGCCTGTCGTATGCCTCGGGGTCGGCCCACGTGTTGCGCGGCCACAGGACCTCCGATGGCACGCCCGGGCACTCCTGCGGGACCATGACGCCGAACACGGGATCCTCGCGGCAGGGAGCATCCTGGAGCGCACCGGAGAGCGCCGCCGCGATAAGTGCGCGCGTGTGTTGGATGCTCATGCGCTTGCCCACGCCGTGGGGTCCGCCCGACCAGCCGGTGTTCACAAGCCAGGTCTGCGCGCCGTGCTTCGCCAGCTTCTCGCCCAGCATCTGCGAGTAGATGGTGGGGTGCCGCGGAAGGAACGGCGCGCCGAAGCAGGTGCTGAACGTGGCCGACGGCTCCTTCACGCCCGCCTCGGTGCCGGCCACCTTGGCGGTGTAGCCCGAGATGAAGTGGTACCGGGCCTGGTCCGGCGTCAGCTTCGAGATCGGCGGCAGCACGCCGAACGCATCGCAGGTGAGGAAGAAGACATGGTTCGGGTGCGATCCGACGCTTGGGATCACGGCGCCGGGGATGAACGTCAACGGGTAGGCGGCGCGCGTGTTCTCGGTCAGGCTGTCATCGTCGAAGTTCAGGAGGCGGGTGTCGAGGTCCAGCGCCACGTTCTCCAGCACCGTGCCGAACTTGATGGCGGACCAAATCTGCGGCTCCGCCTCGGCCGAGAGGTTGATGCATTTGGCGTAGCAACCGCCCTCGAAGTTGAAGATGCCGTCATCGCTCCAACCGTGCTCGTCGTCGCCGATGAGGCGGCGGCTCGGATCGGCCGACAGGGTGGTCTTGCCGGTGCCGCTGAGGCCGAAGAAGAGCGCCGTGTCGCCGGCCGAGCCCATGTTGGCGGCGCAGTGCATGGAGAGCACGCCCTGGTCGGGCAGCAGGTAGTTCATGATCGTGAAGATGCTCTTCTTCATCTCGCCGGCGTATTCCGTGCCGCCGATCAGGATGAGCCGCTTCTCGAAGTGCACCAGGATGTAGGCCTCGGAGTTCGTGCCGTCGACTTCAGGATCGGCGTGGAAGCCCGGGACGCTGACAATGACGAACTCGGGCACATGCTCGTCGGTGGTCCGCCAGTTGGGGCGCACGAAGAGCTGCCTTGCGAACAGGTTATGCCACGCGAACTGCGTGATCACGCGGATCGGCACCCTGTACCGCGGATCGGCGCCCGCGTAGCAGTCCTGGATGTAGACGCGCTTGTCCTGCAGGTAAGCCGTCACGCGCTTGAAGATGGAGTCGAACCGCTCCTCCGACATCGGCTGGTTGACAGGGCCCCACCAGATCTTGTCCTCGACGCCTGCCGTGCGAACCACGAACTTGTCTTTGGGCGACCTGCCCGTGTGGAGGCCCGTGCGCGACACGAAGGCTCCGCCGGAGGCCAGAAGGCCTTCGCGCTGGGCGAGGGCGTTCTCGACCAGAGCTGCCGTCCCAAGGTTCCAATGCGCGAAGAGCGCGCTCTTGATGCCGTGGTTCTCGAGGCCGAAGCGGCTGGGCCGGACTCCTAGGTTGTGCATATGCGATCCTCGCGTGGGTGGGGATGGGTCCCGAATAGGGCACACATTCTAGCATACGCGGCCCCATGGCCAAATGTGCGCACGAAGCCGCGGGCGCATGGCCGGGGGGCTGTGGTACTATCGCACACGGTGCGCCGTGCAGGAACAGGCGGCGCGTATCTGAGTTGCGTCCATGGGAGCCCTTCATGCCAACCGTTCGAGTTCGAATCACTTCGCGGGCGTCCGAGCAGGTCGGTCAGCCAATCCTGTACCGGCTCGGCAAGGACTACAACGTCACCACGAACCTCAGGCGCGCACAGATCACCGATGAGTCGGCCATGGCCGAGGTCGAGGTGACCGGCGCCATCGAGGAAGTACACCGTGCCGTAGCCTGGCTGCACACCACGGGCCTGCAGGTGGACGCGCTGGATCGCTCGGTGGGCGACGGCAGCAACCTGTAGCCGGTCGCCAATCTGGTCGCGCGCCCGCACACGGCGGGCCGATTTCGCCCCGAAGGAGGGAACGCCGTGCCTGAGAGACTGGACAGGGCGCTGCTGGCGCGGGGCCTGGCTCCAAGCCGCGAGCGCGCCCAGATGCTCATCCATGCCGGGCTGGTGCTGGTGAACGGTGAGGCGGCCGCCAAGCCGAGCCTTGCCGTGGATGATGAGTGCCGGATCGAGGTCACCGGAGAGGCCCTCGCCTACGTCGGGCGCGGCGGCCTGAAGATGGAGGCGGCCCTGCGCCACTTCCGCGTCAACGTGAACGGCGCTCGCTGCCTGGATGTCGGCGCCTCCACCGGCGGGTTCACCGACTGCCTCCTGCAGCGCGGCGCCGCGCGGGTGGTGGCCATCGACGTGGGGCACGGCCAACTCCACCCGTCCCTTGCGGCGGACCCGCGCGTGGAGAGCCACGAGGGCATCAACGCACGCAATCTGGAGCCAGGGCAGTTCGGCCCCCCGTTTGACCTCGTCGCCATCGACGTCTCGTTCATCTCGTTGACCCTTGTCCTGCCTGCCATAGCGCCCATGCTTCGTTCAGGCGGGTACTGCATCGCGTTGGTGAAGCCGGAGTTCGAGGCCGGGCGGGAGGCGGTGGGTGAGCGCGGGGTCGTCCGCGAAGAGGCCGACCGCCGCCGCGCGCGTGACCGGGTGACCCTCTGCGCGACCCGTGACCTTGGCTGGGAGAAGGTGGGTCTGTTGCCGTCGCCGGTCGTGACCGGAGGCAACCGTGAGCATCTGGCGTGCTTCCGGAAGCCGCAGGAGGTGGTCCCCGAATGATTGCGCCGCTGACGGCCCTCGTCTGCCTTCTCGGCCTCGCGGCCGGGCCTTCCCGGTTGCCAAGCGGGCCGTTGCCAGATGGTTTGGGCGTGAACATCCACTTCACCGACCCCCGGCCCGGCGAGATGAAGATGATGGCCGAGGCCGGCGTTACCTGGGTCCGCATGGACTTTGACTGGAACCAGGTCGAGTTCGAGAAGGGGAAGTACCGGTTCGACGCCTACGACCGTCTGATGACCGCCTTGAAGCCCCACGGCATCCGGCCGATCTTCATCCTGGACTACGTCCACCGCTTCTACGACGATGCCCAATCGCCGCACTCCGACGAGGCCGTCGCCGCCTTCGCCGCCTTCGCGGCTGCATCGGCAAAGCACTTCGTGGGTCAGGGCGTGGTCTGGGAGATGTACAACGAGCCGAACATCCTCCCTTTCTGGCGGCCCAAGCCGAACGTGCGGGACTACATCCGCCTGGCCACAGCCGTGGGCGAGGCCATACGAAAGGCGACGCCGAAGGAGACCTACATCGGGCCGGCCACATCGGGGATCGACTACGGCTTCCTGGAGGCATGCTTCGCAGGCGGGCTGTTGAAGTATTGGGATGCGGTCTCGGTCCATCCGTACCGCCCGATGCCGCCCGAGACAGCCGCCGGCGACTACAGCCGGCTGCGAGCCATGATCGCCCGGCGTGCGCCTCGAGGCAAACGCATTCCGATCATTTCCGGCGAGTGGGGCTACAGCTCCATCGCGGGCAGTGTCAACCCGGCCGTCCAGGCCCGGTACCTGGCGCGGCAGTGGCTCACCAACGTCTCGTGCGGCGTGCCGCTGTCGATCTGGTACGACTGGCACGATGACGGCCCCGATCCCAAAGAGCCGGAGCACCACTTCGGTACGGTCCTGAACGAGTACCACGCCGACCGGGACCCGGTCTACGACCCCAAGCCGGCCTACTTGGCTGCCCGACAACTGACGAGCTTCCTACGCGGACACCGGTTCAACAAGCGGCTCCAGGTCGGCGGCGCCGACAACTACATCCTGCTCTTCAACAAGGGCCGCGACGTTCGCGTGGTGGCTTGGACCACGTCGACGGAGCCACGCCAGGTTACGCTGCCGGCAAGCCCAGGCTCTCTCGAGGTCACAGATCACCTCGGTCGGCGTCTCGATGATGTCCAGGCGACGGGGCCCGGCGCGGAGCTGCGTCTCACCGATGCGCCGCTCTACATCAGGCCGTCCGGGCGGAATCGCGTGCTCTCGGTGGCCGCCGACTGGGAGACGCTCGGCGACGAATGGCCCACGGGCTACGCGCCCAGAGTGCAGGTCGGGGCCACCATACGGAACGGTGGAGCCGAGGGTGTTACGCTGGGTGTGCGGGGGAGTGCGGTCGCGCTGGCGCCGGGCGCCTCGCACAGAGTGGCGGCGGATGTCGACCTGCAACGCTCCGAGATGGGCCCGGAGGTCCGCCTGTCGCTTAGCGTGGACGGTTCGGCGCCTCTGGTTCAGTCGACGAAGGTGGTCGTGACGAATCCGCTTGTGGCCTCCGTCGAGCCTCCCAGGGGAGGCAAGGTGGCCTTCACCCTTGCCGATCCCGGCGGGAACGGGTTCACCGGCTCCGCCCTCGTAACCGTGGAGGTGCCGGCCGCACCGCCCCGCACCTTTCAGCGCTCCATCAAGGTGAAGGGCGGATCCGACGCCGTGCGCTGGGTTATACCCGCCGAACTGGGTGTGGCCGGTCAACTGCGCGTCACCGCCGAGGTTCGCGATAAGGCCGGAAGGCGGGTTCTGGCCATGCCGCCCGTTGCGTACCGGCCGGTGGTCGCGTGGAAGGTCGGGGTCAATGATGTGTCGAAGTGGATCGCCGTACTGCCTGACGGCGACGCCAAGGTGTCGTCCGAGCAGACCCTGAGCGTCGTAGCTGCTTCCGGCCCCGATGCTCCGTCAGAGGCCGCCGTGCAGCTCAAGTACCGCTTTGCTTCGGGCTGGAAGTTTGTCTGCGTTCGGACGTTGGCCGAATCGGAGCGGGGGATCGAGGGCAAGCCGAAGGCCATGGGCGCCTGGGTGCATGGTGACGGCCAGGCCAACCAGTGCCGCGCCCGCTTCGTCGATGCCACGAGCCAGACCTTTCAGCCAGACGGCGAGACCATCAGTTGGACGGGCTGGCGCTGGGTGGTCTTTCCCATGGATGGCGCTCGCAGCGGACGCTGGGGCGGCGCCGACGACGGCGTCATCCACTACCCGATCCGGTGGGACTCCCTTTTCCTACTCGACAGCCCCGGCGGACGTGCGACGCAGGGGCAAGTGCTGATCGCTGGGCCAACCCTTATCTACTGAACGAAGGAGTGACGCGTATGGAACCATTCAATGGTCTCGGCCTCGGGCTGCACAACATCAGCCGGCTGTCGGCGGCGCAGACGCGGTCGATCTCAGCCGAGAACCCCGACGGCTCCAAGGGCAAGGGCGGCATGGCGATGCCGCCGGTGGACGCGAACGGAGCCCCCGTCGGCTCGGCCCGGGAACTGGGTCAGGGCTGGAAGGTGCGGCCCTGCATCACCGTGCCGGCACGCACCACCGTGTCTGTGGCCGAGATCGACGGTCCCGGCGCGATCCAGCACATCTGGATCACAGTGCATCCCGACTACTGGCGGCGGCTGGTCCTGCGCATCTATTGGGACGGCGAGGAGACTCCGTCGGTGGAGACGCCCCTGGGAGACTTCTTCTGCATGGGCTGGTGCCAGCGCGCCAATGTCAACTCCGCGCCCATCGCCGTGAACCCGGCGGGCGGCTTCAACTCCTACTGGGAGATGCCGTTCCGCAAGTCGGCGCGCATTACGGTGGAGAACCTCTGGGATGAGCCGTGCCACGGCTTCTTCTATCAGGTGACCTACGCGCTGACCACCGTGCCGGCCGATGCTGCCTACCTGCACGCGCAGTGGCGCCGCAGCAACCCGCTGCCCTACGCCACGGACCACACGCTGCTCGACGGCGTGCGCGGCCAGGGCCACTATGTGGGCACCTACCTCGCCTGGCAGACCAACAACTGCGGCTGGTGGGGCGAGGGCGAGATCAAGTTCTTCATGGACGGCGACAGCGCCTTCCCGACCATCTGCGGCACCGGCACCGAGGACTACTTCGGCGGCGCCTGGGACTGGGAGCAGCCCGCGGGCCAGTACTGCGTCTACTCCACGCCCTACCTCGGCATGCCGCAGGTGATCACCGCCGGCGCCGAGGGCATGTACCGCAGCCAGCAGCGCCACGGCATGTACAGGTGGCACGTCATGGACCCGGTCCGCTTCCAGTCGGACCTGAAGGTGACCATCCAGGCGCTGGGATGGCGCTCCGGCGGCCGGTACCTGCCGTTACAGGACGACATCTCGTCGCTGGCGCTCTGGTACCAGGCGGAGCCCCACGCGGCGTATCCCGCGCTTCCGGACCGCAACGGGCTCGAGGTGATCTAGCTTCGTGGCCTCGCGAGGCCGTCCAGCGTGTCGGGCGGCCTCATTTCAGCCAGTGCGCGGGGTCGAGCGGGCTATCGGGCTCGAAGGGATGCGGCCCAGACAGCACCTCGATGTCGTCGCGGCCTTCGGCATCGGCCAGAAGCCGCCCGCATATCTCCACCACCTCCACATGCTCCGTGTCCCGGATGCGGGCCACGCGGGTCCGCTCCGCGCCGCCTCGGCCGCAGAGGCCCATGGCCGCGCGGACGGCCGCGGCGCCGTCCTCCATCACGATGGGAACCCGTCCGCGGTAGGCCCCGCCCTCTCCGCTGGTCCGGTGGTTCGTGTACGTCGCCGTCATATCGGTGTGTTCGATCAGCCGCCGCGTCACGATGTCGGCCAGTCCCAGCCCCGCCGCGTTGCCGTGCGACGCGGGGCTCACGTCCATGGTGCAGACCATGCGCACGTTGGGGCCGTCCCACGCGGTCTCAGGGATCGACGGCATTCGGACGCGCCCGATGACGTGTGTGTCCATGCCGGAGCCGCTGATGTCCTTTCCCATGTAGTCGACGACCAGCACGTCGATCTCTGGGAAGCTGAGCCGGGGCGCAAGGCCGCGTGCACGGTTCAGGAGCCGCGACTCGGCATCACGACCGATGTCGGCCACGAGCAGCGCGTGGATTTCGGCAGTCTGGCCGTACTGGTTCTCCAGTACCGCCACCCCGCCCAACACGTTGGCTGCCTTGGCCACGCGTCGGCCCACCTCGGGCATCACGTTCCGAAGGCCGTCGGCGCCGAACCAGTGGATCGAGTCTGCCCCCTTGCGCTTGCCGAGGCCGATGGCGCACATCTTGCAGAGGCCTGATTCGATGGGTCCGGTAAAGTCCGTGTGATGCTTGATCCGGTTGATGAGCAGCACCCCGTCGGCCGACAGCGCGTTCACGTCGCAGTAGACCGGATAGCCGTCATCCAGCGAGCCCACCTGCCGGACTTCCATGGAGGAGCGGACCTCGGCGCCCACGGACTCGGCCGTGACGCCGTAGGAGGCCAGCACTTCGGCCTGGCCTTCGGCCGTGGCGCCGCCATGGCTACCCATCGCCGGCACGATGAAGACCTTGAGCCCGGCGCCGCGCACGGCATCGATCACGGCCTGCACCATGGCCGCGATGTTGGCTATGCCCCGGCTGCCTACGGCGAGCGCCAGCGTAGAGCCGGGAGGCAGGGCGTTGGGCCCGCGCAGGATCTCAGCGGCCGCTCGGCCGGCCGCACCTGCCGGGTCGGTCTCACGAGGGGCTTCCACGCGCTGACGTACCGGCCATACGTTCGGGAGGCTGATCTGCGGGTAGTCAAAGGCCGTGGTGCTGATCTCGATGTTCAAGGCATCCTCCTGGAGCGCTGGGCCGGACCGCTCGCCTGCCAGCGTACTCGACTCTAGCACACCGTGCGCCGAAGGGGTTTGACGCTCCCCGAGAGCGTCGTCCATAATGACGGGAAGCGCGGGGCTCAGGCCCGCCGGGGAGGATCGCGTGCCGTTACGCCAGGGAAACGATGCCGATGTGAGCGCGCCACTGCTGTCGGTGGTGGTGCCCGCCTACAATGAGAGCCACCGCCTCGGCGCGTCGCTTCGCCGGATGGTCGAGTACCTCGACGGTCGGGGCGAAAGCTGGGAGATCCTCGTCGTAGACGATGGCAGCACCGACGACACACCCGACCAGGTGCGGACCGTGACCGCTGTCGAGCCCCGATGCCGGCTGCTGCAGTACGACTGCAACCATGGCAAGGGCTATGCGGTGCGCTACGGTATGGTTCGGGCAGCCGGCGATTGCGTGCTCTTCTCCGATGCCGACCTGGCCACGCCCATCGAGGAACTCGAGCACCTGCTCGCAGCCATACGGGCGGGTTCCGCTGTGGCCATCGGTTCGCGGGATATCCCCGGCGCCAAACTTGAGCGGAGACAATCCGCCGTCCGTGAGCTCGGCGGCAAGCTCTTCAACCGCTGCGTGCGGCTGGTGGCCGTTCCCGGTATCCACGACACGCAGTGCGGGTTCAAAATGTTCACGCGCGAGGCGTGCCGGCAGATCTTCGGCATCTGCCGTATCGACAACTTCTCCTTCGATGTGGAGGCCCTCTATCTGGCGCGGCGACTGGGCCTGCCCATCGCCGAGGTACCCGTGCGGTGGAGCCATCAGGAGGGCAGCAAGGTTCGGTTTGTCCGTGATGCGTGGCGCATGCTCCTGACGCTGGCGCGCATCAGGCTCACGCCGTACCCATGCTCGGCCGCCGCCCGCGTTGCCGCTGTCGGCGCCGGGCCGAGGCCCTAACGGCGGGCCATGGAGAGCCAAGAGTATGGCCGAATGTTCCGCCTGGAGGAGTCCTACTGGTGGTTCGTAGGCCGGCATGACCTGGTCAAGCGGACGCTACGCCTCCATGGCGTGCTCCGCCCAGGGGCCAGGGTGCTCGACCTGGGATGCGGTACCGGGGCCATGTCGGTGGCGCTGGGTTCACAGTGTGACGTAGTCTCCGCCGATCTGAGCCCGCTGGCCCTGTCGTACAGCGCCAGGCGGGGCATCAAGCGCCTCTGCGCCGCTGACGCACAGCGCCTCCCCTTCGCCGACAACACGTTCGACGGCGCCATCGCGCTGGACATCCTGGAGCACCTGCCCGACGACGCGGCGTCGGCGCGGGAGATTTGCCGCGTCCTCAAGCCCGGCGGTCGCGTCGTCATCACGGTGCCCGCCTACCAGGCTCTCTGGAGCGGCCACGACCTCGCCCTGATGCACCAGCGAAGGTATGTGGCGTCCGAGGTCCGCGCGCTCTTCGAGGCGGCGGGCCTGCGTGTTCGCAAGCTGTCGTATGCCATGGCGTTCCTCTATCCGGTGGTCTGGTTCGTGCGGCGGCTTACGCCTGCCCGGACGAAGCAGGAGGCCACGCTGGTGCAGGTTCCGGCGTGGGCCAACGCACTCCTGGCGTGGCTTCTGCGGGCCGAGAATGGGGCCATCTGCGCCACCGACCTGCCATTCGGCGTGACGGTCCTCTGCGTCGGCGAGAAGCCCTAGGCCAATGGCGCCGCTGACGGTCGTCCTGGCCTTCCTCCTCGTCGCCATCGCTTCCGTGGCCTACTACGCAATCCGCGTCGAGCCCTTCCGCATCCGGGCGCCGGAGTTAGAGACCCCCTGCCCGGGCCTTCCCGAGGAGCTCGATGGCCTCCGCATCGCCCATGTTACGGACATCCATATCGGTGTCGCCCAGGGCAACCGCAAGGCCGTGGAGCGAGCCATCAAGGCCGCCCGGGCGGATCTCTTCGCCCTGACCGGCGACTATCTCTACGGCCATGGCGGCGGCGAGGAGTTCGCGCGCTGGTTGCCCGGCATCGGCGGCGTGCCGTTGCCCGCGCTGGCTGTGACCGGTAACGGGGAGTACAAGCGGTTCGCGCCGCGGGACCTGGTCGTCGATGCGCTGCGCGGCTGCGGAATCTCGGTGCTGAGGAACGAGTGCATGCTGGTCTCCGTGCGCGGCGGGGAACTGCAGGTCGTGGGCGTTGACGACCCGCATACCGGGCATGCCGACGTGGAGGCGGCATTCGCCTCGGCGGATCCGAACCGATGGACCCTCGTGCTGGCGCACTCGCCAGATGCGCTCTTCGACATTCGCGGCAAGCGGTGCGACCTGATGCTCTGCGGTCACACGCATGGCGGCCAGGTGAAGCTGCCGCTGGTGGGCGCCGTCAGCCGCCATCTCCGGCGCGGGCGGGCGATCTACTCAGGCTGGTACGGTCCCGCGGAGATCGAGGCGGTCGTGGGGTTCGCCGTGGGCGGACTGAGGGTCTTTATCTCTCGCGGCATGGGAACGGCGCGCCTCGCCATCCGCTACAACGCGCCGCCGGAACTGCCTATCCACATCCTGCGCTGCGTGGGCTGATCAGCGGCCTCTGAGGCGCGGCCGCCAGCGGTACCAGGGGCGTCGGGTCTGTACGTCGATGGCTGCCATGATGCTCGGCGCGAAGTCGCGGCTGGTCTCGAAGAAGGGGAGCGTCTCAACGACACGGATCGTGATCTCGATCTCGCGGAGTTCCCTGGCGCAGATGAAGCAGACGGCCACGTGGGCGCGCACCGCCTCGGCGGCCACCGCGTCGAGGTATCCCTCCACCAGGTCGGGCAACTGCTCCTGCACCTGGCGGCAGAGGGAGAACTCGCCGACCTCGTCGTTATAGAGGCTTCTCTCTTCCATCGCTATCCAAGTCCAGCACCGGTCGTAGGTGCTCCCGCAATAGGGCGCGTGCCCTGAAGAGATGCGTCTTGATCGTTCCGGAGGGCTTGTCCAGCGCCTCGGCGATCTCCTCGATGCTCAACCCCTGAATGTGCCGCATCACGATCACGGTCCGGTACTTGTCCGGCAGGACCATGATGGCTTCGTCGACGATGTCAGCCACCGCTCCTCGGACCGCGGAACCCTCGGGGCTCATGCTGCGGTCGGTGTCGGCGGGCTCGTGTCCGGTCTCGATCTCCTCGTCCAGCGAGAGCGCCCCGCGCGTCCGCCTGGAGCGCATGAGGTCGATGCTCAGGTTGGAGGCGATCTTGTAGAGCCAGGTCAGGAAGCTGGCGTCCTGCCGGAAGTTGCGCAATGCCCCGTAGGCCTTGACGAACGTCTCCTGCACCAGGTCGTCCGCGTCGTCCGTGTTGCCCACCATCCGGTAGATCAGGTTGTAGACCTGGCGCTGGTAGCGGCGGATCAGCTTGTCGTAGGCTGTCGCATCGCCGGCCAGCGTGCGCTGCACCATCGAGGCGTCTCGAGGATCGGGTGAGTTCGGCGTTGGTGGCATCTGGGCGGCGCTCTACTTCCATGCTCCCATTACGGCAGGCCTCCGGCGCAGGTTTCGCCGCTCGGTCGCCATGCTGGGCGCATGCATTATCCCTTGATCCCCGACATGGTAATGCCCTGGATGAACGTGCGCTGGGTCAGGAAGAAGAGCAGCAGAATGGGCGCGGTCATTACGGTGGAGACGGCCATCAACTGGCCCCAGAACGAGCCGTACTGGCTGGTGAACATGGCCAGTCCCAGCGAGAGCGGGAACTTGCCCTCGTCGTAGAGGTAGACCAGCGGGCCGATGAAGTCGTTCCAGGTGGCCAGGAACGTGAAGAGCGCCACGGTGGCCAGGGCGGGCTTGGCCAGCGGCATCACCACGCGGCGGTAGATGTCGAACTCGCTGCAGCCGTCCAGCCGCGCCGCGTCCGTCAGGTCGCCGGGGATGGTCATGAAGAACTGGCGGAGCAGGAAGATGAAGAACGCGTTTCCCAGGAAGGCCGGAACGGTGAGGGGGAGCAGCGTGTCAATCCATCCCAGCGTCTTGAAGACTGCGAACATAGGCACCATGGTGACCTGAGCGGGCAGCATCATGGTGGAGAGGAGCACGGCGAAGAGCGGCTCGCGGCCCTTCCAAGGGATGCGTGACAGGCCGTACGCGACCAGCGAACTGCTGAGGAGCACGCCCAGTACGTTGGCTGTGCAGAGCACCATGGTGTTCCGAAGGTAGAGCATGAACGGGAAGTGCGTGAGCCCGTCCTTGTACTGAATCAGGACCCAGTGCTTGGGCAGGATGGTGGTGAAGACCTCGGCCTCGGGCTTCAGCGACGTCATGACGAGCCAGACGAACGGAGAGAAGAAGACGACGCTGAGGACGACCAGCGCCGCGTAGACGAGGGTCACGTTCAATCTGCGTCCGGCCGAGAGGGTTCTTGCCATGTGAATGCCTATGCGTACTCCTTGGCAGGTAGATTCGCGAACGTCGCGCCGGACTCCTCCGCGCCGACGGCTAAGCCCGGGAGGCTCGTGACAGACGGTCCAAGACAGCAGTCCAGTGGGACCCAGACGGAGGTTGCGAGATCACGATGACCTCCACGCCGGCCGCCTCGGCCTGGTGCAGCCTTGCGTAGAGCACGGCGGCGTAGGCGTTGGCGTCGTCGGGCATCGTCAGAGACAGCACGCCCGGCCCGGGTTCCGCTTCGCGGGCGAACCGCAGCCAGGCGACCGACCGGCCTTGCAGGGTCTCGTCGTGGACGCGATCCTCCGACGCTTCGGTCACGACGGTCAGTGCGTTCGGCGCGTAGTGCCGCGCCATGGCGCCCGGCGAACGATGCGGTTCGCCGGGCGCGGTAGACCCCGCCACGGCCCGGACGCCTGCCTCGCTCCAAAGGTCCTCAGCGGAGACCGGCCCTGGCCGCAGGATGGTGGGAGGGTCGGTGGTGGTATCGATGACGGTCGACTCGATGCCCGCCGCGCAGGCGCCGCCGTCCAGCACCAGGTCGATGCGTCCGGCCAAGTGGCTCAACACGTGTGCGGCCGTAGTGGGGGAGATACCCGCGCTTCTGTTGGCGCTGGGAGCCGCGATGGGCACGCCCGCGGCCCCGATCAGCGCGGCGGCTACAGGATGCGCGGGCATTCGCAACGCCACCGTCTCGCCGCCTGCCGTGACTACGTCGGGCGCCAGGGCTGATCGGGGCGCCACCAGCGTGACAGGGCCCGGCCAGAACGCTTGTGCGATGCGTTCGGCCGCGTCGGGCCACCGGGACGTCAGGTGCGCAACATCACTGCGATCAGCGATATGGACGATGATAGGGTTGGCCGCAGGGCGTCCTTTGGCCTCGAAGACGGCGCGAACCGCCTCGGGCGACAGGGCGTTCGCCCCGAGGCCGTAGACGGTCTCGGTGGGGAAGGCCACAAGACCGCCTCGGCGCAACACCTCCGCCGCCTCGCTCAGCGCCGCGCCGAGCGGGGCGACGGGATCGACCTCAAGCACTCGCGTCATCGGCTGACGGGCGCGATCAGCGCATGGCCTCTATGAGGACCGTGGCCACCTCCGGCCGCGTGAACTCGAGCGGCGGGATCTGGCCGGCGCGGAGCATGTCACGGACCTTGGTGCCTGAGAGGGCCACATGCTCCTCGGCGCCGTGCGGGCAGGTCTTGGCGCTGGCCATGCCCTCGCACTTATTGCACCAGAAGCTATGCTCAAACATAAGCGGAGTGATGCCGATGGCGACCGCGTCGAATTCCGAGAAGATACGCTGGGCGTCGTAGGTTCCATAGTAGTTGCCCACGCCGGCGTGGTCGCGACCCACGATGAAGTGCGTGCAGCCATAGTTCTTGCGGACCAGCGCGTGGAAGATGGCCTCCCGCGGACCCGCATAGCGCATGGCCGCCGGGTTTACTGCGAGCATGGCTCGTCCGGCGGGGTAGTAGCCGCTCAGGAGCGCTTCGTAGCACCGCATGCGAACGTCGGCCGGGATGTCGTCCGACTTCGTCTCGCCGACCAGCGGGTGCAGCAGGAGGCCGTCGACGATCTCCATGGCGCACTTCTGGATGTACTCATGGGCCCGGTGGACCGGGTTGCGGGTCTGGAAGCCGACCACGGTTCGCCAGCCCAGTTCCTCGAACCGCGCCCGGGTCTCCGCCGGGGCCAGCCGGTACTCGGCGAAGTCCGTGTGCGCCGGCACGTCGAGCACCTCGACCGGTCCGCCCACCAGCGTGTCGCCCTGTGCGTAGACGGCCGCGACGCCGGGGTGCGCCGCGTCCGTGGTCCCGTAGACCTTCTGCGCTTCCACCTCGCGGTCGTAACCGAAGACATCCGTAACCGTCATACCAGCAAGGAGCGTGCCCTGCTCGTCTGTAAGCGCAACCAGGTCGCCGACCTTGACCCCGCCGCCGGCAGGAGCCAGCGTGATGGGCATGGACCAGGGGAGCCCGCCCGGCAGGTGCATCGTATGCACGACGCTGCGGTATGTCTCAGCGTCCATGAAGCCCTCCAGGGGGCTTACGGCGCCGATGGCGATCAGTTCGAGGTCGTTGATCTGGCGAGCGGTCAGGGCGATTCGGGGAGTCCCGGCCAGGCGGCTGCTCAGTTCGGCGCGGGCGTCGGCAGACGCCAATCGGTTGACGAGCGTTCCGCCGTGTGGTGTGATTGTGGGCATCTCAGGTCCTTCCGGGCGCAGGCGCGTGGTGTGCTGGGGCCTGCGACGAAGAGTCTACCCGGCCTCGGCGCGGGCTCGCCGGCGGTGTGCGCGGGCCGGCGAACATCCGCACCGGGTCGTTCGTCACGTATGGGTGTGGGAGTGCGGTATGGCATCAGAGAACCTTGCGACGTCCGGCGCCACGGCGGAGTTGGATGCCGCGCTCGTTGACCGCTGCAGGTCGAACGATGCCGCGGCGTTCAATGCCGTCGTGGCGCGCCACAAAGCGCGCGTGTTCCGGTTTGTTTGCCGCATGGTTGGGCCCGGACCTGACGCCGATGACCTCGCACAAGAGACCTTCGTCAAGGCCTATACAAGCCTCGCAGGCTTCCGTGGTTCGGCTTCTCTCACGACCTGGCTCTTCCGCATCGCCGGGAACCTGTGTATCGACTATCGCCGCCGCCGCAAGCACGGACCGGCCAGGGCCGTCTCGCTCACTGCCGCCCTGTTCGCCGATGAGGGCCGCGAAGGCCCATCGGAGCCGCGCGACCCACGCGACGGCCCGGAGGCCGAGGCTCTCCGTGGCGAGCTGCGGGGGCAGGTCTACGCGGCCATCGACGCCCTGCCGGACAAGCTGCGTATGGTCGTGCTGCTGTACGACATCGAGGGTCTGACCTATGATGAGATCAGCCAGGTGGTGGGTTGCCCCATGGGCACGGTGAAGTCGCGCCTGTTCAGTGCACGATGCTCCCTGCGCTCGGCTCTCAGCGCCTACATGGGAGACCTTGCCCTGGCGACCTCGGCGCACACCGACCGACGGGGTTCCGCCAGATGATGCGCCCAGCTCCGTGCCGCCGCGTCCAACGCCGGCTGGACGATTTCGCAGCCGGTTCGCTTCCGGCCGGCGAGGCCTGGAAGGTGCAGCAGCACTTGGCGGCGTGTGCCAAGTGCGCCCAGACGCTGAACGACTTCGGAGCCCTTCGGACTGCTGCCTCGATGCTGGAGCCCGAGGCGCCGCCGCCCGGGTTCGAGGATGCCGTCATGTGTCGCATCGTTGCACAGGGCCTTCGGGGAACGCCCTGGCTCGTCCGCTTCCGCTGGGCCGCATTGACGGCGCCCGTGGCTCTGGCGCTGGCGCTGGGCCTCCTGGTCCCGCGTCCCGAGCCGACCCGCACTCTGCGGTCCGTCGCGGCCGCGCCGATCGACGTCGGCGTGACGCGGGCTTCCGGCCGCCTGGCCGTGGCAGCATCGGATCCGCTGGCCGATCTGGCGGCCGCCAATCTGGTGGAGTTGGACGGTGCTGCGGTCGGTGCGAACCGGGATGCCGATCTTTAGGCTGGTAGCCGCGGCATTGGTAGCCGCATGCGCGCTGGCGCCGGTAAGCGTCATGGCCGCTCCGGACGACACTGCCGGGCCGGTTCGGCCCCTCGTTCGCACTGCGGTGGAGGACGCTCGCGCTGTCGCCCAAGGGCGCCGCGTGCTCCGGCGCTACCTCGGCTCCGGCATGGCGGCCCGCTACACGGCTCTCGAAACCACACGGGTCCTCACCGGGCGTGTGCGCGAGTCGCGACAGGTGGTCCTCCATGGCGGAGCGGGCATGGAGCGGCGCGAGTACACATGGCCCGCCCGCTTGCGCGGCGACATCCTGCTCCTGGCGCGTGACGCCACCTACCACTACCGCGCCGCGCCCACGCCCCGGGTGCTGGTGGGAGCGGCGCAGATCGAGGCCGGGCGCAGGCGGGCCCTGATCGCCCTTCGGGCGACCGCCACTGGGAGGCTGAAGCTCCGGGCCGTGGGAACGGATGAGGTGGCCGGTCGGTCAGCCGACATAGTAGAGATCGGCGGTATGCCCCGGAGCGCGGTGCGGCGCCTCTGGATCGACCGGGCAACCGGCGTGCGCCTGCGGGTCGATATGCTCGACGAACTCGGCGCCACGCAGACTACCAGCTACTACACTCAAATCGACTTCGGGGCCAAGCAGGATCCGGCGCTCTTCTCGCCGGACTCGCTGCCGCAGGCGCCCAGAATCCAGCAACCGTAAGGCCGGCCCGAAGCCTGCGCTCCGGGCCGGCAGGATGGCGCTACAGGACGACTTCGCGGCCCGTCGCGCCGCTTCGGTAGAGCCCCTCCAGGATCGTGATGACATCCAGCGACTGCTCCGGTGGCACCGGGCTGGAGGCGCCACTCACGATCGCTTCCGCGAAGGCCATGCACTCCTTGGCGTGCGGCTCGCCGCCCTCCTTGTTCTGGAGTTGCGTGTCCAGATGCTGCTTGGTGGCGTTGTTCGTGGTCAGCAGCACGTTGTCCGGCCAGTGCGCGCCGCCCTTGTCGCCGTAGAGCCACATCTGCATGTCTTCGCCGTGGGTCTTCGGGTGGTTCAGCAGCCACGAGACCTCCAGAACCAGCGTGGCGCCGTTGGCGAACCGGACAAAGGCAGCTGCGAACTCCTCCACATCCCAGAAGTCGGGGATCGGCCCGCCCCAGTTGCTGAAGGCGCCGGGCAGCTTGCTCAGCTTGTCCTGTGTGATGCCCGTTACGGTGACCGGCTTGGGGTTGCCCATCATCCAGAGGGTCAGGTCCAGGATGTGGACGCCGATGTCGATGCAGGGCCCCCCGCCGGCGTGCTGCTTGGTCACGAAGCCCGCAGAGGTGGGTGCGCCACTCCGGCGAAGCATCCAGCTTCGGGCGTGGTAGACGTCGCCCAGTGCGCCGCCGTCGATCTCTGCCTTGAGCGCCTTGGCCGCACCGTCGAAGCGGAAGTGCTGGGCGGTCATCAGGAGCTTGCCCGAGGCGTTGCGCGCCTCGATCATCTGCAGGATGTCGGCAGGCGTCGGGGCCAGCGGCTTCTCGCAGATGACGTGCTTGCCGGCCTTCAGCGCCGCGATGCTCAGCGGGGCGTGGTAGGCGTTGGGCGTGCAGATGTCGATGATGTCGATGTCCGGCGCCGCGATCAGCTCCTCGGGGCTCTCGTAGAGCCGCGTCACGCCCTGTGCCTCGCCTTGTGCCTTGAGCACGTCGGCGTTAATGTCCGCGAACGCCACCATCTCGGTGTGCGGGCTCTCTTTCCAACCGGGGAAGTGCGTCCGGGCGATGCCGCGAACGCCGATCACGCCAACCTTGAGCGGTGCAGCCATGGGTGTCCTTTCTAGAGCGTCTGCTCCAGGGCTTGGGAGTGTAGTGGTTGAGTTCCGGCTAGAGGCAACGGTCCACCTTGTTGACGGCGGCCGCCATGGCCTCGGCATGGTGCGTCTGCGTCTTCATGTTGA
>JAPLCQ010000134.1 GCA_026392115.1 Armatimonadota bacterium | reverse complement strand
CCGTCACGGCGAAGAACGTACTATTGAACACGGTGTCCGGTACCATACTGCTGCGCGGCGATGTCCGCTTCGTGTATGTGGAGCCGGGCGGCACGGTGGTGACGGCGGCTGGCGGGCCGTTTGACAGGATTACCATGAACGCCGAGATGCGCCGGGTGACGATCCCGTAGCCGCGTCCCGGCAGCCGGTTTGAGGCGGAAAGGCGAAGGTGTATGGCAATGAGACAGGCCCATGGGCTGCGTTGGGCCGCGGTTGCGGCGGGGCTGGCCCTGCTGGCCGTTGCCGGTCTGGCCCAGGAGAAGCGTCAGGCCATTCGGTTCGGCGACATCATGCTGTCGAACTATGCCAAGGCCGAGCTGGAGCTGGGCGTCTCGGCCATGGCCAAAGGCCCCGACACCACCGTGGACGCCACGGATCCGAAGTCGGGCGCCCAGGCCCGGCTGCAAGCACAGTCGATCACGGCTTTCCTGGTGCCCAAGGCCCGAAACCAGGTCGAGCGCGTTGAGGCCGTGGGCGCCGTTCGCTTCTGGTCCAGCCGTGCGGCTGAGGGCGTCCAGGGACGGCAGATCGTCCGCGCCACCGGCTCCAAGGGCGTCTACTACAAGGTCGAGGAGCGCCTGGCGCTGACGGGGCCGCTCACCTTCGAGGCCGAGCAGCCTTCCGCCGGCGGCAAGGGGAACGAGAAGGTCACCGGGTCTGCGGAGAAGGCTGAATACGACGAGGGCAAGCGGTCGCTGACGCTGAGCGGGCATGTCGAGGCCACGGTGGTCACGCCGGAGACGCCCGCCGAGGGCTCGACCTTCTCCGGCGACAGCGTGCGCATCGACATGCGCACTCGGCCGTACAAGGTCTACATCGAGAACCCTTCCATGGACGGAAGCATCAAGATCCGGTTCAAGGAGCAGGACAAGAAGCCGTAGGGCTGCTTGCTGAGAGGCCACCTTGGAAATATGCGCTGAGGAACTCGTCAAGAGCTATCGGGGCCGCCGTGTCGTCAACGGCATCTCCCTCGAGATGCAGCAGGGCGAGATCGTGGGTCTGCTCGGCCCCAACGGGGCAGGCAAGACCACGACTTTCTACATGATCGTCGGGCTCGTGCGCCCCAACAGCGGCCGCGTGCTCTTGGACGGCAAGGATATCAGCGGCGCGCCCATGTACAAGCGCGCCCGCATGGGAGTCGGCTACCTGGCTCAGGAGCCGTCGGTCTTCCGGGAGCTCACGGTGGCCGACAACCTGCGGCTGGTGCTGGAGCATTCGCCCATGCGTAAGGCCGAGCGCGAAGCCCGCATCGACGAGTTGCTCGCCGAACTGGGCGTGGAGCGCCTCCGCGATGCCGTGGGCAAGACCCTCTCCGGCGGCGAGCGGCGCCGGGTGGAGATCGCCCGCGCCCTTGCCACCAGCCCGGCCTTCATCCTGCTGGACGAGCCCTTCACCGGGGTCGACCCCATCGCCATCCAGGACATCCAGCAGATTGTGGTGCAGCTGAAGCAGAAGGGGATCGGCATCCTCATCACCGACCACAACGTGCAGGCGACGTTGCGCATCACCGAGCGGGCTTACATCGTGGCGGACGGCGAGATCAAGGCGGCGGGCCTGTCTGACGAGCTTCCGAACGACCCGGTCGCCCGCCAGTTCTACTTCGGCGAGGGTTATGATGGCTGAGGCGCGCCCGTGAGAATCGTCGATCGGCTTATCCTGAAGGAGATGCTCGGCCCCGTCGCCAACAGCTTCTTCATGTTCCTGATGCTCGTCTACACCACGACATGGCTGGTCCGCATGACGGACTGGATGGTGAAGGGCGCCTCCATGTCGCTGGTGGTGCGCTCAGCCGTCTACAGCTTGCCCGCGCTGGCAACCCAGTGCCTGCCCATGGCCCTTCTGCTCGGGACGTTGCTCGCCTTCGGGCGCCTCTCAGGCGACAGCGAGAACATCGCACTACACGCCGGGGGTGTCAGCTTCTGGCGCGTTGCAAAGCCCGTGGGCGTCCTCGGCATCGTGATCGCCGTCATCACGTTCACCTGGAACGACACGCTGGTGCCCTGGGCCCAGACCCAGTTCCTGGGCCTGCAGCGCGAGGTGATGGAGAGCCTGGGTTCGACCAACCAGCCCATCAGCTATGCCGTCGCACGGAGCGAGGGCAAGGGCGTCGACGAGTGGATCAACATCGCCGGCGGGTACGACGCCAAGAGCCGGTCTCTCCTCAACGTCACGATCCTCAAGATGAGCGAGGAGCGTGAGCGCGTGGGGCGGCCGGAGGTGCTCGTCTACGCCGAAAAGGTGCAGGCGCGCCTGGCCGGCGGCCCCATGACCGACGCCGTCTTCATGGACGGCTACGTCCGCTACCTCCGCCCGGATGCCACCGGCAAGATCATCGATGTGAACTTCAGTCGGGCGGAGTCCCGATCGTTGCCCCAGAACGTGGGCTTCGGCGGTCGCGACTTCAAGCGTATCATCGAGACCGGCGCCACGGACAAGTGGTCGATGACGTTCGCCCGGATGCGCGAGAAGATCCAGCGGGACCATCAGGACGGGAACTTCGATACGGGCGTCGATGAGTTCAACATGTGGGAGAAGATCTGGCTGCCCCTGGCCAGTTGCATCTTCGGCCTTGTGGGCGCGCCTCTGGGCGTCAGACCCCATCGAGGCAACAAGACGCTGGGCTTCGGTCTGGCCATCGTCATCATCTTCCTCTACTGGGTTACGCACAATTGGATGTTCCAACTGGCTAAGGGCGGCGCCTTCTCGCCCATGCTGGCTGCATGTACGGCCAACATCGTGGGGGTCATCGCGGCGGCGATCCTGATGGCCCGCACGCGGCAATAGTCCGCCCGGGCTCGTCCAGGGCGCCGACAGGAAGGTCGAGACCAAAGCGGTATGTGGATCGCGGCTGCACTGACGATCACGGTGCTCGTGGGCGGCGTCATCGCCTATGCCGGAGACCTCATTGGTCGCCGCCTGGGCAAGCGTCGCGTCAGCGTGTTCGGCCTCCGCCCGAAGCACACCGCCATCCTGATCACGAGCGTCACCGGCGTGATCATTTCGTGCATCACCACGGTGGTGCTGTTCCTCATGGTGCCGCCCGTTCGCGAGGTGCTGCTGCAGGGCCGAGCGGCACTGAGGCAACTCCCCGGACTTCGAAGGCAGACCACCCAGCTGCGCAGGGAGATCGCCGACGAGCGCTCGCGGCTGACCGTGGCGCTGTCCCAGCGGCAGGCGGTTCAGGCCGACCTTGACCGCGCCCGCCGCGACTACAAACGGATCGTGGCTGAGCTGGAGCGCACCCGCGCCCGGTTGGTCAACGCCCAGGACCTGGTTCGCCACGCCGAGGCCGCCCGTGCCGTTGCGCTGAGGGCGGCGGCGCAGGCCCGACGGCAGGCCGTGGTGGCTCGTGCGCAGACCAGGCGCGAGCAGCGGCAGGCCCAGAAGCTGGCGGAACTGAACGAGGGCCTTCGCGGCGTCAACATGGAGCTGGCCAAGGAGAAGGCCGCCCTCACCGAATCCCTGACCGATCTGAACCGGCAGATAGCCGACCTCCAGCAGCACAACACGGAACTACAGCACCGGAACGACGAGGCCGCCCGCCAGAACGCCGACCTGCAGGCCGAGACAGGCCGGTTGAACACCGTCATTGCCGGATTGCGGGAGCGCCAAACCGCTCTCTCGGCCGCCGTCTCCGAGTTGGAGACGCGCAACGCCGACCTGGAGCGCACGGCCGTGGACATCTTCGGCCGCAACCGTACTCTCTGGGGCCTCTATGAATCGTTGCGTACAGGACGCGTTGCCATACAGGGCGGCGAGGACCTGGCGCGTACGGTGCTTCCGGCCGGCCCCACCCCCCGCGACGTGCGCGAGGGGATCGACCAGCTTCTGCATGCCGCACATCTGACGGCGCTGGCGAAGGGCGCCGGTCCCGGAACCAAGGCCCGAGCGGTTCAGATTGTGGACAAGCGCGTCTTTGTGGGCGGACCCACGGGATCAGGCTACACGGTGCAGGTGACCGAGGACGACCGCATCAGCGCTCTGGTCGCCCGCCTCACCCAGACCCAGGAGCCCATGTGCCTGGTGGCGCTGGCTGTGGCCAACAGCGTGGCCGGCGAACCCGCGGCCATTGACCTGCAGCCGTTCTCGAACCGCCTTATCTACGTCAAGGGGCAGGCGATACTCAGCCGCACCATCAATGGCAGCCAGCCGGCCACCACGGTGTTCAGCGATCTCGTGGGGTTCGTCAAGTCCGTGGGACAGAGCGCGCTGGGACGCGGGCTCATTCCGCGCCTCGATCCCTCTACCGGCGAACCACAGGTGGGCGCCATGGGCGCGGCGGACCTCGTCAGCCTGACGGAACGCGTGCGCCGCATCGGTAAGTCGGTGAGCATCACCGCGGCGGCCGGCGCCGACACGCGGGCCGCCGAGCCGCTGCAACTGACTTTCCGCGTTGATCTGCGCCCATGACGGAGCCCGCCCCGGCCAGGGTCGTGGTTGCCGTCGACCCCGGTACGGGTAAGTGTGGATTGGCAGCGGCCCGGAGCGACGGCGCCGTGCTTCGGCAAGCGGTGGTCCCTGCGGGCGAGGCAGCCGGCCTGGCAACGGAGTGGGCCGCGGAGTTCGGCGCGGTCGCCATCGTGTTTGGAGACGGCACCGGCAGCCGTGCCGTGCGGCAGGCCTTGCGGCGCTTGTCCGCCGCGGCGGCCTTGCCTCTGGAGGCGGTGGACGAGCGTGGCTCATCGGAGGAGGCGCGTCGGCTCTATCTGCGCGCCCATCCGCCGAAGGGCTGGGCGCGGCTGGTGCCGCCCTTCCTCCGGTTTCCCGCCGAAAGCTATGACGACCACTGCGCCGTGGTCGTGGCGCGCCGCTGGTTTGCGCTCGGTCGCGCCGACGGCATGGCGACGAACCCCGACAACCCATCGGCTGCCGCCCGGCTGCCGTAGCAAGGAGCCCTCTGAAATGCCCTCACCGACGGCCGTCCACCTAGTCTGTAACGCCCATCTGGATCCCGTCTGGCTCTGGGAGTGGGAGGAGGGGGCGGCCGCTGCCGTCTCCACGTTCCGCACCGCAGCCGACCTGTGCGAGGAGTTCGACGGCTTCGTCTTTTGCCACAACGAAGTGATCCTCTACGAGTGGGTGGAGGAGTACGAGCCTCAGCTCTTTGCGCGTATCCAACGGCTGGTGGCGTCGGGCAAGTGGCACGTAATGGGCGGGTGGTACCTGCAGCCCGACTGCAACATGCCCTGCGGCGAGGCCCTTGTGCGGCAGGCTTCGGTGGGGCGGCGCTACTTCTCCGAGAAACTAGGCGCGCGGCCCACGGTGGCGGTCAACCTGGACCCATTCGGCCATAGCCGGGGCCTCGTGCAGATCATGGCCAAGTGCGGCTACACCGGCTACCTCTTCTGCCGGCCCGGCGGCGGCGACCTTCCACTGCCGTCGGAGCTCTTCACCTGGGTGGGGTACGACGGCTCGACGGTGGCGGCGAGGCGCGTCCCCTCCTACAACTCTCCGCTGGGCCATGCCCGGGAGAAAGTCGAGGGATGGGTCGAGGCCTGCTCGGAGCCGATCACCGTGGTGCTCTGGGGCGTCGGAGACCATGGCGGCGGCCCGTCTCGGAGCGATCTGCGCCGGCTGGCGGAGCTGATCGCAGCCAACCCGTCGGTCCGCCACTCCACGCCGGAGGCGTACTTCGCCGAAGCATGCGCCGGTGCCGCGCTGCCGCGCGTTGACCGTGACCTGAACCGTTGGGCCGTGGGCTGCTACACCTCGCAGGTGCGGATCAAGCAGGCGTACCGGCGGCTCGAGAACATGCTTTTTGCGGCGGAGAAGATGGCGTCGGCCGCCGCCGCGCCCGGGCTCATGGCCTATCCGCAGGCGGAGCTGGCCGAGGCCGAGCGCGTCATGCTCACGAGCCAGTTCCACGACATCCTCCCAGGCTCGTCGATCCAGCCGGTCGAGGATGCAGCGTTGCGCGCCATGAGCCATGGCATGGAGCTGCTCAGCCGCGTGCGCGGACGGGCCTTCTTCGCGCTGTCCGCGGGGCAGCCCCAGGCCCTCGAGGGCGACATCCCGGTTCTGGTGTACAATCCCCACCCGTGGACCGTGCGGACGGTCGTCTCCTGCGAGTTCCAACTGCACGACCAGAACTGGACCGAGACCTTCACGAACGTCCGCGTCGTGGGCGCTTCCGGGGCTGTCCCGGCGCAGGTGGAGAAGGAAGAGAGCAACCTGCCCCTCGACTGGCGCAAGCGAGTGGTCTTCGACGCGGAGTTGGCCCCGTCGAGCATGAACCGGTTCGACTGCAAGCTCGAGGTGTTGCCCGCTCGTCCGCAGCCGACCGGCGCCGGCGCCGGTGGCGACATCGTGCTCCAGAACGCCGACCTGTCCGTCCGCATCGGCCGCGACTCGGGACTGATCGAGGAGTGGATTTGCGCCGCGGGTCCGGTCCTTGCCGCGCCGGGACCCGTGCCGCTGGTGTTGGAAGATGACGAGGACCCCTGGGGCATGCGTCTCCAGCGGTTCGACGGCCGCTCCGAGCCGTTCCGCCTCATGACCTCCGCCGAGGCCGCCCAGTTCTGCGCGGTCCACGCCGCCGAGCTGGAGCCGGTGCGAGTCATCGAGCATGGCGACGCTCGAACCGTGGTTGAGGCGCTCTTCAACTGGGGACGGTCCAGCCTGGCGCTTCGGTATGCCGTGCCTCGGAACGGCGCCGACATCGAGGTCGAGGCCCGCGTCTTCTGGTTCGAGAAGCAGAAGATGCTCAAGCTCGCATTGCCGATAGCGGGTGGCGAGCAGGCCCGCATGGTTGGGCAGACCGTGTTCGGCCGCGATACGTTGGCCGCCGACGGCTCCGAGGCGGTCTACCAGAAGTGGATCGCCGCCGTATGCCCGGAGACGGGGCTGGCTCTCACGGCGATCAATGACGGCAGCTACGCGGCCGACTTCCGCGATGGCGCCCTGCGGCTCACGCTGCTCCGTTCGCCGGGCTACTCGGCGCACCCCATCGGCGACCGCGACATCCTGCCCCAGGACCGGCACATGCCGCACGTCGACCAGGGCGAGCGCGTCTTCAGATACTGGCTCAGCGCCGGCCCGGCCGAGAGCCGCCTGCGCGACGTGGAACGGGAGGCAGCCATTCGCAACGAGCCGCCCATGGCCGTCTCGTTCTTCCCGTGCGGGCAGGGCGAGGCGCCGGGCCCCTTCGTGGAGCTCAGCGATCCCACGGTGCAACTGGCATCGGTGCGCCGGAGCCTCGATGGAGCCGGTTGGACGCTTCGGCTGGTGGAGACGACGGGCGCGCCCACCGACGTGGCCGTGCGCCTGCCGGGCATGGGCGTCGAGGCAGTTGTCGCGCTCGGCGCGTACGAGGTCCGGACGCTCAAGACGGCGGGCGACGGGCTGGCCGTCGTCTCGATGTTGGAATAGCCGCAGGGAGGCAACCATGCGAAACAGGCAACGGGTGGTCGCGGGCCTGGCCGTACTGCTGCTGGGTGCCGGCGCCGTGGTGGCGTCGCGGCCGAGGAGCGGTCGGCTGGTGCATCCGTACACGGGCAGGTCCGTGGACGTGCCGGGCCGGGTCGGCTCGGCATACCGGCTTCACAGCGGCTGGCAGATCCGGCCCGTGGGACGCCAGACATCCGTCGGCGACATGCCGCTCGGCGGCGCCGTGAGTCCGGATGGACGACTGCTGGCACTGCCGAGCTGCGGCTTCAACGCCAACGGCCTGAACCTGGTGGACCTCCGGACCGGCGCACTGGTGGCCACAGTCCCTCTCTCTCGGGCCTGGCGCGGAGTGGCATGGGCGCGCGACGACCGCAAGGTCTACGTCTCCGGCGGCGTCTCCAACCCGACCGGTGACATCCTCACGGTGTCATTGGGCGAGGATGGCAAGTGGAAGCAGGCAGCGGGCATCAAGCTCACCAGCCGTACGCCTTCGGGCATCTGCCTCTCCACGTTGGCCCTGATGCCGGACGGTCGACACCTCATCGCGCTGAACGTGCTGGACGGCGCCTCGTTCGTGATCGACACAGCCGACGGAACGGTGCAGCCGGCCGGGCGCATCGCGAGGAACCCCTCCGCCGGTATCCTGGCGCCGGACGGCAAGACGCTCTACGTCACGGACTGGGCGGCAGGCGCGCTGCAGGTCGTGGATGTTTCGGCCGTGCCGTTCACGGTCAGCCGAACGGTCGCCACAGGCCTCCGACCCACGGACGTCGTCGCGGCTCGGGACGGTCGCTTCTACGTGGCGTGTGCGGGCGACGATGTGGTGGCGGTACACGCCGGCGCGGACCTGGCCGTAGCCGAGCGTGTGAACACCACCCTTTCGCTGCGCCACGTTACCGGCAGCACTCCCACCGCGCTGTCGCTGTCGCCGGACGGCTCCACGCTGGCCGCCGCCAACTCCGACAACAACAACGTCTGCATGATCGACGTCCGAACGCCGGGCTCCAGCCGCGTGGCCGGTTTTGTGCCCACGGCGTGGTACCCGTCCGCGGTCTGCTTCGCGCCGTCGGGCAAGCTGCTCATCGGCGCCGGGAAGGGGCTGGGAAGCCAACCCAACCCCGCCAAGGCGCCCATCAACCCCACGACGCCTGCCGGGTTCGAGTACATCCCGCGGCAGCTCAAGGGCCTCGTGACGCTGGTCGATGCTCCGAACGGCAGCCGATTGCGAAGCTGGAGCGCCACGGCGCGCCGCTGCGTGCCCTTCCGCGACCGGCATATGGCATCGGCCGATGGTCGGGGCTCCATTGCGGTGCCTGCGAAGGTTGGCGCGCCGTCGCCCATCAAGCATGTGATCTACATCATCAAGGAGAACCGGACCTACGACCAGGTCTTCGGCGACATCCCCAAGGGCAACGGCGACCCATCGCTCTGTCTCTTCGGCGCCGACGTCACGCCGAACCAGCACGCCCTTGCGGAGGAGTATGTGCTGCTCGACAACACCTACTGTAGCGGCGAGGTCTCGCAAGACGGCCATCCGTGGAGCACTCAGGCCATCGCCACCGAGTTCACGCAACGGGCCTGGACCATCGGCTACTCGGGCAAGGGACAGCTTGCGGGCGATGGCGCATTGGCCGACTCGCGGGGCGGCTACCTCTGGGAGGGCTGCAAGCGGAAGGGACTGGGCTTCCGCTCCTACGGTGAGTATGTCGGCCATCCGACCCTTGAGGGACACATCAGCGAGGCGTACATCGGCAAGGCGGGTCCCGGCAGCGCGCCTCCGGGCCGCGACCCCGACCGCGCAGACATCTTCATCCGCGAGTTCCGCGACTTCGAGGCCAAGGGCGCGGTGCCCAGCCTCATGGTGCTCTCGCTGGGCGAGAACCACACCAACGGCACCAAGGCCGGCTCCTTCACGCCCAGGGCCATGGTGGCCTCTAACGACCAGGCCGTCGGGCGGATCGTCGATGCCGTCTCGCACAGTTCGGAGTGGGCCCGCACGGCCATCTTCATCATCGAGGACGACGCCCAGAACGGTCCCGACCATGTGGACGCACATCGGACGGCGGCTCTGGTGATCAGCCCGTGGGTGAAGCGGCGCTCGGTGGACAGCACAATGTACAGCACCGTCTCCATGCTGCGCACCATGGAGCTGATCCTCGGGCTGGAACCGCTGACCCAGTACGATGCGTCGGCAACGCCCATGTTCGCCTGCTTCGGCGACAAGCCCGAACTGACGCCCTACACCTGCCTGCCGCCGCTCATAGACCTGAACGCCCGTAACGGCGCGCAGGCCTACGGCGCCCAGCGGTCGGCGGCCATGGACTGGAGCGAGTACGACCGCATCGACGAGGACGCGCTGAACCGCATCCTGTGGCACAGCATCAAGGGGAAGCAGACGCCATACCCGGGTTCGGTGCGGCGGTCCTTGGCGGCAGAATGAGGGAGATGGGAATGGGCCCGGTAGGATTCGAACCTACGATCAATCAGTTATGAGCCGACTGCCTTAACCGCTAGGCTACGGGCCCCTCCAATCGACATTCTACCTAGAGAGCGCAATGAGCGTCAATGAAGCGCCGGGCGCCGCCGGCGGGCCGCGGCAGGGCTGGAACTCGGGGAAGTACCTCTGGATCACGCTGGCCGTGATCGCCGGGTACCTGCCGCTCGCCCTTGTAGAGGCGTCCGCGGATGGCGGTCTCCGCTGGGGAGCCGGTCTGGTCTACGCACTCCTGGGCGCCGCCGTGGTCAGCGCGGGCTTGCGTACCTGGTCGGCGTTTCGATCCGGCGGTTACAACCCCCGCGCTCGTGGTTGGGCCTTTGACATCGTCGACACGATCCTGATCTCCGTGGGGGTTGCCGCCACCGGCGGCGTGCGGAGCGAGATATGGCTCTTCTATTTCGTGCTGGTGGCGTCCGAAGCGCTTTTTGAGAGCCGAACCGAGGTGGCCCTGCTGGTTGGGCTTGTCGCGGTCGGCTACAGCGCCGCCGCGCTGACGCCCTGGCGCCGCCCCGCCGATCTGGGTGTTCTGGTGGTGCGGGTGGCCGTCATGGCTCTAGTGGCGTACTTCGCCCGTCAGATCACCGTCCACCGCGAACGCCAGGACCGCGAGACGGCTGCCCTCCGCGAGCAGATGGCCTCGGCGGACGAGCGCGCCCACATCGCGCGGGAGCTGCACGACGGACTGGGTCACGCCCTGACGGCCTGTATCCTGCGATTGCAGCTTGCGGCTCGGCTGGTGGAGCCCCGGCCCGCCGAGGCGCGGTCCATCGTGGAGGAGGAGACCGCCGGCCTTCGTGCGGCATGGAGCGAGTGCCGCGATGTGGCGTTCCACTTGCGGCCGCTGGACGCCGGTTCGGCCGGTTTCGTCGACGCCGTGCGGGTCTATCTCGGCCGCTTCGCCGAGCGCACCGCCGTTGTGGTGACGCTGGATGCCGCGCCAGACACGCCCGAACCCGGCGCCACGGTTCGCCACGCCGTTGAGCGCGTGCTGCAGGAGGCCCTGACCAACGCCGTTCGGCACGGGCGGTGCCGATCCATCGAGGTCGGCCTTGGAGCTGACGGCGGCATGCTTCGGCTGTCGGTCAGGGATGACGGCGTGGGCTTCGACGCCTCGACCCACGCCGCAGGGGTGGGCATGGCCTCCATGCGTGAGCGGATGGCGAGGTTCGGCGGGACGTTGGAGGTTACCTCCGCTCCAACCCGTGGAGCCGAGGTCGTGGCGATCGCGCCAGTGGGACGGTGACTGGAGGCACGCATGGAAGTGGAGCGCCCGATCCGGGTCGTCATCGCCGAGGACCAGCGCCTCACGCGCGAGACGCTGGCCCGACTGCTGGAGATGGAGCCCGGCTTCGAGGTCGTCGGCGCCGCGCAGGACGGGGTGGAGGCGCTGAACCTGGTGCGCCGGTCGAGGCCCAACGTCCTGCTGACCGACATCGAGATGCCCTGTATGAACGGCATCGAGCTGACCCGCACGGTGAAGCAGGAGATCGGCGAGGTGGGCGTGGTGGTCCTGACCATCTACCACGACGACTCCCGCGTCTTCCAGGCTATCCGCGCCGGGGCGCAGGGCTACGTCCTCAAGGACTGTCCGATGGAGGACACGCTTGATGCGATCCGCGCGGTGGCCCGCGGCGAGGGGCTGCTGCACCCCTCCGTGGCGGCCCGCGTCCTGACGGAGTTCGCCCGTCTCGCCGGTCGGGGCGCCGCCGACCAGGCCGTCTTCTCCGAGCTGTCCGCTCGCGAGGTGGAGGTCCTTCGTGAGCTGGCGACGGGCAAGCGGAACCGGCAGATCGCCGACGCGCTCTTCATCAGCGAGAAGACCGTCAAGAACCACATCAGCAGCATCCTCTTCAAGCTGCACGTCAACGACCGCACCGAGGCCGCCCTGCTGGCCGCGCGGCAGGGGCTCGTGTAGGGGCTCCCGGCGGGTCCGAGCCAGTATAATAAGGGTGTGGCGGCGGTCATATGAACACGTGCCGCGCATTTGCTCGGGAGGGTGCGTGTTGGCGATCGGCTCCTTGTTCGTGGTCTCCGGCCCCAGCGGCGTGGGCAAGGACACCGTTCTGCAGCGTGTTCTGGCGCGCCTGGGCCAGGGAGCCCTCACGCGCGTCACCACGGCCACCACGCGTCCCATGCGCCCCGGCGATGTGGACGGCGTCTCGTACCACTTCCTGAGCCGGGATGAGTTTGAGCGGCGCGCGGCCACCGGCTGGTTCCTGGAGTGGGCGTGCTTCGGCGGCGAACTCTACGGCACGCCCGCGGGAGCGGTGGCCGAAGCCCGCGCTGCGGGCAGACATGTGCTGATCCAGATCGATGTGCAGGGCGCCGACCAGGTGCGGGCGCTGGCGCCCGACGCGGTGCTCATCTTCATCGCGCCGCCCACCATGGCCGCCATGCGCGAGCGCCTACTCGCCCCCGGCGCCGACGTTCGGAACGACCTGGAGCAACGCCTGCAGCGGGGCGCCGAGGAGGTCGCCGGAGCGGGGAGGTTTGACTTCGTGGTCATCAACGATGTGCTCGACGAGGCCGCCCACGAACTGGAGGCTCTGCTGATCGTGCATGGCGCCGCGACTACCGGTCCCACGCCGGATCAGATCCGACTCGCCGAGGGATGCGCGATCAGCCGTCGGCGTGGTCACCTCGATCATCTGTTGGGGGGAAGCTGACCCATGCCACGTGTGGTGGGTGTGGCCTTTCGCCGTTGTACGCGCGCCTACTGGTTTGATCCCGGCCCGCTGGAACCGGTCGAGGGAGCCGATGTGGTGGTGGAGACCGCCAAGGGGCTGGACATCGGCCATGTGCGGATCGCTCCGACGGACGTGGCCGAGGACGACCTGCAGGCGCCCCTGAAGCGTGTCGTGAGGCTGGCCACGAAGCGCGACCTGGACTCCGTGGCTCGCAACCGCGACCGCGCCGCCCGGGCGTTGCAGGTGTGCGGGGCGCGCGTCCGTCACCATCGTCTGCCCATGAAGCCGCTGACGGCCGACTTCGCGTTTGACAGCTCACAGGTCACGGTCTATTTCTCGGCCGAGACGCGGGTGGATTTCCGCGACCTCGTGAAGGATGTGGCCGGCCAGCTCCGGTGCCGGGTTCAGCTGCTACAGGTGGGCGCGCGCGACCAGGCCAAGATGCTGGGCGGCGTGGGCACCTGCGGGCGCGAGCTCTGCTGCTCGTCGTTCATGGCGGAGTTCATGCCCGTCTCCATGCGCATGGCCAAGGACCAGAGCCTCTTCCTCAACCCGGCGAAGTTCTCCGGCGCGTGCGGCAAGCTCATGTGCTGCCTGCGCTACGAGCATGAGGTCTACGTGGCCGCCAAGCGCATACTGCCGCCTCTGGGTGCGGCCATCGATACGCCCAGCGGCAAGGGTCGCGTCGTGGCATTGCAGATGCTGCGAGAGCAGATCACCGTGCAACTGGATGGCGCTGAGACCACTCTGGTCGTTGCGCCGCAGGACTGCACCTGGCAGGCTCGCCACACGGCCAGCCACCACGCTGACGATGATCTTGAGGGCAGCGAACTGGAGGACTAGCCGCCCGGCTCCGTAAGGTCCCGCAGCAAGAGAGCAGCTCCACGCTTGTCTGGGAACCGCCCCCGGACGCCGGCGTCCATGTCGCCCATGGCGAAGGCAGGCACCGCCGACCCCACGCACGAGGGGCAGCCGTCGCGGCAGGCGCACGCGGCCACAATGTCCCGAGCCGCCATCAGGATGCGGTCCACGCTGTCCAAGCATCGCCGCGCGAAGCCCATCCCACCGGGGAAGCGGTCGAAGAGGAACACCGCCTCGCGGCCCAGGCAGGCCACATCGACCGTTGCACCGATGTCGCTCACGTCGCACATCGCGAACATGGGCGCCACTTCGACCAGCAGGTTGGCCACTCCCAACAGCGCGTCGGCGGCGGGGATGCCCTCGGCTGCGATGCGCTTGAGCATGGCGGGCGACGGCGCGATCCACATGGCCACGGTGGGCAGGGTCACCGGCGGCAGGTCCAGCGGCTCGAAGCCCAGGCTGTCGCGGCTGGTGAACTTGATCTTCTTGAACATGGGCAGGGTCGTGGTCACGGTTACGTCTCCGAGCCCGGTCTGCACGTCGCCCGCGTCGGTCCGCTCCACGGTCTCGTCGAGCCGCAGTTGCGCCACCTGCACGGCCTGCGTGTAGTAGTCCAGGTCGCGCCGTTCCACGTGTGCGATCTTCTGGTCCATGTCGAGCCGGGTGACGAAGTAGGTATCGGCCTCGTGGAGGTAGACCGCGTTCGTATGCAGCTGCTGCATGGCCCCGGCCTCGTCCATGGTCCCGATGACCCGGCTCCGGTCGCTGTCGTCCTGGATGGTGTAGACCGGCCCGGCGATGTTGCGGAGGCTTACCTCAGCCGCCGGGTAGCTGCTTTGCGCCCAGTAGAGCCTGCCATGGCGGCGCACCACCTGCTGCTCCTCTTCCAGGACCTCGCCCAGCGCGGCGCCGTAGCCGCCGAAACGCTCGAGGTCCCCGTCTGTGAGCGGTAGCTCCGACGCGGCGCACCGCACATGGCCGATCACGATGTGCGGGTTGTCCGCGTCAATGGTGGCCTGCTCGGGGCACTGGCCGAACAGGTACTCGGCATGCGAGGCGATGTATTGGTCCATGGGCGAGTTCTGCGCCACGAGGAAGACCAGCGCATCGGATCGGCCCCGCCCGGCGCGTCCCGCCTGCTGCCACATGCTGGCCACGCTGCCGGGGTAGCCGACGAGGATGCAGGCGTCCAGCGAACCGATATCGATGCCCAGCTCCAGGGCGTTGGTCGATGTGACGGCCAGCAGGTCGCGATCCAGTAGCCTCCGCTCGATCTCGCGACGGTCTTCGGCCAGGTAGCCTCCCCGGTAGGCGTGGATGCGTTCGGTGAGTCGCTTGCCGTCGCGCCGCAGGGCCTCGCGGGTCTCGCGGTAGAGCATCTCGGCCGTGAGACGCGTGCGCGAGAAGGCGATGGTCTGCACGCCGCTCCGCATTAGGGTGGCGAGGAGCTTCACCGCCTCGTGTACGCAGCTCCGGCGCTCGCCACCGGCCCGCCAGCCGGGCTCCCCATCGGGCCGGACGATCAGCGGCGGGTTCCAGATGACGAACCGCTTGGGACCCGCCGGCGATCCGTCATGCGTGATAAGCCTCACGGGGCGGCCCAGGATGCGTTCGGCATGCTCCTGCGGGTTGCCGATCGTGGCCGACGAGCAGACGTAGGTCGGCTCCGAGCCGTAGTGGCGGCAGATGCGGTCCAGACGCCGCAGCACGTTGGCCAGGTGCGACCCGAAGACGCCCCGGTAGGCGTGGAGCTCGTCGATGACCACATACTTCAGGTGGCTCAGGAATCGGTTCCAGCGCGGATGGTTGGGCAGGATGCCCGCATGGAGCATATCGGGGTTGGTGAGGGCCGCATGGGCCGCGTCCCGCACCTTGCGACGCTGGTTCTGCGGCGTGTCGCCGTCATATGTCCCCGCGATGAGCCCGATGCCCTCCTTGCCGCCGTACCGCTGCAGCACGCGGAACTGGTCCTGCGCCAGCGCCTTGGTGGGGTAGAGGAGCAGCGCCGTGGCCAGCGGGTCCGCCACCACGGCCTCAACGATGGGGATGGCGTAGCAGAGCGTCTTGCCGCTGGCCGTCCCGGTGACCACCACCACGCTCTGCCCCTGCCGCGCGGCCGCGATGGCCTCCATCTGGTGGGAGTAGAGCCGCTCGACGCCGTCGCGCTCGAGAAGCTGCCGGATCGGCTCCGAGAAGCCCAGGTCGGCCTCCCCGAAGGCGGCGTTCCGCGGTTCCATGTTGCGGACGCAGACCGCCTGCCCCTCGTAGTACGGCAGTGTCTGGATCCTGGCGGCGATCTCCGCAAGGTTCATGGCGCGGGCTCCTTGGTGTCGTTCGTGGGCGGCTTGGGCTTGACCCGGGTCCGCAGGCGGGCGAGCGAGGCCAGGTCGTCGCCGGCGCGGATGGCTGTGTTCGCGGGCGTCGGGGCGGGCGTCTGCGGCGGAATATCTACGCGCTCGGAGGGGATCTCCAGGCGTTGACCGGGCAGTTCCGCATGGGGCTCGGCGGCGCCGCTCCGGCGCAGGCGGCGCACCAGCTCCCTGTCGAAGCCCGCCCGCGTGCGTGAGCGTGTTGCGGCGTCCGGGCTGGTGAGCGCCGATGGGCTCGGCGGCTCGGGCCGCTCCAAGCGGTCGCCGAACTCCACCGCGTGGGGGAGCTTTGGCTCCCGCTGCCGCTCCAGTCGGCGTTTCATCTCGCGCTCCAGCGAGAGGCGCACGGCCTCAGCGTTCTCGGACATCCGCTCGCTGTCGATCGCCGGCGTCGCCACGTGATCGTCCAGGAGGCCCTTGAGGATGGCCAGCGACGCCCGCTTGTCGGGCGCCGAACCCTCGCCCCGTTCCACGTTCCAGGTGGTGAACCGCCGAAGCGGCTTGCCCACGCAGAGCGGGCATCCGGTGCGGCACTTGCACTTGCGGACCGCGTCGTAGACGGCAGGCAGCACTTCGTGGATGCGCTCGTAGGCGGCCTGGCTGTAGCCGAGTCCACGGGGCAGTCTCTCGTAGATGAAGACGGCCTGCCACGGCGAGTTGGAGCAGCCCACGGTGTGCGACAAGTCCGCCGTGTCGCACCGCACGAACAGGGGCAGGAGCATCCGCGTGGCGTACCCGATGCCCCGCAGGCCCTGCATCACGTCGAGGCCCGCGCGCCGTACGTCGGCCAGCAGCGGCTCCGGCGCCACGAGCCAGACGGCCATGGTCTCGAGCCACATCGTCGGCGTGAAGACCGCGTGGGTGGAGACGGCGTCGAGCGACCGGAAGGGGATGCGCGAGTAGTGCGTCGTGTCGAAGTGCGCCGTCACCTCGCCCCACACGCACTCCCCGGAGCCCATGGGCTTGCGGCGCAGAACGTGGTCGATGTGGTTCACATCGGTGCCGCCCGACGGCTGCGTGTAGTAGTCCACATCCTCGCGGCCGACCGTGCAGATCTTCCGACCAAGGTCGAGGTGGTCCACCAGGTAGGTGTCGCCGTGCTGCATGTAGACGGCGCCCTCGTGGATCAGAGGCTGGGCGTCGTATTCGTTGAGGTGGCCGATGACCTGCCCGGTGTCCCGGTCCTGGATCGGCACGTCGGCGCCGTCCATGCTGCGCAGGCCGAACTCGTGCTGGGGCGTCTCGGACGTGGCGTGGTACCAGCACTCGCCGATGCGCCGAACCTTCCCCTGCGCCTCGAGGACCTCCATGGCCGTATTCGCGTGGGGCCCGAAGATGCCCATCTCGTTCTGCTCAACGGGCATCTCGTGTGCGGCGCACCGCAAGTGGCCCATGACCACGAACGGGTTGTGCGGGTCCACGCTCGCCGTCTCCAGCGGGCGGCCGAACAGGTACTCCGGGTGCCGCATGATGTACTGGTTTGCCGGGGTCTCCAACCCGACCAACACACAGAGCCCTTCGCCATCGGATCGGCCGGCGCGGCCCGCCTGCTGCAGGAAGGCCGTCAGCGTGCCGGGGTAGCCCACCACCACCGAGGCCGCCAGCGACCCGGTGCGGATGCCCTCCTCCAGCTCCGGCGTGGCGCTGACCCCCGCCAGTGAGCCGTCGAGCAGCCGCCGCTCGATGGCGCGCCGCTCGGGCAGCAGGTACCCGGCGCGGTAGGCCTCGACCGACCTCGATCCCGCGGACGCGACGCTCCCCAACTCCTCGTTGCAGTAGCGCGCGATCAGCTCCGCGGAAATCTTGGCCTTGGAGAAGGCGATGGTCGGTGCGCCCGCCGTGATCAGGCGGGCCATGATGTCGGCGGCCTCGATCAGCGCGCCCCGCCGGGCCTTGCGCCGCGTTGACCGGATGATGGGAGGGTTCCAGAGCACGAAGGTCCGCAGGCCCGAGGGAGCTCCGCTCTGGTCGATCATGTCCGCGGCGCGGCCCGTCAGCGCCTCCATCAGTTCCGCCGCATTGGCCACCGGTCCGCACGCGCTCTGAACCGCGGGATGCGCCCCGTAGCGGCCGACGACGCGAAGCATACGCCGCACGAGGTTGCCCATGCCTGCGCCGAACATGCCGCCGAAAGCATGGAGGTCGTCGATCAGCACGAGGTCTAGGCGGCTCAAGAAGCGTTGCCACCGGGCATGCTGGGGCATGAGGCCCGCGTGGACCATGTCCGGCGTGGTGACAATGAGGCGCCCCTCCTCGCGGAGCCTCCGGCGCGTGGCCGCGGGCATCTCGCCGTGCATGGCGCCCATGGTCACCTCGCCCAGTCCCGCCCTTCCGAGCAGCGCCTCCAACTGCACGACATGGTCGAGGCACGAGGAGCGGGTAGGGCAGAGGACGAGGGCGCAGCCGTCGCGGCCCAGCAGCGCGGACGCCGCCGCCAGCCTGAGGCAGGAGGACTTGCCGGTGTCCACCCCGGTGGCGAGCACGGCATCGCGGCGGCTCTGGACGAGCAACATGAGGTCGCGCTGGTGGCTGTAGAGCGGGTATTCGTCGGCGGCGGCCAAGGCGACGCGCAGGGGCGCGGGCAGGTCGTCCTCGGCGGCGAAGAGAGGCTCACGGGCCGGCACGCGGTGGATGTGCGCGATCTGCCCCGCGTAGAACGGGCTGCCCCGCAGGGCCTCGATCCAGGTCTCGGCGCCCATGGCGGTCGGCTACGGTAGCCTGGCGGCCAGCTCCGCCAGGGTCAGCAGGTCCTGCAGGTTGTGCTCCAGGATGCGCTCGAGGTGGGTCGCGTTGCCGGTGCGGACGAAGTGGTGGTAGGCGTCGGGCACGGCCCACCCCGGGATGTCCTCGGCTCGCCGGCGACCGCAGACCTGCCGCTCCAGCGTCTGTAGCTTGCAGTCGGGTAGCGCGTCGGCCCAGCATCGGCGTGCAATGTGGAGCAGGTCCACATGCACCGCCGGCGGCGACCACGGCACACCGGTGGCGGCCGCTCGGGCCCGCAGCTAGGGCACGTCGAAGCTCTAGCCGTTGACGGTGAGGACGGCGTCCGCTCCGGCAAGCGCGTCGACCGACCAGGCTACCGCGGCGGGCTCCTCCGAGTAGTCGCGGGCGAAATGCTGGTTCAGCGTGAGGACGCCCTGGTCGTACTCAAGCATCCCAACCAGGAACACCGGCGAGTTGCCAAGCCCCGTCGTCTCGATGTCGAGGAAGATGGCGCGCTGTGCCGGACGTCCGGTCGGGCCGGCGGCGGCGCGGCCGAAGGTCGAGTCCGGGTCGCCGACCGCCGACCGCACGAGGGTCTCGATGGAGGTTGCCGTGCGCCCGAGGTCGGCGGCTGTGTCGCAGCGCACGAACGACGCTCCCCACTTCGCGTGCTGCAGCTCCACGCCGCGGATGGCTTCGTCCAGTGTGATGGAGCGCGTGGGAGGCTCATACCGGCGTCCTTGCGCCACGGGTTGTTGCGGCTCGCCCATTTCGGGCTTCCAGGCGAAGTAGGGGGACGCCGCAACCTTGCCCGGCGGTGCGGGCTCCGGATCACGTGACGCGGCGTCGGCTGCCGGCGGCTCGGCGCCGTGGGTTCGCGACATGGCCCGGCGGATCAGGTCGCGGTCGCCGGTCGGTGCCATGGTCTCAATGTCCTCTGGGTGGGGCGGGAGCGCTTCACGTACCCTAGCATACACCAGAGTCTGGGCTAATGTCTACCTGTTTGTCTGCTGTAAGGCGGATGATGAGGATCAAGCCGACCACTACATAGACGCCCAGCATGAAGAGCGCTGAGACGATGCCCGAGTCGTTGAATGCGCACGAGACCGCCGCGCCCAGGCAGAGCGGCGGCCCTGCCGCAGCCCAGCGCGGAACGCGAGCCACCAGCTCCCGCAGAGCGGGTCGCAGCGGCCCGGTGGCCATCACGGCCGCAAAAGCTATGATGACCACCGAAGCGACCACCGGGCCGCCCGCGGCGATGCCCAGGTTCATGGCGACCTTGCGGGCGGCGATCTGCCACACTGCTTGCGCACCGGTCTCCTGCCCGAGCCTGATGGCTGCACCGATGTGCGAGGCCTGAGGCCCGTAGAGGGCTCGATCGGCCAGCGAGACGCCCCAGGCTGCCGCCATGCCTGCCATGGTCCAGCCCACGGCGGACGCCGCGGTCAGCCTGCGCCCGGCCATGGCGGCGAGGCTAGGACCAAAGCAGGCGACCGCGCCGATGAGACCGCCGGCATCCGCCCCGACGGTGGGCCAACCGATCGCCGCGGCCGTCAGGAGTAGGGGCAGCGCCCATACACGAGCGCCCCAGCCGGTGAGGAACGCACCCAACGCCAGGCTACCGGCCAGAAGGCCCATGGGCTCGTTGCCGATGCCATAAAATCGGATGCCACGTATGGGACCCGCGACCAGCGGCGAGACCTTCATGCCGGGCTGTCCTGCCAGCTGGTCGATCAGCAGGGCCGCCGCGCTCACCAGCAGGCAGGTCGTGAGCCTTCGCAGCAGCCTGGGCTCGCCGGCTGCCGTGGCGTCGGAAAGTGCGCGGACCAGTGCGTACGCGGCCACCGTGACGGCCAGCGAGACGATTGTGAGGCCCACGATGTGCGCCGGCGCGCCGAGGGCGTACCAGACCGGCGCGCCGATCACCATCGAGAGGGGCCAGAGCAGAAAGGCCTCCAGCGCCACAGAGAGCGACGCGGCCCGCCCGGGGTTGCGCCGAATGAGCAGCAGAGCCGGTAGGCCGAAGAGCGCCAGGACGCCGCCCGTGAAGAGGAACATGGGCCAGAGCGCCTGGGCGCCGGTGTACGAGATCACGTCCAGACGGCGTACGGCGGCCTCCGGCTCGCTTGCCGGCTCAGCGTTGACGGCGTGCCCTCCCATGGTGGCAGGAATGGGCGCTCCCAGACGATTGAGGATCGTGGGCGCCACATCGAGTGAGGAGATCAGGCCAGGCGTGCGTGTGGTCGCCGACGTCAGAAGGCCCTGCTTGCCCGCGGGCGTCACCCACACGGAGGCGCCCAGGCGATCCTCCTTGGCGCTGCTGGCGGCTCCGGTGGCTAGGCCGACGATCCAGACCTCTGTCCCGTCGCCCAGCCGGGCCGCCACACGCTCAGCGCCGGCGAGCCCGTCCACCGTGGGCAGCCAGAGGGTCGCTTCGCCGGCTTCGGGGCGGCTGGGTGAACGGAAGACGAGGCGCGGCGCGCCAATCGATGCCGCCTCTCCGCATCCCCGCGAGAGGAATCCCTGCGGCCCGATGCCCAGTTGCGTCCAGGTGAGCGAGGACGCATCCAGGCGACCGCGCACCTCGGCCTCGATGCCTCCACGAGCCGCGACGCTGCCGATGAGGTGGTCCGCCTGGCCCGAGCGAACCAGCGTGCCCCATCCCAGATGCACCGCGACCGCCCGGGCGGGAGGCGCGGCGCCGGTGCGACGCTGGAAGACCCGCGACGCGGTTCCGGGCTCACCCGCCACGGAGGCGTCGGGTGGCGAGGGCTCTTGCATGGCCGGAACGGTCGCAACCGCGCTGCTCAGGGCCATGGAAAGGGCCACCGACGATCTCCCTGCCAGGGCGGATGCGGTGCTCACGCCGGCTAGGCTGCCATGGCGTCGGGCACGGCTCAGTGTGGGCAGGCCGGTCCGCAGCAGGCGTTGTAGCGTGAAGCCTTCGACGAGGATGATGTGGAGCGGCCGATGGGCTGCCTGGGCAAGCGAGCCCCGTGCGCAGGCGAACGCGAGCAGAAGCCCGAGGATCACGCCTCCCGGCGCAAGCGGCTGGCGCCGGCTGCGGCTACGGCTCATGCGGGCGGGCCGCGAGCAACTCCCGCGCATGGCGTTCCACGGTCTCGGAGGTGTCGGAGCCGCCCAGCATTCGCACAACCTCCCGCACGCGCTCCTCCGGTGCAAGGCCCAGAACCGTGACGTCGGCGCGCCCGTCCACCTCGGACTTCACGATGGCGAGGTGGTGGTCGCCCTGACCCGCGATCTGCGGCAGGTGGGTGATGCAGAGGACCTGCGCGTGGCGCGAGAGCGCGTGGAGCTTGTCGCCGATGACGGCTGCCGTGCGTCCTCCGACGCCCACGTCAATCTCGTCGAAGACCATGGTGGGGAGCGGGTCCTGCCGGGCCATGGCGCTCTTGATGGCCAGCATCACCCGCGAGATCTCACCCCCGGAGGCGATCTTGGCCAATGGCCGGAGCGGTTCGCCGATGTTGGTGGCGATGAGGAACTCCACTCGATCGGCGCCTGTGGGACCGGGCGAGCCGGCGTCTATCTGCACTTGGAACCGCGTCCGCTGCATGGCCAGTACGGCCAACTCGGCCTCTACGGCTGCAGCGAATGCAGCGGCGGCACGGGTGCGCTCTTCGGTAAGCTCGGCACAGACGCGGACGTGCCCGGCCCGAAGATTGTCCAGCCGTCGGCGCAACTCCTCGGAGCGCTCGTCGGCCGAGCTGAGGTCATCGAGTTTGGCCCGAGCCGTCGCGAGGAACGCAAGCACATCTCCTGCCGTGTCACCGTACTTGCGCTCCAGCGACCGCAGCAGGTCCAGCCGTTCGTTGACCTGCTCCAGGCGGTGGGGATCATGCTCAATGGCGTCGCGGTACTGCGAGAGCGTCCTCGCGACCTCCTCCAGCTCGAACCGGGCGGTATCGAGATTGGTGGCCGCGTCCGCAAGGGCGGCGTCGATGTCCGCCGCGGTGGCCGCCTCGCGCGAGGCCAGGGCCAGGTTGGTGAGGATGCCGTCCCCGTCATCGCCCTGGAGCAGCGTCTCAACGGCCAGGGCGGCGGCGGCGAGGCGCTCGCTATTGGCCAGCCGCCTGCGCTCCTGCTCCAGCGCGGCGTCCTCCCCTGGCGTAAGCTCGGCGGCCTCGATCTGCTGCACTTGGAAGGTGAGCAGGTCCGTCGTGCGCGCCCGCTCACGAGCGTCGCGCTCCACTTCGGCCAACTGCGCGCCGACCTCGCTGATGCCGCGCCAGAGGTCTGCGGAGCGGGCGCGGATGGCGTCCACATTGGGTCCGGCCCAATCGTCGAGGATGGCGATGTGCTTCGAGGGGCTCATCAGCGACTGATGCTCGTGCTGGCCGTGGAGATCGACCAGAATCTCGCCGATCTCGCGGAGCTGGGTCGCCGAGGCGGGCCTGCCCGCGATGCGGCCCGAACTACGCCCGGAGGCCGACACCTCGCGGCTAACCACCAGGACCTCCTCATCGGCGTCGAAGCCCATGCGGCGGAGCGCGTCGGCTGCGTGGGGCGCCCGGCTCAGGTCGAAGACGGCGTCCACCACGGCCCGGTCGGCCCCGGCTCGGACCAGGTCGGGGCTCGCCTTGGCGCCCAGCACCAGCTCCAGGGCTCCGATGATGATCGACTTGCCCGCACCCGTCTCGCCGGTCAGCACGTTCAGCCCGGCCTGGAACGTAATGTCCAGGCCGGAGATGATCGCCAGGTCACGGATGACGAGCTGCTGCAGCATGGGTTGGGCCGCGGACCTCCGCCTATGGCCAGAACGCGTAGGTCGGCATATCCAGATAGATCCCCACAAGGGTCCAGACGCTGCCGATCACGCACTCGCCCAGAATGACGCCCAGGAAGAGCGGCAGGTACTGCCGGTACGCGCGCAGTCCGCCGTATCTTAGAATAACGAGCTTTAGAATCCACGCCAGCATGAGCGGCAGCCAGAGCAGGCCCAGCGACCAGGAGCCGGAGACCGCGAAGCCCACCGGGTGGAAGGGGAACCAGCCCAGCCGGAGCCGCAGCATGTTCATGGCCAGCGTGAAGAGGAAGCCTACGCCGATGGCGACGCGCGTGTTGAACTGCTGCTGGGGCGGCGATGGTGAGCGCACCCAGCCCGTCATACGGTTCCAAGGTTCGCTGCCGAAGATGAGGTTCACGTTGGGCGGCCCCACCTTCTCGGCGGCGCCTACCTGGTAGTTCTGGTGCAGCATAGCCCAGAAGGCGGCCAGCGCCCCGAACGCCAACGCCAATAGCATGGCCCAGAAGAGCGGCCGGTAGCGGGCTTCGCACCGCTCGGCGATCTTGAAGGCCTCCAGCTGGATCGGCATGGGATGCGACCGGTAGGCGCGGTTGAAGCCGTAGTACATTGAGAACATGGCCAGATCGCCACGTGATATCTGGTTGCTGGTCGTTACCGACGGGATGATGCTGTCCGGGCCGGCCATATGCAGGTCGTGGGCGGGCGGCCCGAGCTCGGCGCGCATGCGGGTGATGGCGATGGCCAGCGTGAAGTAGATCAGGAAGAACGCGCCGATCATCATGTACGACATGCCGGCCCGCTGGCTGAACCAGAAGACGAAGCCCGTGCCCGCAAGGATGCCCAGCACCGCCCATCGGTAGGGCAGCGGCTCCTTGGCGTCGCCCAGGTCATGGCTGGGGCGCAGGAGGTTGTTGGCGATCCTCACGAAGTGGCTGCGGCTCACGTAGAGCGCGAAGACGGCCAGGCCGATGTAGGCCCCGAAGGACTGCGCCTCGACGTAGGGGAAGCCGGGGATATCGCCGTAGCCGAACTGGGCGGTGAAGACTCGCTCCATGCGCCAGAACCACGCGAAAAACCAGACCGAGAAGAGCAGGTCCACCGGAAGCAGCATTCCCAGCGCGATGCCGAACGGGTAGAGCGCGATGGGCGTGCCGCCGATGGCGTTCCAAGGCGGCGCCGTGATGTAGGTGGAGAGGTCCTGCATCGGGCCGAAGCGCTTCAGCGGCAGCAGCGGCATGGACGGATATAGGAATGCGAAGCCGTTCCAGAGCTCCAGTCCGGCCGCGATGGCGATCCCGGACCAGAAGAGCTTGGTCTTGAATATCTGGCTCTTCTCGCTCACCATCTCCAGCGGCAGGGCGACCAGCGGGTAGGAGAGGCGCTCGCTCTCGGTCCACTGGCGGCGGAGCAGCGTGTTGATGCAGAGCATCATGAACCCGAGCACGGTCAGGAGCGAGGACCACCAGAGAACGGGCCCAATCCACGCTTGGAAGTTGGCCGGGCTGTAGAAACTGCCCGCGCCCTCGTAGAACTGCTTGAGCGCGTTCGGGTCCGTCACGGAGAGCCACTTCGGCACGTACGGAAGAATCTCGGTAGTCCAGCCGTTCTCGGGCCGTGCATAGAACGCCGAGTGCGCCAGGATGGGTGTGAGCACTTCGATCATGTCGTGCCCGGCCACGGCGGACGATATGGCCAGCATGATGTAGATCGTCATCAGCTCGGCCGGCGTGTAGGCCAGCTTGGCGGAAAGCTTACGGAGGCCGGCGTTCAGGGCCAGAAGCACCACCAGGATGAACACGACGTTGTAGAAGAGGGAGATGGTGGTGGGGTGGCCGAGATAGCGGAACACCTCCATCTTGGTGACCCAGTAGGCGTTCACGGGTATGAGCGCCAGCGCCGTCACCACGGCGCGGGGCGTGACCATGCGCACACGGCCGCCCTGGGCGGGCGCGGGGGGCGGCTGCGACACCTGACTGGATGTCGATGAAGAGGTGCTATCCAAGGGGCCAAGTCCTAATGCGGTTGATACCTGACGGATTCGACGTGTTCGGCGCCGATTCCTCCGCGCCGCGGGGCTTTCGCCGCCACACGCATCGGCTACAGCGTGTATCATACTCACTCGCGGCCCGCCCTGCGCCTGACCGGACCGCTTTGGAGCGCCTATGTTCGCCCGCCTGAGGGAAGACGTTCAGACCGCGATGTACAAGGACCCAGCGGCCCGCAACGTCTGGACTGTGTTTCTCTACGCCGGCCTGCATGCCCTCATCCTCCACCGCGTGGCCCACGCGTTCTGGCGTTCGCCGCTGCCGCCGCGCGAGCTTTGGCGATGGGTGGCTCGAGGTATCTCGCAGACGTCGCGATTCGTCACCGGTGTGGAGATACACCCCGGCGCCACGTTCGGTCGGCGCATCTTCATCGACCATGGTATGGGCGTCGTGGTGGGCGAGACGGCCGAGGTGGGCGACGACGTGCTGATCTACCATGGCGTGACCCTGGGTGGCACCAGCTTGGAGAAGGTGAAGCGGCATCCCACCATCGGCAACGGCGTACTCATCGGCATGGGCGCCAAGATCGTGGGCGCCATCACCGTGGGCGAGAACTGCCGGGTAGGCGCCAATGCCGTGGTGAACCGCGATGTGCCGCCCAACTGCACCGTGGTGGGGGTTCCGGGCCGGATCGTTATGCGTGACGGACTTCGTGTGGACCCGGAGAGCGGAGTGATGGACAACGTCATCAACCGCGTTGACCCGCAGGATCAGGTGATCCGCGAGATGCGCCAGCGGCTCGAACTGCTTGAGCAGCACATCGAGAAACTAGAGGACCATCTGGAGGAGCACTCACGCCGCGAGCGCTCCTCCTGACGGCCGGCTAGCGCGTTCGTTTGCTCCGCATGAGCTTCTCGATCGAGGCGGCATCGGACGGAAGGCCGGGCGTGAGCTTCTCGGCGCCGCGCTCGGTCACCACGTAGTCGTCCTCGATCCGAATGCCGATCCCCTCGCCGGGTACGTAGAGGCCCGGCTCGATGGTGAGCACCATGCCCGGCTCCAGCGTCGCGCCCATGCTGCCCACGTCATGGACCTCCATGCCCAGCCAATGGCTGATGGAGTGCGCGAAGAAGGCGTCCATGGTCCGCACCGTGCCGTCGTCGCCCTTCGCCCGCAGGGGGCTCTCACGGAACAGGCGGCGCGCCAAGGTGTTGAGGTCGCCCAGTGTCGTCTTGCCGGGTACGACCGCCTCGGAGACCGCCTTCTGCACCGCGAGAACCAGGTCGTAGACCTGCCGTTGACGGGGCGTAAACTTGCCGTTCACCGGGAAGGTCCGCGTGACGTCGCCTGAGAAGCAACGCACCTCGGCGCCGATGTCCACGACTACGAGCTCGCCGGCCGCCATGGTGCGGTCCGACGAGGTGTGGTGCAGGATGGTTGCGTTGGGCCCGCTGCCCACGATGCAGGGGAAGCCCTCACGTGCGGCGCCCTTGCGGCGGAATCCGGCGAGGATCTCACCTTCGACTGCCAGCTCCACCGCGTCGGGACGAATGGACCGGGCCGCGCCCTCCATGCCTTCGATGGTGGCGGCGCCGGCCGCGCGCAGGGCGTCCAGCTCCGCGGGGCTCTTCTTGAGCCGCATGGCGTTGACCAGCCGACCCACGTCCAGGACCTCCGCGCCGGGGTTGATCGCCCGGATGCGGTCGATGGTCCTGGCGGACGCCGTATACCGCGCCGCCTCACCGACGGGGCCCTGGATGTAGATGCGCGGGGCTTTGCGGATCGACGGCTCGATTTCGTCCCACATATCCCAGAGGCGGTGCACAGGATCGATGCCCGTCGCTGCCACGGCGTCGGGGCCGGGCGACAGATAGGCCTCGCCGAACCGCGTCGCCGAACCGCCGGTCTGCGGAAGGTAGAGCGCGGCGTTGGCATTCAGCGGGTCGTCCGGCGGCACGATGACCAGCGCGGCGGATGGCGCCGACACGCCTGTCAGGTAGTAGAGATTGCTGTCTGGCCGGTACTTGCCCTCCTCACCGGCAGGGCTGCCGATGAGGAGGACCATTCCGTCACCCGCAGCCTTGCGCAGGGCCGCACGACGAGCCGCAAAGTCGGCGAGCGGCTGTCCGGAGTAGCTCGGGTCGCCAGCGGGCCGGGCGCCGTCCGCCCGCGGAGCCGGCGCCGGGAGGATCAGAGCCGCTGCCGCGAGGAGCAGCAGCCCTGTCCGGCGCGTCATGAGACCGCTCACGGCTTCGGCGCGTCCTTCGCCTCGGCGCTCTCCGCCTTGGCATCAATATGCGCGAGCTCGAGCGGATGCTCGTGCTGCATTTCGGTCTCCGTCTTGAGCCCCGTGTAGAAGGTCTTGGCCATGGGGAAGCTGTCCGGGTTGAAGTGCGCGTTGTACAGGTGCCAGGTCAGGATGGCGAGGAACGCCAGGATGGCTTCATCGCTATGCGCGATGTAGGCGGCCGAGACCCCGGCTTCGGGAAGCAGGTTGCCGTAGTAGATGGGGAACCAGAGCACCAGGCCCGAAAAGACCATGATGGGCATGCCCCAGTAGACCGCGAAGTAGTCGAACTTCTCCTTGAACTGGAAGCGGCCATACTTCGGCGCTTCCTTCCAGAGGCCCACGTAGTACATGGTGACCTGCACGAAGTCCGCCAGATCCTTCCAGGTGGGGAACATGGTCCACGACGAGAGCTTGAAGCCCGACTTCTTCCATCGGTAGAAGAGGAAGGCCGTGTGCCAGACCCAAGTGGTCATCATGACCACTGCCGCGATGCGGTGGATCAGCCGCGCGACCGCCATGCCGCCCAGCAGGGCATACAGGTGGTTCAGCCAGGAGGTCTCGGCGAACCGGAGCGGCAAGCCCGTCAGCACCAGCGCGGTGAAGCTCAACGCCAGACAGATGTGCTGGACACGCTGTGCCACGCTCAGGCGCACGAAGGTGCGCTCGGCATCGGGCTTGGGCAGTTGCCTCGCGCGGAAGGAGTAGGCGGCGAACGCCACGACCATCAGGCCCAGGGCTCCGAGGGCCACCACGCCCGCCTTCGGGCTACCGAGGAAGGCTAGCACCAGGGCGCCCGCGAGGCTCAGGAAGCTGGCCGAAATGAGCGCTGCCACGGGTCTGCCGGAGCGCGGCGGCGTCTTGCCGAAGACCTTCAACCGCAGGTCGAGTGCGATACCGCCCATCAGGAAGAGCACCGTGCCGATGGTCAGCCACTTGAAGAAGAGCTCCTCGTAGTGGAGCCCCATCGACTTCTTGACCTTCAGCCGAAGGTGGTTGGCGCCGGACATGGCGAAGTTCACCTTGGCGCCCACGTGGCAACCCGCCTTGCCGCAGGTAGCCGCGGCGGTTGCGCGGTTGGTGGGAGCGGACGGGTTCGTGGGCCGCAACAGGTTGTGGTTGCCGTGGCAATCGACGCAACCGGCCACGCGCTTGTTTCCGAGCCGCAGCAACGCCTTGCCGTGGAAGCTCTCGCGGTAGGACGGGACCGCGTCGGGGTCTACCCCATATCGGCCCATCCGCTCAACGTCGGCGTGGCAATGGGAGCAGAGAGCCGTGTAGGTCGCCTTGTCGCGGCTGGGGCGAACGATCGTGTGCGGGTCGCCGCCGGCCGTGTGGCAGGAGACGCAGTTCGGGTGGTCGCCCGGCTTCTTGTCTTTGAGGGCGTGGACGCTCGTGTTGTACGCGGCGAGCTGGTCCGGATGGCACGTGCCGCAGTCCACCTTGGGGGATGCCATGGCGGGCGTATGGGGTACGGCCGTCACGCCCGAGTGGCAGCTCGTGCACTCCATGTCCTTGTGAGGGCCCGCGGCCAACGACGTGGCTTGTACGGCGCGGTGGCCCTCCATCTCGGCCTGATGGCACTCAAGGCACTTGCTGTTCGCTGCGGGTTGGCTCTGCTCCGGTGTGCCTGACTGCCCTCCGGCCGTCACGGCAAGCAGCGCCGCCAGTGGGAGCCCGATGGCCAGCGCCCACACAGGGTTCCTGCCCGCCCGCCAGATCCTCGATGTCATCCTTCTCCCACCTCCGTGCTCTGCTGGTCGGCACACGCCGCCAGGGCTAAGTCTGCGATGCGGTCCCAGAGGGCCCAAGGGCCATGTCCCTGGCCATCATTGCGGGATAGTGATTCACCGAAGAAGGGCGGCAATCCTCCGTGGGATTGCCGCCCTTGGCCGTCATTGCGGTGCGTGGCAGTCGCTGCAGTTGGTGTCCTGCCAGGCCGTGCCGATATCGACCGGATGCTTGAACGGCAAGCCGCTCATGTTCTGTTCGAGCTTACCGTCCGCGCCGCGCTGCGCCACGATGGTGTGGCAGGTGTTGCAGTCGCGGGAGAGCACCTTGCCCTTGGAGTTCACGTGCTTGCCGTCGTGGCATCGGAAGCATCCGGGGGAGTACATATGGCCGATGTGGTCGGGATGCCCCTTCCAACTGACCTTCATCTCGGGGAAGTAGTTGCGCTTGTAGATGCCCTGAAGCTGGGTCACCGCCGTCTGGATGTCCTTGCTTTTCGCGGAGGCGACGGTGGCGTACTTCTCGCGGTAGAAGCCGGTGACGCTCGATGCGATGGCCGAGGTGGCCTCTTGCTCGGTCTTGTATTCCTTCTCCAGGACCTCCACGCCGAGTCGCTTGATCTCCGGTAGCGTGGGATCGATCCAGTTCTGCGACATGGCGAGGTTGAGGCTTGTGGCCGGGTTGTGGTAGATGTGCGTCGGCCGGTTGTGGCACTCGATGCAGTCGACGGTGAGCTTCTTCGCCTTGGCGACGGCCTCGTCGGTCATCGGGCTCTCGGTGCTCTTGTAGATTTCTGTGCGCCCGTCCGGATACTTGCACTCCACGTAGGGGATCACGTTCCGCTGCCGGTCCGCCGCCACGTAGGAAATCTGGGCGTTCAGGAACATGTGGAAGTGGATGCCCTCGGTGG
>JAPLCQ010000113.1 GCA_026392115.1 Armatimonadota bacterium | reverse complement strand
TTCATGCTGGACGAGATCGACAAGCTCGGCATGGACTTCCGCGGCGATCCCTCCTCCGCCTTGCTCGAGGCGCTTGATCCCGAGCAGAACGGCGAGTTCAGCGACCACTACCTGGAAGTGCCGTTCAGCCTGCGCGACGTGATGTTCATCACCACCGCCAACCTGTTGGATCCAATCCCCGCGGCGTTGAGGGACCGGATGGAGGTGATCTCCTTCACCGGCTACACGGAGCAGGAGAAGCTCGCCATCGCCCGCGACTTCCTGGCGCCGAAGCAGCGCCGGGAGAACGGGCTGAAGCCCACCAAGCCCGGGCTCGGCGACGGCACGTTGGTCAGGATCATTCGCGAGTACACCCGTGAGGCGGGCGTGCGCAGCCTTGAGCGCGAAATCGGGTCCGTATGCCGGAAGGTTGCGCGCAAGGTCGCCGAAGGAAGCCGCGCCCGAATGCGCGTGGAACCCGATGCCCTTCCCGCCATGTTGGGCAAGCCGAAGTACCGTTACGGCGACCTTGAGTCAGCCGACGAGGTCGGGGCCGCCACGGGCCTAGTATGGACCGAGTTCGGCGGCGACACCATCACCATCGAGGTGACCGTCCTGCCGGCCAAGGACGGACGCCTGACGCTCACCGGCCAGCTCGGCGACGTGATGCGCGAGTCCGCCCAAGCGGCCCTCACCTACGTGCGGTCGCGGTCCGCGGAACTGGCGTTGCCCGCAGACCTCGACCGCACGCGGGAAATCCACGTCCACGTGCCCGCGGGCGCCACGCCCAAGGATGGGCCATCGGCAGGCGTGGCGATCGCCGTGGCCATCGCGAGTGCGCTGACCGGGAGGCCCTTGCGGCGCGATATCGCCATGACCGGTGAGATCACCCTGCGCGGCAAGGTGTTGCCCGTGGGCGGCATCAAGGAGAAGGTGCTGGGCGCCCATCGCACGGGGATTCGTATCGTGGCGCTTCCGGAAGAGAACCGGCGCGATCTCGACGATGTGCCCGCCGAGATTCGCGCCGAAATGAGCTTCGAGTTCGTGGAGGACGCCTGGCAAGCCATGTCACTGGTGCTCAGGCCCGCCGCGACCCCCTAGCCGCCCCTACGGGCCGCCAGGGCCCGCTCGTAGAGGTCCACATAGTCCGATGCCGAACGTCGCCACGAGAAGTCGGCGTCCATGGCCTGGCGGACCAGGCGGGCCCATCGCGCCTTGTCCGCATAAGCGGCGCAGGCGCGGCTGACGGCATCCGCAAGGTGGGCGGGATCGCGCGGCCAAAAGACGAAGCCCGGCCCCGAGCCGGGCCGCAACTCGCCCTCGGCCACGGTATCGCGCAGTCCTCCCGTGGCCCGGACGATCGGCAACGTCCCGTAGCGCATGGCGATCAGTTGCCCAAGGCCGCATGGCTCGAAGTGCGACGGCATCATGAAGAGGTCCGACCCGGCATAGAGACGCTGCCCGAACGCCGCATCGTAGGCAAGGCGCACATGCACCCGGCCGGGGTAGCGTGCGGCGAGTTCATGCGCGAAGAGGCGTTCGTAGTGCGGGTGGCCCTGGCCCAGGAGCGCGAACTGCACCGGCTCCGCCATGATGCGGTCGAACGCCGCGGCCAGCAGGTCGAAGCCCTTCTGGTCGGCGATGCGCGTCACCATGCCGATCAGGCAAGCTGCCCGATCAGCGTGCAGCCCACACTCGCGCTGAAGCTGTAACTTGCACTCGGCCTTGCCGGAGGGTTCCGCGGCGCAGAAGTTGGCGGGGAGGGCAGGATCTGTAGCCGGGTCGAAGGCGCCGATGTCGATGCCGTTGACGATCCCGCCGAAGCGTCCCGCCGCCGCCAGATGCCGGTACAGGCCCTCCAACCCAAAGCCGAACTCGGCGGTCTGCACTTCGGCGGCATACGTCGGGCTCACGGTGTTGCACTGGTCGCAGAGCGCGGACCCCGCCTTCAGGAAGTTCAGCCGCTCATAGTGGGAGGCGTACTCCGGGCTGAACAGCCAGCCGGGCAGCCCCGCGTGGTCCAGCGCCTCCCGGGAGAACTCGCCCTGGTGCGCCACGTTGTGGATCGTGTAGACGGAGGCGCATCGAGCCCAAGGCCGGACATCGGCATGGGTCGAGCGCAGGTAGGCGGGGCCCAGCCCGGTGTGCCAATCGTTGCAGTGGAGGATGTCCGGTTGCCAGTCGGGCTCCACCTTGGGCACTGCGTCCAGCAGGGCGCGGGTGAAGACGATATACGGGTAGGCGCCGTCGGCGTACAGGCTCGCGCTATCCACCGAACCGCGGAAGTAGCCGCTCGAATGGACCAGGTACAGTGGAAACCCCGTGTCCGGCGCCACGCGGAAGAGCCGAAGCCACTCCGTCCATTGCGAATGGATTTGCACCGGGAACCAGTCGGCGATCAGGCCCATCTCCACGTTTGGATTGCGCTCGACAAACGGGTACGAGGGCATGAAGACCCGTACGTCGTGCCCCAGGCCGATGAGAGCCTTCGGCAGAGCGCCGGCCACGTCAGCCAGGCCGCCAACCTTGGCGAGCGGAGCCACTTCGGCAGAACAGAATGCGATCTTGAGCGGGGCAGGCACAGGTAGACCTCCGTGGATTGCTGGGGAGCGGGTGCCGAGTGTATACCACACCCGGGGCCTCGGTGCAGCGGCGGCGGCGGCGCCCAGGACAGCCCCAAGGTACAATCACGCCATGGGGAGGAGCGGCCAATGCGCGGTTGGGTGATTCGCTATGTTTGCAGTGTGTTGGCGCTATGGGTGGTCTGCTCGGTCGGCATCGGCGTCTCGGCGCATCCGGCCTCCTCGTTGCTGATGGCCGCCCTCGTGATCGGCCTCGCCAACACCTTCGTGCGCCCGATCCTCAAGCTGCTCACCGCCCCGCTGAACTGCATGACGTTTGGCCTGTTCGGCTTCGTCCTCAACGCGTTCCTCTTCTTCGTGGTGCAGTTCGTCGTTCCGGGTTTCAAGGTGGAGAGCGCCTCCGCGGCCCTGATCGGTTCGCTGGCCATGGGCGCGCTGAGTTCCCTGCTCAACTCGCTCCTGTCGGACAAGCCGCGCGCCGCATGACCCAGTCCCCCGGTCCCGCCCGATGGCTCCAGCCCGGTATCCGCGTCAAGCGGTGGCTGTTGCTTGCCCTGGTCGGCGGCGCTCTCCTCCTGCTCGGCCTGTCACTCGTTCGGCAGGCGCAGCCGTTGGATCTATTGGCGTTGCCCGGACGCATCTGGCAGCGAGTAGACGTCCATTTTCCCGGTCTGGTGGCGACGCGCGGCTCCGGACCCGTCGTGGGCTGGGTCATGGTCTGCCTGGGTGGACTAGGCCTCGCCATCGGTCTTCACAGGCTTGGTCACGCGGCAGCCGTGGCGCTCAAGCCGGGGATCGGCTCGGCCGGACTGGCAGACTCGTTCTACCGCGCCCGAGTCCTCGCCGAGGGCCCGCGCATCGTCGTCATGGGCGGAGGCACCGGCCTATCCACCATGCTGCGCGGCCTGAAGCACTACAGTTCCAACATCACCGCAGTGGTCACGGTGACCGATGACGGCGGCAGCTCAGGTGTCCTGCAGCAGGAATTGAAGATGCTGCCGCCCGGCGACATCCGCAACTGCCTGGTGGCCCTCGCCGATTCGGAAGGGCTGATGACCGAGCTCTTCCAACATCGCTTCCGCGGCGGCGGTACGGCCGCGGGCCTGCGGGAACACGCCTTCGGCAACCTGCTCATCGCGGCCCTGGCGGAGCTTAGCGGCGGCGACTTCGAGCGTGCGGTGCAGTTGACCAGCGAGGTGCTGAACATCCGCGGCCGCGTGCTGGCGAGCACTCTGAGCCACGTGCATCTCGCCGCCGAGATGGATGACGGCAGCGTGCTGGAGGGCGAGACGCGGATCGTCCACGCGCCACAGCGCATCCGCCGCATCAGCCTGGCGCCCGCTGGAGCCGCCGCTCCCGACGAAGTGGTCAGTGCGATCACGTCGGCGGACCTGATTGTCATCGGCCCGGGTTCTGTATTTACGAGCATCATTCCGAACCTCTTGGTTGCAGGGATTCCCGAAGCCCTGCAACGGGCGCGTGGCCGCAAGGTCTACGTCTGCAACGTGATGACGCAACCCGGCGAAACGGACGGCTTCTCCGCGTCGGACCACGTTCAGGCGATCCAGTCGCATGTGGCGAGGCCGGTGTTCGACAGCGTCTTCGTCAACGCAGGGCGGCCCACCCCAGAACTCGTCCAGAAGTACCGCCAGACCGGCTCGGTGCCCGTGGAGCCCGACACAGATCGGGTTCGGGCCCTCGGGTACAGACCCATCACCGGCGATTTCATGAGCCAGACCGATGTTGTGCGACACGACAACGGGCGTCTGGCGGAGGCGCTCATGCGCCTTGTATCCTGACCGCTAGGAGGCCAGCTACGCAGATGGATGCAGCAACACTCGACTTCCTGACACGCATCGTGGATGCCCCCGGTCCGTCGGGCTATGAGCAGCCGGTCATGCGGGTCTTCCGCGAGCACGTGGAGCCATTTGCCGACAGCGTCGAGACCGATGTTATGGGTAGCGTAGCCGCGTCGCGGAACCTCGGCGGCTCGCCCAGGATTATGCTTGCAGGACATGCGGACGAGATCGGCTTCCAGGTGCGGAACATCTCCGACGCCGGCATGCTCTACTTCGGCATGATCGGCGGCCATGACAACGCCATCGTCGTGGGCCAACGGGTCAACGTTCACACGGCCAACGGCCCTCTGCCCGGCGTCATCGGCCGCAAGGCGATCCACCTGCTTGAGGGCGACGAGCGCGAAAAGGCGCCCAAGGCAGCCAGCCTCTGGATCGATATCGGCGTCAGCACAAAGGAAGCCGCGGCGGCTCTGGTGAGTGTCGGCGACTGCGCGACTTACGCCGAGACGATGGTCCGCCTGCAGGGCTCCTGCTACGCCGCTCGCAGCTTCGACGACAAGATGGGTGCCTGCGTCGTGGCCGAGGCCCTGAGGCGGATCGATGGCGCCAAGCTGCAGGGCTGCGTCACCGCGGTTGCCACCGTACAAGAGGAGATCGGGCTTCGCGGAGCCCGAACGAGCGCCTACGGGATCGACCCGGTCGTCGCCCTCGCCGTCGATGTATGCCACGCCATGGACTTCCCCGGCGCCGACAAGAACACGGTCGGAGACATCAAGCTTGGCGCCGGTCCCGTCATCGCCCGGGGCGCCAACATCAACCCGAAGGTCTACTCGTTGCTCGTGCGGGTCGCCCAGGATCGGGGCATTCCATACCAGGTGAAGGCGGTGCCGGGCGGGACAGGGACCGATGCCAACGCGATCCAGGTGAGCCGTGCGGGAGTTGCCACAGGTCTTGTGTCGGCGCCGGTGCGCTATATGCACACGCCGGGCGAGGTGATGGACATCGGCGACATCGACGCCGCCGCCGACCTCGTGGCCGCGTTCTGCGAGGCAGTGACGGTCGACATCGACTGGCGTCCCATCTGAGCCCCGGAAGCGCCAACGTGGCCTGCCAGATATCGCTGGAGAAGCTGAGCAAGACCTACCGCGTCACCGAGAGGTCGGCCGGCGCAGCCGCGGCCTTCCACAGCCTCTTCCACCGGACTTACAAGGAAGTGCACGCGGTACGCGACATCTCGTTCACGCTGGACGAGGGCGAGGTGGTGGGCTTCCTGGGTCCCAACGGAGCCGGAAAGACCACGACGCTGAAGATGCTGGCCGGCCTGCTGCATCCTTCGGCGGGCACGGCGCAAGTGCTGGGCCATACGCCCTGGCGGCGCGAGCATGCGTACCTCCGCCAGATCAGCCTGGTTATGGGCAACCGGAACCAACTGCTCTGGGACATCCCGGCCATGGACTCGTTCCTGGTGAACCAGGCCGTCTACCGCATCCCTGAAGCCGAGTTCCGCCGCACGGTTGATGAGCTGGTCGAGCTCCTGGACCTGAGCGAGCTGCTGCGCAAGCCTGTGCGCAACCTCTCGCTGGGCGAGCGGATGAAGTGCGAACTAGCCGCCTCGCTCCTCCATAGTCCCCGCGTTCTGTTCCTCGATGAGCCCACCCTGGGCGTGGACCTCACCATGCAGGGCCGGATCCGGGCGTTCGTGGCCGAGCACAACCGGCGCACCGGCGCCACCGTGTTGCTCACGAGCCACTATATGGCCGACGTGACGGCGCTCTGCAAGCGAGTCATCGTAATCCACCACGGCACGATGCTGTTCGACGGCGGACTGGACGACCTCGCCCAGCGGATCGCTCCCTACAAGCTCGTCAAGATCGATGTGGAGAGCCCCGAGGCCGCGGCCCGAGCGGCGGTATTCGGCAACGTCGTTGAGGTCGACGGCGTGCGGGTCACGCTGCAGACGCCCAAGGCCGAAGCGGCCGCCACGGTGGGCCGGCTACTTGCAGAACTGCCGGTGGTGGACCTGACCGTGGAGGATCCGCCTATCGAGCAGGTGATCGGCCAGGTCTTCGCGGCCGAGGCGGGCGAGACCCCCCAGGCATGCTGACCTACTGGTGGCAGGTCTATCGAGCCAACCTTCGGGCCTCGTGGGCCATGATGGCCCAGTACCGCATGGTCGTGCTGATCTGGGCGCTCTGGGGTTTCGTGGGTCCGCTGGTGTCCCTGGCCGTCTGGACCGCCACAGCATCCGCACGCGGCGGTCCCGTGGGTCAAGGAGGCGCCAGCTTTTCGACCGCGGATTTCGCAGCCTACTTCCTGCTTTTCATGATCTACGGCCACATCACCATGTCGTGGGACGTGTTCGAGTTCGCCTACCGCGTCCGGAGCGGCAGCCTGTCTCCCAAGCTGCTCCGGCCGCTTCACCCGATCCACGAGGACGCGGCGTCCAACATCGGGTTCAAGCTCTTCACCACGACGCTGCTGATCCCCATCTGGGCGGCCATCTACCTCATGCTCCGACCCAGCCCGCCCACCTCGTACTGGTGGATTCCAGCATCGCTGCCTTCGCTGGCGCTGGCTGCCGTCATGCGCTATGTGTTGCAGTACGTGCTGGCGATCCTCTCCTTCTGGACCACGCGGATCGATGCCGTGAACCAGCTCTACTTCACGCTGGACAGCTTCCTCTCGGGCCGAGTGGCTCCGCTGGCGCTGCTTCCGGGCGGGATGGCCGCAGCGGCCCAGGCCACGCCGTTTCGCTACATGGGCTCATTCCCCGTCGAGGTCGCGCTCGGGAAGCTGACGCCGCAGCAGGTGCTCACCGGCATGGCGGTGCAAATAGTTTGGCTCGCGGCGGCGCTGCTGCTGCTGCGCTGGGCATGGCGGGCAGGAGTGCGCCAGTACTCTGCGGCCGGCGCCTGAGTGGGCGTGTGCCATAATCAGCCATAGCCTTCGGGCCCTTATACCAGACCCCAGGAGACGACCCCTTTGCCCAGCCCGTCTACCCGCCTGAGCCAGATTCCGCCCTACCTGTTCGGACAGATCGCCGCCCTCAAGGC
>JAPLCQ010000002.1 GCA_026392115.1 Armatimonadota bacterium | reverse complement strand
CGTCCGCGCGCCGCCGCCGCACCGGCCTCGGAGCGTTCATAGCCCGCCGATGCCGCGTCGCCGGCGGCGAGCGTGTCGTCCAGAACCCCAACGAAGCCCACGCGGAGTGCGGCCTTGCCTGTTCCGATGCTCACGGTGGTCGTCAGGTCGCCCAATGCGCCACCGATACGCGTCCGGACGTTGCCTGCCAGTACCTTGCCGGGGAAGCGTGCCTTGAGCGAGTTGAGGTAGGCCGGGCCCAGCAGCAGGTCGCGCTCACCCACGTTCCAGATGCGGGCGCCCATGGCGCCGATCATCTCGACCGCCGTCTCGGCCTTGATCTCGTCCTGGCGGCCTCCGGCCGGCGTCAGGTCGCCCTGATCCACGAGGATCGCCTGCCGGCCCGCGCGCAGCCGCTGGATCGCCGTGGCGCGCCGGGGCATGCCGCCGAGCATGGGCTCCGAGCAGCCGCAGGGCGTCAACTTGCCGTTGGTCTCGCCTGCCACGATGATGATCGGGGCCGGGCGCGGTCCGGTGACGGCTGCCGCGCCCGCAAGCCCGAGCGTTCCGATCAGGGCTGCCACGAACCACCGGCGCCGTCGGCGGCCGGTCATTGTGTCGGCCCCGCAGAGGCCCGGCCGCGCTGCGTGGTGAAGGTGAGGCGGGTCCCGTCTGTCCGTAGCCCGATATCGCCGTTACGGTCCGTGCGGTAGACCTGAGCCCCGCACCGGCGCAAGGCCGTCAGGACGGTTGGATGTGGGTGCCCGTAACGGTTGCGCCTGCCCACCGAGATGACGGCATAGGCGGGCCGCACTGCTGTGAGCCAGGCTTCGGTGGATGCCGATCGGCTGCCGTGGTGTGAGACCTTCAGCACGTCGGAGCGAACGGGCAGGCCGGACATCAGCATGTCGCGCTCGGCCTCGCCCTCGGCGTCGGCCTCCATCAGGATGCTCCGTACGCCGTAGCTGAGCCGCAGGACCAGACTCCGGTTGTTGTCGGTTGCCTCGTCCCCGTCGGCGCGCTCGGTCGACGGGCTGAGTACTTGGAGCCGTACCTTCGGGCCCAACTGCACGGTCTGTCCCCGGCTGAGCCACCGCACGCGAACCGATGCGTCGGGCTTCCTATGGCCGGCGATCGCGGCGGCGGCGTCCTCGGGCTGTCCGGCCATGGGCGCCGGGAGCAGCAACGACTTCGGCGAGAAGAGGCCCAGCAGCGTTTCGGCGCCGCCCGCATGGTCGCCGTCGGAGTGCGTGACGATGAGGCCGTCCAGACGGCTGACTCCCAACGAGCGCAGGTGCGGCGCCACCACGGTTCGGCTGAGGTCCGAGTTGGTGGTTGAGCGTCCGGTGTCGACGGCCAGCGTCAGGCCGTTCGGGGTCCGCACCACGGCGGCGTCCCCCTGACCCACGTCGAGGAACATCACCGAGAGCATGCCGTCCGCGGCGGGCGGGCGGTTGGCCACCATCACGGCGGCTCCGGCAGCGGCCACGGCGGCGGCGGCGGGCAGCAGTCGTCGCGGGTTCATGTGCATCCCCTTCTGAGCTTCAACAGGACGGCCGCGAGGCCGGCATAGTAGAGCGCCACCTGCCACCACGGAGGGCTTGCCAGGACTGCCGAGCCCATGGGCAGGCGCGAGGCCCAGTCTGCGATCCCGATGGCGCAGGCCGACATGGGGCCGAGGGTCGCCCATGCCACCCATGCCGCCAGACCCGGCGCCGCCAACGAGACCACCCACAGCGCCATGCCACCCACCAGCATAGCCGACGCGATCGGGATCAGCAGCAGGTTGGCGACGGCGCCCGTGAGTGAGATGCCGTTGAAGTGCATGGCCGCCAGCGGCGCCGCGGCGAGGTTCGCCACGAGGCAGACCTTGGCTGCGGCGATCGCCTGGTCTTGCGCCTGCGCCAGGGGGTTGGGCTGCTCGCCGTCCCGGCGAAGGGCAAGCCATGGCGCCGAAATCACCAGCGCCGTCACGATGGCGAACGACAGCTGGAACCCCGGAGCGTGCATCGCCAGCGGCTCCGCGATCAGGATGCCCAGCGCCGCGGCCGCTATCGCGCAGGCCAGGTCCGGCTCCCTGTCCAGTACTCGGGCCGAAAGGTAGACGATGGCCGTGACGGCGGCGCGCACCACGGACGGCTGGCATCCGGCCGCCACCGTGTAGGCCGCCACGACAGCAACGACGGGAGCCCATTGCCGGCGGTCCCGCAACGTCAGTACGCCGCACAGCCACGCCATGGCGGTCACCAGAATGCCCACGTTCATGCCTGAAGCCGCCAACAGGTGCGACGTGCCCGTGGTCCTGAACGCGTCGACGATGGGACCGGGAAGCCCCGCGCCGCCGCCGAAGACCACGCCGGCCACCAGCGCCGCGTCCACGGGCGCCAGGCGATCCGCTACGCGCTCCTCGAAGTGCTTGCGCCAGGCGATGCCGACACGGGCCAACCAGGCGGTCGGGCCGGCGTCATCGCTCTGCACGGTCGGTGGGCGTCGGCACACGACGAGCGCCGCCATGCCTCTCGAACGCAGTCTCAACGTTGAACGGTCATCGTCGGCCTGGTCGCGGCGCAAGGAGCGCTCAACCCGCCCGCGCAGCTCCACGCGCATGCCGTAGAGCACTGCCGGCGCACTCGGGAATCTGACGAGGACGGGCGCGTGGAAGGACTTCCAGCGTCCCTGGCCGTCAGCCAACTGCTCCGCCTGTACTGTGAACTGGACATCGTCGCCTGTGGGCTCGGCGCCTCCGGCGATGCGGCCGCGCAGGGCGACGTAGCCTGCTTGCGGGAGCCGTTCGGCTTCGGAGACCAGTCGCGTGTACCTGCTGGCGGTCAGCAGCCAGCCGGCAGCCGCGGCTACCGCGCAAACGAGGCAGGCCGTGGCGACGATGGCCCGCGACGAGCGCAGCAGGCGGGCCGCTGCGGCCAGAGCGGCGACGAGGGCAGCCGCCGCGGGCGGCGTCGCGTACAGCGCCGCGCCCAAGCAGAAGCCGGCCGCGACCGGCACGAGCGGGCGCGCGCAGACGCGTGTGAGGGTATCCTGCCGGCGATGCACAAACCGGGTTCGCCTCGACATCGCCTCAGCCTTCCCGTCGACCCATGGGAGTCGCCGTGCGGGTAGAGGCCGCCACGCCTGCCGGATGGCGACCGACGGGCCTCCACCGGGTGACCGTCGCGGCTTCGTGGCTGCGGCAGGGGTTCGGGCTGCTGGGTCGTCGCGGCCTTGCGGCGGGCGAGGCCCTGTGGCTGGAGCCCTGCGGGTCCGTGCATACGCTCGCGATGCGGTTCGCCCTCGACGTGGCGTTCATCGACGCGTCCGGTCGCGTACTGGCCGTGGTGGAGGCGGCGCCGGCGTGGCGCATCATTGCCGCGCCCTGGGGCACGCGGGCAGCGCTGGAAGCGGCGGCCGGGGCTCTGCGCGATGGCGGGATCGTAGCGGGCTGCACGCTGCGTCTGGCCCCGTCGTACGCCCGCTAGCGCCTGGCGCCGAGTTCGTTGAAGAGCGCCCCGTAGCACTGCATGAAGAGGACACCTTCGTCGGGCCGCAGGCTCGTCCCCACCTCGCAGAGCAGATAGCCGTCGTACTTCGACTTGGCAAGCAGGCCGAACAACTCGCGCCAGGGGTAGTCGCTCCAGAGGTTGGTGATGTGGCAGCAGCGGATGTGCTTGCCCAGGAGCCGGTAGGCCTGCGCCACGCTGCCGTCGGCCACATCCGTCCCGTTCGAGTTCCAGGTGACGCCCACGTTGCGGTGATCGCAGGCGTCCATGATGGCGCGTGCATTGGCGGGCTTCGAGGTCTCCGGTCCATGCACCTCCATCCAGATTTCGACGCCTTGCTCCTCTCCGATGCGGCCGCATTCGGCCAGAGCCTCGCCGATCTGCTCCAGCGTCCTCTCCGGCGCCACGTCCTTGGGCAATCCGTTCGGCCGAACCTTCACTCCTCGGGCTCCCAGGTCCTTGGCCAACTCCACGAAGCGGCGGCACTCGTCGATATTGCTGCGCACCGCCGCCTGGTCGGTCGAGTGAAACTCACAGATGGAGCCGAGGCTGATCTGCCGGATGCCCGCGTCGGCGCACTTGGCCCGGACCGTGGCGCGCTGCGCGGCGGTGAGCGAGGGCTCGACGCCGTGTGCGTGGGTCGTGCGAAACTCGACGCCCGCCAGGCCCGCCGCCTTGCAGCAGCGGAGCAACGTGTCCAGATCCCAGTCTTTGGCGATGTTGTAGGTGACGAGCCCCAGGTGCATGGTGGACGATCTCCTCTGCGGAAGTGCGGCCTCGGGCATCCCGGCCAGACACGCGGCGCCCAGGCCGGCCGCCAGAAGGCCGCGTCGGCTGAGGCTGACATCAATCAAATCGGGATGCGAACTCACGGCGACGCCTCCGGTCTTCGGCGGCACGGCCGGCCGGCCCGGCGCGCCTGCCATAGGTTCGCGTCCGAGCCGCGCGGTTCCTCCGAAAGCCCCCACATAACAGAACGGGCCGGCCTCTGGAGTGGAGGCCGGCCCGCAACGTGGCTCGTTCGTACGCCGTCTCGGCGGCTAGGCGGCGGCTTGCGCGATCACCAGTTCGCGGTTGCGGCGGCGGACCGGCCCCTGCATCAGCCTGCGCAAGAGCACGCGGCCGCGGTGGATGCGGCTCCGCACCGTGCCGATGCTGGTGCCCATGCGAGTGGCGATCTCCTCGTAGCTCAGGTCCTCCACGTCGCAAAGGAGCACCGCGCGGCGGAACTCGACGGGAAGGGCGGCCAGTGCGTTCTGCAGGCGCTCGTCCATAATGCCGCGCATGAGGATGTCCTCGGGGTTGCCGTCGGTCGATGCGATCTCGGGAACGAACTCGTCGTCGCCGTCGCTGTTCCACGCGCCACGGTCCAGCGAGACGGACTGGAGCTTCGGCTTGCGACGCAACGTGTCCACGAACAGGTTGCTCAGGATGCGGAAGAACCAGTTCTCGAACGGAAGGTTGCGGTCATATTTGTCAAACGAGCGGTAAGCTCGCAGGTAGGCTTCCTGGGTCAGGTCATGCGCGTCATCGCGGCTGCTGGTCATCCGGTAGGCGATGTTGTAGGCCTGGCGCTTGGTCCGCTGCATCAGCGCCTCGAACTCGGCCTGGTCGTTTCGGGTGTTCACCGTCATCGTTGCAGTTGCGCTCGCCACTGTGTGTCCTCCGTATGCGGGTCGGAAGGATGTACCGACCGGTCCTAACTACTTAGACGGACTAATTATCCTTCGGGTTTCGCGACGTTGTCGCGCTCCCCGGTGCTCGCGGGCGCCCGAAGTAGGCGCATCAGAGCCTGAAGGGTCAAGGTCGCCGACTGGCACGACCGGTTGCACTTAGAGATCAACTGGACGCCCTGGGCCGTCTGCACCATGAGGGCGGCGGCGGTCCGGGGTGCGATATCGCTTCGGATGGAACCCGAGGACTGCGCCTCGGCGACCACGACCGCGAGGGGCTCGGTCATGGCCTCAAACATTCCGCTCAGGTAGCAGCGAAGCCGCTCACTGTGCTCGGACATCTCCGCAGCCAGGTTGCCGAAGGGGCAGCCCAACTGGGCGACGGTGCGCTGACCCGCCAGCAGGCTCAGCATCGCCTGCAGCCGGTCGGTGGCGGCCACGTCCTGGCAAAGCAGCGTGGACTGGACCACCGCCTCGAAGTCGCCCCGGTGGCTCTCCAGCACCGCGATGCCTACGTCTTCCTTGGTGGGGAAGTGGTAGTACACATTGCTCTTGCTGACACCCGCGGTGGCGGCGATCTGTTCCATACTGG
>JAPLCQ010000056.1 GCA_026392115.1 Armatimonadota bacterium | reverse complement strand
AGGTGCTGCAGGGCCTGCGCACCTATGCCGTGCCGCTGAAGGCCGCGCTCTCGCCCGAGGCGCCCTTCGGCGTCGGCCTGCGGCTCTCCGACCAGGCGGCCCAGGAGGTGCTGGAGGGCGACGCCCTGGCCGAGGCGGCGGAGTTCCTGGCGGTCGAAGGGCTCTATGTGGCCCTGATCAACGGCTTCCCGTTCGGCTCGTTCCACCACGCCGCGGTGAAGGACCAGGTCTTCGCGCCGGACTGGGCCACCGATGAGCGCACGGAGTACACGCTGCGGCTGGTGACCATCCTCGCGGAGCTGATGCCCGAGCGCGGCGACGGCGGCATCTCCACCTCGCCGCTCTCCTACAAGCGCTGGTTCACGGGCGAAGAGAAGCCCGACCGAGCCGCCATGCTGGCCAACGTGGTGCGGGTCGCCGAGGCCATGGCCGCCGTGGAGCGCGACACCGGACGGCTGATCCATCTGGACATCGAGCCCGAGCCGGACGGCCTCATTGAGGACGGCGCCGAGTTCGTGGCCTTCTTCGAGGGCGAGCTCCTGCCCCAGGGCGGTCCCATGCTGGCCGACGCCCTGGGCGTGCCCCTGCCCGAGGCCCAGCGGCTGCTCCAGCGGCACGTTCGGCTCTGCTACGATACGTGCCACTTTTCCGTGCAGTATGAGGAGTTCGGTCGCGTCCGGAGCGAGCTGGAGCGCGTGGGCGCCTCCATCGGCCGCATCCAGGTCTCGGCCGCCCTCCGCGTGGTCCTGCCCACCGACCCCGTAGCCCGGGAGAGCGTGGGCAAGCGGCTGGCCGCCTTCGTCGAGTCGACCTATCTGCACCAGGTGGCGGAGCGCCATGCGGACGGCGCCATCGTGCATCATGCCGACCTGGGTCCCGCGCTGGAGGACATCCACGATCCCGACGCCGTCGAGTGGCGCGTGCACTTCCACGTGCCGCTCTTCGCGCCGGGATTCGGCAAGCTCCAGTCGACCCGGGACGAACTCCCCGAGGCGCTGCAGGCGACCGTGCGCGACGGCATCACGTCGCACCTGGAGATCGAGACCTATACCTGGGACGTGCTGCCGCCGGAGCTGAAGCGCGGCCTGCTCCGCTCGATCACGTCCGAGTACGAGTGGACGCTGGCGGCGCTGCAGGCCGCCGGGGCCGGAGCCTAGCCCGCGTGGCCCTGCGCAAGACGGTCGTGCTGAATGTGGTGGGGCTCACGCCCGACCTCCTGCGCCTGCGCGCGCCCAATGGCGATCCTGCCGCGCCGGCGCTCTCGCGGTGGGTCGGCGGCGGCGCGTCGGCCACGATCAGCGAGGCGTTTCCGGCCGTCACCTGCACCGCCCAGTCCAACTACCTCACCGGCGTGACGCCCGCCCGGCACGGCGTCGTCGCCAACGGATGGTGCTTCCGCGACGAGTGCGAGGTGCGCTTCTGGCGGCAGTCGAACAAGCTGGTGCAGGCGCCCAAGCTCTGGGAGAAGGCGCGGGAGATGGACCCCGCCTGCACCTCCGCCAACCTCTTCTGGTGGTTCAACATGCACTCCTCGGTCGACATCGCAGTCACGCCGAGGCCCATGTACCCCGCGGACGGACGCAAGCTGCCCGACGTCTACACCTGGCCGCCGGAGCTTCGGGCCGACCTCAACGGCGCACTGGGCATGTTCCCGCTCTTCGAGTTCTGGGGCCCGCGGACGACCATCCGCTCCACCCGCTGGATCGCCGATGCGGCCATGCGGGTGGAGGAGACCTCCGGCCCCACGCTGACTCTCGTCTACCTGCCGCACATGGACTACGTGCTGCAGCGCAACGGCCCCTCCGACGCCGCCGCCGCGGCCCGCGACCTGGCGCAGGTGGACGCGATCTGCGGCGAGTTGATCGCCTTCTACGAGGCCCGCGGCGCGCAGGTGATCGTCCTCTCCGAGTACGGCATCACCGACGTGACGCGGCCCATCCACCTGAACCGGCTGCTGCGCGAGGCGGGCCTCATCGCCGTCCGCGAGGAGCTGGGCCTGGAGTTGCTGGACGCGGGCGCCGGCAGGGCCTTCGCGGTGGCCGACCACCAGGTGGCGCACGTCTACGTCCGGGACGCGGCCGACCTGCCGACCGTGCGGCGCATCGTCGAGCAGGCGCCCGGCGTCGAGCGGGTGCTGGACGCCGAGGGCATTCGCAAAGCCGGCCTGGATCACCCGCGCTCCGGCGAGCTGGTGGCCGTGGCGGCGCCCGACGCCTGGTTTACGTATTACTACTGGCTGGACGACGCTCGGGCGCCTGACTTCGCGCGAACGGTGGATATCCACCGCAAGCCGGGGTATGACCCGGTCGAGCTCTTTTTCGATCCCGCGATCCGGTTCCCCGGGATCAAAGCGGGCGCCACGCTCCTCAAGAAGAAGCTGGGCTTCCGCACCTTGATGACCCTGACGCCCCTGGACGCCTCACTGGTCCGGGGAAGCCACGGACGGCCCGTGGCTGCGCCGGGCGGCCGGCCGCTCTTCGCCACGCGAAGCGCGGACCTGCCGGCGGCTGGCGAGGTTGATTCAACCGACGTCTTTGGACTGATTCTCCGGCACCTCGCTTGATCCCGGGCATGGCCGCCCGGCGGACGCCCATCGGGGCGTCCACGGCCACGTCATCGGCGCACCTGCGGGATGCCGGCCCACGCCGGCCTTCCACAACACAGAAGGAGGGTTGGATGCGTAGAGCAATGATTGCAGTTCTGTTGGCAACGGCGGCGACGGCCGTCCTGCCGGTGTTCGCTCAGAAGAAGCCCGTCAAGCCGAAGCCGAAACCTGCCGCCACGAAGCCCGCGCCTACCCAGAACAAGCCGCCCTATACCCTGGGCACCAAGCAGATGTCGGGCAGCGAAGTGACGCTGGGAACCGAGTACACGCTGGGCAAAGCGTCGCCGATGAACATCTCCATGACCAAAGTGGAGTACCGCGGCGACCGCGTGCGTCTGGGCAACGAGTACTGCATGCCGCTGGCCGCCGAGAAGCTCGTGGTCTGCACGTTCACCCTCCACAACCCGCAGAGCCAGGAGGTCCTGGTCCGCTTCGATACCTTCCGCTTCACCGTTGTGGATGAGAAGGGCGCCAACACCGAGTACATCAAGGAGATCGCGCGGCCCGAGAACGGCGAGACCTTCAGCATCAGCCTCAAGCCCGGCCAGAGGCTGGCGGCCTACGTCGTTATCCCCATGGCCGCCGACGCCGACATCGAGAAGCTGATGGTCATCTCGCCCGACGACCAGGTCCTGCGGTACCCGCTGAAGGGAAAGCTCGCCCCGTTGGCCGCCGCCTTCGCCGACCCGTCGGAGCCCAAGGGGTTCAAGGCAAAGACCGAGTACACCGCCAAGGTCGGCGAGGTCTTCCAAATCCCGGCTCGCGACCAGTCCTGCCGCGAGGCCCTGAGCCTGGCGGTTGAGGGCGCTTCGCTCTACACCGGCACCAAGGGCGGCGAGCCCGCTCCCGACGGCTACCAGTTTGTCGCACTCGCCATGCGGCTCCGGAACGAAGGCCACGAGAAGTGCGAACTGGTCCGCTGGGATTCGTGGGGCGCCCTGCTCCGGTTCGAGGACGGGACCAGCAGCGAAGAGAAGCTCATGATGCACCCCACGTCGGACCGCGAGACCGAGTACAGCCCCGAGAAGGGCTCCGAGGTCAAGTTCCGCTTCATCTACACCGTGCCCAAGGACGTGAAGCTCAAGTCCGTCACGTTCACCGGCGCCGTCCCCGGCGGCCGCGCCACCACGATCGACCTCTCGGGAGTCTCGCTGTAGGTCTGACCAGATAAGGGTCCCCAGGGCGTTGCCCCGGGCAAACATAGGCCGCGCCTTTGGCGCTTGGGCGCACCACACCAGCGCCAAAGGCGCGG
>JAPLCQ010000025.1 GCA_026392115.1 Armatimonadota bacterium | reverse complement strand
CCGACGCGGCGTAGTCGGTGTCCGCCTCGAACCGCACGTAGATGGTATGCGCCCCGGTGGTGGCGGGCGCCGTGGCCGAGAGGGTGGCCTTGCCGTCGGCGCCGGTGGCGGCCGCGGCGTCGGTCCAGGTCCCGCCGGCATCGACCTTGAACAGGATCGTCTTGCCCGAGAGGGCGCTGCTGTCCGATGTCTTCGTCAGTGTACCGGTGAGCGTGATCGTATCCGACGCATAGCAGGTCACCGCGTCGGCGGTGATGGTGGTGGGCTGTGCCGTCGCACCGAAGGAGATCTTGGTGACGTATCCGTCGAAAGTCCCGCCGCCATACGTGGTCTGGTACGCACCCGCGGTGGTGGGAAAGCCGGTGCTGGCCGTGTATCCGACGACCGTGGCGGCGCCGGCCGCGTCGAGGGCCACGCCAAGCCCATACTCGCCGCCCGAGCCGCCCAGATAGGAGCCGTAGAGCATTGTCGCGCCGCTCGCGTCGAGCTTCGCAATGTATGCGTCGCCCGCGCCGCCGGACGTGGCCTGGAGCGCATCCGCGGTGACGGGAAAGCCGGCGCCGCCTACGTATCCGCAGACGACGGGGGCGCCGACCGCGTCGAGGGCGAGGCCGTAGCTGTACTCCGTGGAAGTGCCGCCCAGGTAGGTGCTGTAGACGAGCGCCGTGCCCGTCGCATCGAGCTTCGTGATGAAGCCGTCGGAACCGCTTGCCCTGGTCGTCTGATAGGCGCCGACCGTGGTTGGGAAGTCGCTGCTGCTGGTATAGCCGTGGATGACGACTGCGCCGTCGGCTCCGATGGCGATGGCTCGGGGGTAGTCCGCACCCAAGCCGCCCAGGTAGGTGCTGTAGACCAGCGCCGTACCGTCGGGGTTCAGCCTGGTGACGAAGCCGTCCGTGAGACCGCCTCTGACGGTCTGGAACGCGCCGGTGGTCGTGGGGTACGCGCCGGTGCTGGTGTTTCCGCAGACGGTGGCGGACCCGGCTGAGTCGACGGCGATCCCGTACCCAGTGTCACTGCCCGTGCTGCCCACGAAGGTGCTGTAGACCAGCGCCGTTCCCGTCGCATTCAGCTTCGTTATGAAGACGTCATTCGAGCCGCCAAGCGTGCTGTCATACGCGCCGGGGGTGGTTGGGAACGCGCCGTTGGTATTGCCGCAGACGTACGCGGCGCCGAGGGAGTCCACGGCAATGGCATTGGCATTGTCCCCGCCCGCCTTGCCCAGGTAGGTGCTGTAGACCAACTCCGTGCCGGCCGCGTTCAGTCTGGTGACGAACGCATCTTGGCCGCCGCCGTAGGCGGTCTGGAATGCGCCTGTGGTGGTGGGGAATGCGCCGGAGGTATAGCCGCAGACGGTGATGACCCCGGCCGTGTCGACTGCAATAGCCAGGGCTTGGTCGGCGCCCGCGCCGCCCAGGTAGGCGCTGAAGGCCAGCGCCGTGCCGTCCGAGTTCAGTTTGGTGACGAACGCATCGTAGCCGCCGCCGTTGCTGGTTTGAGCGACCCCCGATGTGGTTGGGAAGGCGGCGCTGTAGCTTCTCCCGCAGACGATCGCGGCGCCCGCCGCATCCAGCGCGACCCCGTAGGCATTATCGGTCGCGTCGCCCCCCAGGAAGGTGCAGTACTCCAGCGTCGGGTCCACCACCAACGGCCGCGAGGCGTCGTAGCGCGCGATTTGGAATGCGACGGTGTTGCGCTCAAGGCTGAACGAGCAGGCGACCTGTTTGCGCACGCCGTTCACGGTCTGGTAGGCGTAGGGTCGGTTGAGCGTCACGTCGCCGCAGGAGGTGGAGGCGATGAGCTTGCCGTCCGCGGTTCGCAGCGACCTCGCGCCGGAGACCGTCATACGGATCTGCTTCGGGTCCTCGCCGGGCTTCACGACGAAGTCGTACTCCAGCGTCCGGGACTTGTCCGCGCCGTAGGTCACCAGATCGATGCCGGGGTAGACGCCCGCCAGCCGGGCGCGGGAGTAGGTGGGGACCTTGGTGCGCCACTTCTTCGGGTCGTTGCCGATGAAGTAGTTGACGATGCCGGGCTGCTTCTCCAGCCCCGAGGCAACGGCCTTCGGGTTGGAGCCCCGCCGCTTCAAGCGCAGAGCGGCGGCCTTGTCGCCCTTGCGCAGCGACAGGACGATCTCGCGTTTCGTCAGGAAGAGCATTCCCTGGCCCGAGCGGGCGACGAACTGCACCTCGCCGGGCCAGTGGCCCGTGTTCCGCTCGAACGTCAGCGGGGGGGTCGCCGTCCGCGGCGCTCGAAGGGCCGCGTGAGGGGCCGCGCCGGCCGATGCGGCCAGCGCGAGGAGGGCCGCCGGGCACGCGAGTGCGACCCGACGCAGCATGGCGATCCGGAACATGCGCCACCTTTCCTCATCTATGCAACAAGAGGCTTCCCCACCGTTGAGGGAGCCGTCCGCGTAGGACCTCAGTTCAGATTGAGCAGCTCACGCATCGGACCGCCGACCGCGCGGCGCGCCCACCATGCGTAGGATATCACGTTCGGAGGCGGAGCGCAAGCCCTCTTGCGGACTCATCAAGGGTTCCCAAGCGTCTGACGCGTAACATCGCCCCAGATGGGTCCATCCCGGAGGACGGCGCAAGCCATCGTCGTCGATGGCTCGGGTCCGCGGGCGCGGCAACGAACGGCGGTTGAAACCGCGGCAACGAACGGCGGGAAGTCGCCCTTCGGCGACTTCGCGGCGGCTAGGGGATGGCTGTTCCCACCACGTTGTTGTCCTTGGTCTTCTCCGCCACGGCGCCGCCGGGATCGATGACCGCGATGACGTAGAGGCCCGTCGCGTCGTCGCCGCGCTCCAGCGGGGCCTCCAGGTTGACGAGGTAGGAACGGCCCTTCGCCAGCGCGGGGATCGGAGCTTCTTGCAGCAGCTGCGACATCGACACCACGAGCCGGGGGCCGGCGGAGAGGTAGAAGCGGACAAGGCACGGGCCGGAGGGGCGCTCGCCCAGATTCGCGATCTCGAAGACGCCGCGGAGGCCCGCCCTCAGGTTGACGCCGGCGCCGACCGACCGCTGCTCGAGCCCCCGCCAGGCGCCGCCGAGGTCGGGCAGCGCGACGGCCAACGGCGCCGGGCTGGTGAGGCTGATGTTATTGGAGGTGGATGGGTCCGGCTCAAAGGCGCGGACAACGGCGGCGAACGCGAAGTCGTCGAGCCGGTTCACCTGCAGCGAGACCTCCACGGTGGCCCTGGCGCCGCCCTTCAGGCTCCCGAGGTCGGCTCGGACGATGTGGTCGGCCGCCACGCCGCTGCCCTGGCTCATCTTCGTGCCCAGCACCTCGGCGCTCGGAGGCAGCGCGTCGGTGAGGTGTACGCCGGTGCAGGCGAAGGGGCTGTTGTTCGTGACGGTGAGCGTGTATTTTAGTTGGCCGTTCCGGGGCAGCGGCTCAGGAAACGCGGACCGCGAGACGCTGAGATCGACCTGCGGCAGCTTCGGTCCCACATCGACCTTGAGGATGACGATCCGGTCGCCGGCCGAGAAGGCGAGGGTCTTGTCGTCGCACCGCAGGAGGGCGCCGGGTCCGCCGCTTGCGCCGATGTTCATAATCGGGATGGAGCCGACCTCGGCGAACGTCTTCAGGTCGTACGCCGTCAGGAGGAACTGGTTCTTGCCGCCGCTCAACCGCAGGGCGCGGCCGGTCTGGGCGTCCAGCGTGATCCAGCCGTCGCCGCCGGGGATGGAGCCGACCGATTGCCGCGCCTCGGGGTCGATGACGTTCGCCGCGCCGGCCACGATGAGGCCGTTGGCGCTGCTTCCCAGTCCCACGTTGCCCGAGAGCAGGCTGCCCGTGGAGCCGCCGCCCTCGGCGCCCTCCCTGGTCAGGTTCACCGTCGTGAAACCCCAGGATGAGATCTGGTTCTCGTAGCCGAAGAGGCGGGTGGGATGGATGCCCGGCGCGAGGTGGTGCCCGGTGCCGACGGTCCTCGGGCGGGGCTGCCCGTTGTCGTAGACGGCGACCCCGGCGTCGTTGGGGCTGATGCCGGGACGGTGGCGCATCACCACGACGGCTTCGGGCGCTCCGGGCATCGGCGCCAGCGTGGTGACCGCCAGCCCCTCGCCGACCGGGAACTGCAGCCCGGCCTCCTGCCTGGCGATGTCGAACCGCCGGATGGTGCGCCCGTCGGTGATGACGACGTACAGGTACTTCCCCTTGTCCGACACCACGAGCCGGTTCGGTTCGCTGCCGATATAGGTGGCCTTGCCCAGGCTCCCCGTATCGGGATCGATGCTCACCACGCTGTTCGCCATGGCTCCGCCGCCCGAGCCCACGGTGGCCCACAGCTTGCGGCCGTGGGGATCGAAGGCGAGGCCGTTGGCGCTCACCGGGACCAGAAGCACGGACTGGGCGGCGACCGGCGTTGCGGCGGCGCTCAACACCGCCATGGCGATGGCGGGCATCGCCCATCGGGCTGAAACGAGCATGTCGACCTCCCTGTCGGCCTGGGCCGGGCGGCGCCGAGATCCCGCCGCCCGGGACACGGGTTCTCCGCGCCCGCCCCGGGTTCCTGCCTGGACGCGGATGGATGGCGGCGAAGGGGCAACCAGGGCGATCCACGACGCCAAGCGCCCCCGGAAGCCGAAGCCTCCGGGGGCGCTGGGTGCGGTTGCTGGTGACGTCGGACTAGTCGGGAGGGTTGGGCCCGCCCGCGACCGTCAGTGTGCCGGAAGCCGTGCCGGCGTTGTAGTCCGTGTCGCCGGCGAAGTCGACGGTGAAGGGATAGGTACCCGACGCGAGCGCGGGTACCGCGGCGGCGGCCTTGCCTGAGGCGTCCGTGGCAACCGTCGCGTCCACGCCCGCGGCGCGCGGGCACTGGAACCGAAGGGACTTGCCGCGGAGCGGTGTCAGCGTGCCGTCTTGCTGGCGCCAGTAGAGCATGGCGATCAGCTTGGTGGGGCCGCCCGCCACGGTACGGTTGAATGTGTAGACGTAGACGTTCCGCTTGGCCGCCACCGTGAGCTTGGCCGTGCCGCTGGAGGCGGCGTGCGTGGCGTCGCCCACGAAGCGGGCGTTGATGGTGTAATCGCCCGCCGCGGCCGGCGCCGTCGCGGCGACCGTGGCCTTGCCGACGGCGTCGGTGGGCGCCGCGGCCGGGGTCCAGGACCCTCCGTTGAGCTGGAACTCCATCTGCTTACCGGCGATGCCGGCGCCGGGGCTGGTTCCGTTGGGGGTCACGAGGTAGGCGGCGAGGTCCACGCCGTCGCCGGGGCCCGCCGTCACCGCGTTCACCCTGGCGGCGGTGGCCAGGAGGGAGGTGGTAACCAGCGTGCCGGTTCCATCGGCCGCGGGGTACGAGCCGGCCGCGTCGAACTTGCAGGCCAGCGGGTGGGAGCCGGCGGCCGGGGCCGTGATGGTGAGGGTGGCGTAGCCCAGGGCGCTGGTGAGGACTTCAGATGCGACCCACGCGCCGCCATCGACCTTGAACTGGAGCCGCTGACCGGCGATGCCCGCGCCCGCCCCATCCGTCAGGCGGCCGCGGAGCGTGACGCGCGCGCCCGCGGTGGCGCTGAGGCTGTCGACGGCCAGGGAGGTCGAAGCCGTGGTGAAGGTGAACTTGACCAACTGGGCGTCGCCGTTGCTGCCATTGGAACGTTCGCCGGCCACATGGGCGGCGCCGCCCGAGAAGGCGATCAGCGGGTACCTCTCGTAGGAGGCCGCGCCGTAGTAGGTGCTGTAGGTGAGGGCGGAACCCGCCGGGTTCAGCGCCGTGATGGCCCAGTCGCTGTCCCCGCCGCCGTAGGCGCCCTGGTAGGCGTCCGGCGTCACCGGCCAGTCGCCGGCCGTGTAGCTGGACACATAGGCCGTTCCGTCGGGCCCGGCCGAGACGCCGTAGGCGGCGTCCCACTGGGCGCCTCCGATATAGGTGCAGTAGACCAGCTTGGAGCCGTCGGTGTCGACCTTGGCCACCCAGGCGTCCGTCGAGCCGCCGAACGCGGTCTGGTACGCGCCCGCGGTCGTCGGGAAACCTGTCTCCGCGGTGCCGCAGACGTAGGCGTATCCGCCGGCGTCCACCGAGACGGAGTAGGCGGTGTCCTCGCCCGCCGCGCCGATGTAGGTGCTGTAGACGAGCCCGGTTCCGTCGGCCTTGAGCTTCGTGAGGAAGGCGTCGCCGAAGTTGGACCCTCCGCCGAACGTCGTCTGGAACGCGCCGGGGGTCACGGGGAAGTCGGAGCTGCAGGTGCAGCCCGTGACGTAGACGCAGCCCGCCGCGTCGACCGCCATGCCGTTGACGAGGTCGCTGTCGGAGCCCGCCAGGTAGGTGCTGTAGACGAGGTCGGATCCGGTGGCGTTGAACTTGCTGACGAACCCCTCGCCCGACGTGCCGCCCGCGGTCTGGAACGCGCCGGGCGTCACGGGGAAGTTGGCGCTGGTGTTGCCGGCCACGTAGGCGTTGCCCGCGGCGTCGACGCCGATCCCCCAGGCGTCGTCGAAGCCGTCATTGCCGAGGTAGGTGCCATACTCGATCGTGGAACCGGCCGCGCCGAGCTTGACGACGTAGGCGTCCGTGCCGCCGCCGAACGTGGTGAACTTTGCGCCCGGGGTGACCGGAAAGTCCGTGCTGTAGGTCGAACCCGTGAGATAGGCGCAGCCTGACGCGTCCACCGCGAGGCCGCAGGCGCGGTCGTCATCGGCGCCGCCAACAAAGGACAGGTAGTCGAGGGCGCCGTCGGCACGGACCTTCACGGCGAAGGCGTCTGAGAGGCCGTAAGCGCCCACGCCCAGGGCGCCCGCGGTGTAGCATGCCCCGGTGGAGTCGACCGCGACGCCGGCCGCGTAGTCTTCGCCGGTACTATCGATATAGTACTCGTAAGTCAGCGTGGGGTCCACGACGAGCGGACGCGAAGCGTCGTAGCGCGCGATCCGGAATGCCACGGTGTTGCCCCGCGGCGCGAAGGAGCAGGCGACCTGCTTGCGGACGCCGCCCACGGTCTGGTAGGCGTAGGGCCGGTTCAGCGTCACGTCGCCGCAGGATGTGGAGGCGACGAGCCTGCCGCCGACGGTGCGGAGCGACTTCGCGCCGGAGACCGCCATGCGGATTCTCGACGGGTCGGCGCCGGGCTTCACGACGAAGTCGTACTCCAGGGTGCGCGACTTGCCGGCGCCGTAGTAGACCAGGTCCACGCCGGGGTAGACGCCGGCGAGCTTGACGCGCGAGAAGGTCGGAATGTGGGTGCGCCACTTCGCCGGGTCCTTGCCGATGAAGTAGCTCACGACGCCGGGCTGCTTGTCGAGCCCCGAGGCCGCGGCCTTCGGGTTGGAGCCCCGCAGCGTCAGCCGAAGGTCCGCGGTCCGGCCCGCCCTCCTGAGCGTCAGGACGGCCTCGCGGCTCGTCAGCGAGAGCGCGCCCTGACCGGAGCGAGCGACGAACTGGACATCCTTCGGGTAGCGTCCCGTGTTCCTCTCGAACGTCAGAGGCCGGTTGAGCATACGCGAGGCCGACCCGCGAGCGGCGGGAGAGGCGCCGGCCGCGCCGGTCAGCGCGAGCAGGGCCGCTGGCAAAGCGAGGGACAGCGGACGTGGAACCATGGGCCTGAACCTTCTTTCTGCAGGATAGACTGCACCGGGCCGCCGCCGCATCGACGCGCCGACCGCGCATATGATATCAGCTTAGAAGCAAGGGCGCAAGCCTCCGCCCCATCGCGGCGGGAGATCGCAGGCCCCACCGACGCGGTCGGCGAAGCAGGGGGGGCCGGGCGACAGGGGCGACGCATCCGCCCTACCCGCCCATCCGCGCCAACGCCCCCGGAAGCCGAAGCCGCCGGGGGCGTTGTGCGGTCCGTATGCGGTCGTCGCGGCCGCGGCGCTACGGGGCGACGGTCAGCGTGCCGGTGTTGCTTGCCGCCGCATAGCCGCCGTCGCCGGCGAACGCGAAGGACTGCGGAAGGGCTCCCAGGGCGGTCGGCGTATAGACGCGGAACGCCTTGCCGTCGGCGGCCGTGACTGCCGAGCCCACCGGCGTGCCGCTCACGCTGAAGCTGATGGACTTGCCCGCGACGGGGATCAGGTCGCCGTTGCGCCTGTAGTCATACAGGTAACAGGTGAGCTTGGTGGCCTGGTTCAGGGTCGCGCCGTGGCTGTGGACCCAGAGGTAGGTGTTCGCGACTCCCGACACCGTCAGCGTGCCGGTCCCCTGCGATGCGGGGTAGCCGCCGCCGCCGACCCAGTCCACCGTGGTCGAATGGGCGCCGATGGACATGGCGCCGGGAATGGCGTAGGCGTAGGTCGCCTTGCCGTAGGCGCCGGCCGTGAGCGCCGGGAAGTTGGACGCCGAGCCGCCGTCGATCTTCAGGGTCAGTTGCTTGCCCGTGAGGCCGGACATCGACTTGCCGTCCCACAGGTAGGCCACGATGCCGACGGTGGAGCCCGCCGTGCCCGAAGCGCCGTTGACGCTGATCTTGGAGGCCACCGTGACGGTCAGCGCGCCGGTGTTGCTCGAGGGGCCGTAGGTTCCATCGCCAGCAAACGCCGCCCCGATGGTGGCGCTTGCCTGGCCCACGGGGATGTCCCAGTAGTAGTCGGCGATGCCGGTGGCATCGGTGGTGCGGTCGATGGTGGCGCCGCCCGGCATGGTGAAGGTCACCGTCGCGCCGGAGACGCCGCTGCCGCCCGAGGTCAGCGTGGCGGTGACATAAATCCGCTCACCGACCTGCCCGGTGACCGGCGCAACCGCGATGGCGGTGCTCGCCCGACCGTCGAACTGGGCGACCCAGCCGTCCGCCGTGCTGCCGCCGTAGACCGTCTGGAAGGCCCCGGCCGATGTCGGGAACCCGGCGCCGGCATAGCCGGTCACGAAGACCTGGCCCGTGCTGCTGATGGCCACGTCGCGTCCGGCGTCTTCAGCCGAGCCGCCGAGGAAGGTGCTGTAGGTGAGCGACGCGCCGGTGGGGCTGAGGCGGGAGACGAAGGCGTCCGCCAGGGGTCCGCCGCCGAATGTGCCCTGGTAGGCGTCCGCGGTGACCGGGAAGGCCGAGCTCGGGGTGCCGCCAGTGACCCACGCGCCGCCCGCCGAGTCCACCGCGATCCCGAAGGCCCGGTCCAGCGTCGTGCCCGTGCCGCCCATGAACGTGCTGTAGCCGAGCGCGGTCCCGGCGGCGTTGAGCTTGGCGACGAAGACGTCGTAGCCGCCGTTATGCGTGGTGTCGTAGGCGCCCGGCGTGGTGGGGAATGCCGCCGAGGAGGTCATACCGGCCACTTAGGCGTTGCCGGAGGTATCGGTGGCCAACGACAGCACGCGGTCGTCGCCCGTGCCGCCGAGGAAGGTCCCGTAGATCAGCGCCGAGCCCGTGGAGTTCAGCTTGGCCACGAAGCCGTCGGCGGCGCCGTTGGCGGTGGCATCGTAGCTGCCGGGTACGCTCGGGAAGCCGCCGCCGTTGGTCATGCCCGAGACGAAGACGTTGTCCGTCACCGCCTCAACCACCACGCCGGTCACGGAGTCGACGCCCGTGCCGCCCAGGAGCGTGCTCCAGAGCAGGGCGGTCCCCCCGGCGTTGAGCTTGGCCACAAAGCCCTCCGTGTTGCCGGCGGGCAGGACCTGGAAGGCTCCTGCCGTCGTGGGGAACTGAACCGTGGTCGGGGCCGTCGCGTAGCCGCCGACGACGGCGTTGTTGGCGGCGTCCAGCACGATGCAGTGGCCGTATTCAGAAGCATCGCCGCCGAGATAGGTGCTGTAGACGAGGGCGCTGCCCGCCGGGTTGAGCTTCGTAACGAAGACGTCGAGCAACCCGGTGTTGGTGGTGGAGAAGGCGCCGGCCGTGGTCGGGAAGCCCGCGTTGGCGGCGCCGGTAACGTAGGCCGACCCCAGCGAGTCGACGGCAATGGAATAGCCGTAATCCGCGCCCGTGCCGCCCAGGTAGGTGCTGTAGGCAAGCGTGGCGCCGCCGGGGTTGATCTTCGTCACGTAGGCGTCGGTCTGGCTGCCCGCCCTGGCCGTCTGGTACGCGCCCGCAGTCGTGGGGAAGTTGGCCGAGCCGGCGCAGCCGGTGACGTAGACGGCGCCGGCGGAGTCGACGGCGATGCCGTTCGGCGGGCCGTAGACGCCGGGGGTCTGATAGTCGGCGCCGGAGCCGCCGAGATAGGTGCTGAAGACCAGCGTCGGGTCCACAACCAGCGGTCGGGTCGCGTCGTAGCGGGCGACCCGGAAGGCCACGGTGTTGCTCTCCAGGCTGAAGGAGCAGGCCACCTGCCGGCGCACGCCGTTCACGGTCTGGTAGGCGTACGGCGTGTTCAGCGCCACGTCGCCGACCGCCGTGGAGGCGACGAGACGGCCGCCGGCGGAGCGGAGCGACTTCGCGCCGGAGACCGCCATGCGGATTCTCGACGGGTCGGCGCCGGGCTTCACGACGAAGTCGTACTCCAGCGCGCGGCTCTTGCGGGCGCCGTAGTAGACCAGGTCGATGCCGGGGTAGACGCCCGTCAGCTTGACGCGCGAGTAGGTGGGCACGTTGGTGCGCCACTTCGCCGGGTCATCGCCGACGATGTAGTTGACATGGCCCGGCAGCTTGTCCAGGCCGGCGGCGACGGCGCCGGGGTTTGATCCGGCCAGCTTCAGCCGGAGCGCCGCGGCCTTGTCCCGGCCCGTCAGCGCAAGGACCGCCTCCCGGTTCGTCAGGAAGAGCGTGCCTCCGCCGGTGCGGGCCACGAACTTCACCTGGGCTGGAAAGCGCCCCGTGTTCTTCTCGAAGGTCAACGGCGGCGCGATCGGCCAGCCGGATCGCGGAGCGGACGGCGAGGCCCCCGCTACGCCGGCAAGTGCCGACAGCGCCACCGCGGCGGCGAGACCGTACAGCTTGGCTTTTGGCATGTGCTTGTCCTCTCCAATGTCAGTGATGCGGACGCGCCCGCCATATGGCGCCTCGGCGCCGAGTCCGGCACATCGCCGGTCCGGCGTGGCGTGCCCCCGCGGCAGTGAGCCAGCAGTACCCACGTCCCTGAGGAAATCATACAGCACAATGACCGACGGCGCAAGGGGGGCGCGGGGGATTCTTCCCCGAGCCGTGCCGGCGCCCCCGGAAGCCGAAGCCGCCGGGGGCGCTGTGTAGTCCGTATGCGGTTGTTGCGGCTTTAGCGTTACGGGGTGACGGTGAGGGCGCCGGTGTTGCTGGTGGCGGAGTATGCCGCGTCGCCGGCGAAGGAGAGGGTCTGCGTCAGGGCGCCCGTCGCGACCGGCGTATAGACGCGGAACGCCTTGCCGTCGGTGGCGGTGACGGCCGTGCCCACCGGCGTGCCGCCCACGCTGAAGCTGATGGACTTGCCCGGCACGGGCACCAGGTCGCCGTTGCGCCTGTAGTCATACAGATAACAGGTGAGCTTGGTGGCGGCGTTGCGCGTGGCGCCGTGGCTGTGGACCCAGAGATAGGTCCGCGCCGGCACGTTCACGGTCAGCGTGCTTGTCCCCTGCGAGGCCGGGTAGCCGCCGCCGCCCGCCCAGTCCACGGTCAGAGTGTGCGCTCCCGCCGACATGGCGCCGGGGACGGTGTATGGGGTGGTCGTCATGCCGAAGGTCCCGGCGGTGAGCGAGGCGAAGTCGACGGCCGGTCCGCCGTCGATCCTGTAGGTTAGCTGCTTGCCCGTGAGGCCCGCCGTGGTCCTTCCCTGCCAGAGGTAGGCGTAGAGCGTCAGCGCCTCGCCCTGCTTGCCGGTGAACGACGAGACCTTGACCGTGGCTACCGCGCTCACCGTCAGCGCAGCGGTGGTGTCGGCGGCCTGGTAGGAGTCCGTCGCCTGATAGGCCACAGCCACGGTATCCGTGACGGCGCCGACCGGGATGTCGTACCAGAGGTTGGCGACACCGGACGCATTGGTTGTGCGGGAGGTGGTTACGCTGTCGGGCGTGGTGAACTCCACCGTCGCCCCATCCACGGGCGAGCCGCCCGAGGTGAGCGTCGCCGTGAACTCCACCATCTCCCCCACCTGCCCGGTCGCTCCGGTGGCGGAGAGGGAGGTCGTGGCCGGCGCGAACCCGAATCTGGCCACGAAGGCGTCGTACTGGCTGGCCCCGTTGAAACTCGTATCGTACGCGCCGGTGGTGACGGGAAAGCCCGTGCCGACCCTGCCGCCCAGCGCAACCACGCCGGCGCTGTTCACTGATATGCACTCGCAGATGTCCCAGTTGGGGCTGCCCATCAGCGTGCTGTACCGAAGTGCGGAGAGGTCGGCGCTCAACCTGGCGACGTAGACATCAGCGACGCCATTGTGGGTGGTGTCATACGCGCCGGCGGTGGTGGGGAAGTCTGTGCTGGCGGTGTAGCCGCAGACGTACGGCGACCCATCGGCATCGAGGGCGAGAGCCAAGCCGTAATCGGTGCCGGAGCCACCCAGGAGTGTGCCGTAGTTCAGCGACGAGCCGTCGGGGCTCAGCTTCACCACGAAGGCGTCATATGATCCGCCGTTGTGGGTCTCGTCGTACGCTCCGGTCGTGGTCGGGAAGTCGGAACTGCTCGTGTTGCCACAGACGTAGGCGGCGCCGGCGGAGTCTACCGCGATGTGCTTGGCGTCCTCATACAGGCTGCCGCCCAGGAATGTGCTGTAGACCAGCGAGGCGAAGTCGGCGCTGAGCTTGGTCACGAAGCCATCGGCGCCGGCCAGCGCCGTGTCGTACGCTCCCGGCGTGGTAGGGAAAGCCGCGCTTGCCGTCTGCCCGCAGACGATGGGAGCGCCGGCAGCGTCCAGCGCGAGGCACCTGGCGGAATCTTCACCGGCGCCGCCCAGGAATGTGCCGTAGCGGAGTTCGCCGCCGGTAACGGTCAATTTGACGACGAAGCCGTCCCAACCGCCGCCATGTGTGCGATCATAGGCTCCGATGGTGGTCGGGAACGAGGGGCTCTGCGTGGAGCCGCACACAACGGCGTTCCCCGTGCTATCGAGGGCAACGCCGTGGCCCTCTTCTGAGTAGGTACCCGTCCCGCCTATGAACGTGCTGAACATCAGCACGGAGCCCGTGGCGTTGAGCCGGGTCACGAAGGCATCGCTGCTGCCGCCCAAGGACCTGTCATAGGCCGCCAGTGTGGTTGGGAACCCGCCGCTATCGGTGCCACCGGTGACGACTGCCTGGCCCGCGGCATCCACCGCGATGTCCCAGCAGTAGTCGCCACCGGCGCCACCCAGGAACGTGCTGTAGACCAGCCCGGCGCCGGACGAACTGAGCTTGGTTACAAAGCCATCCTCGGTCCCGCCAAAGGTTCGGTCGAAGCCCGTGCCGCTGGTGGGAAAGGCAGAGCTGCTCGTGTAGCCACAGGCGTAGACGGCGCCTGTCGAGTCCACCTGGATTCCCTGGCAACTGTCGTCGAGGGCGCCGCCCAGGAAGGTGCTGTACTCCAGCGTCGGATCCACCACGAGCGGCCGGCTCGCGTCGTAGCGTGCGACCTCGAAGGCGACGGTGTTCCGCTCCAGCGTGAAGGAGCAGGCGACCTGCTTGCGGACCCCGTCGATGGTCTGGTAGGCGTAGGGCCGGTTGAGCGTCACATCGCCGCAGGAGGTCGAGGCGATCAGCCTGCCGCCCACGCTCCGCAGCGACTTCGCGCCGGAGACGGCCATGCGGATGCGCTTCGTGTCGGCGCCCGGCCTCACGACGAAGTCATACTCCAGCGTGCGCGACTTGCCCGCGCCGTAGGTGACCAGGTCCACGCCGGGGTAGACGCCGGCCAGCTTGACGCGGGAGTAGGTGGGCACTCTCGTGCGCCACTTCTTCGGGTCGTTGCCTATGAAGTAGTTGACGATGCCGGGCTGCTTCTCAAGGCCCGAGGCGACGGCCTTCGGGTTGGAGCCCTGCAGCTTGAGCCGGAGCGCGGCGCCCTTGTCGCCCTTGCGCAACGACAGGACCATCTCCCGCTTCGTGAGGAAGAGGGTTCCCTGCCCCGAACGGGCCACGAACTCGACCTGCTCGGGCCAGTGTCCGGTGTTCCGCTCAAAGGTGAGCGGAAGGCCGGCCAGAGAGGCGCGGGTCGGCAGGGCGCCGGCCGGCGCCAGGACGGCGACGCAAGCAGCCAGCGTGACGACGACAGGCGCGCGATAGGGTCTCAGCCGTCTGGACATGAGTCATACTCCCGTAACAGCGTGAAGTGTCGGCGCCCCGGAGCGCAATGCTCAACGTGGGCGGCCCGCCGTGGGCTCGGTCGTGTGCGCCATGCCGCGGTGTGCTTGCGTGGCTGCCGCTGATGAGCCGCGGTAGCAACATGGTAACACGGATCGGAGGTCGGCGCAAGAGGCCCCTCCAGCCGATGTCGAACGGGACGCGCGCCCCCGTTGGCCGAATCCTCCTGGGGCGCTGAACGGCGCGCGCGCGGCCTTCGCGTTACGGCGCGTCGTCGAGCGCGGCGCGAACGGCGGCGGCGAGGCCGTCCCGCGTGAAGGGCTTCGGCAGGAACCGGACGCCCTCGTCCAGGACGCCGTGCTGGGCGATCACGTTGGCGGTATAGCCGGACATGAATATGCACCGGAGGCCGGGCCGCTGCTCCACCAGGCGCGCCGCAAGCTCGCGGCCCGTCATCTCCGGCATGACGACGTCGGTGAGGAGCAGGTCGATCACGCCCGCGCACGCCAAGGCGACCTTCAGCGCCTCGCCGGGCGCGTCGGCGACGAGCACCAGGTACCCGAGGCGCTCGAGCAACCGCTTGGTCGAGAGCCGGATGGCCCGCTCATCCTCCACGAGCAGGATCGTCTCTCCGCCGCCGGGCCGTTCCGCGGCGGCGGTCGGCGGAGGGGCCTCAGGCGCCTCGTGGGCCTCCCGCGGGAAGTGCATCCTCAGTGTCGTCCCGCTGCCCGGCGTGCTCGATACGCTCACGAAGCCCCCGTTCTGTTGCATGATCCCGAACACGGTCGCCAGGCCGAGCCCGGTCCCCTCGCCAACGCCTTTGGTGGTGTAGAAAGGCTCGAAGATATGTTGCAGGGCATCCGCGTCCATGCCGCGCCCGGTATCGGTCAGCGTCAGGGCCACATAGTCGCCCGGGAGCGCGTCGCCGTGCTTCGACGCGGTGGCCGCATCGACCGTGACGTTGGCGGTCTCGACGGTCAGCGTGCCGGGTCCGCCCATGGCGTCGCGGGCGTTGACGCTGACGTTGGCCAGCACCTGGTCGATCTGCGATGGGTCGGCCTTGACCGGCCAGAGCCCGTCGCCCGGCTTCCAGACCAGTTCGATGTCCTCGCCGATCAGGCTGCGGAGCATCTTGAGCATGCGCCCGATTTCGGCGTTCAGGTCCAGCACAGCCGGCGCGATGGTCTGCCTGCGGGCGAACGCCAGGAGTTGCCGCGTGAGGTTGGCCGAGCGTTGCGAAACGCCCTCGATCTCGTCGAGGCACTCCCGGACAGGGTGGTCGCGCTCCACGGCGTCGCGGGCCAACTCCACGTAGTTGAGCACGGCCATCAGCATGTTGTTGAAGTCGTGCGCCACGCCTCCGGCAAGCCGCCCGACCGCCTCCATCTTCTGGGCCTGCCGCAGCTGCGCCTCCATGCGCTCATGGTCCGTGATGTCGCGCGCGAAGATCAGGGCGCCGTCGCTGCCCTCAAAGGTCACGGGCACGCCGGAGACCTCGACCGGGACCTCGCTCCCGTCCAGGCGCAGCCATGTCTGCCGGATGCGCGCCGCCGGCTCGCGCTCCTCGTTGAGCCTGCGTATGCGATCGGCGATGGCGGCGTGGTAGTCGGCGTGGAAGCGCTCCATGACGGGGCGACCGATCAACTCCTGCGGCCCCGCCGCGCCGAACAGCCTGCACGCGGCCGCGTTGACGTAGTGGAACCGGTAGTCGGTCTGAATGAAGATCGCCTCCGGGGCGCCCTCCAGGAGAAGCTGGAACTGGCGAACGCTCTGGCTCAGCGACGCCGTGCGCAGGGCGACTTGGCGACGCAGCGACCGGACCCACAGGACCCCGCCCAGCAGCGCCAGCAGGAGGGGCCCGGCCACCATGGCCGCGTAGCGGAGCACGACCGCCACGTTGGGCTCGTCGTCGGGTCCGAGCCACTTGTCGTGGATGCGCCGCAGCTCGCCCCGCTCCGCCAGGGTCTTCAGGCCTTCGCTGATCTGGGCCAGGAGGGCGCCGTTCCCCTTGGCCACGGCGAAGCCGTACGGAACCGATAGGACGGGGCGCCGCCCGATCCGGAGTTCCGCCGAGCCGTGCGCCCGCTCCCATTCGAGGGCTGCCAGCCGCGTTACGACGGCGCAATCGGACGTGCCGACGACGACCCGCTGTATGGCCTCCTTCTGGGAGCCCACCGCCGCGGCGCGGTCGCCCAGACCCAGGCGGAGGATCATATCGTGGCCCATGTCGTCGCGCTGGACCGCCAGGCTGCGTCCTCGGAGTTGGGCCACCGTTTCGGGCGGCGCGCCGCTTGCCGGGCGGACCACGGCGACATAGTTGAGCATGGTATGCGGAGGAGCGAAGTCCACCCTCAGCGCCCGATCCGGTGAGTAGGCCAGGCCGCCCAGCGCGTCGAACTGGCCCGTCTCCAATCCCTTGCGGGCGGCCTCCCACGGGCCCAGCTTGATCTCGATGTCGAGCCCTACTTCCCTGGCGACGGCGCGCGCCAGGTCCACGTTCAGACCGGCGGGCAGGCCGTGGGCATCCAGGAACTCGTAGGGCGGGAAGCGATCGTCGCCGCCGATCACCAGCCGCCGCCGCGTGGGCAGCTCGAGGGCGGCGAACCACTTGGCGTGGAGGTGGGCATAGGCGCCGTTGGCGATGACGAGCGAGAGCCCCTCGTTCAGGACGGCCAGCGTATCGCGGTCGCCTTCCTTGACGGCGAAGCAGAAGACCTGCTGGAAGCCCTCCAGGGGCTGGTCCGATATCGCAAGGTTGGTCAGGCCGAGTTCGCCTATCAGCCGCGCCGCCAGCAAGCGCTGGATCACCACGGCGTCGTAGCGGCCGGCGGCGAGTTGCCTGAGAGCCTCGGGAAAAGTCGCCACGGAGTGCAGTCGGGCGCCCGTGCCGGCGCCGAGCATGAACTCCTCCGAGATATCGCCCTTCATCACCGCGACGTCGCGGCCGGCGAGGTCGTCGATGCGGCGAATGCCCGTCTGGTTCTGGCGCACCACGATGGCGCCGTGCTGGGTCATGTATGGGAAGGTGAAGTCGTACCTGGGCTCCCGCTCAGGGGTGCGCGCCACCATGGGCAGGGCCTGCACCACGCCGCGGGCCGGCCATGTCTTCACATCGGCCCAGACGCCCGTCTTCCAGGCGACGCCACGCCCCATGGAGCGGAGCGCCGCCTCCATCAGTTCCACGGAGAAGCCGGTCGCGCGTCCGCGTGCGTCGACGATGCAGAACGGCGGATAGTCCACTTCGCTGCCGGCCGTCACGGGATCGGCTGCGCGGCATGGCGCCGATGCGACGAGCGAGGCGAGGAACAGAGCCGCACCGAGGATGCGGCAGATAGAAGCGGCTTCGGCGCGCGGGCGCGGGGAATACCTGAAGTACACCATGTCTCGATCACCCAGAGGGCCGATGCCCCCACATTCGCAGGAGTGTCTGCTCGGACAAAGCCGACCGTACCACGCACGGTCCTGGGCGGATGCCGGGCTCGGGGCTAGCTGAAGCGGATTCGTCGGAACAACCGACCGTCACGAGAGGCGAGGCCAACCCGTGTTGCGCCCCAATCGGCAGGGAGATCAGGAGGTACCAGCGTGGGCGCTCGTGTGGTTACCAGAGTACGCCGGTCGGCGGGCGATATCCTGCGAAATCGCCTCCCGGGCCGCGCGGCAGGGGAGGCGATCAGTACCAGACTGTTACCAGGCCGCCCCTACACGTACCGGCCGAACTTGTGCGCGGTCTCGTACATGGCCACCACGTTCTCCGTGGGGGAGTTGTCCTGCAGGGAGTGCGTGGGCGCGAAGCAGTAGCCGCCGCCGGGCATCATGATCTCCAGCGTCCGGCGGCAGTCGGCCACCACATCTTCCGGCGTTCCGCTCGCCACGGGTCCCGCCGTGGAGATGCAGCCGTGGAAGGCCAGCTTGTCGCCGTACCGGGCCTTCAGGTACTCCGGCGCCGTCAGGGCGGCCTCGGGCTGGAGCGTGTCGACCACGTGGATGCCGATCTCGGCGAAGTCGTCGAACGCCCAGCTGCTGGAGCCGCAGCAGTGCATCATCACGGGCACGTTGTAGGCCCGGGCCAGGGCGCAGTACTTCTCGTAGCGCGGGCGAATCTGGCGGCGGAAGGTCTTCATGCCGATGATGGGGCCGATCTGGGTGCCCAGGTCCTCGCCCATGTAGATGTAGTCGACGCCGCCCCCGGCAGCCTCCAGGATACGCTCGGTGAGCTCCATCTGGATGGCCATGCGGCGGTCGGCGAGCAGGAGGCCCGCGGGGTCCTCGGTGACCAGGTCGACGAGGGTCTGCTCCATGCTCCGCAGCATCCCGTTGCCGTTGATGATGTCGCCGAAGCCGCCCGAGCCGTTGATGGCGTACTCCGACTGGCGGCGGCAGGCCTCGTAGACGCCGGAGACGTCGAAGTCGTCGGCCGAGGGGAGCGGCCAGGCGGCGATCTCCTCCTCGGTCGCCTCCTTCAGCGGGAAGTCGCAGTAGTCCCAGTAGCCGCCGGAGGGGTGCTCGATGTAGCGCCGGTGGATGCCCCAGATGTCGACGTGGCGGTCGGGGATATCGTCGTGGAGCTTCGGGCCGACGTAAGGGGCGCCGACGCCTCGGAAGTCGACGCCCAGCCGCACGAGCAGGCCCTCGTGGTCGCCGGGCTCCAGCCCGAAGTGGGCCTTGAGCCGCTGGTCGATGCCCGGGTTTGCCGAGTAGTTGATGGGCACGCGGTCGGCCTCTCGGCGTGCGAAGGTGGTGAGGACGCGCTCTTTGGAGGTCATGGCGGCTCCTTGCCTGTGGGCGATGCGCGCAAGTTCGCTGTGCGCGCGCGGTTTCCCTGCCGCGGGCGCTCCACGGACCCGCACGGACGAACACGGACGGACACGGACGGGCGGACCGGCATGGACGCGCGGGCTAGGGGCCCAGGCGGAAGCGCATCTCCCTTGGCGTGGGCGCGTCGCCGGGCGTGTCGAGGGGGATCGTGTAGGTAATCTCCCACGTCCGGGCCTCGGCGTCGAAGTCGGCTTGCCAGTAGTCCTTGCCGTGGAGGGTCTGGTCCACGCGCTTCCAGGGGCCGCCGGGCTCGCGCACCTCCAGCACCGGGTCGCGGAAGCCGGTGAGGCCCGTAAAGGTGATCGGCACGTAGCCGAGCCCTCCCGTAACGCTGAAGCGGGCGCGGTCGCCGATCGCGGCGACCTTCAGCGGCCAGGCCGAGGCGATCCGGCCCACCGTCGCCTTCGCGGTCAACGCGTTGCCGGCGGCCTCGCGGCGGATGATGCGCCAGGTGTCCTGGTCCCTCTCCAGCGCGGCCCTGAAGGCGGCGTTCGGTCCGTAGTAGTCCTCGGCGCGCTGCGGCACGATCACATGCTCGAAGACGGCCTCGACGCCGTCGCCCGGCAGCAGCCGCGCCACGCCCGGCGGCGGCAGGATGTCCGCCGTGGAGGTGTCGGCGCCGCCCACCCGGGCGCCGTGCTCGGCGAACCAGGGCTCGGCGGGCCTGCCGCCCAGGCGGGCCTTCCACGAGCGGACCACGAGGCCGCGGTTGGCCAGCGCCAGCCAGTCGGCGCCGTCGCTGCGCGGCGCGCAGCCTTGCATGGCCACCCAGGCGGCAGGCCCCTTCAGCGGCACGGGCCGGGTGCGGTAGGTGTCGCCGCCCCACCGCGTCTCCCACTCGCGGGCGAGGCCCGAGGCGTTCCCGACGGCCATGCGCCGCTCGCCCGTATAGCTGTAGGTATCCGCGCCTATCTGGAAGAGGACCAGCCGGCTGAACTCCACCGGCCGCAGCACGCGCATGGAGAGGCGGTAGACGCCGCGCACCAGGTCGTCGGTGCGGTGGAGGCTGACGGTGACCGAGTGGCGGATGGCGCCCTGCCCGAAGCCGCCCGCGTAGGTCACCTCGGTCAGGTTCGGGCCGATGCGCCGCACCACGGTGTTCATGCGGTCCGGGAAGCGCCGCTTGCCACGCGCGTCGAACCAGCGGACCAGGTCGCCGCCGCCGACGTTGCCGGTCCAGGTCCAGCGCACGGGCTTCCCGGCGAAGCGGCTCGCCACCAGCAGGGGCCGCACGTCGCAGATGAGGCACTCGGCCTGCGCCTGGTCGGGCTCATAGCAGATGCTCTCGCCCCAGGCGCCGATGGCCGACTGGTTCCACTCCTGGTTGGATCCCCAGCCGATGAGGCAGAGCTGGGCATGCGACGCCGCCGGCACTCCCCCCCACCGGGCATAGGCCAGCGTCGCCTCCAGATCCACGGTGGCGTGCGGCGGCAGGCGCAGGTAGGCCGCGGCGTGGAGCCAGGCGCCCTGGTAGACCAGGTCGCGGCCCGGCTGCGAGTGCCAGTTCTTGCTCAGCTGCACGTGGAGGCCCGTGGGGTTGCCGTCGGCGTCCCGGAGCATGGGCGAGATGCCTGTGACCTGCGACATACCGGGCGCCTGGAGTCCGCGGTCGGTCTTCTCCAGCAGCAGCCGGAGCGGCAGCGCCCGGTCGGTGGGGTTCGTGAGCGTGAGCCGCGCGCGGTCGAGCAGGTCGTTGCCAGAGCCCTGCGCCTGCAGGTCGTCGAGGTTCACGCGCACCCAGCCGCGGATCGGATCGGCCGTCACGGGCAGGAGGCGCCCGCTTGTCCGTTCGCTCGCTGCCACCTGGACCTGCTCCTCGGCGGCCGGAGCGCCGGTGGCCGGGTCCAGGGCGACGGCCACGGAGCGCCGCTCGCCGGTGCGCCACTCCCTGCCGGGCTCGGGGGCGAGGCGGGCGACGTGCGCGCGGCCGCCGGTTCGCAGCTCCAGCCGCATGGAGGCGCCGCGCCACGAGCGCACGGGCCGACGCTCCATGGCAGGGCCTTTGGGGTCGAACAGCCAGGCGCGCACTTCGGCGGCGTCGGGCTCAGCGGCCTCGGGCTTGGCGAAGCGCCGGGCGATCTCGGCGGCGGCGAGGGCGCGGCCGGTGAGCCGCACCTCGTCCAGCGCGCCGCGGAAGTGGTAGCCGTCGCCCGAGTCGTCCAGGCGGCGGCCCAGGGCGATGCCGTCGGGGCGGGGCTTGCGGGCGCGGTTCACGGGCATGGAGCCGGCCGGGCGGCCGTCGACGTAGATGCGCAGGTCGCCGCCGTCGTAGGTCATCGCCAGGTGCGTCCACCGCTCGCGCTGGACGGTGAGGCGTCCGCCGTTCTCGTAGCGGGCCTCCAGGTCGAAGGCGTTGTCGCGTCCGCCGCCGATGCAAATGCGCGCGGTGGGCGTGCCGTTGATGAGGGCCAACCCGTAGGCGCCGTCGACCCACTCGTTGCCGCCCTTGCAGAAGAGCCACGGGTAGGCGTTGGTGGCCTCGGGCGCGTCCGGGAGGTAGGCCCACATCTCCACGGTGAAAGCCGCTGGGTCGAGTTCCGGGGCGGCCGCGTCGACGATGGCGCCGGCGCCGTCGAAGACCCATCCCCCGCCCACGCGGCCGAATCCGGGGCCGGCGGTCAGGTCGCCCGCGGCGGGCGCGGCCTCGAGCAACAGGCCCAGGCGGTCGGGCCATGCGATGGTCTCCAGCCGGGCCTCCACGGGCAGGCGCGCTCCGCCGTCGTCCTTGAAGACGAGGCCCGTCACATCGGAGCGTTGCAGCAGGCGGCCGGCCTCCACGATGCGCGGTCCGCCGTGGAGGCTGGGCGGCTCGGCGCCGGTGCAGCGGTAGGTGCGCCCGTCCACCTCCAGCGTCAGCGTCAGGGCCGCGGGCGGCAGCTTGGCGAGGCCGGGGAGCCCCTCGGCGCCCGCCCGGGCGTAGGGCGCAGGCGCCCGCACGGGGCCGAGGTGGGGGATGGCGATGCGCTCGGCGTCGAGGGCCATGGCGTAGCTGCCCGTCTGCACCACGCGGAGCTTGCGGCCGTCGGCGGTGCGGCCGCGCCAGCCGTCGCGCCAGTACTGCAGCACGTAGTCGCGCGCCGAGGGCATGAGCGAGGCCATGGACGGCCGCGTCGCGGGCCGCTGAGCCGCCGCCGGGATCGCGGCCGCGAGTGCGACGCCCAGGCAGAGGGCGCCGCAGGCGGGTCCGCCGAACCGTAACCGAGGCAACGAGCGCATGGCAACCTCCTGGCCGGTGGGGCGCCGGCTACGCGGCGAGCGCCGCCCGGGGCCGCCATGCCGTCGAATCTGGGGCACAGCCGGCGTCTGATGCACGTAGAATCGATAACCGGGTACCGAGAGCGGCGGCTCATCAACTATAATAGCAGCGTCGCGGCTGCGGCGGGGCCCTACCGAAGGAGACAACGATGCATCGAGAGACGCTTCAGCGGTACATGAACTACCTGCTCCTGCTCACGAAGCTGAAGAGCGAGGGCCGCGCCACGGTGACCAGCGACGAACTGGCCGTGCGGGAAGGCGTCACCGGCTCACGCGTGCGGCAGGACTTGTCGGCCCTGCGCATCCTGGGGAAGCCGCGCCAGGGCTACCGCATCGCGGACCTGGAGATTCTGATCAGCTCCATGCTCGACATCCTCTCCGCCAAGCCCGTGGCGCTGGTGGGCATCGGCAATCTCGGGCGCGCCCTCGTCCTGAGCGACATCTGGAGCCACGCGGGCTTCGACCTGGTGGCTCTCTTCGACAACGACCCCGCGCTGATCGGGACCTCGGTGGCCGGCCTGCCGGTGCGCGATGCGGCGATCATGGAGCGGTTCATCCAGGAGCAGGGGATCGAGTCGGCGTGCCTCGCCCTTCCGGCCGACAAGGCCCAGGCCGTGGCGGACAGGTTGGTCGACGCGGGCGTCCGCGCCTTGTGGAACTTCGCCCTCATCGACCTGGACGTCCCGGCCGGCATCATTGTGGAGAACCAGCGGCTCGAGCAGGGGCTCATGGCCCTCTCGTTCCGCATCGCCAAGCGCAACCAGGACATCGCCCGCGGTCCCCAGGACTAGCGGCCTTCCCCGCGGCGCGATCCGGCGGCAGATGTGCCAGACCAGCCTCCCCAAAGGGCCGATGGACGCCCCGCGGCGAGGCGTACAACAAACCAATGGCCTGAGCCAGAAAGGTGGATCACAGAATGGCTTACGTGATTACGGACGGCTGCACCAAGGACGGCGAGTGCATCCAGGTCTGTGCGACCGACAGCATCGTCGAAGGCGTCTTCACGGATGCTGACGGCAACACCTACGACCAGTTGTTCATCAACCCGGACACGTGCATCGACTGCGGCAACTGCGAGCCGGGATGCCCGACCGCGGCCATCTTCGCCGACGTCGACCTGCCCGCCGACAAGGCGCACTTCGAGCAGATCAACAGCGCCTTCCACGCGCAGTAGGTTCCGTCCCGTCCGCACCGGGGCCCCGGCGACGGCTGCCGGGGCCCTTTGCCTGTGTGCCGCGCCGGCCGGCTAGAAGTCCCAGTCGGGCGTGGGCGGGGGCAGGCGCAGCGCGTCATCCAGCGCGTCGAGCAGCTCCGGCGGGCCGGAGAGCCGATCGGTCACCGCCAGGCCGCCGGCGGGCCTGACGCCGAGCCAGAGCCGCGTGAAGGCGCCGACCGAAGCGGTCAGGGTCGGCAGGCTCGCGTCGGTCCCGGGCTCGCAGCGGCTCTCCGGTCCGAGCTCCAGCCGGTACCGGCCGCCCACTCCGCGCCACCATGATCCCGGCTCGGTGAACGCCTCGATGGGGTCCGCCAGGTCCAGATTGAAGCGCACCGGGTCGCCGCGCAGGCTTGTCGCCGCCACGCACCGCGGCAGGTCCAGGATGCGCGCCTGCCAGTAGACGCTGGCGCGGTTGCCCGTCTCGAACTCGCTCTTGTAGGTGACGTGACGGCTGCGGATCGGCTTCCGCACGAGGTCCTCGAGCTGCACGCCGGGCGGCTCGATGAGCTTGAAGACCCGCACCTGGTCGCCCAGCGAGCCCAGCAGGGCCAGCAGCTCCTTCAGTTGCGACAGCTCCTCGAAGCAGAGCATGACGCGATAAGGTCCCGACTCCACGTTCTTGGCGGTACACCAGGCGAAGTGGGTCAGCTCGTCCGTACCGGGACGCGCGTAGCCCAGCCCGAAGCCGTTGTCCTCCTCGTTGAGCTCGCCCACCGTGACGGCCAGTGCGGCGAGGCAGCAGCCGCCATGCCCCCGGTGGCGCCGCATCCGCAGGGCATGCATCCGCTCGGCGTCGGCGGGCGTAAGGCGCAGCGGCGGGCGGGCGTCGGCGCCGGCGTCGAGCATCGAGCCGTCGAGGGCGATGCGGTGCACATAGCCGCCGGTGCCGTAGCCCAGCCGGTTGTAGAAGCCCTGTTCGAACATACCCAGAAGCGAGACGAGGGAGCCCTGCTCGGCGTCCTGCCGTAGCGCGCGCGCCAGCACCCGTCCCGCGAGCCCCTGCTTGCGCGCCACGCGGCTCACGGTGACCCCGGTGACGAACGATGCCTGCAAATCGGTCCGCTGGTAGCGCATGCTGCCGGGCACGGTGCAGACCAGGCACTCGGCCTCGCCTCCCATTTCGGCCACCCAGGCGTTGCCCGCGGTGATGTAGGGATCGATCTTGTCGGCCTGGGCGGCGGATATCCAACCCACCTCCTGCCAGATGCGCCGGGCCGCGATGCGGTCGCGCTCCATCTCCAGCGGTCGAATGGTCATGCCTCGTCCCTCCCTGCGGCCCTGCCCGAGCAGTGGCGCGGAGGATGATACCTGCTCCGCGAACCGCGCTGCGGGCGGCGGGAGGATTTCCCGGCGGCGCGTCGAATGTGACCACGCAGGCAGCACAGCCGGGCGGAGGCGCTCCATGATCCCGAGGGTCGCGTACGGGCCACTGTTTCTGATCATCCTCTTCTGCCTGGCCATGGCCGGGCTGTTCGCGTCGGCCGGGAACCTGCTGGACGGCATCGGCACGGCGCTCGACGTGGCGACCGTCGTCGCCGCGCTGGCCGGGACCGCCCTGCTGGTCCTCACCACGTACATGTGCAACCTGCCGGGGCGCTCCTTCCCCATGGCGCTGGGCGATATGCTGGTGCCCTTCTGCAGCGGCTGCGCCAACCTCACCATGCTCTACATCTACTTCATCGCCGCGTTCTACTTCTTCCGCGCCGCCGTCCTCTCCGTTGCGGGACTCAAGCACGGTCGGGCGTGGACGCAGACGGAGTGGCTCCGGATGTACGGCGGCGAGGAGGCCGTGAACCCGCCGTCGCAACCCGTGCCGCCGCGCTACGTCACGACCGGCTCGATCTTCTGCACCAAGTGCGGCGGGCAGCTGGCGCCGGACGGCGTGGCCGCTGGCCCGGACGGGCAAGGCGTCGTTCCGGCGGTGCGCTGCGCGCGCTGCAACCAGCGGTTCACGTCCGTGGCGCCGCCCGCCGCCGCCCCGCCGCCTCCGCCGCCCCTCGACTTCGACGACCCGTAGCGGCGCGCCGGGGGCTGGTTCTGGTAGCATGGGGCATCCTCCAGACAGGAGCCCGCCATGCGTCACCGCGCCCCGTTGTTGCCGGCCCTCATCGCCCTGGTCGCCGCCCTCCCGACGGCGGCCCAGCCGCTCCAGTCCACGCCGCTCAGCACGCTGACGCCGTCGGCCGAGAAGCAGGGCTACGCCGCCGCGGCCATGGACACCGACGTGGTGGGACCGCCCATGCGCGTCGCCGGCCGCGGGTTCGAGACGGGGATCGGCGCGCACGCTCCGTCGGAGATCGTCTACGAGCTGGAGGGAGCGTACCGGCGCTTCCAGGCGTGGGTGGGCGTCGACGACTCGATGATCCCGCACAAGCTCGGCACCGTGGAGTTCATCGTCACCGTGGACGGGCGCGAGGCCTATCGTAGCGGCCTGGTGAGCTTCGGCGAGGCGGCCCGGCGCGTGGACGTGGACCTGACGGGCGCACGGGAGCTGCGGCTCATTGCCACCGACGGCGGCGACAACATCAACGGCGACCACGCCGACTGGGGCGACGCCCTGCTCCTCGGCCCTCCGGCGGCGGCCGATGCGCCGGGCCCGGTCCGCGCGACGCTCTCCGTCGCGGGGCTGAAGGTGTCGCTGGACGACGACGGCGACCTGGCGGGCATCGACGGCGGCGGGCAACCGCGCGTCTCGGGCAAGTGGCGGCTGGCGGGGTTCCGGCCCACCGGCCCGGCGAGGATGCGCCGGTCGGGCGGGGGCGTCACCTTCACGCGCGGCTGGGCCGCGTCGGACGGCCGCGCGTGCACCATCGCCGTTACCTGGCGGCCCGCGGGCGGGGCGTTACGCTGGGAGACGGCCGTCACGTCGCACGGCAAGCCGTGGACGGCGGCGGCGGTCACGACCCTCGCCTGCTCCGACACCGCCGGCACGCGGGTCTGGGCCGCCTGGTCCGACCCCGAGCGGAAGCCCGGGTGCTGGCGCGACCCGCTGGAGCCCATCGCCTTCGCGTCGCGGTCGTGGCGCTACGGCAACGTGACGCAGGCGGGGCCCGTGGGCGCGGACTTCATCGTGGCGCCCCTGGTGTCGCTCCTCTCGTCGCGCGCCGACCAGGGCGTCACGCTCCTCATCCCGCCGGACGGCGTGCTGCTGGACCTCTCGCTGGCCCTGACGGCCTCCGGCGACGTGCGCCTGACGCGGTCGCGGCACCGCTTCGGCGGCGGCAAGACCGTGCGGTTCGCCATGGAGCTGGCGCCCCACGAGGCCCACTGGCGCGGAGCGCTGCGGACGCTGGCGACGCGCTACCCGGCCTTCTTCGACGCGCCCAACCCCCGGGCCCACGAACTGGCCGGGACGGCGGCCTACTCCGGCTCCGAGCAGCCCGTGGATGCCGACAAGCTCCGCGCCATGGCCTTCCGCACGAACTGGAAGCTCTCGGACGACTTCCCCTACATGGGCCAGTTCCTGCCGCCCGTGCGCACACCCGACGAGAAGTGGTCGCGAGCCGCCGACGAGCCCTGCCCGCCCGGCAAGGAGGGCTGGACCACCGCGCGCCGCATGAACGACTACGCGATCTGGATGAAGGCGCGGGGCTTCCACGTCTTGAGCTACTTCAACGTCACCGAGTACGGCCGCAATCTCGTCGACGGCCCCGTGGACGCCGCCCGAGCCGCCGACCCGGCGCTCTGGAAGGACGGCCTCGCGTTCCTCAAGCTGAAGCTGCCCAACGCCGCGCTGAGGCCCGCCATGGGCACCTGCTACAACGCCTGGATCGTGGACGTGGGCGACCCGGCCTACCGCGACTTCATGCTGGAGCAGGCGCGGCGCAACATCGCGCTGCTGCCCGATACGGACGGCGTCTGCATCGACCGGCTGGACTGGCTGCGGCTCTACAACCCGGCTGGCGACGACGGCGCGAGCTGGGTCGACGGAAAGCCCGCGCGGTCGCTCTACCGCTCCTGGATGGCCTTCACCGACCGCCTCGGGCCGCTCATGCACGCCGCCGACAAGGTCATCTTCGCCAATACCATGACCATGCGCCTGGAGCTGTGCCGCCACCTGGACGGCATCTACACCGAGCACGGCGACCACGGAGGCGCGCTGAACGGCGCGGCGCTCATGGGCCTCCGCAAGCACGTGCTGGCCTGGACGCAGATCGGCACGCTGCGCGACCCGGACCCCGACGGCTTCTTCCAGCGGCATCTCTACATGGGCGCCTTCCCCACGGCGCCCTACCCGTACAACAACCACTGCATCGGGCCGGACGCCTGGGCGGAGCGGTACTACATGGACTACGGCCCGCTCATGGACGCCATGCGCGGCAAGCGGTGGGTGCTGACGCCGGGCTGCGTGGAGGTGGCGGGCTCGACGGCGAGGGCGAACCTCTTCGAGACGCCCGAGGGCTGGGCGCTGCCGGTGGCGTTCGGCGGCGAGGCCGCGCAGGCCGTCGTCACGCTGCGCGGCGTCCCGGTGGGCGGCGCCCTCACGCTCCGAGTGCCCCTGCACCGGGGCTGCGCCATGGTGAAGATCGCGCGGTAGCCGGGCCAGGCGGCAGGGGACCTGCTGGCCCCGTCCCATCCGTCCCATAGGTCCCGTCTCTTCCTGCCCGCCACCTAAGGCGGCAGGACCTGCAGCTCGTCGATGGTGGGGCCGTCGGTGGCTTCGAGGATGCTCAGCTTGATGCTGCGGGCGGTGACGGCCGGGAAGGCGGCCACGTACTCGGCGGGCATGGTCGTGCCGGTGGCGACCGTCGTCCATTCGCCGGTGTCTCGGGCCAGCAGCTCGAAGCGGCGGATGCGCTCGGCGTAGAGCGCCTGCTGCAGGATGCGCACCTTGCCGACGGTGCGCGGCTTGGTCAGGTCCACCTGTAGCCATGCGCTGTGCGTGCCGGCGTCGGTGGCCCAGCGCGAGGCCGGGTTGTCGTCGATGGCGGCTTCGGCGGCGTACTCGTCCATGTTCTGGTAGACGTTGCTGGCCGACGCCCTGCCGTTGGCGCTCAGGGCGCCCGCCACGGTGATGGGCTTGATGGCGGCGGCCGGGCGGTCCAGGTGGAGGGCGATGATCGTGTCGATGGCGCGCCTCGTGGAGCGCGGCGCCGTGATGCGGAGGCCCTCGGCGGTCTGCTTCACATGGGCGGACCCGCCCGTCACCACGGTCCAGCCCCGCACCCGCGCGGGCAGCGCCGGCAGCGTCGCGGAGCCGTCGGCCCACTTCATCAGGTGGAGGTAGATGGTCTTGTCGCGCCGCGTGGAGGCGCCCCAGGCTCCGGGCCGGTAGGGGCCGCCGCGGGTGGCGTAGACGGTCTTGCCGAAGCTGCCGAGCCACCGGCCCATCTCGGCCAGCCGCTTCACCTGCCGGGCCTCGATCTCGCCGGTGGGCATGGGGCCCACGTTGAAGAGCAGGTTGCCGTCGCCGCCGGCGCACTTCACCAGCGTCTGGAGGCACTGCGACAGGGGCTTCATGGCGTCGCCGGGCTTCCATGCCCACTGGTTGCAGATCGTCATGCAGGTCTCCCAGGGGCGCGAGTCCTGATAGGCTCCTATGGTCTGCTCCGGCGTGTCGAAGTCGGCGGGCACGGAGCTGCGGTTGTTGACGAGGATGTCCGGCTGCAGCATCCGCGTGAAGTCGACCACGCGCTTGCCGCGCTCGGGCGAGAAGCCCTGCGGGACGTCGAACCACATGACGAGCAGCGGCCCGTAGTTGTTGATCAGCTCGGAGACCTGGTTGCGCAGGTAGACCTCGTAGCGGTCGAGGCTGGGATTGGGCTTGTTGGTGCTGCCGCCGGGGCTGCCGTAGGGGAAGTCGGGGTGGCGCCAGTCGCAGACCGAGTGGTAGGTTCCGAACGCCAGGCCGCCCTTCCGGCACGCCTCGGCCAGCTCCTTCACCACGTCCCGCTTGAAGGGCGAACCCATGATGTTGTGATCGGTCTGCTTGGTGTCGAACATGCAGAAGCCGTCATGGTGCTTGGTGGTGAAGACCATGTACTTCATGCCGGCCGCCTTGGCGATGCGCACCCACTCGTCGGCGTTGAACCCGGTGGGGTTGAACTGCTTGTAGAGCGCGTCGTACTCCGCCTGCGGCACATCGGCCCCGCGCGACCAGCCGATCTCGGTCCCCTTGATGCTCACGGGGCCCCAGTGGATGAACATCCCGAACCGCGCGTCGCGCCACCACTGGAGCTTGGCGGCGTTGGGCGCCGGAACTCCGGACGCCGACTGACCCGCGGCGGGCAATCCGAGGATCGCCGCCAAGCCGACTGCCGCCAGCGCCCTGACCATGAGATGCACCTCCCGTGCGATAACACTGGGACCGCCGCGAAACGCGCCGACATCGACGGCCAGGCGCCGCGGCCCGTCCGCGCCATGGAGATGCTACCGTACCGGCCCTCAAGATTGTCACTTTCCCAGGTCCGGGAACTGACAATCTTGAGGTCTACCGCCTCGGCCGCCGGGGCTTCGGCTCTTTCGGCGGGAGCTGGGAGACGTAGGCGTGGGCTCGCGCCAGCCATGCGCCAAGGGCAGCGGCGTCGGCCACTACCGGGGGCGGCGGCACGACGTACTCGCGCATGGCGCGACCGGGCATGGGCTCGAAGTGCGCGGCCCCGTCCAGAGCCAGGCACTCCTCCCGGTCGGCGTCTCCCAGCCGCACGAAGACGCCCGCGAAGTGCGCGCCTGCCAGCATGTTGCCGTTGACGAACAGGCAGGGACATCCGAACATGGAGCGCCGCTCCACGTCCGGCAGCTCCGCGGCCGCCTCCTCCAGCGCCTCCGCCAGCTGCGGCGCGACCTTCTTCCAGTCCCCCAGATTGGCCTGGGCCATTGGCTGCTCCTTGTGTGCGGCGGCTATGGAACCACCGTGAAGCTCGTGGACGCCGAGGAGGCCGCATAGGCCCCGTCTCCGGCGAACCGGGCGGTGAGGGTGCGCTTGCCGGCGGCCCAGCCCGCAGTGCTCGAAGCCGTGGCGGCCGCCCAGCCGTCCGCGGCCGCGATCCCCGAGCCGATCTCCGTGCCGTCCACCGCGAACGCGATGCTCTTGCCCGGAAGGATGACATAGTCCGGCAGGCGGCGCACATAGGCCCTCGCGGTGAAGGCCGCCCCCGCTTTGATGGAGCGCGCATAGGGCCAGAGGTAGACCGGCGCGACGCCGGCGGTCAGCGTCGCCTTGTTCGACGAGGCCCTGTACCCGCCGTCGCCCGCCCAGGCGGCGATGATGGTGCGGCTGCCCGCGCCGCCCGCCTCGGGGATGGTGTACCCCGCCTGGGCGCGGCCGTCGGCGATGGTCGTGTCGGAGCCCGCGGCGACGCCGTCCACGGTGAAGGCGACCCTCTTGCCCGCCACCGGCGAGCTGTCCATCCGGTAGAGGTAGCCCTTCAGGACGGTGTATCCCGCGATGGCTCCGGATCGGTTGGGCACGTAGACCTTGGTGGAGAGCGTCTGGGCCGTCAGGGCGCCGTGGCCCGCGGAGCCCGTGTAGGCGGCGTCCCCGGCGAAGGTCGCCGTGATCTGCCGCGACGCGGCGCCGTCGGTCACGATCCAGGCGAGGCTGGCCGCGCCGGTGGCGTCCGTGGTCGCGGAGCCGACCTCGGTGCCCGCCACGGCGAAGGCGAGGCTGCGGCCGGCCACGCGGGTCTTGTCGCTGAGGCGGGTCAGGTAGCCGCGCAGGTAGGTGGCGTCGGTGATGGTGGCGGTGCGGTCCGGCACGTAGAGGCTGGTGTCGGTCCTGGCCACGGTGAGGATGGCCGAGCCGGCGCTGGCCAGCAGGTCGGCGTCGCCCGCGAACGAGGCGCCGAGCGCATGGTCGCCGGGCGCCGTGTCGACCGGGATGGCGTAGGCGGCGGTGGCGTGGCCGTCGGCGCCGGTGGTGGGCGACGCGACCGACGAGCCGTCCAGCGTCAGGGTCACCTGCTTGCCGCCCACGGCGCCGGAGGAGCGGGTGAGCAGGGCGTCCAGCGTCACCGTGGCGGCGGGCTTGCCGGAAGCCGGGGCCGGCGTGAGCGTGGTGGGCGCGGGCAGGACCACCAATGCCAGCGTGCCGTCGAGCCGTCCCACGGCCGCGCCGGCGCCGGACGGCAGGTAGGCCACCGACCCCACGCCCGTGCCCAGGTCCTGGTCCCACGTGCGCAGGACCGTCAGCGACGGGATGCCGACCAGCTTCAGCCAGTTGTTCGGGTCCGTCCCGCCGCCGATCAGGGCCGCACGGCTGTCGGGCGAGAAGGCGATGTGGCCGCACTTGGGCATGGCGCCGGCGGAGCTCCAGTCGCTGGTGCGCCAGAGGTTCAGCGTGGTTCCGATGTGGCCGGCCAGGTAGGCGCCGTCGGGTGAGAAAGCCACGTCGCCGGGCTGCGAGAAGGGCGAGGGCGCCGTGAAGACGACGTCGCCGGCGGGGATGCGCCGCACGGTGATGTTGCCGTCCTGCGTGGAGAAGGCCGCCATGTCGCCCGCCGGCGAGACGGCCATGGCGCTGATGGGTCCCGCCAGCGTCAGCTTGGAGCTCTGCACGCCCGTGGAGGCGTTCCAGAAGCGCGCGGTCTTGTCCCAGCTCGCCGAGACCACCGCGGAGCCGCCGGGCAGGAAGGCCACGGACGTGATGCGGTCGGTATGGCCCGACAGGTTGCGGATGAAGGCGCCGTTGCTGGACCGGTAGAGGCCCACGACGTTCGTGGCGGCGTCCGCGCAGGCGGTGGTCGCGCCGTCGGGCGAGAAGGCCGCGGCGGCGGCGCCCATCTGAACCCGGGCGATGCGGCCGCCGGTCGGGGCCGACCAGAGGCTCAGGGCGTCGCCGAACGCGGCGGCGGCCACGGTGGTCCCGTCCGGCGAAACAGCCACAGAGTTCAGGCTCCCGGCGAAGTAGGAGACCGGGCCGGCGTGGGTGCGGGCCACGGCGTCGAAGGCGTTCAGGAAGCGGTAGGACTGCACGACGGTCTTGCCGTCCAGCAGCGGCGCCACCGAGTAGCCCATGCCCTCGCCGCCCGGGATGGAGCCGATCAGGGCCCCGGTCGTGGCGTTGAAGGCGCCCAGCGCGGCGTCGCCCACGGCCAGCAGCAGGTTCGTGCCGGGCAGGAACGCCACCGACTCGCACCAGGTTCCCGAGCCCGCGCCGCCGAGCAGCCGGCCAGTAGACGCCTCCCAGAGGCGCACGAAGTTGCTTCCGAGTCCCACGGCGGTCGCCAGCCGCAGCCCGTCCGGCGAGAAGGCCACGGAGCTGACCCAGGTGGTCTGCGCGCCCAGGTCGTGGAGCGGCGCGCCGTCGGAGAAGCGCCACATCTTCGCGGTCTTGTCGCGGCTCCCGGTGGCGACCATGGCGCCGTCCGGCGAGACGGCCACCGAGTAGAGCCACGCCGTGTGGGAGCCGATGGTCCGCTCCAGCGCAAGGTCCGGCACGGTCCAGACCTGGGCGGCCAACGCCGCAGTCCCGGCGGTGAGGATGCGGGAGCCGTCCGGCGTGAAGGCCATGCCGTAGACGCTTCCGCCCGGACCGCTCACCGACTTGAGCATCTGCCAGTCGGAGGCGCGCCAGAGGGTGAGCGAGGACTGGGCGGCGGCAAGCATCGTCGAGTCGGGCGACCAGGCCAGGCCGAAGCCCTCCACGGCGCCCCAGGCCCAGTAGCGGAGCGTACGGAGGAGGGTCCAGTCCGAGGTGCGCCATATCTTCACGGTCCCGTCGGCGCTTCCCGAGGCCAGCGACTTGCCGTCCGGCGAGACCGCCGCCGCATAGATGAACGACGCGTGTCCGCCGCGCACCCACGCCGCGCTCACGGGCCCCTGCGCCCGAGCCGCGCCGCCCCAGGCCACAACCGCCAACGCCGCCGCCCAACCAACGATGCCACGTCCCATGCCCACCTCCCAGCCCCGCTCCCGGCCCATCCGACGGGCCATAAGAATGCTACCTACTCGGCCCCCAAGATCGGCAGTTCCGCACCAAGGAGGCGGTGGCTCGGGCCTCCGTGCCCGAGTCTGCGGGGGCAGGCCCCGGGGCGGGCCCCCGCCATCCAGGCGCACACCCGCCGTCAACACGGTCAACACCGTCAAGCCTTTGACGTCATCATGACGCGAAGCGGAAGGGTCCCCCGGCCTGAGCCGCCGCACCTGCGGGACCAGTCCGCCCCGCCGTTCAGCGCGACGCCAACGGAAGCGCCGTGCAACGCGGACGCGCGGCGGGCGGCCTACGGGGGATCCTTCGGCCAAACGGCGGCCTCAGGATGACGGCCCCCGGTCGCCTGCGCCCGCCCCGCCGTCATCCTGACGCGAAGCGGAAGGATCC
>JAPLCQ010000102.1 GCA_026392115.1 Armatimonadota bacterium | reverse complement strand
CCCGTTGGTCGGCTCATCCATCAGAAGGAGCGACGGCCTGCCGGCAAGGGCCCGGGCGAGCAGGACCCGCTGCTTCTGCCCGCCGGATAAGGAACGGAACGACCGGTCCGCCAGGTCAGCCAAGCCCACGTGCCCGAGCGCCTCCATGCCTGCAGCGCGGTGGTCCGCAGCAAGCCGGTGCAGGGCCCCTACGCGGCGGTAGAGGCCCATGAGCACGATATCGAGCACGGTCAGCGGATAAGTGGGCTCGACCGTATCGCGTTGAGGCACGTATCCTATGGTAACGCCGGCGGCCCGGCTGACCTCGCCGGCAATCGGCTTCAAGAGACCCAGAATGGACCGCAGCAGCGTAGTCTTGCCGCTGCCGTTCGGCCCTACGATGCCGATGTGGTCACCCTCCCGTATGTCGAGGTCCACTCCGGTAAGCACCGGCTTGCCGGAGTACCCCAGAGCGGCAGAGCGAATGGTGACCAATCGGGCCAGCACGGAGTCGGTAGAGAGCATCGGCTACCTGGCCGCGCCGGCAAGGCGCTGTACGATGGTATCGCACATGGCTATGTAGCTGTCTGCTTGAGGATCGGCGCCGACGGACGTGGGCACGAAGGCGGCTACAGCGCCGCTCTGGCTCGCCAAGAGGTCGGGCCAGCGCTTAGCCCGGAACAGCTCACACAGGATGACCCGGACCCCGACCTGCTTCATGGCTTGGGCCAAAGCGCTCACATGCCCGGGAGACGGCTCAACGCCAGGCTTGGGCTCGAGCACTCCGAACTCGCGCAGACCGAAACGCGCAAGGAAATAGGCCCAGGTCTTGTGGTACGGCACCACATCGCGGCTTGGGATGCCCTTGAGCGTGGCCGACCAACGCTGGAGGCCGGACTTCACGCGCTCACCGAACTGCAGGAACCGCGCGTGGTAGTAGGGCTGACCGGCAGGGTCCACCCTGATGAGCGCGGCCGCGATATTGCCGGCCGCCAGAATGCCCTGGGCCGGGTCCAGCAGATAGTGCGGATTGCCTTCGGGATGCAGGTCGCCCATGGAGGGATCGATCTTGCCCGAGGGCACGTCCAACGCCTTTAGCCCCCGTGAGCAGTCGGCATAGCCCTTCCCGTCCGGTTGGACCGCGGCGTTACCCGAGCGATCAATGATCGCATCGGCCCACATGTCGAGTCCCATGCCGATACGTGCGAAGACGTCGGCCCGCGCTAGCTTCACGATCATGCTCGGGCGCGCAACAACGTGATGCGGGTCGTCAGACGGACGCGCGAGGGACTCCACGGAGGCCCTGTCACCCGCCACCTGCTTGGCGATGTCCGCCAGGTTGGTGTCGGTTGTGATGACGGTCACGTCTGCGCCGGCACGGCCAAGGGAGAGGGCCGCGGCCGCAACGGCGATAAGCAGTGCGCTTCGGGTTCTCATTGCGGCCTCCTCCTACTGTAGTGGATGCGAGTGTGACCCCGCACCCCAGACAAACTGCAACGTCAACTCCGTGAGACCGCGCCGCGACGGCAGCAGGGCGTCCGTGGTTCGGTCCCCGTGCGCCAGTTGCAGGCGCCAGAGCGAGCTCTCCGTCAGGCGATTGGACCAGATCAGGGAGAGCAGCCGTTCGCCTCCCTCCAGCGGCCAGGGCAAGCGGCTGTCATCGTAGCGCAGGCCGAACTCGCGGTACTGGTCCGGTGCATAGAGCGCCGCTACGTATGCGCCGGAACGGGTGTGCGATAGGCCGGAGCCGGCATCCCTGCGCGTATGCCACAACGCCTCTCCTTGAACCTGCCAACGGCTGAATGCACCGACCATCTGCTTGAGCGTCACGTCCGCACCGACCAGGCGTACTGCGTCTCCGCTGTCGGCCTTGCCCGCCAGGGCGCTCGAGCCCATCTCCAGTTCTGTGGCCGTGTTCAGCGCCCTGGAAAGCCAGAGCCGCCCCATGGGGACCGTGCCGGTGGCGCCAAAGCCAAGTGGCAGCGTCGCGCCGGTCACGTCGGGCCGAGCGACCACGGCGTCCGATGCGCCGACGCGCACCGCGCCCAGTTCAAGGTTGGCGAAGAGGGACGGCACCGGCAGAAGCCAGTTCAAAGCTACGCCGTTGCCGGCGACGCCGTCGGGATCGGCGAGATAGCGATGCGCCGACGGCGTCTCAGCATAGGGTGCGGCGTGGGGGTGTATCGAGTTCAGCTTGCCGAACGGCAACCGGCGTTTGCCCAGTGAGCCCCCGAGGCCGGGCACGCCAAGCCTGGTGAAGGTGACATAACCCTCCTCAAGGCCCATGGCAAAGTCCGCTCCCTCGCCCGCCGCCAATGTCGAGCGGAATAGGACGCCATCAGCCACGCGTTGCTGCAGGGCGAGTTCGAGCTCCGAGATCCTGAACTGGCTGCGGGACGGCTCGCCCTTGGCGGTGAGCATTCGGCCGAGGTTGTTGCCGAAGACCGCGATGTCGGGGAGCGCGGAAGCGGCGCCGCTCTGGCCGGCGGCCGGCGGGCGGCTTGTCGGTCCGGGAAGCGTCATCGTCGGCACGGGCGGCCCGTCGGCGACCTGCGCCCCGACGGCGGCAGAGCTCCCCTCGAGCTTAGTCAGGCGCTCTTGCAGGTCGCGAATGGTCTCAGCCTGCTTGGCCACGAGGGCCTTTAGTTGCTCCAAGTCGGCGGGCGCGGTGGTCTGCGCGCCGGCGGTCGAACAAGGCGCGGCAATGCAAACGGCAAGGGCGACGAGCGCCCACAGGTTGCGCATCGGTGCTTCCTCTCAGGTGTACACAATCGACGCACCGGCTGGCGCGGATTCGCCCCGGTGGCGGCGGAGCTAGGCTGTTGTGGGTCGAGAGGGGCCGGGAGGAGGGGCGCGCGAGCCGTGGAGGCCGACGGGACGTGCATGGGCGCAGACGGCGGCGAACGGGGGCTTTGCCGAGGTCGTCTCCGCGACCGGGACGCCGGGACGGGCCGGCGAAATGGCTGAAGCGCCGCCAACGGATGACCATGCGCAGACAACGCACGAATGCGCGCCGTGGCGAGCCGTGCTCCAGGCCGTCTGCCCGGATCCGTGCTGATGCGTCAGGGGAGCGCCGTAGGCAAACCACACCCATGCCGCAAGGGCAAGGAGCGTCAGTGCGCGGAGGTGACGATGTGTGGTGATCGCTCGGGGCATCGTATGGATAGGTCAGGGCGCATAGCGGCCCATGTCAGGTCAGTATACGGCGCGACGACGCGATTGTCTCCGCTTCGGATTGCAGCGGCGATGTTGCTGTGCCAGAATCACGCCATATGATCCGTGAGCGCGCGGGCCGCGGCCGGTGGGCTCCATGGGAGGGTGTGTGCTGTCTCTCTTCGCAAGGCGCATCGCGTGGGCAATCCTGTTCGTCGGCGTCGGCGCATCGATCTGGCTGGGACTTCAGCGCCACCGAACCGAGGCGCGGAACCGGCGCGTCGAGATGTGCATCGACCTGATCCAGGTCAGGGCCCTGGCCACCACTCAGGGCGTAACCTCGGCGGCGATCCTCCGCCGGTTCAAGGCGCTCGGCGTGACCTCCGTCGGCGTCAGCGAGCTTACGGTCGCCGAGATGTGCCAGACCGGTCTCGCCCGCCTCACCTCGAACGGAGCCGAATCGATGCTGCTCTGCTCGAGCCGGGAGGTGGCCGACCAGATCGCTTCAGCGCTGGAGGACAGGGGATTGGCCGCCGCGTCCGCCTCTGCGCCTCCGCCGAACGCGCACGTCACTCTGGTTCGCTATGAGGCCGTGGCTCCAGGCGACTTGGGCACGCCGGTCACGGTGGCCGCCTTCCTTGCGGATGCTGAGACGCTGCTCACCGTCGGCACGGGCCTCGCCAAGCAGGACTGCGCCGAGGTCCAGCGGGCCGGACTGCGCATCGTGGCGCGCCTGGGCAACTACCCCGGAGCGGGTCTCGCCTCGATGACTGCTTCTCTACGGTCTGCGTGGTCTCTGGGCGCGCGGAGCGTCATCTTCACCGGAACCGAGGTCATGGGGTTCCGATCCGGCTTGCCCGATGCGGCGGACGCGCTCACGGCTAGCGGCCTGACCTGGGGGCAGGTGGAGTTCGGCAAACAGAAGGGCGACGAGCGATTGGCCGAGCTACTGAAGGGGCGGTTCCTGCGGGTGCACAGCATCGCCGAAGCGGAGCTGTCGCAGATCGCCCCATCTGAGGCTGTGGAACGCTTCGTGCGCGCCGCCCGTGAGCGGAACATCCGGCTATGCTATGTGCGCCTCCCCTTCCTCACCGGTCCTGACCCGGTCGGCGAAAACCTCGCCATGATCAGCGCGATCAGCGGCGGCCTGGGTAAGCGGGGCGAGATGGCGACCGGGCCGGCGAAGCTGTTGGGAGAGCCCGCGGCGCCGGTCGCCGTGCGCGCTCTGGCCGGGTTGGGCGCCGGCGCGGCGGTCGTACTCGTGCTGCTCGCCATCCTGGGCGAGGCGAGCGCTCCGGTCGTCGTCGGCCTGCTCCTGGTGGCGTTGGCCATGGCCGCAGGCGGCGTTGCGGGACACACGGGGGCCAAGGCGGCGGCTCTGATCGCGGCCGTCGCCTGTCCCACGCTTGCAGGGCTTCGGCTGTTATCGGGATGCGGCGCCGTTGCCGGAGCCAGGACATCGTCGCCCATCGCCGCGGGCCTGAAGGGCCTCCTGGGCGGTGCGGCGCTGTCGGCGGCGGGCGGGCTCCTCGTGGTGGGTCTGCTCTGCAACCGCGACTTCATGCTCCATACGGAGCAGTTCGCCGGCATCAAACTGGCCCACGCGCTACCGGTGCTGCTGGTGGCCCTGGCAGCCGTCACCGGGCTACCCGGGCCGGGCGAGAGCCTGCGCGCCGCGCTGCCCTCTATGCGTACGCGCGTCGCGGACTTCCTGGCCAGCCGAATTCACGTGGGTATGCTTGCCGGAGCGATGGTCGCGCTGGTGGCGCTCGCGTTCGCCGTGGCCCGCACCGGCAACGATCCCGGCATCGGAGTATCCGGGTGGGAGTTGCGCCTCCGATCGATTCTAGACGCGCTTCTCATCGTACGCCCGCGCACGAAGGAGTTCCTGATCGGCCACCCGCTGATCTTCCTGGGCGCCGCGTACGCCGCAACGGGCCGGCGCACATGGGCGCCGGTGCTCACCATCGTGGGAATGCTGGGGCTGGTCTCGATAGTCAACACGTTCTGTCACATCCATACCCCCGTCCACTTGTCCGCAGCCCGGGTGACTATCGGGCTTATCCTGGGCTGCGCCATCGGTTGCGCCGCGTGGCCTCTGCTTGGGCGGCGTACGGCGGCCGACCAAGCGGGTACGCGCCCAACCACATGAGCCTCCGCGGCCTGCTGTGCGGCTACTACGGATGCGGGAACCTGGGCGATGAGGCGGTCCTTGGCGGCATCGTCCACTCATGGGCGCACCAGTTCGGCGACAGCAAGGGACTGGTGGCCCTGTCCGGCGCAGCGGCGTCTACGGAAACGTGGCACGGCATCCATGCCGTACCAAGGATGGACGCGCGTGCGGTGCGGACGGCGATGGCCGAGACGGATGTGGCGGTCTCCGGTGGCGGAAGCCTCTTCCAGGACGCCACGAGCGTTCGGTCGCTACTTTACTATGCGGGCTATCTCTGGTTGGCCCGCCGCATGGGTCGCCCGGCTGTGGTCTACGCGCAGGGAGTGGGGCCGCTGCATCGACCGTTGTCGCGCACCATCACCGCGGCGGCGTTCCGGACTGCGGCGTTGGTGACGGTTCGCGACCCTGAGTCGGCGGAACTGGTGCGACGGATCGGCGGCGCGGCGGCGCGGCTGGAGGTGACCGCCGACCCGGCCTTCGCCTTGACGGAGCTCCCGAGGACGGAACCCGGCGGCGGACTAGCGGTGCTGGCCCTGCGGACGTGGGCTTCGCTTCGGACAGCGGCGGACGCGGCCAAGCTGGTGCGGGCGGTACAGGGCGAGGGGCTGCACCGCGTGGCGTTGCTGGCAATGCATACCGGCGACGATGTGGCGCTCGCCCGCGAGGCTGCGGAGTTGGCAGGTGATGGCTGCTTCGTGGCGCAACTGCCGGATGTCGCGTCGGCGATCGATCTGGTGCGCTGCGCCAGTGTCGTGGTGGCCATGCGCCTCCATGCACTGGTGTTCGCGGTGATGGCGGCTACCCCGGTGGTAGCCCTTTCGTACGACCCAAAGGTGAAGTCCTTCATGAGTTCGGCGAGACTCGCGGCCTACTGCACTGAGGAGTTCGACAGCGCTCGCGTGCAGGCTCTCTGCAAGTCGGCGCTGGCAGCCGCGCCTGAGATTCGCCGGCTCCAGGCTGCCCGCAGCGTTGAGCTGCGTCGCGAGGCTCTGCGCACGGCCGCCCTGGTCGCCGAGGTCGTCGCCCGATGATCGGCCGCGTCCTGTCGGTTCTGGTCCTCGTGACCTGCCTGGCGGCGACATCCCGCACTACCGCGCAGGTGGCCACCGAAAGGGCGGAGAGCGCATGGGACATCATGCGGCGCGTCCATACGCTGTCGCCGTCGGAACTGAAACAGCAGCGCGACGAACAGGCCAAGGTCGGCGCCAAGAAGCCGAAGAAGACCAAGGGCGGCAAGACCCCCTTCGAAACCGAGAGGCCGAAGAAGGCCGACCGCATGCTGGGCGGGCTCCGCAACAAGCTCCAGCGGATCGGCGAGCAGACGAAGTCCGAGGTCCGGCTCCAGGGATCACACAACCTCGGCTTCCATATGGAACAGGTAAACGGTAGCCGCGACGCCTACGACAGCTCCCAGTACCTGGGCAGGCGCGCCCTGGGAGGCGGGTACACCAGTACGGACTTGGCCGTCCGGGGCAAGCTCTTCGGCGTCCTGAACTTCGAAACGCACTACAGCGACTACATGTACGGCAGCCCGTATGACAACCGCCTCTCGCTCGACTACGTCACCCGAGACTACAAGGTCAACGCAGGCGACATTCAGGCGGGCCTGACCGGTAACTCGCTCATCGGCTTCTCCAAGTCGCTGAAGGGCATCCAGGTCACCGCCAACGTGGCGCGCAACCTGCGATTCACCTCGCTGGTGAGCAAGTCGAAGGCCCAGACGCGCACGATCACCCTCAACGGCGCCAACCGATCGGGTCCCTACTATGTCTTCGCCGGCCAGATCGTCGATGGCAGCGAGAGGGTGCGCGTCAACAACCGGGAGTTGGTGAAGGGCGCCGACTACACGCTGGACCCCTACACCGGTGAGCTGAACTTCCTGAACGGGCTGATCGTCCACGAACTCGACACCATTGCGGTCACGTTCGAGGTCTACAACTACGGCCAGAGCGGCGGCGCCATCATGGGGTGGCGGGCGGACTACGGCGGCGCGTCGGGGCCCAAGGTGGGCTTCAGCATGCTCTCGCAGGTTTCGGGCTCGAGCAAAGGCGTCATCAATCGGACCGAGCAGTTCTACGGCTACAACAGCGCCACAACGCCCTACACGCTTGAGCTGCCCGTGGATGTGACATTGGTGTACGACGCCGGCGGCAAGCTGACGGGCTGCACGCCCAAGTATCCGATGACCGTCACCGTGGGCACGCTGCCGCAAGTCTACGGCACCGACTTCGTCGTCGATCCCCTATTGCCCAACCGGGTCTACTTCCAGATGCCCATTCCGAGCACGCAGATCATCCGCATCACGTACACGCCTGTCAGCTCCACCGAAACGCAGGGCGATCGGCAGGTAATGGGGTTCGACGCGCAGATGGCCATGGGGAAGTCCGGCTCCATCACCGCGGAGTTGGCATCCAGCAGGCTCTCACTCTCCTCGGCGCCCTCCACCGGCACTGCGGTGCAGATTCGCGGCGAGAACCGGCTGGCGGGCGAGAAGCTGCGGCTCAACTGGGTCTACAAGAACATCTCGCCCTCGTTCACGGCCGTGGAGAGCCCGGGGTTCAACCGCAACGAGCGCGGCATCCAGACCGATATCGCCTACACGCCGTCCAAGCGCGTAAGCATAACGGCCAACTACCAGCGCTCGCGTCGGCCCCAGTACTCCTACTCAACCTCCAGCACCGGCGGCCTGGCGTCGTCCAGCGGCATGGACAACTACAGTCAGAACGGCATCACGGGAAAGTGGGAGTTGGGTAAGGGCAATCTGAGCGTCAGCCACAACTCAATGGACACCACCTACAGCGGCGGCACAGGCAACAGCGTGATGCAGTCCGATACGCTGGCCTACACGACCAATACCGGGCCGTGGGGCGTCGACCTGTCGCTGGGCCACAACGTGAACCGGTCCTCGGGCTCCTACTCGTCCAGCGTGGGCGCCACGCCTACCATGTACAACACCGACGCTCTGACCTCGCGGCTCGGCCTTCGCTGGAAGCCCGGCGAGCGCTACTCCGTGGACGCCCAGATATCAGACAGCATCATGAAGAGCGGCACGGGCGGCAACAACAACGCGTTGGACCTGCAGCTGACCGGTCGCGTCGTGCCCATGAAGGCGGTGCAACTGACCGTCAACCTCCAGAAGCAGGACAGCGGCGGCTACTCGATCTTCAACAACACGGGCGGTACGACCGCAGGTCCCGGTCTGTCGCGGATGTTCCAGTCGACAGGCATCGGCAACAACTACACCGGCGGCGGCGGCTACGGCGGCGGCGGTTTCAACACGGGGCTGGGCGGGTCGGGCAACTACAGCGGCGGGTTCAACTCCGGGTACTACGGTTTGGGTAGCGGCTCGTTCGGCGGCAACTCGCGTCTCATGGGCCTCACGGTGAGCTACCAGCCGGCCGGCGCGCTCTCGCTGGAAGCCCAGTTCCGCACCAGCGCCAGCGCCGGCGACTACATGTACAACAGCAAGCGCAACGACGTGACGATGAGCGCCACGTACAACGCGGGCGAGCGGCTCTCGCTGAGTAGCGGCCTGATGGTCCAAAAGGTCACCTACCTTGGGACCGAGGGGGGCAGCCACAACATGGGCGTGTTCATGAACGCCCGCGGCAAGCCCTGGGGCAAGCTCATCACCGATCTCAGCGTCTCCATCCAGAACACCACAAGCACGGCCACCACGGACACGACGGGGACCGGAGGCTATACGGGCGGGTACGGCACCTACTTCGGCTCCGGCGGCACCAACCTGGCCTCGGTACGAACCCGGCTCGAGTATCCGGTGTGGCACGCCACCAACGTCTTCGCCGAGTACGAGCACTCCAACAGCACCGGTTACCTGGCGGCGTTGGCGCGACGCTTCAACATGGGGCTGGTGTTTGATATGGGCCGGCAGCTCCGGCTCCAGGTGGGCATGCGGCACCAGCAGTCGATCAGCCACGACACGTCCACCAGCGGCAACTACAGCTACTCGGTCAGCTCGTTCGACGCCGACCTGGGCCTTAACTTCTAGCGCGCCGGCCAGATCGTCGGGCGACCGACGCGGACGAGGCCGCGCCACGTCTCATCGCCCGCCTGCGAGATCGCGACGCCGAGCCCGCCCGATGAGTGGATGTATCCGGTGCGCGACACGGCGATCGCGACGTGCGTTATGGCCCTGCCGGAACCCGGTTGCGCGGGCCCGAAGAAGAGCAGGTCGCCGGGCATCGGCGCATCGACGGACCGCTCGGAAAGCAGCGGCGATTCGGCCTGCAGGTCGGCATCACGCGGCAGCGTCACGCCGGACAGACCGAAGACCAGCTGCACGAAGCCGGAGCAGTCCAGGCCAAACGCGCTGGATCCGCCCCACAGGTATGGGATGCCCAGAAACCGCCGCGCGGTGGCCAGAACGGCGCGCGGCGTCGGCGCCGCATCGTGTGGCTCCTGCAATGCGGACGCGGCCAGCCGCGCCCTGGAGCCGTCGGCCAAGCGCACCACTTCGCCGCACTCCACGAGGCTTCCGGCCGATAACAGGTAGGGCGCCGCTGCGCCGGAGCGGGTGCCGTCGCCGTAGACCCGCAGGAGCGGTCGGCAGACCACCCTGCGCCGTTTGGGATCGGGGTACACCTCGCCCGGCGCAAGCAGACGCAACGCGGAACGGGGCATCCAGCCCTCGTACTCGTCGGCCGTGCGGACGCGGCAGTAGGAATCGCTGACCTCCAGCACAAGGACCGTATGGCCGTGCAACGCCTGGCTCACCCGTTCCGACCGGTCGGACGGCTCCGCACGCATCGAGACTACGTTCCTCATCGCAACCGCCCGGCTCCCGATGTCCATGGTTCGCTCGTCCTCTCTGCCGCGTCCCCGTGCAACTGCCGAAGGTAGAATAGTGCATTCCCGATCGCCGCCACACACCAATGGGGGTTTGCACGTGCTCGTCGCTCGATATACCCGCAGAATCAGGCTGCGCGCCGCCCTCGCGGCCGTTCTGATCGGTCTGGCCGGCCTGGCAGCGCTTGGAGGTTGCCGGCGGACCGCAGCCCCCGAGCCGGTCAACCTCGTGGTCTGGGGCCTGCAGTACGGCGCCGAGAGCAAGGGGCTGGAGGCGCGCGTCAAGGCGTTCGAGGCGCGCAACAAGGGCATCAAGGTCACTGTGCTCTCCATGGGCGCCGGCCAGATGAACCCTCAGAAGCTGATGACCGCCATCGTGGGACGCGTCCCACCAGACGTGATCCACCAGGACCGCTTCACCATCGGCGACTGGGCTTCCCGGGACACGTTCGGCAGCTTGGACGACCTCATTGCCCGAGACCAGAAGCAGCCCGACGGCATTCGTGAGTCCGACTACTACCACGCTTGCTGGGCCGAGGCGGTCTACAACGGCAAGGTCTACGCCGTCCCATCCGGCACCGATGACCGGGCTCTCTACTACAATCGAACCCTCCTGCGCGACGCCGGACTGGACCCGGACAAGCCGCCGCGAACATGGTCGGAGTTGAGGGACTTCGCCAAGAAGCTGACGAAAGAGGCTCCTGGCGGCTCCTTCGACCGGATCGGGTTCATCCCGAACTACGGCAACTCCTTCCTCTACCTCTACAGCTGGCAGAACGGCGGCGAGTTCATGAGCCCCGACGGGCGCAAGTGCACCATGAACAACCCCGAAAGCGTCGCCTCGCTGGACTACATGGTGAGCGTCTACGATGCCCTCGGCGGCGTGACGCGGATCGACTCCTATGCCTCCGGCTTCCAGGCGCAGGAACTGGACCCGTTCCTCACCGGCAAGGTCGCCATGAAGGTGGACGGCAACTGGGTCCTGGAGAGCATCGGCCGCTACCGCCCGGACCTGGACTTCGCGGTGGCGCCGGCTCCCGTGCCCGACGACCGCCTGGCACAGACCGAGGGCGGCAAGCCCGGTCGCTTCGCGGGCCAGGACCCGTTCCTTACCTGGTCCGGCGGCTTCAGCTACGCCATCCCCCGCGGCGCGGCGCATCGCGAGGAAGCGTGGCGGTTCATCAAGTGGATGTGCAGCCCCGAGGCGGCGCTCATCGACTCGGCGGCCCAGAAGCAGTATTGCCTCTCGAAGTCGCGCCCATATATCCCCACGATCTCCGCCAACAAGCGCGTGAATGAGGCGGTGATGGCGGCGTTCGCGCCCACCTCCGACCGGTACCGTAAGCCGCTCAAGCTCTTCATGGACATGATGCCCTACGCCAAGTTCCGTCCCGTGACGTTCGTCGGGCAGCGGCTCTGGGATGAGCATGTGAGGGCCTTCGACCAGGCCACGCACCACAAAGAGACCAAGCTGACGGCGCAATCAGCCATGGACGAGGCGACGCGGGTCGTCCAGTCGGAACTGGACCGGGCCCACAGTCGCGACCGGTTCCCGCTGCTCGGATCCACGGCGCCCATCGTGGTCGGGTCGCTGCTCGTGTTGGCTCTCCTCGGAGCGGCCTTTGTCGGCATGCGCCGGGTCAACGGCATGGGGCGTGTGGTCCGCTCGGAAGCGTGGGCGGGCTACCTCTTCGCCGCGCCACGGATTCTGGGCTTCCTGGCGCTGACGGCCGGGCCCATCGTGGCGTCCATGTTCCTCAGCTTCTGCGACTACGACGTGCTCCATGCGCCGCGCTACGTGGGCTTCCAGAACTACATCGACCTCTTCACCACCGACAGCTACTACCTGAAGACCTCGCTCTACAATGTCGGCTACCTGGCCCTCATCGGCATTCCGCTGGGCATGGCCACCGGCCTGGCCATCGCCATGCTGCTCAACTCCAAAGTGGGCGGCATGAGCGTCTACCGCACCTGCTTCTACCTGCCCTCCATCGTGCCGGTGGTTGCCAGCGCCGTGCTCTGGGCCTGGGTGCTGAACGGCGACCCGAACCGGGGCCTGCTGAACGCGGCGTGGAAGGCGACCCTGACCCCGTGGTTCGGATGGACGCCGCCCGGCTGGTTCGGCGCCGCCGAATGGGCCAAGCCCGGGCTCATCGTGCAGGGCCTTTGGGGAGCCGGCGGAGGCATGATCCTCTGGCTGGCCGGGCTGCAGGGCATCCCGCAGCATCTGTACGAGGCGGCCGACCTTGACGGCGCCGGTCCGCTGGTGAAGTTCCGCCACGTCACCTTGCCGATGCTGTCGCCGTACGTCTTCTTCAACCTCATCATGGGCACCATCGGCGCCCTGCAGGAGTTCGACCGGGTCTACGTCCTCAGCGGGCAAGGCGCGGGTGGTAGCTCAGTAGGCCCCGTAGACAGCCTGCTGGTGCCGGTGATGTACCTCTTCAACAATGCGTTCAAGTACTTCAAGATGGGCTATGCATCCGCTCTGGCGTGGGTGCTGTTCACCATCATTCTGGCCCTGACTCTGGTGCAGCTCAAGTCCGCGCCGCGGTGGGTCCACTACGAGGCGGAGAAGAAATGAGGCCCCTTACGGCTCAGATGCGGCGCAGGGCGGTGCGCGAGTTCCGGCGCAAAGCCATCCTCCACCTGCTTCTGGTGGCGGGCTCGTTGGTCTTCCTGGTCCCCTTCGCGTGGCTCGTGGTCACGTCCCTCAAGGAGGACGAGGACATGAGCCAGTTCCCGCCGGTGTGGGTGCCGCGCCAACAGGTGAAGGTTCTCATCGACGGCAAGGAGGCCGGGCTGGCAGAGGCCACCTATGCCGGCAAGAGGGTCAAGGCGGCCGTCATACAGGAGCGCGATACCGGTGAGCGCAGCCTGAAAGTGCTCGAGCCTTCCGAACTGAAGGGCAAGGTCTTCGAGGCGCCCAGGTCCGCGGTCACAAAGATCAAGCAGTTCGCACCGGTCTGGCGCAACTACCCCGACGCCCTGGCGTTTCTGCCGCCGGAGACGAACAACGGCCTCGTCTATGTGATGAACACCCTGGTCCTCTGTGCGCTGACCATCGTGGGCACGCTGCTCTCCTCCTCGCTGGTGGCGTTCAGCTTCGCCAGGCTGAAGTGGCCGGGCCGCGATCCGCTCTTCATGGTGCTGCTCGCCACGATGATGCTCCCCGGCGCGGTCACCATGATGCCCGTCTTCCTGATCTTCCGCGCGCTGGGCTGGATCGATACGCTGAAGCCCCTCTGGGCCCCGGCCTTCCTGGGCTCCGCATTCAACGTCTTCCTGCTGCGGCAGTTCTTCCTCACCATCCCGAATGACCTGGAGGATGCGGCCAAGATCGACGGCTGCTCCTACTTCGGCATCTACTGGCGCATCATGCTGCCGCTGATCAAGCCCGCCATGGCCGCCCTGACCATCATGACCTTCATGGGCTCGTGGAACAACTTCATGGGTCCGCTGATCTACATCAGCTCGCCGCTCAAGATGCCGTTGGCCTACGCACTGCAGCTCTTCCAGACGGCGCACGGCGGCGAGCCCGGCCTGCTGATGGCCGCATCGACCATGATGATGCTGCCCGTCCTGCTGCTCTTTTTCATGACCCAGCGGTACTTCATCCAGGGCGTGACGTTGACGGGCATCAAGGGATGAAACGCCGGCGGTTCAACATGCCGCTTGCCAAGGCGGCGGTCATGTTCCTGCTCTCCGGCGTGCTGGGCCTGATGAGCGGCGCTTCGGGGATATCGAACCAGATCGCGGCAGACCCGCTGATCGGCTTCATGCTGGGTTTCACGCCGGAGAGGCGTGCCGGTACGGCTCTGATGGCCGCTGTGGCGGCGGCCGTCGCCGCGGCTTCCGGGGCCATGCTCACCGGCCAGGCGTCGGTCTCCGTTGAGCTCGTCGCGCTGCTCACCGCGGCGGCCATTATCGGCGTGGTGATCGGCGGCGCCGTGCGGCAGCGTTTCCCGGCGCGCATCGTGCCGCGCATCGCCTATTCGCTCTCAGCCCTGCTTGCCATGTACGTCATGTCGCAGGGCTGGCATACGCGGCTGGGCGGGCCACCCGCGTTGACGTTCGACTGGGCCGGAACCTCCGCGGGCATCGCCGTCTTCGGCGCCCTGGTCGGCGCCGTGTCCGCGGCCACGGCTGTGCCCATCGGCATCCTGCTCGTGCCCGCCTGCGTCCTGCTGATGGGTCTTCGACCCGGCACCGCCCTGCTGGCGTCGCTGCTGGTGGCTGTGGCGGGCGCCCTCCTGCCGCTGCTCGCCTACGCCGTCCGTGGGGCTATCGACCGCACCATCGGGTGGGCCATGTGCATGGGCGGCGCGGCGGGCGGCGCGGCTGCGGGCGCTTTGGTGGGCATGGCCACTCTCGGCGGCGACGGGTCGGTCGTGTTGCTCTCGTATGGCTTCGTGGCGGTGCTCGTCTGCGCCTGGAGCGCATCCAAGGCGCTGTAGGCGCTCCAGCGCATCCTCTGGGAGGTGACCGCCCATGCGGTTCGGCTTTGTCAAGAGCATCCTACAACGCGTCGACACGCTCATCACGGGTCGAGGACGCATCGACGAGGAGCTGTTCGAAGACCTGGAGGCCCTGCTGCTGCAGGCCGACGTGAACGTGGCTACCACCACCGCCGCCCTCGACGCCTTGCGCACGGAGGTGCGGGAGTCGCGCATCGCATCGCAGGAGGACGTGCGTTCCACGCTGCGCGTCGCGTTGACGCAGGTGATGGAGCGTTCGTCACGGCAGGGCGCCCCGCTTGCCCAGGCCGAGAACAAGCCAACCCTCTACCTGGTGGTCGGCGTGAACGGCGTGGGCAAAACCACCACCATCGCCAAGATCGCACGCCGCATCCGGGCCGACGGCCGGTCGGTTATGATGGCGGCGGGCGACACCTTCCGAGCGGCGGCCATCGACCAGTTGGAGATCTGGGCCGACCGCGTGGGCGCATCGGTGCTGAAGCACCGCGAGGGTTCAGATCCCTCCGCGGTGGTGTTCGACTCCATCCGCGCGGCGCGCAACCGAGGCATCGATACCGTGATCGCGGACACGGCGGGACGGCTCCATACCAAGGACAATCTGATGGAAGAGCTCCGCAAAGTGGTGCGCGTGGCGGAGCGCGAACTGGGACGGCCGCCGGACGAGACGCTGCTGGTCCTGGACGCGACTACCGGCCAGAACGGGCTGAACCAGGCCAAGCAGTTCCGCGACGCGGTCGGCATTACAGGGATCGTGCTGACGAAGCTCGACGGCACCGCGCGAGGCGGCATCGTGCTCACGATCGCAGACGAGGTCGGCGTACCGATTCGCCTGGTGGGTACGGGCGAGAAGTCCGAGGACCTGGAGGACTTCGAGGCCGGAGCCTTCATCGAAGCCCTCCTCCGGTAGCTCCGCTACGGCACGATCGCGATGGCCTCGATCTCCACGTCGGCGCCCATCGGCAGTCGGCAGACCTGGATGCAGCTCCTTGCGGGGCGCACGTCGTCGAAGTGCTCCTTGTAGACGGCGTTCATGCGGGCGAACTGCTCCAAGTCCGTGAGGAAGACCGTGGTCTTCACTACGTTGGACAGGTCCGCCCCGGCCTGCTGCAGCACGGCAGCCACATTGGCAAGGCACTGCCGCACACGGTCCTCGAACTCACCCGCCACAAGCTGCTTCGTCGCCGGGTCCAGCGGAACCTGGCCCGAGACGAAGACCATCTCCCCCACCTGCACGCCCGGCGTGTAGGGGGCTTCCGCCACCTTCGCGCCGGTCCATAACGCCTTCTTCATCGGTTCGACCTCCTTGGTGCGTCTAGGGCTTGGGCCCGACCCGGAACGCCCGGGTCTCCCCCGCCTTGAGCTTCACGGCCAACTGGACGACCTTCGATACCACATGGGCAGGCACGACCTCACCGGACACCAAGTCGTGGGCCGCCGCGCTCCAGGCATCGCCTTCGAAACGAATCGCGCCGGTTGCCTCGGCGTCCGCCGTGTTGGTGACGGCGAGGCAGTCGGCGCCGTACCGCTCCAGCCAGACCGTCGACGGCGTCGCCGTCGCTCCCGTGATCGGTCGCCAGCCCGCCGCGGAGAGCTTCTTGATGGCAGGCATGTAGCGGACGAAGAGGTCACGGTCGCGGTTGTGCCACTGAGGCTGGGTCCAGTAGTTGCGTGACGACGCATCAACGCTGAACATGCTCGGGAACACGGCATAGAACATGCAGCGCTGGATGTACCGCTCCACCTCGGTGCGACCGAACTTCTCGAAGTCCGTGTTCTGCAGCAGCAAGTAGGGCTTTGTGCCGCTGAGCACTCGCCGCAGGCTGAAGACCGCGTGGGAGTCGGGCCGCCACTCGCCGCCGGGCAGCCAGTTGGTCTCGGTTCCCATGACGTCGAGCCACGGAGAGAAGCAGTGGATGCGCCAGGGGGTGGCGTTGGCCATGAGCAGCTTGTTCATGGACCTGAGGCGTCCACTGAGCCAACGGGTCATCTCGGCCACGTTGAACCAGGTTGGCGCCACCGGTTCCATGCTGTCCGACGCGAAGGTGGGCGGAGACGCCAGCGCGGCCAGTCCGCGGTCCGAGTAGTCAAGCACATCCGCCCAGCCCTCAAGCGAATCCAGGTACTCGCCGTCCAAGGAGCCCGAGGCGTAGATGCGACGCAGCACGTCATCGCCGAAGGCCATCTGCGCCCGGCTGAGCTCGCCTGACGGCGCCCTCAGCGCCGGGTTGGGGTTGAGCGCCCAGACCCCGCCGTTGGTCCACGGCGCGTCAATGAAGTCCACGTGCGGCCTTCCGTCGGCCTCCAGACAGCCACTGTTGAGGGTCGCCTGGGCCATCAGGCGTTGCTCGCCCGCGGCCTCGCGCGCCTGCCGCCGAACCTCGGCGAGACCGGCTTCGAGCGTCCGCGGCATGGCCTTGGGCATGGCCATCCAGTAGGTCATCGGCTCGGTATAGCGGAAGCTGAGGACGCCGAGCCTGTCGTCGGACTCCAGGCTGTCGTCGCCCTCGTGGTAGGCAAAGCCGAAGTCGGAACTGCGCTCCACCTTGGCCGGCGGCACGAAGGGTATCCAGAGGCCCTCGGCCTTGGCGCGACGCTCAAAGGCCGACGGATCGTGCCTGGCGTACTCGGCGACGACGGACCTGAAGCCCCACCGCGCATCGGCGTCGAACGACAGAGCCGTGACAGATGCCGCGGCGCGTCCCTGCGGGTCCAATGAGCGGAGGGCCTTGCGGCTCAAGCACACGTCGAATGACGCATAGAGCAGTCGCGAAGCGCCGTTGAAGCCGAAGCGGACCACACGCGGCCCCAACGACGCGGGCACGGCCAGCGCCGCGACCCGCTTGCCGCACCGCACGGCCCCGAAAGGATAGATCGACATCTGCCCGGCCGCACCCAGGTTGGTCCGGGTAACGTTGCACGCGTCGGCATTGGCGTCCACCTGTCGGCTCTCGCGGAGGTCATTGAGCCAGACGCAGGCGCCGCGCTCCATTCGGCGAACGTAGCAGAGCGTCAGTGCACGGTTGAACGTGAAGCCGTCGAACCAAGCCGTGCCCGTGTGGTTGCGAAACAGGGCGTGGACGTGAACCTGGGCGATAGGCTTGGCCGGTATGACCGTGACCTGCCGCTGCTGCCAGCCGTGGGAGCCGACCGCGAACGGGGCGGTCTGGCCCCAGAGCGGGGTCCCGTCGGTATAGGTGATATCGATGTAGATCGCGTAATCGTTATCGGAATGGCCCGATACGCCCTCGCACCGACTCCAGCCGGTGACCACCACGGGTCTCGGCGCGGTCTGGTTCAGTTCGGCGGTGAATGTGGCTCCATGCGCTTCATCGGGCCGCGGAGCCGCACAACGGATGGAGGTGGCGCCCTCCTTGGGCTGGTCTCGGTCCATCTCATAGCCCGCTCCGAACGGCGCCCAGCCGACGCATCCGTGGCCGTCATGCTGCTCAAAGCCCAGGACGGCAGGCGTCGGCGCCGTCTGCGCGAGCGACCGCCCGACGAGGGCGATGGCCAGCATCGCCGGACCCAGAATACGCGGCATCAGGACGCGCTCGCCAGATGGCGCGTGCCGGGAGCCGTGATGGGCGATCCCGCGGCGCACTGTGGGCAGTCGCCGGGATCGAAGGCCGCCACCTTGACGCAGAGGACAGAGCGTGTGGGCGCGCCGAACGTGAGTTCGCCGCCGGTGCGGTCGGCGAGTACACCGACGCCGGCGAGCGCCGCCCCGTGGCTCGCCAGCACGCCGAGGCACTCGCGGATCGAGCCGCCGGTTGTAAGGATGTCATCAACCACCAGCACCCGCGAACCGGGCTCCAGCGCCTGCCCGCGCCGGAGCCGCCGCTCGTCGCCCTCACGCTCGGCGTAGCGGGCTTCCACACCCAGATGGAGTGCCACGGCATAGGCGAGGATGATGCCCGCGGTGGTGGGCCCGAGCACCACGTCGATGCGGTCATCGGCAAAGCGGCGGGCCAGGTCGGCGGCCAGCAGGTCGAGCGTCCGAGGGTCCTCGAACAGGCGGAACTTCTCAAGGTACTGGTCGCTGTGCAGACCACTTGAGAGCTTGAAGTGCCCCGTCAGCAGGGCGCCGGCCTGTGCGAAGAGGTCCAGAGCCTCGTGGTTGTCCATCGTGCGGTTCTCCTCTCTCAGTCGCGGCGCCAGTAGGCGCAGCAGCGGGCGCAGATCGGGAAGTCGCCCTCCATGCTCAGCCTGCGGCGGTGCGCGGTGAAGCCCGGTCCGTTCCATATCTCCCGGAAGCCCTGCTGCGTGATGTTGCCGCATACCATGCCGAAGCAGGGCGAGACATCACCGTTGGGCAGTACGTCGGTGTTGAGCCAAGCGCATGCGGCTCGACTCCGCTTCACGAAGCGCTCCGGCTCGGCGTAGTAGAGCCCGATCTCGCGCTCGGTCATGCCCGGTTGGAACAGGACGGGCATCCGGGGCGATGCCCGCCTGACCACGCTGATGGAGTGAAGCAGCCGGTCGATGTCCACGTTCGGCGCCGGTGCATCGCCCGCTTGGATCGGCAAGCGATGCTCGCTCCCCCACCGACGGTTGTGTTCCGCCACCATGGCGGGCGTCATCTGCCAGAGGTGCTGAAAGCTCAACGCATCGGCCCCGAGATCATCTGCGACGCCCAGGAGATCGCCCAGCCGGTCATAGTTGTCGGGTGTGATGGCGCAACTCAGGACGATGGTCGGCCGCGCAGTGCGAGATGCGCGCCTTAGCCGCTGGATCGCCGCCACACCCTCTGCCATGCGCTCGAAGGCTCTGTCACGGCCGCGCACACGGTTGTGCACATCAGCCGTGCCGTCCACCGATATAACCAGGATGTCCATGGGGAACCGCATTATCGCCTCGGCCAGCGGCGCCAGCATGGTGCCGTTGGTCGTGACGCCCGTCAGCAACCTCCGTTTGCGGCAATGCCCAAGCAGTTCAGCGAAGCCGCGCCACAGGGTGGGCTCTCCGCCAGTCAGCCAAACATAGGGCCGCCACGGCGCGACATCATCAATGAGGCCCTTCCAGACCTCGAGAGCCAACGAGTCGCGGGGGTTGGACTGAACTGAGCCGTCGGCGACAAACGAGCACATCCGGCACCGCAGGTTGCAGGCCAGCGTCGGCTTGAGGGTGATGCCGATGGGGCCCCGGCTTCGGCCGGATGGCATCCGCTGCTCCCAGGCAAGGCCCAGGAGGCGAGGCCGGTTGTGCAGATACCAGGCCACCAGATCGGGATGGCTGAGCGCGACCCGTACCCATGGGCCGGCAGAGGCGAACCCCACCCGACCTAGAGCCCCCGACCAGGCACGTCAGTAGTCCACGGGACGAAGGTAGTAGTCATTGATGCTGGTCGTGGAAAGCATGGCGCTGGTCGGCAAGTGCCGCTTCCAGTGCGTGGAGCTAAGGCGACCTACCACCAGACCGACCTCGGACGCCGGGAACCCGATCTCCACCAGCTTGTCCGGCGTATAGCCGCGCAGCAGGTGGTAGAGGATGCGGTCGGCCCGGGCATACGATATCCCGAAATCGCCTTCGTCGGTCTGGCCCACCACCAGGTCCGCCGACGCGGGCTTCTGAACGATCACCTCCGGCACGCCGACGGTCGCCGCGAGTTGCCAAACCTGCGTCTTGTAGAGGTCGCCCAGAGGATTCACCGGCGGCGAGTCATCGGCGTGCCAGGTAAAGTATCCGAAGAGACGCTCGGTCTTGTTGCCGGTGCCGACGGGCAAGGCCGCGAGCTTGGCGCTCTGGTCGAACAGAACCACCATGCGTGTTCGGGCCATCACGTTGCCGCGTCGGCGTCCGTCGGCCTCGGGCTCCAAGCTCAGGTAGCCGTCCACCGCTCCGGTGATCTCCACGGTACTCATAGGCAGCGCGAGAGCTTCGGCCACCATGGCCGCGTGATCCAGGCTGTCCTGACTGCTGGTGCGGTACGGCATGCGGACCCCGAAGACGTTCTCGGCGCCCAGGGCCAGCGCACAAAGGTAGGCCGTCAGTGACGAGTCGACACCGCCGGAAAGACCCACAACCGCGCGGCGGAAGCCCCGGCGCCTAACGATCTCGTCGCGCAGGAACTCGACCAGCCATTCCACTGTCAGGTCGGCATTCAGCGCAAGCGGGGTGTCGTCCGCCGGATCGAAGGCCTTCGCCGCGACGACCAGCAACTGCGGTTCGAGTACGCTCACAGGTTGGCTCCAAGCAGTTCGTGCGGGCCGCGCACCAGCCGATCCAGCATGAGGCTCAGGTCTCCAAGATTCGACTCCAAGTCCATGAGGAGCGGCGTTCCGGCCCGGGCCGCGGCCAGAAGGTCGAGGTCCACGGAGCCCGACACCACGCACTCATCAAAGACCGGACCGCGGACCACCTCGGCGCCCCAAGGATCGACGATGCGCGACGAGCCGGTGAACCCCTTGCCTCCCTCGAAGCCCACCAGTCCGGCGTAGACCACGAAGATATTGTGTTCTTCTGCTATGCCAGGCAGCAACCGATCCCAACGCTGAAGATTGCCGGTAGTGGCGCCCTCAAACCCTCGGCCAGGCGACGCGCTGAGCACGTACAGGGACAGCGCGCCTTGCAGGGCGGCCACCGCGCTGGAGACCGAATGCCAGGCATCCTCGCAAATGAGCATGGCGGCGGGGCCCAGACGCGTAGGGTAGGCCGCGATGGTCCGACCGCGATCCACGAACCGCTTCTCGTCGAAGACGCCGTAGGTGGGCAGAAAGAACTTGCGGTGCACGTGGACGATGCGGGACGGCTCCGGGCACTCAGTGCCGCTCAGCGTGGCATACAGGGCGGAGTTGTAGAAGCGCCCCTCGGCGGCCTCATAGAAGCCGACCACCACGTCCAGAACGGCATCGACCGGGAAGCTGGCGCGGAAGCGGGCAAGAAGGTTGGTGAACAGCTCCTGGGCGGTGCGCGAGGCCTCGCGGACCCCGCCCTCCAGAAAGTAGCCGCTCATGGCAGTCTCGGGCAGGACCAGCACATCCGGGCGGGGCGAAAGGTGCGCCACCTGCTCGAACACACCGGCCACGCGGGCCAGGTTGTGCTGGTAGTCCGCCTTTTTGGGCTTGATCTGAGCCACCGCTACCGTGTAGGACACGTACCCGCTCCCCTAGCCGACCCGACCGACACCAGCGCCGCCGCCAAATCATGGTGTGGCGATCTGGTGCCCGAGAGTATACCGCCCGCCCCAGGTCCCGCGGACCAGCCCGGGCCTCGGGGCCGTGTCTGGTAGACTTCAGGATCGGCGCTATGCGTCGGTTCGACGCCCCTCTCCCGGTCGGTCGCATATGCGAATTCGCCGGCAAAGGCGGCATCTCATTGCGTGTCGTGGGCACATACGCCGCCTGCGACTCGTAGCCCCTCGTGGAGGCAATTCGCGTGTCCGACCGGCCGACTCGCCGCAAGCGGCGGGTTCCGTTGGTCAGACCCGCGAATGCTGCACCTACCCGGCCCGGCTGAGGAACGCAGACCAGACGCTGCACCCGGCGCAGGCGCCTACGAATGGCGGAGGCACATCGGTGAAGTTAGGCATCCCAAGAGAGGTTTACCCGGGCGAGCGGCGCGTCGCTATGGCCCCGGTCGCGGTGGCTGCGGCGAAGAAGGCGGGCTTTGAGATCGTGGTCGAGACCGGCGCTGGATCGGTCGCCGGGTTCACCGACGCCGATTACAGCGCGGCAGGCTGCGCCATCGTCGGCTCCCGGGCGGAAGTGTTCGAGCAGGCTGAAGCGGTGGCCATGGTCAGATCGCTGGGTGCGGACCCGGCGTCATGGAAGGCCGACAGCGCATTGGTGCGTCGCGGTCAGATGCTGGTGGGGCACCTTGAGCCCCTGAGCGAGGCCGCGGCCGCCGCGGTGGCCGCGCCGTCCGGCGTGCGCGCATTCGCGCTGGAGTTGCTGCCGCGCATCACCCGTGCGCAGACGATGGACGTGCTCTCGTCGCAGGCCAGCCTGGCAGGCTACAAGGCCGTGCTGATGGCGGCCAACCACCTGCCCAAGCTCTTCCCCATGATGATGACGGCCGCGGGCACCATCACTCCCAGCAAGGTCTTCGTGGTGGGAGCCGGCGTAGCGGGCTTGCAGGCCATCGCCACGGCCAAGCGGCTCGGCGCGATCGTCACCGCGTACGATGTGCGCGCCGCCGTGAAGGAGCAGGTGGAGAGCCTCGGCGCCAAGTTCCTCGAACTGCCCATGGAGACCGCCGACGGCCAGGGCGGCTACGCCAAGGCAATGGATGAGGCCTTCTACCGACGCCAGGCCGAGTTGATGGCCGGCGTGGTGGCGGACATGGACGTGGTCGTGACCACAGCCGCCGTGCCCGGTCGGACCGCCCCGGTGCTGATCTCGCGCGATATGGTATTGGCCATGCGGCCCGGCTCCGTGATCGTGGACCTGGCCGCCGAACGTGGCGGCAACTGCGAGGCCACCGTGGCCGGGCAGAGCGTGGAGTGCGGCGGCGCCACCGTCATCGGACCGCTGAACGTGCCGGCCTCTCTACCCTTCCACAGCAGCCAGCTCTATGCCCGCAATGTCGTGGCCTTCCTCACGCACATCAAGGGCTTGACCGCGGAGAGCTTTGGCGGCGATGAGATCGCGCAGGGCACCCTCGTCATCGATCAGGGCGAGGTCGTACACCCCCTCGTCCGCGAGCGGCTGGGGCTTGAGCCCCGCGCCGCCGCCGCACAGGCATAGGACACGGAGCACTCCATGGAAACCAGCTCGCTCGTCTCGAACCTTTACGTCTTCGTACTCGCCACCTTCCTGGGCTTCGAGGTGATCCGCCGCGTCTCCCCGCTGCTGCACACGCCTCTGATGTCCCTCACCAATGCCATCTCGGCCATCAGCCTTGTGGGTTCGTTGGTGATCCTCGGCAAGCAGGGCGGTGCGATCAACCTCTTCTCGATCCTCGGCGCCCTGGCGGTCACGGCGTCCATGATCAACGTGGTCAGCGGCTTCCTCATCACGGACCGCATGCTGAAGATGTTCAAGTCGCGGGATAACCGCAAGACCGAGGGCGGCGCCCGATGAGCAACCCCATCCTGACGCAGACGTCGTACCTGATCGCCGCCGCGCTCTTCATCCTCGCTCTGAAGTGGCTCAATGCGCCCAAGACGGCCCGCAAGGGCGTCTGGGCGGGCGAGATCGGCATGGCCGCGGCCATCGTCGGCACGTTGCTCCTACCCGAGATCAAGGCGTTCCACTGGATCGTCCTCACCCTTCTGGTGGGCGCCGGCATCGGCATCCCGATCGCCCTGCTCATGCCCATGACGGCGGTTCCGCAGCGGACCGCGTTGTCGCACTGCTTCGGCGGACTGGCGGCGGGACTGGTGGGCACGGCGGAGTACTATCTGGCGCGGTCCCAGCACGGCGGACATCTGGACCATTTCACCAGTGGCGTCCTCGCACTGGAGGTTCTGCTGGGCTACCTGACCTTTACGGGTAGCCTGATGGCGTTCGGCAAACTGCAGGGGATTCTGCCGAGCCGGCCGATCACTTACAAGGGGCAAAACTTCGTAAACCTCGCCATCCTGGCCATCGCGGCCCTCATCGGCATAGCATTGGCGATCGATCCAACCCAGGCGGGCCTGGCCGGCGGAGTGGTGGGGCAACTCATGTTCCCGCTGCTGATCCTCCTGGCCCTGCTCTTCGGCGTCTTCCTGATCATCCCCATCGGCGGCGCCGACATGCCGACGGTGATCTCGCTCCTGAACTCCTACGCGGGCCTGTCGGCCTCGGCCATGGGCTTCGTGCTGGACAACAAGCTGCTGATCATCGCGGGCGCCCTGGACGGCTCCAGCGGCTTCATCCTCTCGGTCATCATGTGCAAGGCGATGAACCGCTCGTTCACCAACGTGCTGTTCGGCGCCTTCGGGCAGGTTCAGGCCGCTGTGGCGGGCAAGGTTGAGGCGAAGCCCGTCCGTAGCGCCCAGCCGGACGAGGCCGCGGCGATCCTGGGAATGGCCCAGAGCGTGGTCATCATTCCCGGGTACGGCATGGCCGTGGCACAGGCCCAGCATAAGGTCCGCGATCTCTGCGACCAGTTGACCAAGCGCGGCGTCGATGTGCGCTTCGGCATCCATCCGGTGGCCGGACGCATGCCCGGCCACATGAACGTCCTGCTGGCCGAAGCCGACATCCCGTACGAGCGGCTGCTGGAGATGGACGAAATCAACCCGGATATGCCGCAGGTCGATGTCGCGCTGGTGATCGGGGCGAACGACGTGACCAACCCGGCAGCGCGGCATGACAAGTCGAGCCAGATCTACGGCATGCCGATCATCGATGTGGACAAGGCCCGCACGGTGATGGTCATCAAGCGCGGCATGGCCGCCGGGTTCGCGGGGATCGAGAACGAGCTGTACCACATGGAGAAGACCCTGATGCTCTTCGGCGACGCGAAGCAGTACGTCGGAGAGATGGTCAAGGAGCTGGCATCGGGCGACTGATGATGCCTTGGTTCTGGCGGAGGCCGGCCCGCGTCCTCGCGGCGCTGGCCTCCGCCTTCCTACTGCCCGGGTGCGCCCGCCCCATCAACCGGCACGCCGAACGCCTCATCCGTGAGCAACTGGACGGCTACATCGGCCCGGCAGCGGCATGGACGGTGCGCGTGGACGGGGCGCCGCTGAACACGGTTCGGGGCGACCTGTCGCGCGTGGCCGTCCACGGGTCGACGGTAAAGCTGAGGGATGCCATCGAACTGGCGGAGCTCGAGGTGACGCTGACCCGGCTGAAGATCGACATCGGTCGACGCAAGGTCCGCTCCGTGGGCGCGGCCGGGTTCCACACCATAGTCACCGAGGCGGCCATCAACCGCTACTTGAAGCAGGATGTCGGCGCCGACCCCGACTACCGTGTGCGCGTGCTCAGGCTCCATCGGGGCAAGCTGATCCTCTACGGCCGCAGGCGGATGCTGGGCAGGTGGTGGGATTTCACGGTCCGAGCCGAACCCCGCCTCGTATCGCCCACGCGGCTCGCATACGATCCCGACAGGATGACGGTGATTGGCGTGAGGCTGCCCATTCCGCGGGCGATCCTGCGCCGGTTCGCCCGTCGGCTTTCGTCAGGTTTCGACTTCGGCGCGCTCCCCTTCCCCGTCTGCATCACCGATGTGAGCGTGGACCAAGCGTCGGTGTCGATCACCGGCGCCGTTGAAGTGAACGATGGCCTGCGGGATCAGCTGGACAAGATGGCCCCGTTGGTTGCTCCTAAGAACCCGACGGAGCCTCCGACGTAAGGGGCTCCAGCGCCAGCTCCAGCACGGCGGCGGCGTCCTCCATGAAGTGGAAGTCCACGGCGTCGCGCACCTCGGCGGGCACGTCCTCCAGGTAGTCCTTCCGGTTCCTCTTGGGCAGGAGGATGGTCCGGATTCCCGCCCGATGCGACGCCAAGACCTTCTCCTTCACGCCGCCAATGGGCAGCACCTTGCCGCTGAGCGTGATCTCACCCGTCATGGCCAGGCGGCTGCGAACCAGGCGGCCGGTCATCAGCGACGCCAGCGCCGTCGCGATGGTGATGCCCGCCGAGGGACCGTCCTTGGGCGTGGCGCCGGCAGGAACGTGGATATGGATGTCGTGGTTGTCGGCAAAGGCAGGGTCCACGCCGATCTGGCTCGACCGGGAGCGCACATAGGTCAGGGCGGCCTGGGCCGACTCGCGCATGACATCGCCCAACTGCCCCGTTAGAACTAACGTGCCGGGTCGACCGTTGGTCTTCATGGCGGCCGCCTCGATGAAGATGATGTCGCCTCCCACGGGTGTCCAGACCATGCCGACGGCCACGCCGGGGCGCCGCTGCCGCTCATCTAGTTCCTCGCGCTCGAACCGCGGCGCGCCGAGGTACTCGGTCACTTGCGCCAGTCCCACGCTGAGAGGCTTCTCGCGGCCCTCGGCGAATGAGCGGGTCGCCTTGCGGCATACGGAGGCAATCTCGCGCTCGAGGTTGCGAACGCCCGCCTCGCGGGTGTGCCCCCGGATCACCGAAACCACGGCCGGCGTGGTGAACTTGAGCTTGCCCTTCATGCCATGCTCACCGATCTGCTTCGGGATGAGGTGCCGCCGCGCGATGGCGACCTTCTCCTCTTCGGTGTAGCCGCCCAGCTCTATCACCTCCATCCGGTCCCGCAACGGCGGTAGGATCGTGTCGAGCATATTGGCCGTCGTGATGAACAGCACGCGCGAGAGGTCGAAGGGCGCCTCCAGGTAGTGGTCGCGGAACGTACCGTTCTGTTCGGGGTCGAGCACCTCCAGGAGGGCCGACGACGGGTCGCCCCGAAAATCAGCGGTGACCTTGTCGATCTCGTCGAGCATGAAGAGCGGGTTGTTGGAGCCGGCGCGACGGATGCCCTGGATGATCTGGCCCGGCAGGGCGCCGATGTAGGTCCGCCGATGCCCTCTGATCTCTGCCTCGTCGCGCACGCCGCCCAGGGAGATGCGGACAAACTCGCGGCCCAGCGCCCGGGCGATGCTCTTGCCCAGTGAGGTCTTACCGACGCCGGGAGGTCCCGCCAGGCAGAGGATGGGCTGCCTGATAGGGCCCTCTCCCTTGAACTTCCGCACGGCCAGGAACTCGAGGATGCGATCCTTCACCTTCTCGAGGCCGGTGTGGTCGCAGTCGAGGACGGACTTGACCTGGGCGATATCGAGGTTGTCGATCGTGGCCTTGCTCCAGGGCAGCGCCACCAGCCAGTCGACATAGGTGCGAGAGACCGTGTACTCCGGCGCGGCCGAAGGAATGCGCTGAAGCCTCTCCAACTCGCGGTCGGCCTCTTTGCGCGCCTCTGCGGGCATTCCCGAGGCCTCGATCTTCTCCCGGAGCTCGTCGATTTCGCGGGTGTGCTCATCGCCTTCGCCGAGCTCGCGCTGGATGGCCTTCATCTGCTCACGAAGGTAGTACTCGCGCTGGGTCTTCCCGAGTTCGCTGGCTACCTGGGAATGGAGCTTGCTGCCCAGCTCGAGCACCTCGACCTCGCGGGCCAGCAACCCCATCGCCGCCTGCATCCGCTCCCGGACGGGGATGGTGGCGAGGACCCGCTGCCGGTCATCGGCGGTGAGGCGGGGCATATGGGCGGTCACCAGGTCGGCGAGCACCCGGGGGTCCTGCACACCACCGGCGAAAGCCTGAAGCTCGTCCGCCATGTCCGGCGAAAGGGAGACGGCCTTCTGGAAGAGCGCTGAAATGGAGCGCTTAAGGGCCTCGATCTCCAGCGTCTGGTCGACCGGCACCTCGGGCTCTTCGATCCTCCGGACCCGCACGCGCAGGTAGGGCTCGGTCTGGACGGCATCGAGCAGCTCGATCCGCGCGATGCCCTGAACGATGAGCCGGATTCCGTCCGGTAGCTGACCCATCATGCGAATGGCGACGGCGCAGCCGATCCGCTGCACATCGTCCAAGCCCGGCTCATCGACCAGGGGATTGAGCAGGGCCGAAACGGCGATGACGCGATTGCCGCCGACGACCGACTCGTTCACAAGCCGGACGGAGCTGTCGCGCCCGACGCCCAGCGGCGTGACGAGAACGGGAAACATCACGAACTCACGCAACGGGAGCAGGTTGAGCTCTTCCGGGATGGCAATCCTCCCGTCCGACTCGATGCGGGGTACGGCTTCCGGCTCGCTGATGGTAACGGTTTGGTTCTGGTCTTCCATGGTTGCCCTATGCGCTGCGGCGCAGCGTTATGCCTATTCGACCTCAACCTCGGTGGCGGTGCGCGGGCGCTGCCGCCCCTTGGGTATGTGCACGAGCAGCATCCCATCCCTGTACTTGGCGGTCACCGCGTCACGATCGACGCGGACGCCTGCGGGCAACGGTATCTGCCGCTCGAACGGACCGAAGTAGATCTCGAGCTGGTAGCATCGGATGCGGTCTTCACGTTCCTCGTGGTCCTCGTAGCGAGTACCTGAGACGGTAAGCACGCGGTCGTCCGATGAGAGGGCCACTGTCAGGGCATCGGGCCTCACGCCGGGCGCCTCTACCTTGACGATGACGCTGGTGGCGGTCTCATGCACGTCGGCACGCGGCTGCCAGTACTTCTCCGGCTGGGGCACGCCCGAGAAGAAGCCACGAAGCGCCTCGTCGGCGATCCGCTGCATCTCACGCTCCATCACGCGGACGACTTCCGCATCTCTGTTCATTGCGACACTCTTCCCGATCCTGTGCTTGCTCAAGCTGGAGTCTACCACGCGCCGCTCCGGCCCACGGGACCGCACCGCCCCGCCAGGGCCGCCTGTGCCATAATAGCCCACGAAGGGCTCCGAGACGCCCGCTGATGCGTAGTAATGTATGACGTACCACTACAGCCACACCGAATGACCCCGAAGGGACGCCCCATGCGATTGTGCCGAGCCCTCGTGCTGCTACTGGTGGCCGCGTTCGCGGCTCAGTGCGCAGCGGGGCAGACGCCTCCCAGATCCGCCGTCCTCTGCTACACAGCCCACGACGACGATTACCTCTACCTGGCCGCCACCATCCGTAAGCCGACGCTGCAGGGCGACCGTGCCGCGCCGTTTGCCGACGTGCTGAAGGACGACTGCCTGGCCCTCTATGTCTCTTCGCCGGACGGCAAGACGCTGGCCATGATGGCCGTCAGCGTGGCGGGTGGCGCCCAGATATACCGTGGCTCCAACGCGGCGGGCCTCGGCGGCTTCGACGATTTCCGCAAGACGTCCGACGGCTCGCCGGTGCCTTTCCGGTACTACGTCACGCATGTGGGCGACCTGAACCGGGCAGGCGGCGGCGAGTCCTACACCGTTGAACTGGCGCTGCCATGGATCGAGGTGGGTGGTCCGCCGCAAGCCGACACGCGGATCGCGGTGAATATTGCCGCACTGAGCGCCGCTGGCGATACCACTCCCTTGCTGAGCCTCGCGCCCAAGGTGCAGAGCCTCGCCGACGCCTGGAAGACCGACCTCTGGACCGACCTGCTGCTCACGCCCGCTGCGCCGCAAGCGCTGGGCGCGAAGCGCATCTGCCCCAAGGTCGGCAAACGTGCGCCCAACATCGACGGGATCATTGCGAAAGATGAATGGTCGGCCGCCTCAGAAGTCGCCATGGTTGAGCGCGAGGGGGGAGGCGCCACGAACGTCGCGCCGTCACTGGTCGCGGCGCGGTCACCCTCCGTCCCCAAGGTGACGGCGGCGCCTGCGCCCGCGCCCAATCCGTCGCCCGGCCCGGCCCGGCTTGCTGATCCAGCAACGCTGAAGCTCCCCAAGCTCCTTTGGGCCGTCTACCTGGTGGACTGGCAGAGCGACCCCCGCAAGGGTCTCCCGCTACGTTCAACCCGCGCCGCGTCCGGGGCCACCCTGGCCACCACGCATCCGCTGGACGGTGAAGGGCCGTGGCTCAGCTCGGACAGCGTCGAGGCGCATCGACGCGAACTGGCCCGGATGCGCGACTCCGGCATCGATGCCCTGGCGGTCCGCATACCGATTGCCGGTTCCGATGCGAGGCGCCTGGCGCTCCGCGGCGCCCTGGCGCTTGGGGCGGCCCAACGATGGCTGGCCGGCAGGCGCGAGGCTGTGCTCCCTGTAGCGCCGCTGATCGACTTCGGCGCCGGCCATGCCGCGAACCTGGCCGATGCCGCTGAGCAGGCACGGCTAGTGGACCTGGTCCGGGCCTTCGCGATTCGAGTGCCTCGCCTGGGCCGCGCCCACATCGTCGTGCCTGGTTCGCCGACAGGGGCTGTGTTACCCATCTTCGTGACGGGAGCCGTGGCGCCGGGATCGCTGACGAAGGCAGCCGCGCAGTCCCTCCGCGAGGGTGTGTGGCGCGCTACCGGCTGCGACAGCCTCGTCTGTGCGGCGACCGAGGCCGGCGACGGCGCAGCCGTTCAATGGCCGTCTGCCGAGGGGCGTACGGCCGAAGGCGCCGTCGTCGCCACGCGCCTGAGGCCCGAGTCGTTGGGCGAGTCGGGCATCGACGGGTTCCGCACTTCGTGGCGGAACCAGGTCCGCGGCAAGGCGCAGTGGATCTTGTTGGAGGCTTGGAACGACTTCCAATCAGGGGCCGCCGTGGCGCCGACGCTGGAGTTCGAAGCCGCCCTTCTGGATGCCACCGCAGCATGGTCACGCGCCTGGCATGCGCCGCAGGGCCTTCGGGCCGAAGCGATCTCAAGCACGGCTCCCGCCACGGTCGGCGCCGGCGCGCTCGCTCTGTTCGATGTCACGTTGCGCAACTCAGGATCGGCGTCAGTCACCGCGGCGGCTCATCAGCTTGCCACACGATGGATCGCTCCAGACGGCCAACTGGCAGGCACGCCCGAGGCCAGTCCCATCCCTGCCGACATGGAGCCGTTCCAAGCCCGGCCTCAGCGATTGTCGGTGCGTGCCCCCGCCACGGCCGGCGAATGGCGCCTCGAGGTCTCGCTGCGCCCAACGGCTGCGACGGCGACACCGTCGGTGCTGGCCACGTTTCCTATCACCGTCACAGCGGACAAGGTCATGCGCCCGACGCTGCTCTGGAGTGATCTTCCTGCCGCGCTTGAGGCCGGAGCGGCGTATCCTGTCCGAGCCGTTCTGCGCAACGACGGCTCAGAGCCCTGGCCGGCCGGAACCGTCGTCCGCGCCCGCATCGGCGTCGATGGTCCCAGTGGACGCAGCGACGGCGGGCTGGCAGACGCGTCCGCCGCCCTTCCTGCACAGGTGCCACCGGGCGCCGCCACGGAGGTGAAGGTCCTGCTGACGACGGCGACCCCGGCAGGGCGCGCCGCCTTCGTCGATGATGCCATGGCCGCCCAGTGCCCGGTCGTCTGGTGGGAGGTCGGTTCCGACCAGCTGACCGCGGCCACGTCGGACGCAGACGCCGCGGGCATCATCGATGCCGACGTGGGCGCCGTGTTCATGAACGACTACACGCCCGACCAACTCCCCGCCTCCAAGCGGCTTATGGTGCCCATCGGCGTACGCAACGCCGGGGCCCAGGCTTGGCGACGCGACGCTGTCCGGGTCGGCTACCACTGGTACTACCAGGACGGCGTCGAAGCCCTCTGGGAAGGTGAGACCACGCCTTTGACACAGGATGTGGCGCCCGGTGAGCAGCTGCCGGATCTGCTGGCCGCCGTGACGGCTCCGCCCAACGACGGCTCGTACTGGCTGGTGTGGGATTTGAAGGTCGGCGACACGTGGCAGTCCACCCTCCCGTCGGTGCGTCCCTACGACATGCGGGTCCATCCGGTGAAGGTGATCATGGGCCGGCTGTGGATGGCCGAGTTGCCCCTTGGCCCGCCCGCTCCGACCGGCGGCAAGCGGCCCGCCGCATCAAAGCGGTCCGCGGAGTTGGTCTGCCCGCCCTTCGCCGGTTCACTGGCCACGGCGGACACTCTGTGGCAACCCGCCATCGGCACGGGTCTCGGTTCGTCGCGAGCCCTGGCGTTCAGGTGGCCGGGCTCCGCGCCGGGCATGGGCGACGGCGTACCATTCACAGGTCAGCGTGTGGAGTTCGCCAACGCGGCGCAGTCTCCAGAGGGGGCGGTCGTGTACGTCCTGGCCTCGGGCGCCAAGCCGGGCCTGATGGTCACGATGACGCTCGTCTTCTCCGACAAGTCGGAGCAGCTCATCTCATTCCCCATCGGTGAGGGCTGGAACGCAGCCGCCGGCGCCCCGGTAGCGTTCCTGTGCCGACCTGCCGGAAGCCTGGCTGCGTCGAGTGAGAAGCGGTATGCGGTTTACCGGTACAGGTTCAGCCTGACCGAGGGCAAGAAGCTGGCTGCCGTTGTCCTTTCGCGGACCGAGGGCGCCACCCTCTACGCGATCACCGTCCAGAGGAAGTAGTCGAACCATCCGGGTCGGGCAACAGGATGGTCGGCTGCGCCGCGGGCGGCTCGGCCGACGGGACCGTCGCGGGTGCGTGACGCATGGCCTCCTGGACGGTGACCGTTCCCGGCATCGCGAACAGGCGCGCCTTGAACTCCAGGCGAACGCCGGCCGCAAGGGCGCTCGCGGCGCTTGTGGGCGCCCACTCGAAGGTTATCGGCACGTAATCGAGCCCCGGCACTACCGGGACGAACGAGGGCGACCACTGCATAGACGCCGAGGCAGGATCCACGGCCACGCCGGTCGTGATCTCGCCCCAACGAACGGCTCCCACACCGCCTCGCGCATCGGACGCAGGGATCAGGCTCTCAGCGACTGCCGCCCCGAACGACCTGTCGCCCGCGCAGAAGGGCGCCAGCCGGACGGCGCGGCACGTCACGCTCTTCAGCGGAGAGAGGCGCAGCGTGATGTCGGCGGCGGAGCGACCGACCCTGAGCGCGATGGTAGCCGTGGCTTTCCAACGCAACCCCACGGAGCCGGACAGGGTGAGGACTGCGGCATCGGCGGCAGCGGAGACGGACATCTCGTCCAGCTTCATCACTTCCCACCAGGGCTCCTGCCCCGACTCGGCGCTGAGGACCGACGCCAGAGGCGCCACGGCGCCCGCACGGCGCCACCCCGACTTCGTGCGGCATGCCAACAGCAGCAACGGCACGCCCGCCACGGTGGTCTCCACCGAGACGCGCAGGTTCAGCGTCTCCACGTAGGCGCGCTTGCCCCGGACACGTCCGCCGGGCGCCGCGGGAACCCGCTGAGCCTCGGCACCTGGGTCGGTCTCCAGGTGATGGAGCGGCTGCACTACGTAGGTCGGTATGGCGCCGTCCTGCTTGGAGACGGCGCCCAGCACCAGTGGGCTATCAACCTTGGTCGGCGCCATCGAGCATCGAACCGCATGCCACGCGCCGGGATCGAGCTCGGGAATGGAGGGGCGCGTGTCGCCTCCAGCGTACTCCAGGCCGTTGGCCGCGAAGAACTCCACCCGATGCCCTGCCGACTTCATCTGGCCGCTGTTCATCAGCACGGCGACCGCGGCGAACAGGCTATCGGCGCACACGAAGGCCGTAGACGAACCAGCGTACACCAGCTTCGGAGGCTGGGCCGGCTGGACCGTGGCGGCAGGCGGCGGCGGCGCGCCCTGCGTGAGCGCCAGGACAACCAACGCCACGGCAAGGCTATTCATCGCCGCCCCCCCTCGAGGCCGCATCGTACCGCTCACGGTACGTCCGGGCGAACGCGGCGAAGCGGTCCTCCGTGATCGAGGCTCGAACGGCCTGCATCAACCCCGAGTAGAACCACAGGTTGTGCAGCGTTACAAGAGTGGGCCCAAGCATCTCTTTGGCGGCGAAAAGGTGCCGCACATATGCCCGCGAATGGCGGGCGCATACCGGGCAGGGGCAATGGTCGTCGATGGGACCAAAGTCCGACCGAAAGCGCGCATTGCGCAGATTGACCGAACCATCGGGCGTGTAGGCCTGGGCATTGCGGGCGTTGCGTGTGGGCAGAACACAGTCAAACATGTCCACGCCGCGCTCCACGGCGTCGAGGATATCGACCGGGGTGCCCACGCCCATCAGGTAACGCGGCTTCTCGGCGGGGAGGAGGTCGGTCACCCACTCGATGCACTCGCGCCGCGGGCCCGCCTCTTCGCCTACCGCCAACCCGCCGATGGCATACCCTGGAAAGCCGAGGTCCACCAGTTCGCGGGCAGACTCGAGCCGCAGATCGCGGTAGACCGAGCCCTGGACGATGGCAAAGAGGGCCTGCTCCCAGCCGCCGGTCGCCAAGCAGCCGTGCGCCGCCTGATCGGCCAGCGCACGAGCGGCCCAACGCGTCGTCCGCTGCATCGACTCGCGAGCGTAGTCGTGGGGGCAGGGGAACGGAGCGCACTCGTCCAGGACCATGGCGATGTCCGGCCCAAGATTGCGCTCGATGGCCGCAACGCTCTCGGGAGTAAAGTGGTGCATGCTGCCGTCAATGTGCGACTGGAAGCGAACGCCCTCCTCGGATATCTTGCGCGAGAGGCCGGCACATCGGGGCAATCCCGATGGCCGGCCTCGATCATGTGGCGCCCTCGACAGGACTCGAACCTGTGCACCCGGCTCCGGAGGCCGGTACTCTATCCGCTGAGCTACGAGGGCATGCAAGAGCATTATAGCGGCAGAGGCGACGGGAAGTCAAACCGCGTCGTGAGTCGCCTACTCCTTGACGATTCGCAGGCCCAACTCGGCCAGTTGCGCCGCATCGACCTCGCTAGGCGCGCCCATCATCGGGTCGGAGCCGCCGCCCAGCTTCGGGAATGCCATCACCTCGCGGATGTTCTCCGTATCGGTGAGCAGCATGATGAGCCGGTCGATGCCTGGCGCGATGCCTCCGTGGGGCGGCGCACCGAACTCGAAGGCCTCGAGCATATGCGCGAAGCGCTCCTGCTGGGTGGCCTCGTCGATCCCGAGAAGCCCGAACACCTGCGCCTGGATATCGCGCCGATGGATTCTGATGGAGCCGGACGCCCATTCGACGCCGTTGCAGACGATGTCGTAGCACTGGGCCCGGACGCGGCCCGGGTCATCCAACAGGAAGCCCAGGTCCTCCGGGTGCGGCATGGTGAACGGGTGGTGGCTGGCGTCCCACCGCGCCTCGTCGTCGTTCCATTCCACGAGTGGAAAGTCGGTCACCCAGCAGAAGTAGAGCACGTTCGGATCGGCCAGCTTCAGGCGCGCGCCAATCTCCGTGCGCATGCGACCCAGAACCTGGGCCACAACCTTCGGCCGGTCGGCGGCGAAAAGCACCAGGTCGCCGGGCTCGGCCTGCGCTGCGGCAAGAACCGCGGCCAGTTCGTCGGCGGTCAGGTGCTTCGCGACCGGGCCACGAGCCGACAGTGCCGCGCCGTCCGCCGAAGCATCGACCTGTAGGTAGGCCAGTCCCTTGGCGCCACTGTCGCGCGCCATGGAGCCTAGGGTGTCGATCTCCTTGCGGGATAGGGACGCGCCGCCCGGGTAGCGCAGGGCCTTAACCAGTCCGCCTGCATCCAGCGTGGCGCGAAAGACGCCGAACGTGGTCTCGCGCAGGCACTCGCCGAGGTTGACCAGCTCCAGCCCGAAGCGGAGGTCGGGCTTGTCGGAGCCGTAGCGCGCCATCGCCTCGTCATAGGTCAGACGCGTGAACGGCTTCGAGCCCAGCGTCTTCGCGGAGAGGGTCTCCACAAGCTCGACGGTCAGGTCCTCGGTGAGCCGCAGGACGTCCTCCTGGGTGACGAAGGACATCTCGACGTCGAGTTGCGTGAACTCGGGCTGGCGGTCGGCGCGCTGGGCCTCGTCGCGGAAGCACCGGGCGATCTGGAAGTAGCGCTCACAGCCGGCCACCATGAGCAATTGCTTGTACTGCTGCGGCGACTGCGGCAGGGCATAGAAGAAGCCCGGCTCAAGCCGGTAAGGCACCAGATAGTCGCGCGCGCCTTCGGGCGTCGACTTGGTAAAGATGGGCGTCTCGATCTCAAGGAAACCCTTCGCCCCCAGATGGCGCCGCATCAGGGCTACCACGTCGTGCCTCAGCTTGAGGGTCTGGTACATCGACGGTCGGCGCAAGTCGAGGTAACGGTACTTGACGCGGAGCTCTTCGTTGACCAGAGCCATGTGCGCTTCATCGCTGAGTTGGAACGGGAGCGGCTGTCGGCAGGTGTTGAGCACCCGAAGGCTGATAATGTTCACTTCCACCGCGCCGGTGTCTAGCTTGGGGTTCTCCATGCCGTCAGCGCGGCGCCGAACCTCACCGGCAACGCTGATGACGAATTCGGGCTTAACGCCACCGGCGGCCGCAACCGCCTCCGCTCCGGACGCCGCGTCGGCGCGGAGCTGGATCAGGCCCGTACGGTCGCGCAGGTCAATGAAGACAAGGTCGCCATGGTCACGAACGCTGTGCGCCCAGCCGTTGAGCACAACCTGCTGTCCCACGTGCTCCGCCCGCAGTGCGCCACAGTCCACCGTTCGCTGCCAGGTCTCCAAGCTAGTCTCCCCTCTTCCAATGGCTACTGCGACAGAAGCTCCACCAGGCTCGCAAGCGGAGCCTCACACTGCGGCGCGCCGCCCTGCAGGTCCTTGAGCGAGCAACCATCGCGCGACAACTCGTCTTCTCCCAGGATCACCGCCCAACGCGCCCCGAGGCGGGACGCCTGCCGCATCTGCGCCTTCATGGAGCGTGCGCCATAGTCGGCATCGCAACTGACACCGGCTCGGCGAAGATCCAGCAGCAGTCGCGCGGCGCGGGCGCGCTCGTCCGGCCCCATCGCCACGAGGAACGCCACGGGCGCCTCATCGTCGATGGGCAGGTCAATCCCAGCCGATTCCAGCGCGATCAGGCACCGCTCGGTGCCGATGCCGAAGCCGATGCCCGGAGTGGCGGGGCCGCCGCACTCCTCGACCAGCCCGTCATACCGGCCGCCGCCGCCGATGGCGCTCATGGCGCCAAGGCCGCGTGAGACGACCTCGAAGGCCGTCCGCGTGTAGTAATCGAACCCACGCACCAGATGCGGGTCGAGGCTGAACGGAATCTCAAGCAGACGCAGGAGGTCGCAGAGGGCCGCGAAGTGCGCGGCGCATCCCCCGCAGAGGGCGTCCACGAGGCGTGGCGCATCCTGCAGCGCCTGGCGATCCTGCGTCTCCTTGCTGTCCAGCATTCGGAGCGGGTTTGTGGCGAACCGCGTGCGGTTGTCGGCGCTCATCTGGTCCAGAAGCGGGCGCGCGAAGTCAAGCAGCTGTTCCCGGTAGCCGGGACGGCATCCGGGACATCCCACGGAGTTGATTCGAAGCTCGGTATCCACGATGCCCAGCCGGCGATAGAACTCGACGGCGAGCGAGATGACCTCGGCGTCCACCAGCGGCTCCGCCGAACCGAGGACCTCTACACCGGTCTGCTGATGCTCACGGTACCGGCCCTTCTGGCCGCGTTCGTACCGATAGACCCGTGCAATATAGTAGAGCTTGGTGAGGGACCCCTCGGAGGCAAGGCCGTTCTCGAGATAGGCGCGAATGACCGGCGCGGTGCCCTCAGGGCGCAGAGTGACGCAGGCGCCGCCGCGCGTCTCGAAGCTGAACATCTCCTTGGAGACGATGTCCGTGCCTTCGCCGATGCTGCGTGTGAAGAGCTCCGTGCTCTCCATCACCGGCGTGCGAATCTCACGATAGCCGGAGAGCCGGCAGACATCCTGGAAGACGCGCTCAACGGCGCGCCATCGCGCTGAGTGGAGCCAGGCCTTGTCCGGGCGCGCCACGGGCAGGACGTCGTTCATGTACTTCGGGGCGTTGTACTTCACGCGGGTTCGCCTCACCTTCAGAAGCTGGAGGTGGATTGTACCGGGATTGCGCATGGCCGGTCAAACGACCGGACCCGGCGCGCGGCTACGGGGCGCCGCAGAGGCGTTTGTAGAGGCTCATGATCCTTGCCACATACCGCTGGGTCTCTCTGTAGGGCGGGATGCCGCCGAACTTGCGAACGGCGCCAGAACCTGCGTTATAGGCCGCCAGCGTGAGGGCGACCTGGTGTGCCGTCAGCTGCCCGTCCGGCACTCCAGACTCGTGGTACATCTGAAGCTTCATCTTCAGGATGTTCATCGAGACGCGAACGTTCTGCATGGGATCGTAGGGATTGGCAAGGCCGAAGGCGCGAGAGTTGAATGGCATCAGTTGCCCCAGCCCCTGCGCTCCGGCGCGCGACTTCGCGTTCGGGTTGAACCCCGACTCGGCGATGATCAGAGCGACGGCGAGGCGTGGATCGACGCGGTGGCGCTCGGCGAAGTAGAGCAGGCTGACGGTGATCTGGTCCACCTGATGGCGAGGAAGCCGCGGGTTCCATCCGGCGATGAAGCCCGCGTAGGCCGGGTAGATGCCCTGCCCCACGGGGCTGAGGTACTTCCGGGCCAACTCGCTCAGCTGCCCGGGTGGCGGAGGCGGCATGGGCGCCGTGTAGCGAACAGACCGGCCGGAGGCGGCGGACATGGATCGCGAGGCGAGCGCCTGACGGCGCGCCGCCTCGCGCTGCTCCCAGACGCGCTCCTGGGCCGTCACTTCGGAGTCGGAGGCGACGGCGATGGGCTGCAGCGGAGCGACGTTCCCGACCGCGCCCTCCACAACCCGTGCAAGCACGCGCACCCGTTGGCTGCCCGCGGCCGAGACAAGCGGATCGCCACCCGCCGGGGCCTCCATCAGCAACGACGCGCCTTGCTCCGGCACAAGAAGGAACTTGACGCTTGCGCCGGACGAGACCACGCCGCAGATGGCCCCGCGCAGCTCCAGCACAGCGTCGCGGTGGTCGGCGGGCGCGGCGGCTACGTCGTCGGGGGTGAGCGTGCGGTTACAGGCGGTCTCGCGGCGAAGGCGGAGGTATTCGGCAACCTCAATCGACCGGGCAGGCGAACAAGCCGATACGACCACGACGGCGACAAGGAGGGACAGCACGCGGCGGTTCTCTACACCGCGACCGGGATGGGTGATGCCGACGGCCTGGCCGTTTGTTATCATTGGGTCTGTGGAGAGCACGGGCCCGGACTCACCGAGGCTACGGCCACAAACGCGGGCTCGCCCGGCCAGCGACCGGACGCCCCGCGCTTGCTTGCCCGTGCTATGGCGGAGAGACCGGGATTCGAACCCGGGGTAAGGGCTTAACACCCCTACAACCGCTTAGCAGGCGGCCGCTTTCGACCACTCAGCCATCTCTCCGCACGCCTTCATTTTATCACATGGAGGCGCTTCGTGCAACGCGCTCCCCGCGGCAACCGGCATGCGGGCCTATCCGCTCAGCGCCGCGAAGGCCTCGTCGACCATCTGACGGGCCTCGGGATCGGTCGGGGCCTCGGCCAGGACCCGGATGATGGGCTCCGTATTGGACGAGCGCGCCTGCACCCAGCGGTCCGGCCAGGTCACCTTCACGCCGTCGGACAGGTCCATCTCCTGTCCCGAGTACCGCTCACGGAAACGACGCAGGGCGGTCGCTACCTCGCGGGCCGGGAATGTGATCTTCTCCTTGAGGAAGGAGTAGGTCGGCACCTCCGACCGGAAGGCCGAGAGCGAACATCCGCGGGCGGCCAGGGCCTCCAGCAAGATGGCCATGCCCACGAAGCTGTCCCGGCAGGCGTTCGTCCGAAGGCTGATGATGCCGCCGTTGCCCTCTCCGCCGATCGGAGCGCCTACGGCCAGCATCTTCTCCACTACGTTCACCTCGCCCACCTTGGCACGGTGCACGATGCAGCCATGGAGGGCCGCAACATCATCTACCATGCGGCTGGTGGACATATTGACGACTACGGGCGAGGGCTCCACCTCCAGGCGGCGAAGCACCGCCAGCGCCAGTCCCGCCTCCTCGCCGATAGGCTCGCCTCGCTCATTGACAACGGCCACGCGGTCGGCGTCGGCATCCTGCGCGAAGCCCACATCGGCGCCGGTGTCACGTACGGTCCGGCACAGGTCGCCTAGGTTGGCCGGGATCGGCTCAGGGTTGTGCGGGAAAGGCTGATCCGGGTCCGTGTGAATGGCGGTCACGCGACACCCAAGCCGCTCGAGGAACTGCGGCGTGGCCCTGGACGCGGCGCCGTTGCAGCAATCGACCGCGACATGAAGTCGGCGGCTGCGAATGAGATCGGCATCAACCGAGGCAAGGACGGACTGTAGGTGCGACTCGATGGCGGTGTCGTCAAACAGGACCTCGGGAATGTCGGGACCGGCGATCCGCGGGAAGACCCCCTGATGGTAGAGGTCGGTGAGTTCCTCCGCCTGGGCGGGCCTGAGCAGGATGCCGTCGGCGCCAAAGAACTTCAGCGCGTTCCACTCGATGGGGTTGTGGCTGGCGGTCACACAGACCCCGCCGAAAGCGCCGATGGTGCGAATATGCAACTGAAGCGCCGGCACCGGCAGGATTCCAAGGTCCACGGGTTGGCAGCCCACGCTGAGCAGTCCGCTAATGGTCGCATGCCGCACCATGTCGCGGGAGGGCCGGCTGTCGGTCCCCACCAGCACGCGGCCGCGGCCGATATGGGAGCCGAACGCCGCCGCAAAGGAGCTGATGAGCTGGGGGGTCAGCGCCTGGCCGACGACGCCGCGCACCCCTGATATACCGATCTTGAGGGCGAGTGGCTTTCTCATGGCTTGCCGCTCCGAACGGCCTGTCCGACCGCTCCGTGCTCGGTGCGACCAAAGCCCGACGCGCCCCTGCGCGCAGCAGTGTCCGCCCGGCTGAAGAGCTCCTCCAGGCCGGCTTTGTCGGGGGCCTCGGCGATGATCCGCACGATGGGCTCCGTGTTGGATGCCCGCACGTGGAGCCATCGATCATGCCACGCCAGCCGCACGCCGTCGGCCTCGTTCACCTCGGCGTCGTCAAACTCATCCCTCACCGCTTCGATCACCCGATACACCCGGTCCGGCGAGCAGGCCAGTTCGCTCTTGCGCATGGCCAATGCGGGCAGACTGGAGTGGAGGTCCGCGAGCGTCGCGCCGGAGAGCGCCATGGCTTCCAGCACCCGCCCCAGCGTCTGGAGCGCATCGAACGTGGCGCTCTGGGGCGTCAGGGCCACGCCACCGCACCCCTCGCCACAGACCACCGCGCCTTCCAGGGCGGCTCGGTCCATGACGTACCCCTCACCCACCTCGGCCCGCAATACCGTGGAACCGTGCCTGGCGGCTACGGCATCGACCATCCGCGACGTCGAGAGGTTCGTCACCACCAGGCCGGGGCGCCGTGCCAGAACATGGGCCGCTACCAGTGGGAGCGCCACCTCCTCCGACAGGGCGCGCCCATCATGGGTCACAAAGCCGGCCCGATCGCCGTCTACGTTGATGGCCGCGCCCACGTCGGCCTTGACGTAGGGCAGCACGGCCTCCAGCTGCCGCATGTTCTCGACCTGCGGCGCCGGGGCGTGCGAGAACCGACGCGCGGGCCGCTCGTTCAGTGGAACCAGTTCGCAGCCGAGGCGCTTCATGAACCGGCCGCAGACCTCATGCGCGGCCCCGTTGCTGAAGTCAACCGCGACCCGATAGCGCCTGGCAGTGATGGCGTCGGCGGCCAGATCGTGCACCAGATCATCGACGTAGCTTTCCGCCGCACCGTCGTCCAGCACCGTCCGCTGGAGCCCGTCCCAGCCGGAGAAGCTGTACGCCGAAGCGTGGTAGATGTCCAGCAACTCCTCGCTGTTGGCTGCGTTCAGGAGCGACCCGGTGGGACCAAGGAACTTGAGCGCGTTCCATTCGGCGTCGTTGTGGCTGCCTGTGATCGAGATGCCGCCTGCCGCGCCGTGTCGCCGAGCGGCATGGGACACCAGTGGCGTGGTGCAGACGCCGAGATCGATGACCCGGCACCCGGTGGAGATCAGCGCCGACTGCACCGCCGCGTGGAGCATGGGGGAGGAGCGCCTGGTATCGCGCCCCAGGACTACAGAGCCACCATCGCAGTACGTGCCGAAAGCACACGCGAACTGGATGGCCAACTCCGGGGTGAAGGCGTCACCAATGACGCCGCGGACCCAACTGGTCCCGATCTTCAGTTGTCTCATTGCCTCACCACCGCGCCGGGCCCACAGAGCCGCGGCGGACTACTCAAGGTAGTCCTTGAGCTTACGGTTCTTGTTGGGCGTGCGCAACTTCTTGAGCGCCTTGGCCTCGATCTGCCGAATGCGCTCCCGCGTGACGCGGAAGTGCTTGCCCACCTCCTCCAGCGTCCGGGAGCAACCGTCATTGAGGCCGAACCTCATTACCAGGACCATACGCTCCCGCGGGGTGAGGAGGTTCAGGGCCTGCTCGATCCGTTCGCGGAGTATCAGATGCGAGGCGGCATCCGAGGGCGACACGGCCTCGTGGTCCTCGATGAAGTCGGCGAGGTGGCTGTCGTCCTCCTCGCCCACCGGCATCTCCAGCGAGAGCGGCTCCGGGGCGATCCGATGCACTTCCGCCACGCGCTCCACGGGCATCTCAAGTTCACGCGCCAACTCCTCCAGGGTGGGCTCACGGCCCAGGTCCTGCAGCAATTGACCACTGGCTCGCATCAGGCGGTTGATCGTCTCCACCATGTGGACAGGGATGCGGATCGTGCGGCCCTGGTCCGCGATGGCCCGAGTGATGGCTTGGCGAATCCACCACGTCGCGTAGGTGCTGAACTTGTAGCCCTTGCGGAAGTCGAACTTCTCCACCGCGCGGATCAGACCGATGTTGCCCTCCTGGATGAGGTCCGAGAAGGACATTCCGCGGCCCGTATACCGTTTGGCGATGGAGACCACCAGGCGAAGGTTCGCCTTGGTCAGCTCATCCTTGGATCGCTGGCAGCCCTGCTCGATCTCCTTGGCCAGGTGAATCTCGCGCTCCATGTCCAGCAGTGGTGTACGACCGATCTCGCGGAGCCACATTCGGACGGAGTCATCGAGGGCCAACAACTCAAGGTTGGCCTCGCCGTCCACCGCAGTGGGATGTCTATCTGGTCGGAGTCGAGTTCCTCGTTGGCGAAGCTGTCGTTCACTTCGTCGAAGGTGAGGAAGCCTTGATCCCGGCCGCGCCCCACGAGGCGCTTGAACTCGACGTTGTCTCTGACGTGTTCCAAGTTCCCACCCGTAGCGCGAGACGGATGCGCGCCGCCGGTCTCGACGGGCCGCTAGCCCGCGCTTGACCCTTTGAGCTCCCGAAGGACCCTCATGTACTCGGCAAGGTGGCGCTCATCTTCAGGCCCAAAGGACTCACGCGCCCGAAGCAAGCCGGCAAGCTGGTCCTGCACCTGAGCGACTCTGGCACGCCGGAGCCTCTTGGCCTCGACGCGAACGAAGTCCGATGACAACGGTATATTGGCCAACACCACCGAGGATTCCTGCAACAGCTGCCGCAGGCCGTCCGAAAAGACCTCGTCGCCCTGTGCATCGACCGCCGCAAGGATTCCGCTCTCGTCGGTATGCGGTCCGCAAAGTCCCGCACGCACCGCTTCGAAGAGCCGAGAAGCCACAGTAGAGAAGAAGTCGCCAGCCGCACAGCAGCCCAGGACGTCGGCTCGGTGCTCCACCGATACCAGCGCACGCACCAGCAGCAGTTCGGCGCGTCGCTCGGCCGTCAGCGCCAATGCGGCCTGTGGCGCCGGGGGCGGGGCCGGTGGCGGCTCACCGGACTGCACAGCCCTCTGTTGGGCGCGCAAGCGACGGGCATACTCCTCGGCATCTCGGTGGAGCTGATCCTTCACGATGCTCGCGCCATGGGCGCGCATCGGGTGGTAGCTCCAGACCTTCTCCATGTGCATGTCGCGTTCCGTACGCGACGGGACCGAGGCGAGGATGGCGATCAGCTTCCGGAGCAGGTCCGTCTGCCCCTCGGGCGCGGCTGTGTCTGTCTCCTCCACCGCCCGCCGGAGCTGGTACTCGACGCGCCCAACCGCCTCGGCAACAGCGATCTCAAAGGCCTCCGCGCCCCGCTTACGCAGCAGCGAGTCGGGATCCTCGCCGGCCGGCAGCGAAATCACCCGCACCTGCAGCTCCTGTTGCTCTAGAATCTCTGCCGCGCGCAGCGTGGCCTTGATGCCGGCGCGGTCCGCGTCGTAACAGAGCACCACGATCGGAGCCAACCGCACCAGCTTCTTGGCATGGTCGCCGGTCAGGGAGGTTCCCAGGGTTGCCATGGCGCCGGTGAAGCCCGACTGGTGGGCGGCTATGACGTCCATATAGCCTTCCATCAGGATGGAGCGGCCGGACGCGGCCACGCTGCGCCGGGCAAAGGGCAGACCGTAGAGAAGCTTGCTCTTGGCGAAGAGAGCCGACTCCGGGCTGTTGAGGTACTTCGGCTCTTCGTCCGCCACCGCCCTACCGCCGAAGCCAACGATGCGCTCCTGCTCATCGTGGATCGGGAAGATCAGCCGGTTGCGGAAGACATCGTAGTACCGGCTGCCGTCCTTGGTGCCCACGAGGCCGCATTGCGCCGCCACGCGCAGGTCGAGCTGACGCGAGCGGAGGAACGTGATCAACGCGTCCCAGCTCTCCGGAGCGTAGCCAAGGCCCCACCGAAGCACCGAGTCGGCGGTGATGCCCCGGCGGTCAAGGTAGGCTTGGGCATCAGACGAGTGGGCCAACTGCGAGCGGTAGTAGTCCTTCGCCGTCATGTTCATCTGGAGAAGGGCGTCGCGTTCGCCGGTGGGCATCGACGATCCGCCCGTGCGGGCGAACTCCAGTCCTGCCCGGGCTGCCAGCCGCTCGGCCGCCTCGATGAACGACATGTTCTCCATGCGCTGGACGAAGCTGAACGCATCGCCGCCGACACCGCAACCGAAGCACTTGAAGGACTGCGTGACAGGGTCCACGTGGAAGGAGGGGGTCTTCTCCTGGTGGAAAGGACAGAGGCCCAGCCAGTTGCGGCCGCGCCGCTTGAGCTGCACGTGGGCGCCTATGAGGTCGACGATGTCGGTTCTTGACCGTACCTCTTCCTTGTCGGCAGCCACATTACCCTCGCAATAGCAGAAGGAGCCGGTCGTAGTGACCGACTCCTTCGGAGCAGACTGAGACAGAAGCCGCGAAATGCGGCGCCGTCAGGGACCGACTAGTCGGCTTCGGTCTTGGCGATGGTGATGCCCACCACGCGCATGCCCTTGCCGTCCTTCCGATCAACCAACTGGAACGCCACATGGGCCGACTGGCTGTAGTCGAGGGTCATGGTGTTGCCCGACTTCTCGATCTTGGGCGGCCAGCCGTAGAGCGTGTAGACCTTCTTGGGGGCGTCGCCGAGGATGATCCCGCGCGAGGTGACGCCGCCGTTCTTGTAGCCGAAGGACTGAATCTGGATCACGCGACCGTCCTTGTTGAACAGGAACTGCAGCGTGTTCGGCCGCCGCCCATCATGCCACCGCTACCCATTCCGCCACCCATGGCCATGCCGCCGCCGGGCATACCGGCAGGAGCGCCCATGCCGCCGCTGCCCATGCTGCCGCCCATGGGGGGAAGCATCGGAGAGCCGCCGCCCATGCCGCTGACGCCCATGGCGCCGGGCATGCGCTTGCCGCCGCCTGCGGCAGCGCCGCCGCCCATCATCATGCCCATGCGTCCACCGGGCATCCCGGGCATGCCGGGCATACCCGGCGCGCCGCCGGAGCCCATGAGCCCGCCCGTCGTGCTCTGGCCCATCTCACCCATCACCGGTGCGCCGGCCGCGCCGACTTCGATCCGGGTGGGCTGGCCGTGCTTCTTGAGGACTTCGCGCCACTCGCGCCAGATACGAATCCCAAGTAGTTCGCGCTCAGCGGCTGGTCCGGCCTGTGCCGGGGCCACGGAAGCGGCCAGACCCAGCGCCGCAAGCGTACCGGCAAAACCGAGCAGAGATCGTCGCATGAAATACCCTCCTTGAGCGGGACGCGCGAGGCGCCACTCCACAACTCCATATACCCGATTATGAGCCCGCTCGATATCCCTCGCGGGCGAAAACGCATGCATCCCCGTCATTCGGCCCACCGCCCTATCTCCGGGCGGCGCCGTACCTGCCGACCATCTCATCCACCGTCACCATTGAGAACCCCCTGGTGCGGAGGCCCTTCAGGATCGCAGGCAGGGCGTCCACGGTCGACTGCCTCCCATTGTGCAGGAGGATGATCGACCCCGGCCCGCTCCGGTCCACGATGTACCGGGCCAACCCCAATGGGTCGGTCCGCTCCAGTTTCTCACCGTTGACTGACCACATGCAGGGCACCATGCCCCACGCCTCGGCCACGGCGGTCACCTCGGGGCTCAGATTGCCCCCAGGTGGCCGGAAGTAGCGAGGCCGTCCGCCGGTCGCCATCCGTATGGCGGCGTTGGTGCGGAGCATTTCGCGCTCCACGTCAAGCCGACCCAGCCGGCTCACATTGGGGTGCGAGTAGGAGTGGTTCTCCACCTGCATCCCCGCCTCTTGCAGCCGCCGGACCAGTTCCGGACGAGCCGCGACGTGCCGGCCGATCACAAAGAACGTGGCCCGAGCCCCCTGGCTCTGGAGCGACTGAAGCAGCCGCTCGGTAATGCCCGGCGCCGGACCGTCATCGAACGTAATCGCTACCACCGGAGCATCGGTCTTCACCCGCCAGATGGGCCCTTGCGACGGTGTCCGCATCTGTGACTGCAGCCAACTGCGAACGCGCGGATCATCCGGATTGATGGCCGCCACGGTCTCAACGTACCGCCTCGCAGAAGCCACGTCACCGGCTGCCCTCGCGGCCTCATACGCTGCCAGGTTCAGTGCGGCTCGCCCCACCTGCAGCGTCACATGCCGCCAGGCGCCATCCAGCGCGTGCCGCCATTCCTGCGCCAGCGGCGAGGCCAATGGCTGCCGATTCGCCACGAGCACGCGACCCCGCCAGACGGAGCCCTCCGCGCCACGGGCGTCGTATAGGCCAACCTCCAGGGTGTGAATGCCGTTCCATGCGGTACGGCAATCCCACTGGTAGACGCTGGGGGCCGAGTTGCTGACGCACAGCGTCTGCCCATCGACCTTGTAGGCCACGAAGCCGCCGGCATCCGGGTTCGCCTTGGGCCGCATCTCCACGAAGCCGCTCGACGGTTGCGGCGCCGCTGTCCAGAGCGAATCGACCGTGTAGCCTGCCGATATGCGCTTCGGTCGGAAAGGCCGCAACGGTCGGGCCATGTCGAATGACATCAACAGCCCGTCACGCTCATCGAAGGGCTCGCCCACCAGCCCCGCCAGAGCCCGCTCCAAGAGCGGCTGGGCTTCAGACGGCCGGCCTTGCTGAACGAGGGCTACGGCTCGAAGCGCCAGGCCCTGCTGCCGCAGGTCGTTCGGGAGCGGCAGGTCGGGAACGCCCCGAGCGCCGGTCATCAGTTCGGCATAGCGCTCCGCCAGCAGGCACCGCGCGCGGTCGCCGCGGACGGCGGCCTTGCGAAAGCAGTCGGCGGCTGCGGCGTCTCGCCGGTTAAGGGCTTCGAGTCCCAGGCCATACCAGGCCATGGGGCTGTCCGCCTCGATCATGAGCGTCTTGGTGAACGCTTCCCGAGCGCCGGCCATGTCACCGACCATGAGCCGAGCCACGCCATAAAGGTTTCCAAGGTTCGCATCGATCCCGCGCTGGTCCGCCCAACCGTGGATCGCCACGACGGCATCGGCGGCACGCCCCTGCTCGAGCAACGCAGCCACCACGCGAGGCGCGGGAGACTGGGCCTGCACGGCGAGGCTGCATCCAACCAAGCACAACAGCGTCAGGAACCGACAAGTTGCCCTTTGGACGACGCGCACGGCGCCGCGGTTACTCACGGCGGGAACAGCGGCTACACGCGGGTCGATTGCCACTTGCCGTACCTGAACATCGCCACCATGCACAGACCGGAGACCATGGTCGAACCCGACATGGCCAGCCACGCGCCGGTAGCGCCCAACCCGGCGTGTCCGGCCAGGAGATAGGCTGCCGGCACCCGCACAACCCAGAAGGTCAGCACGGTCACCATGGTCGGCACGACGGTGTAGCCCGCGCCCTGGAGCGACCCCGTGAGCACCATGCTGTACGCCAGGAGCGGCTCCGAGAACGCCATGATCCGAAGGTAATCCACCGCGCACGCCCGAACCGCCACATCCTTGGTGAAGACGGCTGCAAACGGCGTGGCGGCGAAGAAGAAGAGGGCGCCCATGCTGCTCATGACCACGCAGGCCTGCAGCGCCGCGGCCCAGCCATACTTCCGTGCGCGCGCCGGCAGGGCCGCCCCCAGCGCCTGGCCCACGAGGGCGGCTCCGGCAACCCCGAAGCCGAGACCCGGCATGAACGCGATCGACTCCGCTGCCAGGCCGATGCCCAACGCGGCGACGGCGGCAGTCCCCTGAGGCGTCGATGCCAGCACCGCGGTGAAGGCCATGGAGGACGAGGAGCGGAGCAGTGCCGTGGCGGCCGCCGGGACGCCTATCCGCAGAACGCGCGTGGCCCATTCGATCGAGAGCATCAGGTTGGGGAGGCGCATCGCTGAGGCCAGCGGCGTCCGGCGCAGGAGGGCCAGCGAGGCCACTAGCGCCACGCACTGGGAGATGGACATGGCCAGTCCGCCGCCGCCCACTCCCAGCTTCGGGAAGCCCCAGTGGCCCAGCATGAGCGTCCAGTCTCCGGCCAGATGCACCAGGTTGGCCG